>JBBPIS010000113.1:0-26546 GCA_038040225.1 Planctomycetota bacterium
CTCTGTTGTCCCGAGTCCAGGCCGACGGCCGATTCAGCCGAAGACGGGTGTTCCCTCATCAAAATTCGCGAACGCACCCAACGTCTGCCGTCTTCGTCTTGACGAGATTCTTCGCGTGTGCAAAATACCGCCGCCTTGCCGAGTCCGTCGGACGCGGTCGGGTGTCTGCGGTGCTGTGAGTCTCGGAGGACTCGCTCCCCGCGGACAATTGCTCATCGAGCACAATCCCATCCCTTCGGCCACGCAAAGGAGTGCATCCGCCGTGAAGAGAACCATCATTGGGGCATTCGCCCTCGCCCTGCTTGCAGGCGTTCTGACTCTAAGCGGCAATGCCTGGAGCCAAAACAAGGAAGCTCCCGCCGCCGCCGCGTCCAACACGCCGCACAAGGTGGGTCTGATCGACATGGCCCACGTGTTCAAGAACTACAAGAAGTTCGAGGCACTGCGCGAGGAGTTGAAAGAAGAGATCGGCGCGAGTGAATCCAAGGCCAAGGCCATGCAGGAAGAGCTTGCCGAAATGCAGAAGCAGATGAAGGGTCTGGCCGAGGGAGGCCCCGAGTACGCGAAGGCCGAACAGATCATCGTGAAGAAGGCCGCCGACTTCGAGACCTTCCGTCGAGCCGCGTCGCGCGATTTCCTCAAGAAGGAATCGCAAATCTATCTGCAGGTCTACAACGAGACCTCCGACGCCGTGAAGAAGTATGCCACCCATTATCATTACACGCTCATCATTCGCTTCAACCGCGAAGAGCTCGACACCGAGAATCCTCAGAACCTGCTGCAGGGGATGAATCGCCAGGTGGTCTATCACCAGGCCGAAGACGACATCACCCCCTCCGTGCTGGAGTTCCTGAACCGCAGCTACGCCAAGGCGACGGCGACCCCGGCTGCCACCCCGCCGGCGCGAACGACGACTCGTCCCGGCACGCCCAAGAACTGATCCGCTTGTGTCGGATGGTCTTTTGCCAACCGACCCCGGTGGATCACCGGGGTCGGTTGCATATTCGCCCCGCCATCGCGATCCCGCGCTGGCGACTCGAGGGAGAGGCACTTGCAACCGCGACGTCAACGCACCATCGCGCGCCCGGCTGAGTTCCACGGCTTCGGGTTTCTCACCGGAGCCGATGTCGCACTCCGCTTTCTGCCAGACGTCGAGCACGCCGGCATCCGCTTTCAGCGCGTCGACCTGCCGGAGACGAAGCCGATCCCGGCGACACTCGAACACGTCGTCGCCCGCCAGCGCCGAACAGCCATCTCGAATGGCGAGTCGACTGTGGAGTTGATCGAACATGTCATGGCCGCGCTGGCCGGATTGCAGATCGACAACTGCCTGGTCCAACTCGACGCCCCCGAGGCACCCGGCGCGGATGGATCGAGCCTCGGTTTCGTTCACTCGTTGCTGGAGGCCGGTATCGTCGAGCAGTCCGCGCCGCGCGATGTGCTCGTCATCCGACAGCCCGCTCGCGCCACGGCAGAAGGAAACCACACCGAGATCACCGCCGGACCCGTCTTCCGCCGCACGCTCGTGATCAGCTACGAACTCGATTACGGACCCCGCTCGCCGATCAAGCCGCAATTGCTGACATTCGAGTTCTCCCCCGAAACCTTCGTCGCCAGCCTGGCCTTCGCGCGGACCTTCATCCTCGAATCGGAAGTCGCCGCATTGAAGGCTCAGGGTTACGGATCGCGGGTCACCGAAAAGAACCTGCTGATCTTCGGTGCCGACGGCGTGATCGGCAACGAATTGCGGGCGGCCGACGAATGCGTGCGGCACAAGGTGCTCGACTGCATCGGCGACTTCGCGCTGCTCGGCTGCGACGTCCACGGTCATTTCCGAGCTTATCGCTCGGGCCACAACTTGAATCATGCCATCTGCCGCCAGGTTCTGGCGGCGCAAACGACCGTCCAGTCTCTGAGAAAAGCCGCGTAGGAGGTTGATCGCTGAGAGTCGAAGGTTGATGGCAAGTCAAAGTTCCGCTCATGTCTTTTCGTCTTGCCCTCAACCTTCGACCCTCAACCATCAACCTGCTTCCAGGACACCGACATCATGGCCAACCGAATCTCACCTCTTGCTCACATCGATCCAGAGGCTCAACTGGGCGACGAGATTGAGATTGGCCCATTCTGCGTGATCGGCCCACACGTCGTGCTCGGCGACGGCTGCAAACTCGACAACAACGTGACCCTCTCCGGCCATACGACAATCGGTGAACGGAATCACTTTTTCCCCGGTTCGGTCATCGGGGCCGAACCGCAGGACTTCTGCTATGCCGGTGGTCCCACGAAGGTCGAAATCGGCGACGACAATCTCTTCCGCGAAGGGGTCACGGTCAACCGCGGTGCCGACAAGGAAGATGGCATCACGCGCATCGGCCACCGCAACTTTCTGATGTCCAATTGCCACGTCGCTCACAACTGCCACGTCTTCAACAACACGATCCTGACGAACGGTGTCCTGCTCGGCGGACACGTTCACGTCCACGACTACGCGATCGTGTCGGGCAACTCAGCCGTACATCACTTCTGCACGCTCGGCACGGGCTCGTTTGTGGGAGGCGTGTGTCGAGTCGTGCAGGACGTGCCACCGTACATGATGTCGGTCAGTGCGGACGACCCCACGATTGCCACGATCAACGTGGTCGGCATGCGGCGGCGAGGCATCTCGGAGTCTGCAATCGCTCTCGTCCGCCAGGCCTTCAAGTTGATTTATCGCGAACACAAGAAGATCGCGGAAATTCGTTCGCTGCTAATTGAGAAAGCCGAGGGAGCGGTGCCGATCGAGTTGATGACGCTGCTGAACTTCGTCGAATGGACCGCAAAGGGCAAAAACGGCCGCGGCCGCGAAGCATTCCGCAACCAACCGCAGCCCGCCGCCGAGACCGAACGCCGCGCCGCATGAATCTCGTTGAAAGTTGATGGGTAACGGCGAGAAGACCTCGACCATGACCGTTCAACTGACTTCTGACCCTCAACCCTCAACCATAGACCCTCAACCATGTCCCGTTTGCGATTGGCCGTTGTCGGTGTCGGTGCTCTCGGACGCCATCATGCTCGCATTCTGAGTGAGAATCCTCACGTCGAACTGGTGGCCGTTGCCGACAGCCGTGCCGAGCAGGGTCGGGACATCGCCGCCAAGTGTCACACGCGTTGGGTCGCTGACTATCATGACCTGCTGAGTCGCGATGTGATCGATGCCGTCTCGGTCGTCGTCCCCACGGTGGCACATCGCGAGGTCGCGGGAGCCTTCCTCGACGCGGAAATCCCCGTCCTGGTGGAGAAGCCTCTGGCGGCGAATGCCTCGCACGCCCAGGAGCTAGTCGAACTGGCGTCGCGCCAAGACGTGCTGCTTCAGGTCGGGCACATCGAGCGATTCAATCCCGCCTTCCAAGCGGCGAGGCCACTGATCGTCGAGCCGAAGTACATTCGAGCGGAACGCACCAGCGGCTACACCTTCCGCTCAACCGACATCGGCGTGGTCCACGATCTGATGATTCACGACATCGACCTCGTGCTGTCTCTGGTGTGCAGTCCTCTGCACAGCGTTGAGGCCTTCGGCGTGACCGTGATCGGCGGCTACGAGGATGTCGCGCAGGCCCGTCTGCGGTTCGAGAACGGCTGTATCGCCGATCTGACAGCCAGCCGCATCAGTCCCACGATCGCACGGTCTTTCCATGCCTGGTCGGCCGGCGGTTGCGTCACCTGCGACATGCACACGCGGGAAGTGAAGCGGTTCGTGCCGTCCGATGCCTTGCGATTCGGACCGGCTCCACTCGACATGGCCCGCCAGCCAGAGGCCGACATCGAGCAACTCAAGAAGGATGTCTTCGGCCATTTCATCGCGGTGGAGACTCTGCCAGTCAATGCCTCCGGCCCCGACGCCCTCACGCAGGAACTGACCGAATTCGTCGACTGCGTCCGGAACCGCCGTGAGCCTCACGTTGATGGCGAGCAGGCGCTCCAGGCCATGATCGTCGCCGAAGCCGTCTTGAAGAGTCTGGCCGCTCATCGGTGGGATGGTCACGCTCGGGAAACCATCGCGCCGCCAATCCACGGTTCGACGATTCACCGCGACGCGGCATAGAGCAAGTCGGTCAGTCCAGCTCGGCGACCTTCGCGGCCACTTCGGCGACATGGCCTTCGACTTTGACCTTCGGCCAAACGGCAGCGATCTTCCCCGATTTGTCGATCAGGAATGTCGCGCGCTGAATGCCCATCGACTTCTTGCCGTACATGTTCTTCTCGACCCAGACGCCGTACTTTTCCGCGACATCGTGGCTCTCGTCTGCCAAAAGCGGGAATGGCAATGAAAACTTGTCTGCGAACTTCTGGTGAGACGCCACCGAATCGGTGCTGACTCCCAGGATGATCGTCTCCGCCGATTGAAACTGCCCCATGTGATCGCGGAATCCGCACGCTTCGGTCGTACATCCGGGAGTGTCGTCGCGGGGGTAGAAATAGAGCACGACATTCTGCTTCCCCTTGAATTGACTCAGTTTGTATCGACCTTCAGGAAACGCGGGCAGGTCGAACGCGGGAGCCTTGGTCCCCACCGCAGGAACGACGGAATCGGTCATGATGTTCCTCAAGTCTCTGTTGGAAAGCAGTTTGGTGCATCAGACGTTGAGTTGGTCACGTCTGTTTCATCGGTTGATCATCTCACCTCAAACCCCACAGGAAACCAATAGGGTAAGGCCGGATTGGGCCCCCTTGACCACTCGATACAATCGTCAAAGCCCGCCTGGACTTGGCCGGAGACCAGTTTTGTCGAGGAAGACTGTGCATATGTCAACCTTTGCCTTGACCCAAGAGGTCGTCCAAACCCATAATCCGCCGCTCTTAATCCCCCGCCCGATGACAATTCCCCCCCTTTGAACCACCTGCCAAGGTATTTTGAAGATGCTGAAAAAAGCTGACTTGGAAGAGTTCAAACGGTTGCTGTTGACTCTTCGAGCACGGGTCCGTGGCGACGTCAGGCAAATGACCCACGAAGCACTCGATCGGAATGAAAGCGGTTCCGAATCAAAGTCCCCGACTCATCTTGCCGAACTCGGGACCGAAACCTATGAACTCGATTTCGCTTTGCGGCGAGTCGAGAACGAACAGGAATTCCTGGGAGAAATTGACGCCGCGTTGGAACGGATCACCAACGAATCATTCGGCGTTTGCGAGGGCTGTCAGGCCGCGGGCCGCTCCCTGGCAAAGTCGGTGATTCCGAAGCCAAGATTGCGAGTCATCCCGTACACCAAGAATTGTGTCGAATGCGAACGGAAGCGCGAAGAGAACGAATGGTAGAGCCGTCCCGTGTTGGAAAGCTGTCGACCGTTCCGGCCAGCATCACAACCCCGGCGCAGGCGACTCATTCCACCGGCTTGAGCACGAAGCATGGTCTGCCTCGCACGAGACTGCTGGTCTTCGCCGTGATTGCAGCCAGTGGACTGGCCTGGGACTTGTGGACCAAGCACCAGGTCTTCACCACGCTCGGATTTCCCGGCGTTCGTCCCCTCTGGAAGGGACAGTTTCTGGGCGTGGCCATCCAGTTCCAACTGGAGACGACCTTTAATCACGGCGCGCTCTGGGGTATGGGCCAGGGCCAGACGTGGCTCTTCGCCTCACTCAGTTTTGTGGCCGCTGGAGTCATCGGCTACTTTCTGTGGCAGGGGCACGTGACGGCTTCAAAGTGGCTGACGGTGGCCACCGGACTGCTGCTCGCCGGGACACTCGGCAACCTGTTTGATCGGCTGGGCCTGCACGGCTGCAAGGATCCACAGGGCCAACTCATTTATGCCGTGCGAGATTTCCTCGACTTCTGGTTTTTTGGCACGTTTCACTGGGCCACGTTCAACTTCGCCGACACGTATCTGGTGACGGGAGCGATCATGCTCGTCGTCCACTCGTTTCTGATGCCACCTCCCGAGCCGAATACCGCTGCCCGTTCAATGCCTTCGTAAGACGCGGCCACTGTCGGCGACGGGGGGAGGCGGACTCCAACGGCAACGGCGCGCGGTTCAACGATCAAAGTGCCGCCGCTACGTTGCCGCTTCGACCGTCGTCTTCGGCAGGGTCCAGTGGCAGAGCAGGATCCCCATCGCATACAGCACCAGCAGCGGGGCCATCATCAGCAGCATGGTCATCGGATCGGGAGTCGGCGTCAGCAGCATCGAGATCACGGCGATCGCCAGCACCGCCATCTTCCACTGCGCGATGTAGTGCTCGACCGTAAAGACATTGATCTTCGTCAGGAACAGCATTGCCAACGGCAACTGAAAACTGATGCCGAACATCAGCGGCAGCATGACGGCAAAGCTGATCCATTCCGAGATGCGGATCTGCGCGGTCAGTCCGATGCGCGTGTTGAAACCCAGCAGAAAGTCGAGCACCGTCGGCAGGACGCCATAGAAACAGAAGCCGATTCCCCCGAGGAACAGCCCCACACTCATCGGCAGGTACGTGTAGATGTACTTCCGCTCGTGAGGGTACAAACCGGCCGCGACGAACAGCCAAAGCTGAAAGAAGACCCACGGACTCGCCACGACTAGCCCCGCGATGAACGAGACCTTCATGTACGTGACGAAGGCTTCCTGAACGTTCAGCGTCACCGGTCGGTCGATCTTCTCGATGCCGGTCCGGAACTGTGAGAACGCCTCCGACTTGGCCTTCAGCGCGAGCGTCTTGTCCTTCAGTTCGTCCGGCGGAACCGGATAGAGGGCGGGGGCCGCCTCGTGCAGTTGCGAGGCGAGTTCGTGAGCCGACAGCTCGAGCGTGATCGTCCGCTTCAAATCGGTGGTCTCCGGGTGAGCCTCCTGCATTTGCTCGGCCGTCGGCGTGGCGGGTGGCATAAACATGTTGTAGACCGCGCTGCTGACCGACTGCCAGAAATCGAAGCCCTTCACGGAATCCTGAACTCCGGCAACGATGTTGGCTCGGCGCAGTGCCGAATCGATGGGCTGACGGATCAGAACGACCAGGCCTTCGCCGAAGAGCAGGGCGAGAAACACACAGATCGCCAGGCCGATCATCGCCCGAATCAGGTGGAAGCGCAGCACTTCCAGGTGCTCGCCAAATGTCATCGCGGTGTCGTCGAACAGGTCTTTGTTGCTGGCCATGAATCTCTCCGTTCAGTCGGGCCGCGCATCTTGAAGTCAGAACAGCGCGGACGCAAGCCGGGGGGCGAAGTCTTTAGAGGTCGAGGGCCGCAATTCAGTCCGGTCGCAGGAAGCGAGCCGTTTGCACAACGTGCATCAACTGTGCGGTTTCCACTCGAATGACCCCGGCCAAGTGAGCAGGGCGTGAGAGCGGCAGTCGCATTCTATGCGAACTCGAAGCACTGTCCAGCATGTCCTGACTTATGTCTTGATCGATCGGAACGCCATTCCCCTCGGAGGCACTCGTGAAATGCTAAACCAACCCCGAAGATTTCTACTACGGAGTCGCGATTCCAGCAGCGTTCGCCGCACCGGGCATCTGTCCTGCCGGCATAGCACCCGTCGGCATCGGCATTCCCTCCGGAACTGCTCCGGCTGGTGCGGCCTGATTCGGATCGACGGGTGTCACAGCATCGCTTCCTCCCAGAAAACCGAGCGACATCACTCCCACAGAAGCGAGAACAAGCATGAGCAACATCACGACGAGACTGATCACGCCCGTGAAGAAGCCTTTTCGGCCCGTCTCCGAGCGTTGAATTGGATAGACCACACCAACCAGCACGCCAAAACCAACGACGGTTCCAACGACAGAACTCCAAAACGTGAACTGGATGATCCCGGGAACCGTCCCCAACGACGTCATGTTTCCGTAGACCATGCCGCCTACGCCGCCAAGGATCATGCACAAGATTGCGATCGCACTTCCGTCAGTTGCGTCTTGTTTGAGGGTTCTCGGTTTGTCTTCCTCGTCCTCGTCGACTTTCTCCTTCGCGACGTACTTGTACTCCTTCCTCTTGTCGATCATGTCCAGCCGGGTCTTGTTGAAGTACGTGAACTGCCCGTTGATGCGCATGTTGAACATGGCAATCCAGCCGATCGGCAGCGCCGTCAGGAGCAGGATGATGGCCGGGCCGATGAGCGGCTTCAGGTCCACCTCCGCAATCGTCCCGATCGTGCTGGGATCCTTGGCGGGCGGCGCGTTCTTTCCCTTGGGGGCGTTCTCGGCAGCGAGTCGTTCGCGGTTAATCCTGGCGTTATCTTCCATCGTCGTGACGATGTGTTCGATGTCACTCCCCCAGACCCCTCCGATAACGGCCGCGGCACCGGTGAGTGGCAGCGTCGTGAGAAACAACCACATCAACCAGACCGACAGCGGTGCGATGGTCTTCGCCCACGTCGGCACCACCTTCCAGATCATCCAGCCCGGCAGAGTGATGGGCATGGCCATGTGCGACATGGAGATCGGCAGCATCCACAGCGCGGGGATCGCGCCGATCCCGACACAGACACCGAGAGCCCATGGTGGATAGCCGGAGTAATTGACGAGGTAGTAGCCGATCCCCGCCGGTACAGCCATCAGGGGCAAAGCGATGGCGGCACACCAGGCCACAAACATCAGACCCATCGCGCTGGCCAGAAAGAAGTCGAAGTTGAACCGCTTGAACTTGTCTTTCCGTTCGAGCGTCAATTGGATGATTTCGATGTCGAGCAACCAGAGCCAACCGGGAATCACCATGATCGCCACCGTGAAGCACAGCGCGAAGAAGGCTCGCGGCGGCCAGGCCGAGATCCACAGGTACATGAAGGCGCAGAACATCGAAATCAGCAGGCACACGGCGACATAGGCGTCGGTCCGCCAGGCGAGAGGCTGGTTTTTGACCACGAACTTCCACGCACTCTTGGCCAGTCCGGGATAAAAGTCCGCCGGGTCCGGGCCTTTCATGGCCTTCTTTTGAGCCTTCTTGCCGAGACCGCCCGCCGCGCTGTCATAACCGCACTCGGGGCACTCCGTCTCCTCCTCGTCCAGATACTGCATGTCGAAGCCGCACTTGAAACAGATGCGGGCGTTCGTGTCCTCCGCCTTGCGCAGGTCGAACGCTGCGAGGGCGTCCTCCGAATCGACCCGCTTCTCCGGCTTGGCGGCCCCTTTTTTCCTGGCCTTGTCACCGCCAGACTTGCCGGGCACCTTCATCGTGCCCGAACTGCTGTCTTCGTCGGGGACGGCGATCCGCTCCTGGCAGCCGGGACACTTGACGGCCTTGCCTCGAGCAGCATCGGGAACGGTCAAAACTTTGTCGCAGCTCGTACAGCGAACTTTGACGGGCATCGAGGTGGCCTTCGAGAGGGAATTGCCGCATCCGGTCGTCCCGAGACGACTCAAATCAACAGACCGGTCGGGCGGCGGGAAAGAAGGAACGAGAACGATCGAGACGGCGGAAGTCTACGGTCGGACGTGGCCTTCTCGCAACGCAGTCAGACCGGCGTCAGGCCCTCATCAACTCAATCCTTTCGGATCAAGCGGGCGAAACCTTTTCGCTCGCAACGGGTTTGATGTCTGGCTCATTGCAGAAGACTGAAAACTCACTCCGACAATCGACTCGCCGCAGGCTGCTGTTCGGATCGCAGGCAGAATTGAGTACCATCCATCGTCCAGCCTGTGGCCGTTTGAAGAAGACCTCTGCCCCCACCGCTCCCTCCAAAGGAGATCTCCATGACCACGCGAAGCCGTTCTCTGCAAATCGTCCTGACAATCGCCTGGCTTGGCGCGGTGACGGTCGATGCTGTCGCGGCCAACAAACGAACGCCGGGCAAGTCGGGTTCGGTTGAGATTCCGACCGCGAATGCCGTCGCGGCCGATGTCGACAAGCTGATCCTGACCGATCTCGAAAAAGCCGCCGTCAAACCGTCGGGCCGCTGCAACGACGAGGACTTCCTCCGCCGCGCGTCGCTCGACATCACCGGCCAATTGCCATCGCCGCGCGATGTCACGCTGTTTGTCCTCGATCCCGACCCGGCCAAACGGACGAAGCTCGTCGAACGACTGCTGGCCTCGCCCGAGTTCGGCAAGAACTGGGCGCGCTACTGGCGCGACGTGATCTACATGCCGGCCACCGAGCCGCGCGCCCGGCTGGCGCAGGCAGAGTTTGAGACCTGGATGGCCGATCAGTGGAACAAGGGGATCGGCTGGAACTTCACGGCGACGGCGATGTTGACCGCGCTCGGAGACGTGACGGAACATCCGGAAACGGCGCTGATCTTCGCTCAAAGCGCCGAGACCGAAGATGTTGCCGCCGAAGCCTGCCGCATCTTCCTCGGTATTCAAATGCAGTGTGCCAACTGTCACGACCATCCGTCGGACATCTGGAAGCGCGAGCAGTTTCACGAACTGGCGGCCTATTTCCCGCGCATCGCCCGGCGTCAGATGCAAACTCAGCCCATCCAATTCGAGATTGCTTCGGTCAACACGGACCGCGGTCGCGGTGACATGATGCGCGAGAACCCCGAGCAGTGGGTCTCGATGCTCGATCGCAACAAGGACAACAAAATCACGAAGGAGGAGATGAAAGGTGGCCCGGGAATGATGGGCCGGGGACCGATGTTTCCCGCACAAGTGATCGACCGGATCTTCGAACAGGCCGACAGCAACAAGGATGAAAAGTTGACCGTGGCCGAGATCAAGGCCATGCCTCAACCCGCCCAGCAGAGGCGCGGTTCGACCGAACATCACATGCCAGACCTCAAGGATCCCTCGTCCAAGGGAAAACTCGTTCAGCCGAAGTTCTTCATCGATGGCTCATCGCCCGGTCAGGGACTGAGCGATCTCGAACGCCGCAACGCCGCCGCCAAAGCGTTCACGTCCCCCGACAACCCGTGGTTCGCGAGGGCCATCGTCAACCGAGTCTGGTGCGAGATGCTGGGCGAAGGATTTTACATGCCGGTCGATGACATGGGTCCCTCCCGCTCGGCCCGGTTCCCCGAGGCATTGGAAGTGATCTGCGAGGGCTTCGTGGCGAATGCCCATGACCCCAAGTGGCTGATCCGGACCGTGGCCAACTCGCAAACGTACCAACGCAAAGTCGCCGCGAAGGCCACGGCAGAAGATGCCCTGCCGTTCGCATCCGTCACACCGACACGACTGCGAGCGGATGTCGTCTTCAACTCGCTGATGCAGGTGCTCGGCATCGATGAGCAGTCGTCGTCCGGCGGACGCGGGATGATGGAGGGTGGACCGAGAGGCTACCTGCGCAGTCCACGCTTTGGTTTCAACACACTGTTCGGCATCGATCCCTCGGTGCCGAAGGAGGATCTCACTGGAAACGTGCCGCAGTCGCTGTTCCTGATGAACTCGAATCAGTTGCGCGGTGCGTTGACCGGCAGTGGCAACAGCCGTCTCGGACGCATTCTTCGCGACAACCAGGACGACCGAGATGCCCTGAGCGAACTCTACCTGCTGGTCCTGTCGCGTGAACCGTCCAAGCACGAGGTGGAAATCTGCACCGACTATCTCAAAGAAGTCACCCCGCGCAACGAAGCCTACGAAGACCTGATGTGGAGCCTGCTCAATGCGAGCGAGTTCCTGTCGAAGAGATAGAACGTAGGGTGGGTCGAGTCTTCGAGGCCCACCATCCTCGCCAAACGAGTCAAACGCGGTGGGCCTCGAAGCTCGACCCACCCTACGACAATCAACACCATCCTCCCACACGGAGACCCATCCCATGTCCATGCTTCACTGGCACGAAGACGTCAACCTGTCCCGCCGTTCGCTCTCCCGACGCGGCTTTCTGTACGGCATGTCGGCCGCCGGACTGGCCGGCGCATTCAACTTCCGTGACGTGATGGCGTCTCAGGCGGCCGAACTGCGGAAGGAAGGACGTTCGCTGATCCTGCTCTACATGCAGGGAGCCCCCTCACAGTTGGAGACGTTTGATCCGAAGCCGGGGACCGAAAACGGCGGCCCGACGAAGGCGATCGACACTGCCGTCTCGGGCATTCAGATCGCCCAGGGCTGGGAACAGACGGCCAAGCAGATGCAGGACATCGCCATCATCCGCTCGATGACCAACAAGGAGGGCGAACATCAGCGTGCCTCTTATCAACTCCACACGGGCTACCTGCCGACCGGTTCGGTGAAGCATCCGTCGCTCGGGTCGAACATCGCCAAGGAGTTGGCAATCGCCAATCGCGAACTGCCGTCGGTCGTGACGATCGGTGAGGGGCGCGGTGGCGGAGGCATGGGTTCCAACGGTTCGGGCGCAGGGTTTCTCGGCGTCGATTACGAGCCGTTCCATGTGGGCAACGCCGGACAGATGCCCGAGAACGTCGCGACGACCGTCGGCACCGGCCGCTTTCAACGGCGACTCGGATTGCTCGACAAGCTCGAAGGAGAGTTTGCGTCGCGCGGTGGTGAGTCGGTCGTCGCATCGCACCGCAAGATCACCGACAAGTCCTCCAAACTCGTGCTGACCCCGCTGACGAAGACGTTCGATCTCAGCGATGAATCGGCGGGACTAAAGGAACGGTACGGCAACACGCCCTTCGGCAAGGGCTGTCTGCTGGCGAGGCGACTCGTCGAAACGGGCGTCACGTTCGTCGAAGTCCGTCACGGCAACTGGGACACGCACGACGACAACTTCAACCGGACGGCGTCGTTGATCGGTCCCTGCGATCCGGCCGTGGCCACGCTGATTGCGGACCTCAAGGATCGCGGCCTGTTGGAAAAGACGCTGATCGTGTGGGTGGGCGAGTTCGGTCGCACACCGCGCATCAACCCAAGGACCGGCCGCGACCATTGGCCCCGCAACTTCAACGCCCTAATCGCGGGAGGCGGCATCAAGGGAGGCCAGGTCATCGGCGAAACGGCCAAGGACGGCAACGGCATCACCAGCGATCCCGTCTCCGTCCCGGACCTGTTCAGTTCGATCTGCAAATCGCTCGACGTGAACCCGGCCAAGGAAAACATGAGTCCCATCGGCCGCCCGCTCAAGATCGTCGACGGCGGCAAGCCAGTCGACAAGTTGTTCGCATAAAGCCCGCGATGCCCCGTCTCTTCCTCCCTCGCCCTCTTGGGGAGAGGGCCGGGGTGAGGGGCGATTCACCAGCGACTGCGTCACTCCTCAAACAACCGCGAATCAGCCCGGCTTGTCTCCAAGCCGGGCTGGTTCATTGTGTGGACACCCCGGCAATCCGCCCGCGCAGCTCATTTCGCCGGCACGGGAACCAACTCGCTGGACGGTACCCTTTCCTCGCTCGGCGCGAAGGCTCCCAGCGGACCGAACACCAGCAGCGTGAAGGCCAGCGTGCTGATCGGAGCATTGCGGAAGAAGGGCCATGCGGCCGCGTAGCACTCCACCAGACCGGCCAACGTCCGCGGGTACATCGACGCGCTGCCGTAGAACCACGTGAAGTTCGACACCGCGAAGAAGGCGACTTCAAAACCGAGGCCCATCCCCATCGCCATCAACAACGGATGGCGCGTCCCTCGCCGGCGAAGCAGTGTCCCCAGCCAGACGGCTGCGGCGAAGCAGGCATACGGCACCCACCACGTCTGCGCCGGGAAGGCCCAATCCCAGCGACCCGTCAGCAGGCCGATCCCAATGTTGCTGAGCAGCATCGCGCTCAGCGGCAGCGCGAACGACAGACGACGATCCGCCAGACACGCGCCGCTCATCAAACAGACCGCCGTCAGCGGCGAAAAGTTCCACGGGTAGAACAAGATCGTCGGATCCAGTTTCACGTCGCAGTTTTGCAGAACGTACGGCAGCAGCCGGATCGCGACCGAATAGGTCAGCAGGCCGATCAACAGGCCCAGTTTGGATTGAGGCATCTCAGTCTTCCTTCAGCAAACGCCTTCGGTTTCGAGTGCGATCACGGCGACTCACTTCTTCTCGGGCGGAGGACCATCGACGGTCATCGGCGTCTTGTCCTTCGGGCAGAACCGCGCCGAGGGATTTTGTTGGAGAATCTCCAAAGCGGGGGAGGCCCGCCACGCACGGCACTTCGCACAGTACAGGCCGGGCATCAGCGTGAGCCGCCCCGTGCGCGGATGCTTCTCGGGAGACGCCTTGGCCCGCAACGGAAAAGTCTCACCCGTCTCACGACAGACGTAGACAATCTCCTGCAGTTCCTCATCGCGCACGGGCAACGAACGGTCTCCCGCAAAAGCCGGGTACAACATTCGACCGGCAATCAACAAGCCGGCGATCGACAACCAAATGCGATAGTCACGCATGATGAATGGATTCCTTTTGTGAGGGAAGAAATTTGTGAGGGAAGAAAACAGTGTTGTGAGGGAAGAAAGAAAACAGTGTTCGGCGCGGGTCTCCCGACCCCGCCGAAACGGTTGACCGAAGGTCTCCACGTCAACGCGGACGGGAGACCTTCGGTCGAATCGTTGTGCGGGGTCGGGAGACCCGCGCACAACAACGTCACGGTTCCGCGTCACTCGCGGTCGTAGACTTCGTCCTGCTTGGCCGGGTCGCCGAGGTTCCCATCGCTGACGTAGCCGAGGTGCTTCTCTTCGATCTTGCCGGCTTGTGCGGCGCCCATCCAGTTCGCGCCCGGCACGTCGATTTTGAAGTGCCGGCCGCGCGACTCTACGTGCCCATCCATGAAAGCCACGTTCGCGGTATCGGTGTGGCGGAAGTGGGTCGTCGGATAGTTCTGGCTCGGCGGTTCGAGCAGCCACGTCTCCTGGAACTTCAGGGTGAAATCGACCTGCGCACAGTCGGCAAACACGAGCGTGTTCGACATCTGCGTCACATCCCCGAATCGCCGAAAATCGACGGCCGCTGTGATCGGCCAGCCCGAGTAATCGTAGTCGGTGCCGTAACCCAGATAGCGACCGTTGAACCCGTAGCCACTGGCCATCTGGCCGAAACGAACGGTATCGACCTGCGGATTGCCAAAGTCGGGACACTGGAAGGCCGCTCGATTGGTCTCCATGAACGGCGCGAGCGGTCCCTTGGTGAAGTCGAGTTGTTTGGTGGGATCGGGCTCGTCGTAGTTCACGTTTCCAAACCAGAAGCGTGACTGCCCACCCGGCGTCCAAGAGCCGGACACGACGTCCGCGATGCGTTTCTGGTCATCGATGGTGTAGCACATCAGGACGCCGGCGTAGGTGTCGGAGTAGTTGTGCAGCGCGAGAGCCAACTGCTTGAGATTGTTCTTGCACTGCGTCCGCCGCGCGGCCTCGCGCGCCTGCTGGACGGCGGGCAACAAAAGCGCAATCAACACCGCGATGATCGCGATGACGACCAGCAACTCGATCAGCGTGAAACCGCGTTGCCCGGCACGGCTCTTGGCGAGCGGGGGGCGTAAGCCCCCTGGTTCTTCACGGCAAATCGAAGCCTCAGCGCAACCAACAGAATCCAAACCCGGTGACAAACTTCGCATGACAATTCTCCGTTGTCGAAGACCGACCCACGGAGACGCGACAGAAAGGCGCAGCCGCCTCCTGCGCCGGGCGCGCAGCCAAACAGACGATGTCTCCCCGTGAGGAGTCGATCGCCGGGCCGCAATGCTGCCGCGCAGTCAGACCGCCACGTCTCGTCCGAAGCGAGAACCGTAGGCCATACTCGAACGACATCTGGGCAGGTCTTCTGGCTTCCGGATCGGTCTACTGGCCGCGCCTTCCCGAGAATCCGATTCTCAGTGGCGTGTGCGGCGTTCGTCCCCGGTTACAGCGGCGGGACCGCGACGGATTTGCACCGTCTTCCCTATTCTCCCGAGGCGACACGCCCCGAGCACCCATGTCGGTCGGGAATGGTATCGCTCATCCGGCGGATTGCAACCGAGCACTTGCGAGCCCGCCACCGAGCTTGTCTCGGTGGTTCAACGGCTTCTGCGCTACTGCCTCCAGCAAAAGGCAAACAAGTAGTGCAGAAGCCGTTGAACCACTGGGGCAAGCCCAGTGGCGTGACAAGACCCACATGCTCGGAGTGTGAGGCACCTTAGAACACCTCGCACTCCAAAGAGCGTGTCGTTGCGTTCGACATGCTGCTTGCCTAACGTAGCCGCGTCCCCCGATACGACTTCCACCCACCGAAGGACCATCCCCATGCTCGCGAAGTCTCTCGCCGGCTTCTGCTGTCTCGCACTATTCGTCATTTCAACTCTGTTCGCCGCCGATGACTACAAGCTCGGGCCGGACTCACAGCCGCAGGAGGGCGTGCCGAAGGGAAAGGTCACGCAGGGGAAGTGGATCAGCGAGAAGATCTTTCCAGGCACCGAGCGGGATTACTGGGTCTATGTCCCCGCGCAGTACGACGGCTCGAAGCCCGCGTGCCTAATGGTCTTTCACGACGGCGGCAATTACGCGAAGGTCGATGGCCAGTTCCGGGTGCCGGTCGTCTTCGACAACCTGATCCACAAGCAGGAAATGCCCGTCACGATTGGAGTCTTCCTGAACCCCGGCAACATTCCGCCCGCTCAGCCCGGTCAAAAGGGACGCAGCAACCGGAGCTTTGAATACGATTCGCTGGGCGATCAGTACTCGAAGTTCGTGATCGACGAAGTCCTCCCCGCGCTGTGTGAAAAGCACCAGCTCAAACTCACCGACAACCCGGAAGGTCGCGGCACGTGCGGCATCAGTTCGGGAGGCATCTGCGCCTTCACCCTCGCGTGGGAGCGGCCCGATCAGTTTCGCAAAGTCATCAGCCACATCGGCAGCTTCACCAACATCCGCGGCGGCCACGTCTATCCCGCGCTGATCCGCAAGACCGAAAAGAAGCCGCTCAAAATCTTCCTGCAGGACGGCTCGGGCGACCTCGACAACCTGCACGGCAACTGGCCGCTGGCCAATCAACAGATGGCCTCATCGCTGAAGTTCAAGGGGTACGACTACCAGTTCGAGTATGGCGACGGCGGCCACAGCGGCAAACACGGCGGCATGCTGCTTCCTGATTCGCTGAGATGGCTGTGGAAGGACTACGCGAAATGAGGAAATGACAGGGAGTCGGAGGAGATTGATAAGCTATCCATCATGACCGGAAGGCATGCTGGGTTATTTCCGCTGCCCAACGACCGTCATCACCGGGCACATGCCAATGACGATCCATTTGAAAACCGCCGGATCGACTGCTCCGGTGCATGGCTTGGTTTGGCCACCTTAGTCTGGCGTAGCGACTGTTCGCACTTGGAACAGGCCCTTGTCGCGGTCTTGCCATTCGACGATAAATTTGACGGGAATGTCTCCCGCGTCTGTATGGGCAACACATTCGCCGTGCCTGACATTTGTATCACGGTCGTAGCTGAGTTCACGGGAACCGTCGATGGACTTCAATACCGCACCGACAAGTTTGCTTCGAATTATTTGTTCAAGCAGCTTCGCGACCTCGGGACCGCTGCATGATGGCAAGTCGGCTGGCCAAATTCGGACCTGAAATAGGCCTTTGTTGCGGTCTTGCCATTCAACGGTGAATTTGACGGGAATGTCTCCGGCGTTAGTGTGGGCAACGCATTCGCCGTGTCTGACATTTGAATCACGGTCATAGCTGAGTTCGCGGTGGCCGTCCATGGATTTCAAATTGGCACCAACAGGCGTAGTGCGAATCACCTGCTCAAGCAATCTCGCTACCTCCGAACTCGAGCATGATGGTAGTCGTGGCGGTATCAGTAACGAGCCGAGGAATGGTCCTCCCGCAAAAAAAGCCGCGACAACCAAGGCCACGAAACCGAGATTGGGACCACCAAAACTCCTGCGGCGAAAAAACGCCAACGGGTAGACAACTATCCAAAACAGGCACATACCGATGAACAGCAGACCCGCACTTTCGCGTACTTTTCCTTTCAGGTCCACTTTCCCGAGGCGACTTGCATCAATCGCGACCAATGCTGCTGAAGTGACGACTGTCGCCACACTGATACCAAGTGCGAGTGAGAATGACGTGACGAAGAAGAGCATGACAGCAGAGAGCACTGGCAGAATCAGGGCGATGCTGACAAGGCCCGGATTAGTTCGAGACTCGACGGACTGCTCGGCGGCTTCAATGTTTGCTGCATCGACATCAGACATGGGTTTCTCCAATAACTTGAGCAAACAAGTTCAAAGGCCGAACAGTCTAATTGAGCAGCGTGCCGCCTAATTCGGACTCGAACTACCGGGCAGTCGCCTTCACGCAGCGGAAGCCGACTGCATCATCGGCAGCATTGATTGAGAGCCTGCGGCGCGAAGAACTCGTCAGTTTGTCGTATGGATCTTTCCAAGAACCGCTTCTCAACACGACGGCCGCTCCACCCTCGTCCGATCCCTTCGCGGCGGATCCGTCCTTTGGAGCCTGCTTGTAATCGGGGTTCCAACCGTCGGCGGTGAACTCCCACAGATAGCCGTGCATGTCGTACAGGCCCCACGGATTCGGCTTGAGGGCACCGACGGGCGGATCGTTCCCGGCCGCGTTTCCCGTGTGCCAGCCGTACTCACCGAGCAGCGTCGCTTTCGGAGTGACATCGCCCGGCTTCTGGGCTTCGTCGCCGAAGCTGTACTTGGTCGTCGTCCCCGCGCGGCAGCAGTACTCCCACTCGGCTTCGGTCGGCAATCGAATGACCTCGTCCGCGCCGATCAGTTTGCGGTCGCGAAGCTGCTGCGTGATCTTCTGGCAGAAGTCGTTGGCGTCCTTCCAGCTCATCATCTCGACCGAGTTGCGCGGCCCCTTCCAGCGGCTGGGGTTGGTCCCCATGACGGCCTCGTACAGGTTCTGAGGCATCTCGTACTTGGCGATGGCGAACTTGTCCTTGAGGGTGACTTCATGCTGAGGCTGCTCACGGGCGTCTCCCTCCTTCGATCCCATCTGGAATGAGGCCGGGAATTTTCCCTCGCCCGGCGTGATGAGGACAAACTCCCCGACAAACGTCTTGAGCAGCGCGGCCGTCTGTTTCTCGTCGGCATTCGTCGTCGAGAGCGCCGCCACACCGAGCAGCACCAAAGCGCCAACGATGAGTCCGGCCCGGGGGTTCGCAATCCACTGTCGCATGGTGAGGCTTCCTGAAGGAGTGGCATCCCGCTGCCCCGACGGCAGCGCGGTCTTCGAGCGGCGGCATGATACACGCCACTTCGCCCGCGCGGCACTCACGTTTTGTTTCTTCGCGCGACGCGAAGATTCTGAACAGAAGCAAACGAAGGTAACAAAGGGCACAGCGATCCTTCACATTCATCAGATGGTATTGCCGAAGCCGAGTGACTAATGTGTTTCTTTGTTTCCTTCGTTTGCTTCTGTTCAATCTTTGGTGGTGGTTCAAGGCCGCGCTGGGTCATCCGTGATTACGTTGCTTCCTGTTTGTTGCAGCCGAGAGGCACATCATCAAACCGACTCACTACCGACCATTCCTTCCGTTTGACTTCTGTCTCGCCCGACCGTATCACGCGCACCGCGTTGTTCGTCCCGCGCCGCATCCGCTTCTTGAGTCTGGTGCCCTGCGATGACACGAGTCTGTGTCGGCGTTTCATTCATCGTTTGCCTCGCGACCACTGCGGCCGCCTATGCGCAAGGACATCCCGTCTCCGAGGCCGCGCGACGGATGCAGGTTCCCGCGGGGTTGGAGGTCCGGCTCGTTGCCGCCGAGCCGCTCGTGCGTCAGCCGGTCTGCATCGAGTTCGATGATCGAGGCCGCTTGTGGGCGATTCAGTATCTGCAATACCCGAACCCCGCCGGCCTGACGCGCACGAAGGTCGATCGCTTCTCTCGCACCGAGTACGACCGTCTGCCCGAGCCTCCGCCGAAGGGGCCGGTCGGGGCCGACCGCATCACGATTCTGGAGGACACCGACGGCGATGGCATGGCCGATCGGGCCCGCGATTTTGTCTCGGGGCTGAATCTGACGAGCGGCCTCGCGTTTGGATACGGCGGCGTCTTCGTGTTGCAGACTCCGTACCTGCTCTTCTATCCCGATCGCGATCGCGACGACGTCCCCGATGCCGATCCCGAGGTGCTGCTGACCGGCTTCGGCATGGACGACGCTCACTCCGTCGCCAACTCGCTGACGTGGGGACCGGACGGCTGGTTGTACGGATGCCAGGGAAGCACGGTGACCGCCCGCATCCGGGGGATCGAGTTTCAACAAGGGGTCTGGCGCTACCATCCACTCACGCACGAGTTCGAGTTGTTCTGCGAGGGGGGAGGCAACTCGTGGGGTCTCGATTTTGATCGCCACGGGCGGCTGCTCTACAGCACGAATCACGGCGGCTACCGGCTCCTGCACGGCCTGCCCGGCGCCTATTACTGGAAGTCGTTCGGCAAGCACGGGCCGCTGCACAATCCGTTTGCCTTTGGTTACTTCGACCATGCGCCGCATCGAGATTTTCGCGGCGGACACGTCACGGTCGGCGGCATCGTCTATCGAGGCGACGGGCTGCCCGCGACCTTTCGCGACACGTACATCTCCGCCGATCTGCTCGGTCACGGCATGCACTGGAATGAGATCCAGCCGCGCGGTTCGACGGTCGCCACGGCTCATGCGGGCGACTTCCTCATCTCGAACGACACATGGTTCGCGCCGAGCGACGTCACGACCGGGCCCGATGGGGCCGTGTACGTCTGCGACTGGCACGACTCCCGCACCGCGCATCCCGATCCCGACGCCGAGTGGGACCGCTCCAACGGCCGCATCTACCGCATCGCGATCCCCGCACGAGCCACCCCGCGCATCGACGACCTGCGCACGCAATCGACGGCGAGTCTGATCGCACTCCACTCACACTCGAACGACTGGTTCGTGCGGCGTGCGCGGCGGATGCTGACCGAACGGCGAGACCCCGAAGCCATCCTGCCGCTGCGCACGATGGTCGCGGCTTCGACGCAGTCTCAACTCCGTCTGGAAGCATTGTGGACGCTGGCGAGTTGCGGCGGACTGACTGATCGTCTCGCCATTGAGTTGCTGCGTGATGCTGATCCGTTTCTGCGACGAGCCACGGTGCAACTGTTGGGAGACGAGCGGCCCGTCTCCGCTCAAGTTATTCGCGCGCTGATGGACCTCGCGCCGACCGAGCCCGACGTGGCGGTGCGCGCTCAACTCGCCTGCACCGCTCGACGGTTGCCGTCTGCCGCAGCGATCCAGTTCGCGCAACGACTCGCCGCGCGGAACGAGGACCAGTCCGATCCCTTCGTGCCGCTGCTGTTGTGGTGGGCGGTCGAACAACACGCCGACGTGGAGCGAGCGGCCATCGTCGAATGGCTGTGCGACTCGACAACCGCGACGCAGCAAATCACGCGGCAGACGATCCTGCCCCGTTTTCTCCGGCGTTCGGCATCCGTGGGTGATGCCGCGAACTTGAAGGCTGTCGCGCAGATCCTGAACGCTGTGCGAGATCGAGCCGCGCAACTTCCGTTGTTGGCGAGCATCGAACAGGGCTGGCAGGAGCGTCGCGCGAACGGCCCAATCCCCGACGAGTTCGCCGAGTCTGTGCGCATGCTGTGGCGTGAGGACGCTCGCGAAGAGGCGCTGCTGCGGCTGGCGCTGCGACTCCACTTTCCGGCCGCTCGACAACGTGTGAGTGAACTCACTTCGGATCGTCGCGCGAGCGAAGCCGACCGCAAGATGGGAATCGGAATTCTGGCCGACCTCGGAACGGACGCGGATGCACAACTGCTGACGAAGCTCGTGCTCGACGAACAGGAGCCTGCGGGAGTCCGCCTCGCGGCCATCGACGCCGTTCAACGATTCGTCCTGCCCGACGTGGGCGATGCGTTGTTGAAGGTCTACCCGAGCAGCCAGCCGCCGCTCAAAGATCGACTTCAATCGGCCTTGCTCAGCCGTCCCGAATGGGGGACGCGGTTTCTTGATGAGTTCGACGCAAAGCGGCTGCCGGTCACAGACCTCACCGCTGAACGATGGCAGGGAATCGTGAACCGGCTCGCCCCGGAAGCCCGCGGCAAAATCTCGCGGCTGTGGGGGCGAGTCTCCCCGCCGACTCCCGAAGAACGGCTGGCGGAAGTCCGTCGGTTGAACAACGACCTGCGCGCCGGAACAGGCAGCGCCGACAAAGGACATCCGCTCTTCACCCAACACTGTGCGACGTGCCATCGCCTGCATGGCGAGGGGTACGCGGTCGGTCCCGATCTGACTCATGCCAACCGCGGTGATCGTGACTATCTGCTGGTCCAGTTGGTGGACCCGAACGCCATCATTCGCAGGGAGTTTGTGACGTACATCGCCGCGGCGAAGGATGGCCGAGTCCTGACGGGGCTGCTCGTCGAACAGAACGCCGGTGGAGTGACGCTGCTCGCCGCCAAAGCCGAGAAGTTGACAATTGCCACCTCGAATCTGGACGAATTGCGCGAGTCGGAAGCCTCGCTGATGCCCGAGAACGTGCTGAAGAAACTCACCCCGCAGGAGTTGCGAGATCTGTTTGCTTTCCTGCAATCGGCCGCCCCCAAAACGGAGAACTCGAAATGAACGGTTGGCACCTGCAATTGATGGGTTGCTTTGCTGTGGGAGGATTTCGCCGAAATCCGCTTCGCTCTCGCCGACTTCGGCGAAGTCGGCCCACAACTGGCTTGAACCGTTTTCAATGGTCATCGCGCGGCATCGTGTTGCTGGCCATCGTGATGATGAGTGTCGAACGAGTAACGAACGCGGATGATGTGGCTCCGCCTCGCACGTATTCCAACCAGCTCAAGCGGCTGGAGGCTCCCGCTCCATTGCTGGCGGACTATCCCGACTACGTGGCTCCGGTGACCGACCTGACGCGGTACGAAGCGCCGCTGCTCGTCGACGATCCCAAGGCCAACCTGTCGGTCAGGGCCTGGCGTTGGTCGTACAACGCGCGCGGGATCATCGAGATGCCGAACCGGCTCGAAGCGAAGGCGACCGCCGTGATCATGGTCCATCCGTGGGGGATCGATGACGGACAGGGCTGGCGCACTCCCGAACCGGCCGGCTGCGCCGACTTCTGCACCCCCGCGAAGAATCATCTGGGAGGCAAGCATACGAAAGAGGTGATCGCTCCGTTTATCAACCGGCTGCGCAGCGAGGTCGATTGCGTGATGTACAGCCTGCCCGGCAAGGAGGACTCGATCCGCAAGAAGCTGTATCGCTCGGTCCGCTCGCGACCGACGAAGGAGGAGATCGAAGTCGGGCGGCGCGAACTGCATGAAAAACTGAACGGCATCCAATACGCCGGCCAGCCGGTCCCCGAGAAGCTGACGCTCTCGGCCAACCGGCCTGTGATCGATTACTTCCAGCAGTTCCCCGGCCTCGACGCCGGTCCCAAGTTCAACAACGCCGGATTCTGGGAGTTGCCGATCCCCGTGACCAAAGACATCGAAGTCCACCCCGACGACTTCGTGATCTACGACGCCGAGGGCTACGCCCTCCTGCGCGACGCGCTGAAGGAGCGGGGTGTGCGTCACGTCCTGCTGACGGGCTATGCCACCGACATGTGCTTCTGCAAGACGACGGCCGGGTTTCAGAATCTGTCCCAGGACTTCAACGTCTTCCTCGTGGGAGACGCCACGCTCGCGACGTTCCCGGCCAACGCGAAGCCGAACCACGCGACCAACGCGGCCATCTCGTTCGCTTCGCTGAATCAACTGATCACGCAGGTCTCGTGGGTGCGACTCGACAAGACCGCCGCGGCCAAGGAATCTCGACAATAGTTTTTCGGCCCCGGAACTCACCCGGTGCCGGCTTGAGCCGCACCCCAGAACTTGAACAGAAGACAACGAAGGGAACAACGGAACACATTCGTCGCGCGGCTTCGGCAAGACCGTCTGAATGTAAAGGATCGCTTCGCCCTTCGTTACCTTCGTTCGCTTCTGTTCAGAATCTTCGGGGCTCGCGAAGAAACAAAATGTCAGTAGTCCAAGGGAGTCCCCACGATGAACAGCTTTCACTACGGAACGTCGTACGATCCGGCGATCGACGGAAGCGCGATCTCGCGTCGGGCGTGGCTCCAGCAGTCGGCGGGCCTCGCCGCGATGTTCGGCCTGTCACGCGCGGCAGCCTTCGCGGCCGAACCGGATGCGAACAACAGCGGCTCGAACAAAAAAGCCCTGATCGCCATCACGCTCGATCTGGAAATGAGCGCCCAGTACCCGACCAAGGATCAGGTCCACTGGAACTACGAAAAGGGAAACCTCAACGACGAAACGAAGCGGTACGCGGTCGAGGCGGCGCGGCGGGTGAAGAAGGCGGGGGGGACGCTCCACTTCTTCGTCGTGGGACGCGTCTTCGAGCAGGAGAATATCGACTGGCTGCGCGAGATCGTCGCGGCCGGGCATCCGGTCGGCAATCACACGTATGACCACGTCAACGTCAAAGCACAAAAGCCTGAGGACTTGCAGTTCCGGTTCCGCCGTGCGCCGTGGCTGATCGAAGGGAAGTCAGCGCGCGAGGTGATTGCGGAAAACATCCGCATCACCACCGAAGCGATGAAGCAGCGCCTCGGCGTCCCGCCCGCCGGCTTTCGCACTCCGGGTGGCTTTCACAACGGTTTGAACGACGCCCCCGAGGTGCAGCAACTTTTGATCGATCAGGGCTACCGCTGGGTCAGCAGCCTCTATCCGGCTCATCGCGCGGCGGTCACCGACGAGGCGAGTTGGCACGACGTGCGAGCCGACATCGTCGCCAAGCAGCAGGCCGCTCAACCGTTCGTCTATCCCTCGGGCCTTGTCGAGGTTCCGATGAGTCCCGTCAGCGACGTCACGGCCTTTCGCGCCCATCAGTGGAAGCTCGATCAATTTCTGGAGGCGATCAAAGCCGCCGTCGGCTGGACGATCGAGCATCGCGCCGTGTTCGACTTCCTGGCGCACCCGTCCTGCCTCTACGTGACCGATCCCGAGTTCCGCACGATCGACCTGATCTGCGACCTCGTCCAAAAATCCCCCGACAAAGCCGAGTTCGCCAACCTCGACCGCATTGCCCACCACGTTGCCGAATCGACGAAGAGGAAGTGAGACACCAGTCACTCTGAAGCTGTCGAGCCATGCACTTATTGGAGATTGCCGAGCCACACGTTTCGGACGCGGCCGGGGAAGCGTTGGTGGTGGCCGTCGGCTCCACCGATGGTGACTGGCATGGGGCGGTCGGCGCTGGGGGCGATCGTCAGCGGTTGGCGTTGGATCAGGCGGTGGCGCAGGTGGAGTTCCAGGTCTCCTGCGACGGCGTCGTACTCAAACTTGACATCGATCCACTGGCCGACATCGCTCGACAGAGCCGGGGTGATGAATTGCTGGCGGAGGTGTTGGTGGCAGTCATCGACGGCGATCGTGAACTTGTCGTGGTAGAGATGAGCGCCGAGCGGATCCTTCCCTGCCCGTGCGTCGCCCCACAGAAAGACGGCATGATTGTCGCCGTCGAGGGCGGGCGGTTTGTACTGAAGCGACAGCAACCACGACGCTTGCAAATCGAATGTCGGTTTGACGTCGAACCAGTGCATTTCTTTCGAACAATCGAGGACTTGCTCGATCACCAGCCCATTCGCCAGCCTGGAAAGTGCCTCAGGGAAGTTGCGGCCGGAGGCGAGATCTTGCGCGGCCTCCAAGCGCTTCTCGACAATCTCCTTGTTGATTCCCTTGGCATGGGGCAGCGCTCGTTCGTACCAGTGGATGGCCCGCTCGGCGGCCAGGGGACGTTCGCGCGGCTTCAAGTCTTTCGCAGCCGCCATCCAGGAGTTCGCGATGGCAATTTGATCGTCCACGGTATCTGCGCCACCGAGATCACGGGCTGCCACCGCTGCGAGGGACGGATGCGACGACTGCTTCAACAGCGGCAGGCCCGTCTGCCAGTCCCGGTGCGTCAGGCACCGATGCCGTCCGTACAGCAGGCTCGATTCCGGATCGAGGGGCTGGGCGGCCAAGGTCTCCTTCGCTTTGATGGCGGCCAGAGATTCGGCGAACATCTCATCAGCCTGCCGCGATTGCTCGCTGATGCGCGACTGCAACTTCTCGTCCTGAGCCGATTGAACGGACGATTGGGCCTGTTTGAAACACTCTTGAGCGATCCCGAAGTCCTCTTTCGAGGCGGCTTCGTTCCCAAGTCGCATTGCCACCTGCGCGAGGAACCGATGGCGGCCGGGTGTGCTCGCCGCGCGAGCCTCCTTTTGGAGCAGGCCCATTTTTTCGGTCATCGGATTGATGCTGAATGACTGAGCCAGTTCATCGATGACTCGATACGCCAAGATCACGTCACCGTTGGTGGACTTCAATTCCAGAGCTTCAGTCAACAATACATACCGTGTGACAGGGCTCTCCGCCGGATCGCGACTCCGCATCGTCAACTCACTCGCCAGTGCGGTTTTGGCCTTCGACGTCTTGGCCTGTTTGTACTTGTCCGCAAACACCTCCCGGACCATGCCCCGAGCTGCCTCCACGTCATTCGCCATCGGGACTGGCTGGGGAACCGCCGGTTGTCCGAGCGCATTGACCGCACAGAACCCGATCGAACAAATCACCAGGATCGACGCACTTGTTCGCATGACGAATTCCGATGGCAAGGATGCAGTCCATTTGGGGACGTGCCGCAACGCGAAGCACGCCGGTGTGGTCGAGACGACCTGAAGACGAAGACGGCGTGCAGGAGTTCCCGTCAACTGGCTGTCATTTCAGTGTCAGACCAATGTAGCCATCATCGCTCCGCGTGATGAGCCATTCACAAACCACCTCTCGAAAGATTTCGACCGTTCGGTGCTCAAGC
>JBBPIS010000114.1:0-26257 GCA_038040225.1 Planctomycetota bacterium
GACAAGCTGATCAATGTTTATCAGGACTTGAACTTCGTCCAGTTCGGATCGGCCAAGCACTCCGATGCCGCTCGTTTGAATTTCGGCATCCAGGCGGGACTGGTCTGGTCGCGTGAAGAGTATCCCGTCATCGGAGCCAAGACAGACTCGGCGATGGAGGGAGTCTATGAGGCTCATGCCGCGACGATCGTCGGCATCGACGACAAGAAGTCGGACGAGCCGGGTAACCTGCGGATCGTCAAGCTCGCCGACAAGAACACCGCCGTGCCGGGCGATGTCATCGAGTTCACGCTCCGTTACGACAACCTCGGACCGAACGCGGTCCATCACGTCCGCATCGTCGACAACCTGACTCCGCGTTTGCAGTACGTCGATGACAGCGCGACATCGGATCGCGAAGGTCGCCTGGTCGTGCAAGACAATGGTGAGGGAAGTCTGGTTCTCGTGTGGGAGCTGACCGAGCCACTCCAACCCAAGGCGGGTGGTGTTGTCACGTTCAAGGCCAAAGTGCGATAGAGTCGACTTTCAATTTGAACGCGATTCAACGAGGCCCTCGTCCAATCTGATCAGACACTCCTGTGTGGACCGTCGTGGACGGACTCCCCGTGCCGCCTCTCAAGCTTCAATGGTTGAGAGGCGGCTTTCGTTGGTAGAGACCCGTCCGCCGCGAGGTCAGCAAAACAAAGCAAGGTTGTTGAAACTTGCGGCGGCCTTCCACCCCGACTCCCGCCAATTGTCAATCAGGACAAATGCTGTAACACATTTCCAGGCAGAGCCTTGCGGTTGTAGTCTGGAGTCAGTCGCGCTTCAGGAACGGCGATTGCGTGTCGTGTCGTTCGGCGTCGTGGCAATTGTTTGTCTTCCATTTCCCTTTTCACTGAAATGGCTGCGACTCCGACTGTTTGCTGAGGCGACCACCAGCATTTTTTGTGGCTGCACGCCGAGACGATGAACTCGATTAAAAAGGAATTGCCGAATGCAAACCATTTCCGAACTGGAGGTCTACGAAGCCGGTGAGCTGACCGTCATCGGGTTTGGGGGCCGCGAGGTGCTCGACCACCTGAACATGGCTGAATGTCGCGATGAGGTCGCGAACCTGATCCGCGATCACGGTTGCTCGACACTGGCGTTTGATCTCACCGGAGTACGATTGCTACCCAGTGGTCTGCTGGGCTTGCTGGCATCCGTCAAACGACAGGGTGTCGAAGTTCATCTCTACAATCCGTCGGATGACATTCGCGAAGTGCTCGAGATCACGAAACTCGACAAGCTGTTCCATCTGCACGAACTCGAAGTGTGAGGCTCGGGCGGCTGCGGCATGAAGACACTCGCGATCGAACGAAGCTCCGGGGATGACTTGGGGCTTTTTTGATGCGCCCGCTTGCCACTGTCGTCCCCCGCTGCCAAGCTGCTGAGGCCATCGTACTTTCACAGCCTCTCCTCTTGCAAAGGGCCTCCATGAAACACGGCGTTGACTCGCCCCGTGCGACTCTCCATGCCGGCCGTTGGGCTGCCGTGCAGCATCTGGCGTCCGAATGGTGCCGCACGGCAGCCTTGAACTCTGTGGCACTGGTCACGGGAACAAAGGACTCGGTGGAAGGGCCTGTGTTTTTTGGTCGACAACATCCCGATCAAGAGGCTCCGCTTCGCAGTGACGCGATTTTCCTTGTCGCCTCGATCACCAAGCCGATTGTTGCGATGGGGGCCATGCTGCTGATCGAGCGAGGTCAATTGACGCTCGCGGATCGCGTGACGGACTTCATTCCGGAGTTCGGTCGGAACGGAAAGCATGGAGTCGAAGTTCGGCACCTGCTGACTCATACGTCCGGTCTGCCTGACATGCTGCCGGACAACCTCGAACTGCGACAATCGAATGCGCCGCTTGGACGATTCGTCGAGCGTACCTGCGAAGAGCCATTGGCCTTTCCCCCCGGCCGCGGCGTTCAGTACCAAAGCATGGGCTTCACCGTTCTCGGTGAAATCATCACTCGCATCAGCGGCAGGCCGTGCGGTGACTTCCTGCAACGGGAATTGTTCGAGCCGCTCGGGATGCTCGACACGACGCTGGGTGCTCCCGACGACTGGTTGGTTGGCGGCGATCCAAGAATCGAGCGCGTGCCAACGGTGCAAGTGCCGGCCGAGCACTTGGAAGGGACCACGTGGAACTGGAACAGCCGCTACTGGAGACAGCTCGGTGCGCCGTGGGGCGGGTTGCTGACTACGACTCGCGATCTCGCCATGTTCTCGCAATTCCTGCTGCGTGGCGGAGCGACTCGCGCGGGCAGGCGATTGCTTTCACCAGCCGCGATTGCCGCATCCACTCGCAATCAACTGAGCGCGATGCGCGAGGTGCCCGATGAGGAGCGGAGGTGCCGTCCTTGGGGGTTGGGTTGGCGTCTGAACTGGCCCGCGCACAGTGCGAACTTCGGCGATCTGCTCGGCCCAAACACGTTCGGCCACTGGGGTGCCACCGGAACCGTGATGTGGATTGACCCCGACCAACAACTCTTCGCTGTCATCCTCACCACGACACCGCAAGAGCCGTCCGGCCGCAGCCTGTCACGCCTCTCGAATGCCATCGCCGCCGCCTGGATCTGACAAAAGGAGCTTGCTTGCCAATCGCGCGGTCCCCGCTATACTCTTCGCCTCAGTCGCGGGCTTGCTTCACTCCCTCAGGTGCCCGCAGCCGAAGGTCATCAGCCCAAGTGGCGGAACTGGCAGACGCGCTAGGTTGAGGGCCTAGTGGTAGCAATACCGTGCAGGTTCGATTCCTGTCTTGGGCATCTTGGAAACAAAGGACTTGGGGAAATGCTTCCCGAGTCCTTTTTCTTTTCACTCGTGTGAGTGGGGGACAAATCGGGGGGCAATGTTGGGGATGCGTGGCTTCTGCGTCGCTTGTCATCGCAGCGACAATCAATGCAGGGGGACGCACTCATTCATGGCTTGGCTCGAACGGAAGGGAAATGTTTTTCAGGGGTCGTTTCGCTGGGACGGTCGGAAGTTTCGACGATCGCTCGGGACGACGGAGAAAGTGGATGCTGATGCCCGCGTGGCACGGATTGATCGGCGGCCGCGCGATTGCACAAGGGGGTTTCTGCTCTGATCGTTCGTGGTCTCCTGCAACGCCAGCACGGCGTCATTCATCTGCTAGTCGATCAGATGCTAGGCCTCACCGCGACGTTGGGGGAAGTTGGCAACCGCTCCCGTGATTTCCGGTGAGCCTTCAGAACAGCGTCTTAGAAAGTTGGATCGGCTTGATGAACTCCGGAGAGTCGTTTCTGACCCGTTTGCCATTCACGGAATCGTTCCTCGGTCCACAAAACTCGCAGCAGACGAACATCCCCAGCCAACGCCCCGAGTCGCAAGAGTGCTGCTCGAACGCGGGGGTGTCGCCATGCGGCTCAAAGGGGCCAGAAGCGAACCCAGACGACGGCGACTACACGCCCCTGTTCTTGGCCAATCATCGCAAGAAATTGGAACTGGTCACGGTGGTCAAAGAGTTCGGCGCGGCCAGGTGGGCAATCTTTTGTGAGCTACTCGATGGCCATTGCCGATTGCCACACGGACCACTGGGTCATCGGCCATTCGACATCGTTCACAGTGCTGGAACGAATTCAAACGATTCGCGTCTGCATCGGGTTGCCGACGAAATTTTACGTGTCGAGGACCGTGTATTCAAAGTACAGGTCGTTTTCGACGATACTGTTCTGAAACGTGTCCCATTCTTGCTGACTCGTGGCGGGCGGCTTCTCGACATTGTCGATGTTCGTTTGAAACACTCGCCCTTTGGCTTTCTGCATTAGAGCGTCGCGAATCGAAGGTAACGGGTGCGTCCAATGCGCCTCCTCATTGGCCCAGACTTCGTTTGCGGGAATCATGGCGACAAACTCGGCAGCGAAGTTACCCTGCGCCATCCAGTTGAGATTCGGATAGATGCTGTCCGCCTCACCCTTGAGCGTGGCGTTGTGGCTGCCATGGTGTCCCACCTTGTAGAAAACGGTTCGCCCAAGGATGTCGGTTGTCGTGACTTCCTGGCCATCGTCATTCGTCCAACTGCCATCATCCCACGAAATCCAGCTGCCGCGCTGGGCATCGCCGACAAACATGAGCACGCGTTGCGTTCCCGGCAATTCGATCGCCATCACAAGACTAGTGTTGTTCACCTCGTTATTCAAACGCAAGGCGATCGTCTCGGAAGTGCGCAGCCATTCATGGTCGATGCGCCGCCAATCGTCGCCATCGAGATGCGTCTGGAAAAAAACGGCGTGATCCGACGCATTGCGCTCATTTTCGGGAATGCGAAAACGACGGGCGAAGGGCTGCTGAGCTTCCACGGCGTTCCCGGCTGCCGTTGCGAAGTTTCCACCTCCATGGTCCATGGCAGCGGCCAAGAAGGCGCCTGATTGCGCCGTTTCGGCGAGGTTACGTTCGAACCCTTCCGAACCGAGAGGATCGAGCGAAAGCAACAGTGATTCACTGCGCGGAGGACCCATCGCATAAACGCGCACGCCATCGACGTTCGGAAGCGAGTAGATGGTGTTGAACGGATTCAGATAGAGCGTTTCGTTGGCCTTGTGCTTGATGAATTGAATGGCGCGCTTATTCGTCCCGCCCTCGAGTGCAAAGGGGTTGAGGGGGTTGCTGCCTTCCAATTCCAGGAGCGCGCTCACGCGCTCAGCGATCGCGTATCCGGCAGCACCCGCGGCAGCCAGCGACGCACGCGCCGCGAGTAAACCGAGCAACTCGTCGTCGAATCGCTCGCGTAACTCATTGGCAAGATCGTCGTGGGGGTCTTCCGTCCACGCCAGCCAAAGTCGATCGACGCCGATATGCTGAAATCGCTCGATTTCGTTGGCGCCGACCTGCACCCAAAAGCCGTTCACGTGATCCTGATGCTCGTGCGTGATTACGACGACGTCGAGGTGGCCGTTGGTCGACTCGTGAATGTCATCGACAATTTCCTGGATCTGCCGATGTATCTGCGACCCAGGCTTATAGCCGCAGTCGATCAACATATAGAACGGGCTGCCGTCGATTTTGCGGAAGGCCAACAGAAAACAGTCGCCGTGGCCTTGACGGTACATCCGCACCGTGACGCCCGAGGCAGGGGCTGGCATGACTGGCATTTCGTCTTCCTTTCAGGCAAGGCGATGAAGGCGCGCGAACGTTTCGTCGTCATTTTCATCCAAGGGTATCCCCGCGAATGCGTGCTCGGGGTTCGGATCCTCGCCGGTCAGGAACCTGCGAAGTTGCTCGAGCAAATCATCACTTTCAACGGTGCCGGGCGTACGTATCACGCGGCGCACGTCGAAGGAGCGCGGGTTGATCAGCAACGTGCAACCGCGCCGGAAGCGAAAGTCACTGGTGGTGATGCTTCCCGGCGTTTGCGCTTGATCCTGCCGCAATTGTTCGTTGCGGTCGAACCAGCCAAAGCGCCGCTGCGCGATTTCGACGACGAGTTCCGGAACGATCGAATTCCGCGCGCCGCGGCGCAGCGCCGTGCGCACCGAGTGAACTTCGATTGCCGGGATACCACTCGTTCCGCTGCGCGCGACGCTGGCCGGCGCCTCGGGATTCAGCGTTAATCCTAAGGCGGGTATCCAGTCCCTTCCCGGGCCGACGGTCAGCCAGGTGTGGAACTTCTTGGCGTTGGCCTGCATCTTTTCATAGGATTGCTGCCGATCTTCTTCAAGGGTCCAATCCAACGAGATATTCGTGCCTTGCTGGACCAAAGCGCGCACGTCGCTGTGCATCTTGTCGCTATGCCGCGACTGTTCCGGAGTGGTAAGCGTTGCGTCTGCCTCCGCCAATGTTTCGGCGCCTGTTGGCCACAGCAGCGATTCCTCGGACAACGTGCGGACACCGCGCGGATAGATGCCTCGCTTCCGAAACGCCTGAATCATCGCCACGCGAAAGCGTGGCTCGTCGTCGGGGTAGAGGTCCGCGTCGGCGGTCACGATAGCGCGCAGATAATCGCCGAAGGTGATGTCCACGGGTGGGCAATAGTCCAACGCGCGGATACACATGTGCAACACATGCTTTGCGCAAGACGCCGCTTCCTCGGCCATCCGATTCACAAGATCGGGATGCACTTCGCCCGGCGGCAACACTCCCGTGCCTTGGGTCGCAATGCGCAACAAATCGGCGATGCGGGACTTGTAAACCAACAAGAATGCATCGAAGACCGCCGCCACCAGGATAGCGCCTCGATCATGCGGCTTCGTCGTGCGCGCTAATTCGTCCGGATCTGGCACGCGGGGATGCCAATGACCCTGGGCGTCGGTGCGACCAAGAGCATCGCGCAAGGCACTGCCACGACCGATGGCTCGGCCGAACTGTTGCGCAAGTTGTCCCAGTAAGTTTTGCTGCCCCAAGTCCCCCTTAGTTTTTCCGATCTGGTGCCTCAGTACCTCGGGGTGCGAGAATCTTTGCAACATGCCCACGATGTCGGCGAAAGCTTCGTGCAGCGCGAGCACGTCGCGATTTGTTCGTTCGCCGAAACGCGGATGAAGTCCGTCCAGAAGGGCATGCGTCGTCTCGTGGGCAATGATGTCTTGCGACAAGCAGGTGAATACCATGCTGCCAGCCACGGGTCCCTCCTGCGTGGCTTTGGCCGGGAAGTAGCCGAACAAAAGCGACTTCTTGGCAGGGCTGTAGTACGCGTTGGCATCGCGCAGCGCGTGTGGATAGATGCGAAGCTTGCGGACGAACTCTTGTCGAATGAAGCGGCCATCCTCGGCGCGAATCACCCGTGGCGCCCACAGCGCCACTCTGCCCAGCGCTTCTTCGAAATTGGCGATAGTGTTCATCGCCACGGCAAAGACCATCTGCTGGTGGAATTGAGGATTGCCTTCGGAAGGCGACAAGCCGCTTTGCGCCAGAATGAGTCCGTCGTTCAGATTGATGGGCGCATAAACGACTTTACTTGCCGGATCATGATCGATGACTTCCAGATACTCGCCGCATGGGCCGGGTAAGACACTCGACCCGCCGGTTTGGGGATCGATTTCCCAAGGTATCTTCAGCTCGATCTCCTGAATAGGAGCCGTCTCGATATCGAGGGCAAGGCTCGGATCAAATGCAAAGACACGCAACCTGCGGTTCACAGGACGAACAGAGCTGCTCATCGCACACTTCCTGCTAGTAGCTGGTAAGCGGCGCAACGCATCGACCGAGGCCGCGCCACCATGACCAGACGAAAGTACCACGTTCTAGGGGAGCATGCTACGCTCTACGGACAAAACTAACCTTGGCGAGGCGGTACGGCTTTTTGGACGCGTAGGATTCCTCGAATCCGAATACCGTGCGATGAAGAGAGGATTCTGCTTGGCTGAAATCGCCGCGCTTTGTGAAAGACGCCGGCTTCACCAAGGACAGCGAAATCTACTGGTGGGTCGTCGTTCCCGCGAAGGAAAGAAATATGTTTGGCAAATTCGAGGATGGTTTCAAAGTCACAAAACATTGGCTTGGCCGCGGTGGCACGTGGGCAACCCACAAGGAACCCGACAACCGCCTCCCGATCCGTCTCTTCAAGGATCTGGGAGTTGCGAAAGAGACAGTCTTCCGTCAGTGGGGTCTTGCTCCGGAGTTGTTTTTCGTCCAAGCTTGAAGCCATTGAATGCCGACTTGTCCGGTCTGTGGAATGGCGAATCAAGAGACTGCCGCCGCGATTTTTTCTGCGGCGAGGTCTCGCGGGTGAGGTTGGACGGCTCGCGCGGGAAGAGACGTCAGCACAATGCAAATCGTTTCGCTCGCCGGATCGGCCCATGCCACGGTCCCCGTCGAACCAGAATGGCCGAAGGTCTTCTCCGAACAGCCCGTGCTGCCAGCAGCCCTGCCCACGTTGAACCCCAAGCCGCGCTGTGTCTGACCGGGCGGGTTGTGGTTGCTCGTCATCAGCCGAGCCGTCTCCGGTTTCACCACGGCCCCGTTTTTGAAGAGAAACTCGCCGAGGAATCGCGCCAAATCCGGCGCGGACGCATGAGTGCCGCCCCACGGTGCTCCGAGTTTTCGCCAATACGGACTGTTCCAATCCCAATCTTTCGCAGTCGGATCGCCGCCACCGGCTTCGACAGCCGCGAATTCCGTTTGCACGGGGACGAAGTCGTCGAGTGTGAACCGCCCCAGTCCTTGGGCCGAATGCTTCATTCCCAGCGGTTGAAAGACGGCTCGATCAACGAGGGTCAGGATGTCCGTGTCACTCAGCAGTTCGGCGACGCGAGCCGCCAGCAAGATCGCCATGCTCGAATACTGGTATTTCGAGCCGGGAGCGAATTGCAGCGGCGTGCGAATCGCGTGCTCGACGAACTCGGACAGCGGTGCCTGCTGCTTGCGCAAGACGTCGTTTTCCGGCAGTTGATCCGGCAGTCCCGAAACGTGCGACAGCAAATGGCGCAGCGTGACGTCATCGCGACCCTCACCGGTGAACTTCGGGATGAACTTTTTCAGCGGATCGTCGAGCTTGAATGCCCCTTTGTCGAACAGCGTCATCAGCACCGTCATGGCGATCGGTTTGGAAATCGAACCCAGCAGGAACATCGCGTGTTCCGAACGAGCCTTGCCAAACGCCCGCGTGAACGTCGTCTGCCGCTGAGTCACATGCAAGACGGCCGCGGCCACTTGGCCTTCAGCCGTTGCGGAAGCCAAAATCTTGGCCGCCTCATCCAAATGATCTTGTCGCAATGCGGCCAGCAAAGGCGTGCCGAAGGTCGTCGCCAATCCGGCTTGAAGAAAAGTGCGTCGTTTCATGGTGGGATCATCCCTCAGACGGTTATGAACGAATCGACCGCGGCTACGAAAAGTGTCGCAGGGTCGGTAGTCTGTCAAACAACCTTTGGCCGGTCGAGGAACTCTCATGCGACAGCCCCCCACTCGTTCCGCACGCTTTGTGAGGGACCGGTCCTTCCGTGTTGGCCAAAAGTTTTCACTCACTGAAACAAGGAGAACGACGGCGTGACAGGATCAGCATCTCGCCTCACGGAACTCCTGCATTCGTGGATTGCCTCGCGCGTGGAGGCCACTGCGCTGGCGTGGCTGGATGACCGGGCAGCGGCCATTGCGACGGGAGACAAAAAAACGCTGTTTCTCGGCTTCGGCATGGTCCCGCGCAAGGTTGGCAAGGCCGACGTGACTCTGTCCGACGCCGAGTTGGCTCAGGCCGAGACCGCTCGACCCGGCTGGAACCCGCGCGGCTGGAGTCTCGATCAACTCGCACGGACTTTCCTCGTATTGAGCTTCCCGTCCGAAGACGCTTCGCTGTACGTCCAGACGCTTGACCAACTCTTCCAAGCCGGTGAGATCGGTGAGTTGGTGTCGCTCTACCAGGCGTTGCCGCTGCTGCCGAATCCCGCCTCGCACGTGTTACGTGCCGCCGAGGGAATTCGCAGCAACATCAAATCGGTCTTCTGCGCGATCGCCCACCAAAACCCCTACCCCGCCGAGCAACTCAACGACGAGCAGTGGAACCAGCTCGTGTTGAAATGCCTCTTCATCGACGTGCCGCTCGATCCGCTGATCGGCGTCGACCGCCGAGCCAACGCCCAGTTGATGGCCACGCTGATCGACTTCGCCCACGAGCGCCGCGCCGCTCACCGTCCGATCCCGCCCGACTTGTGGCGTTGCGTCGGCCCCTTCGCGGACGAACGGGCTTTGGACGACTTGCGGCAAGTGCTAACGACCGGCTCGCCAATCGAACAGCAGGCGGCCGCGCGGGCTCTCAAGTCGTGCCCTGCCCCGCGAGCGGCGGAGATTCTGCGTGAGGTGCCCGCCGTGTCGTAGCACATGCCGCCAGCTTGTGCGTTTCCGAGTTGGTAACATCGCTGAGTAACTTCGGACTCATCGATCAACCGCAGGAGAGACGACCATGAACCACGACGCCTCAAAAGATTCCCCCGAAGTCCTGCGTGAGGCGGCTCGCGATGTGTGGGCACCGAAATTGGCGTTCGCCGCTGTCGTTGTTCACGCCATCAGTTCCTTGATTGTCGGGGGATGGTTGTATTACCTCGTCCCGCGGTACAAAAAAGTGCTGGACGACTTCGGCGGAGAAATCTCTGCGGGTGCGATGTTCGCAATTGGCGTGAGCGACTTGGTCGTCAACTATTGGTATGCCCTTGCTGTTTTCGTGACCGCAGCTCTGGTGGTCGATTACCTCGCGACGGAGTGGACCACGCGGATGCTCGGACGCCGCTGGGCCATTCTGAGCGTCGTGGCGGTCACGATCATCATCCTGTCTCACGCCATCATCGGTTTCGTCCTCTTTCAAAGTATGATGGTGGAGTTGAGTCACAAGAACATGATCGCCACGCTGGGCGGGTAACCACGAGCGCTTCGCATCCGGACTGATTGTCCTCTCACAACTCTCCAGGAGAGTTTCCATGAACGATACGGCGAGCTCACCTGGTGACGGATACAGTGCTCGCGAAGTGCTGCGTCAGGCGCGGCGCGATCGCTGGGCGGCACCACTCGCTTGCCTCGCAGCCCTGCTCCATGCGTTCATGTCGTTCATTGTCCTCGCGTGGTACTTTTTCATCGTCCCTCGCCTCAAGTTCGAAATCGATCAACGGGGAAAAGATGTCTCTTGGAGCGTCTATTCTCAAATCACACTCGGCGACTTCGTGGTCGAATACTCGTACCTGCTCGCTCCCTTGTTCGTGCCGACGGCTATCGTTTTGTCAGTCACTTCGTTCTTAGCTCATCGTTGGCTAGCTCGACACCTTGGATTGACATGTGCCAGCGCCAGCGCGGTCGTCGTGGCCTTGCTGATCGTTTCCAACGTCCTCGTTAGCTATACGATACTGAAACAGGCTTTGCCTTAGATGTTGGCCTCGGCATGCCACACGGCAGCACGAATCTTTGAACTCCCCGAAGGAACATCATGCTTTACCTCGACCCCCACATTCACATGGTTTCACGCACGACGGACGACTACGAACAGATGGCCGCTGCGGGCGTGAAGGCGATCATCGAACCGGCCTTCTGGCAGGGGCAGCCGCGGACTCAGATTGGCTCGTTCCAGGATTACTTTGCCACGCTGGTTGGGTGGGAGCGGTTTCGAGCGGCTCAGTTTGGGATCCGGCATTACTGCACGATGGGCCTCAATTCCAAAGAGGCCAACAACGAGGCGCTCGCCGAACAGGTGATGGACCTCCTGCCGCTGTTCCTCACCAAAGAGGGTGTCGTCGCGGTCGGAGAGATCGGCTACGACGATCAGACGCCGATCGAGGACAAGTTCTTCCGCAAGCAGCTTGAGTTGGCGAAGGAGGTCGGGCTGCCGGTCCTGATCCACACGCCTCACCGCAACAAGAAGCAGGGAACGTACCGCAGCATGGACGTGATCGAAGAGCACGGCATCGCCCCGCACATGGTCATCATCGATCACAACAACGAAGAGACGTACCGCGAGGTGCTCGACCGCGGCTACTGGTGCGCGTTCACGATCTATCCCGGCACGAAGATGGGGAACGAGCGGATGGTCGACATCCTGCAAGTCGCCGGGGCCGAGCGGGTCATCGTCGATAGCTCGGCCGACTGGGGGAAGTCGGATGTTCTCGCCGTCCCCAAGACCGCGAAGCTCGCCGAACGGCGCGGCATCCCGCGCGAGCAAATCGAACTGGCGACGTACAAGAACGCGCTGGCCGCCTACTCCCAAAGCGGCCAGATTCGCGAGGAAGACTGGCTCAACCCGCAAGCCGTCGATCAGCGCACGCTCTTCGAGGGAAACAGCGTCCTGCGCGGAGGCCAACCGCCACGCATCGACTCGCCAGGCGACACGAACATCATCCGGTGATGTCTGTAAGTGACGAAATCTGAAGAGCACTCACGCGGAGGCGCGAAGGTCAGAACTCGGCGGGATTGAGTTTCTTCGCCGCCTTCGCGTGAGATTTTCGACGGAGTGGCCCAGACGCGGTCTTGGGCGTCTGGGGGCCTTGGCACAAGAGGTTGATTGCCAGTGGAGTGGCTGAAATTTTCCCTCCTATCGCACTGCGACCCGGACGCTCAAAGTCGCGTCCGCGCCACCTCGCCCAGAATTGAGATGCACACCCGAGCCACCGACGGTTGCTTTGAGCCGCCAGCTTTAGCATAACTATTCCATCACCGTGGCTTTCATTCACGAATATCACTTGAATCGACAGTGCCGGGTTATGCGGAAGCATAACCTACTTGGCTGCTGAGACATCTGCGGCTGCGGGGGAACCCGGTATCCGATCAGGACGGCAACTGTTCTCCGGGAGAAGCACATGACGAGTTGGCCGGGAAGTATCTTGTCCGCATGATACAATCCATCACGGGGCCGAATAGCGCGCCGAAGTTGCGGTTGGGGTGAGCATGGTGAGCAAGGTGATGCTCAATCAGCGAGCTAGTAATCGGCCAACTCTTCAAACGACCATAACCCAAGTCATGACACGCTCGGTGCAAGATAGACCAGCCCACAGAATGGCAAACGCAACCCAGTGTCATGATTATCGCCAACCTGTAGTCGTAAGGAGTGGCCAGCAAAATTGCAGGAAAAAAAGCCCAGAGCCAGTTCTTGACCGGCAGGTCGATTAACTCAAGCGAATTGTCGCTTTTGCCGTGGTGGTCATGTGCGTGTGCCTTTTGCTGGAGTTGCAAACGGGCGAATCGCCTGAGACATCTTGCCAAACGGTGAAGCACCCACCTGTGAACAACGTATTCCGTCACCAGGATGATCGTCAAAACAGCCAAACCGTAGATCGCGCATTCTTGCATTGGCGTATCACATATGAACGGAATTGCGAGTGTGACTTGGCCGATCGGAATACTCGATGACTCTTTGGGCTGTCCGGGCAAGTCGACGACAAGATATCCAAGGTTTCGTGGAACCATCAAAACATCATTATGAGCGTCAGAGTGACCAAGTCAACAGTGACGGTGGAGTGGCACGACCAATATACCGTGTCGAGTGTGGCACGCCCTGGCCAGCGGGAAGGGCGTGGCGATTGGCGAGGATGCTTGCCAACTTGAACAAACCACGCCCATTGAAGACTTTGGACGTACTACACCCCCGGTGATACTTCTCTGGTCCCCTCGCCCCGGCGGGCACCGCCGCTTCTGTGGTCCGGGGAGAGGGTGAGGGGTTTTCTCTACAGATCATCACGGACTACAACTCATGCCCGCCATCACAATCCGCGCCGTCAAGTTCATGCTCATGGCTCAGGACATGCCGCGCGCCGTGGCCTTCTACCGTGACGTGCTCGGCCTGACTCTGAGTTTCGAGTCAGAGCACTGGTCCGAACTGACGTTTGGAAACGCAATCGTTGCGCTGCACGGAGGCGGAACCGGCGCGACGACTCGCACCGGTTTGAGCATCCAAGTCACACAGCTCGATGCCGCCTGCCAACGGGTCGCGGCGGGAGGCGGCAGCATTGTCGAGCCGCCTCAGTCGCGCCCCGGCGAGCCGATCCGACTGGCGATCGTCGCGGATCCCGAGGGGAACGAGTTCTACCTCACCGAGTTGATTAGCTCGTAAACATAGCTCTTCCGATCAAGCCCGGCTTGCTGGTGGGTCGAAACAGAGATAGCATCCGACTTGCCCGATGGATTTCTCCCGCCGAACGCCCTGCCCCGCGAAGCCTCCACACAATGCACCGACCCGTGGTCACATGGCCGTGCCTGCTGATGTTTGCCGTGATGGCGAATGCCGTAGTGGTGGCGGATGCTCCGCGCGGGATGCACTTCGCCAACGACATCGTGCCGGTGCTCAGTCGCTTCGGCTGCAATGCCTCGGGCTGCCACGGCAAGGCGGAGGGCCAGAACGGCTTCAAACTGTCGGTCTTCGGCTTCGATCCGGCGGCCGACTACATTGCCCTCACACAGGAATCGCGCGGCCGGCGCGTGCTGCCTGCGATTCCCGAGCAAAGCTTGCTGTTGCTCAAGGTGTCGGGAGGCTCGCCGCATGGCGGAGGCGTTCGCATCCCGCGCGGCTCCGACGAGTATCGTTTGCTGCGCGAGTGGATCGCCCTCGGAATGCCCGCCGGACGCGAGGACGCTCCGCGCGTGAAGTCGCTCCGCATCGAACCGGCCGAGAAGATCCTGGCCGTTCGCTCGACGCAGTCGCTCAAGGTGACGGCTGTTTACTCGGACGGACACGAAGTGGACGTGACGCGGCATGCCCGGTTCCAGACGAACCGCGAAGCGATCGCCACAGTCGATGAGTCGGGGCTCGTCACGACGCAGGACTTGGCGGGAGACGTCGCGATCATGGCGGCGTATCTCGAAACGACTGCTGTTTTCACGGCGCTCGTCCCGCGCACTGAACCACTGAAAGAAGAGAAGCCCCCTCACCCTAACCCTCTCCCGACCACCGAAGCGGCGGTGCCCGGGCCGGGGCGAGGGGACATGAATCAGATCGACCGGTTGGTCGATGCCAAACTCAAGAAGCTGAACATCGCCGCTTCGCCGGTCTGCGATGACGCGACGTATCTGCGTCGAGTAACGCTCGACCTGATCGGCAAACTCCCCACGGCGGACGAGGCCCGTGTATTCGCGAGTGACTCGGAGCCCGACAAGCGATCGCGCTGGGTGGAGTCTCTGTTGCAACGGCCTGAGTTCGCCGACTATTGGGCACTCAAGTGGTCCGACTGGCTGCGCGTGGATCGACAGACGCTCGGCCACAAGGGAGCCTACTCGTACTACAAATGGATTCGCGACAGCTTCGCCTCGAACAAGCCGCTGGATCAATTTGCGCGGGAGCTCGTCCAAGCCGACGGGTTGCTCTCCGAGCATCCGGCCGGGCACTTCTACAAGGTGGCGAAGGATCCCGGCGACGCGGCGGCCATGCTGTCACAGGCGCTGCTCGGCCTGAGGATCGACTGCGCGAAGTGTCATCATCATCCGTTCGACCGCTGGAGCCAGGACGATTACTACGGGATGCAGGCGTTCTTCACGCCGCTCGCATTCAAAGCAACGTCGCGCGGCGAGATGCTGTTGGCCTCGAAGAACGACGCGACAAAGCATCCTCGCACGGGAGCCACGATCTTCGCGCATCCGCTTGAAACACCGATGCCCGACGCGAATCCCGATGGCGACCGACGCAAGGTGCTGGCCGATTGGATGACCTCACCCGCGAATCCCTTCTTCGCGCGGAATGTTGCCAACCGGACGTGGGCGCACCTGACGGGACGGGGACTCGTCGAACCGGTCGATGATGTCCGCTCGACCAACCCGCCGACGAACCCCGCATTGCTCGATGCCCTCGCGCGAGAGTTGGTCGAGGGTCATTTCGACTTCCACCGGCTGATCCGCTTCGTCGTCGCCTCGCGCACGTATCAGACATCGACCGACGTCAACGCCTCGAACGCGAACGATGAGCAGAACTACTCGCGCGCCCTGCTGCGGCGGCTCGATGCCGAAGTGCTGCTCGATGCCATCTGCGACACGACCGGTGTTCCCGAGAAATTCGACGGCGTGCCGGCCGGTGCGCGAGCGGTCCAACTGTGGGACAGCGCGGCGACGAACTACTTCCTCACGACGACCGGCCGTCCGTCGCGCACGACCGTCTGCGAGTGCGAGCGGGTTTCGTCGCCCAACGTCGCCCAAATCCTGCACACGCTGAATTCGGAGAACCTCGAAGCGAAGCTGTCTCACGACGCGGGCCGCGTCGCCCGACTGGCCGTTCAATTCTCGAATGAGGATCGTCGACTGGTCGAAGAACTTTACCTGACGTTCCTGTCCCGCCCGCCCAAACCGGACGAAGCCGAAGCCTGCCTCAAACACCTGTCATCCGCCGAACCATCTCAACGCCGCCAGGCGACCGAAGACCTGGCCTGGTCGCTGATGAACAGTCTGGAGTTTGTGTTCAACCATTGAGCCGGAGGGAATGCGTGGCGGAAGATCGAGTCGATTTGTACGACGAATTCTACGGGCTGACCGACGCGCTTGGTGCCGCCGGTATCCCGTACGCGGTCTGCGGGGGAGTTGCGTTGTCGATCCACGGGTATACTCGTTTCACGAAGGACATCGATTTGCTCATTCTTCCAGCCGATGAACGCCGCACGTTGGAGGTCGCGGCTCAACGACGATTTATTTTGGAGGGAGGACGGCTCCCGATGGGCGAGGGAGACGTTTGCGACTGGGAGATCGTTCGCGTCTCCAAGGTTGTCGGTCGCGATCTGCTGACGCTGGATCTTCTGTTGGTGGGGCCGAGCATTCAGGGTGTGTGGGATGGTCGTGAAACCCAGGTCTTCAACGGTCGGCAGATCACCGTTGTCTCTCGCGAAGGGCTGAAGAGATTGAAATTGATGGCGGGACGGAAACAAGACTTGCTGGACCTCGAACAGTTGGGGCTCCTCCCATGAAGCTGCCGTTTGAAATTCCCGATCCAAAACATCCCGACATGTCGCCGGAGGCCATCGATCAGCGCCTGCGTGACCTCGGGCAGATTTACAAACTGGCGATGTCGCTGCGCGATGCGAAGTGTCTCGGCCCCGTGTCAGAGCGCGCACAGCGCGGCGAGCCGGTGGAAGAGTGCGTCGTGACATTTCCCACACCCAAACTGGTTGCTGACGTGACTGGTTCCAACGCAAACAATTGAAAACGGCTAAGATGCGCCCGCTCCTTCAACCAAAGAAGTGGCTCCCCATTGAACGGAGAGATCGAAATGCGTGACTATTGCGATGGAATCAACCGCCGCGATGCACTGCGGGTCGGCGCGGGGGCGTTTGGGCTGACGTTGGAGAGCATGCTGCGGCGGCAGGCGGCTGCTGTGGAGAAGGGGATCGACAATCGACGCGACGACGTGTCGCTGATCGTTCTCTTCCTGAAGGGGGGACTCAGCACGATCGACACGCTCGACATGAAGCCTCACGCGCCGAGCGAATTTCGGGGCGAGTTCGATCCGATCGCGACCAATGTGCGGGGCATCGAGGTCTGCAATCATCTGCCTCGTCTGTCGCAGGTGGCCGACAAGTTCGCGCTGCTCCGTTCGTTCACGCACACCGATTCCAATCACGGTCCCGCCGATCACTGGATGCTGACGGGGTACGCTCCCCGCGCCGGCTTCAATCCCAGCCTCAAACCGAATAACCAGTTCCCGTCGCTCGGTTCGATCGTGGCCAAGTCGCTCGGCCCGCGCGGTTCGGTGCCCCCCTACGTTTGCCTGCCGAGAATGCACAGTTCGTGTGGTCCGGCGTATCTCGGTCCCACGGCAGCCCCGTTCGTTGTGGAAGCCGACCCGAACGCGCCCGACTTCTCCGTCCCCGATCTGCTGCCACCATTGACCGTCGATTCCGGGAGACTCGGCTCGCGCCGCGATCTGCTTCAGACGGTGGACCGCTTCGCGCGCTCCGAAGAGGCGAAAGCCAATGCCTCCGCCAACACGACTCGCACGTTTCGCGAGAAGGCTTTTTCGTTGATGGCCTCCCCACAGACGAAGGCGGCGTTCGACATCGGCCTTGAAACGGACAAGCTGCGTGACGAGTACGGCCGGCACTCGCTCGGTCAGTCACTGCTCATGTCGCGCCGGCTCGTCGAGGCGGGTGTGCGGTGCGTGACCATCGACCACACGAACTGGGACACGCACTACGACAACTTCAACACGCTGAAGAACGACTTGTTGCCGCATCTGGACAGTGGCCTCACGGCGCTGCTGCGCGATCTGCACGACCGCAGCCTCGATAAGAAGACGCTGGTGGTCGTGATGGGCGAGTTCGGGAGAACGCCCCGCGTCAACAAGGACGCCGGCCGCGATCACTGGGGGCCGTCGAACTGCATCCTGTTGAGCGGTGGCGGCGTGCGCGGCGGCCTTGTCCTCGGCGAGACAAACGCACACGGAGAGAAGCCGGTCGGAGACACCACCGGCCCGGCGGACCTCGCGGCGACGATCTGCCACTGCCTCGGGATCGATCCCGACAACGAGTTCCACACGCCTGAGGGCCGCCCCGTGAAGATCACGAACAGCGGCAAGGTGATTCGCGGTCTGCTGGCGTAGCAACTCGGAGCGCGACTGCTTTCCGAGCGGGGCGGCGTCAGCCCCCTGGCTCTTCGTTGCGACGGGCTGACGCCGCCCCGCTCGGGAATCATTCATCGGCGGCGATCGCCTCACGCCAGCAACTTCGGCACGACGTTGCCATGCACATCGGTCAGCCGGAAGTTGCGACCCTGAAACTTGTAGGTCAGCTTCAGGTGGTCGATCCCCAGCAAATGCAGAATCGTGGCCTGCAAGTCGTGGACGTGGACCTTGTCTTCGGTTGTGTAGTAACCGATCTCGTCCGTCGCTCCGATCGTCTGGCCGGTTTTGATCCCTCCACCGGCCAGCCACATGGTGTAGGCTTCGATGTGGTGATCGCGGCCGAGCAGTTTCTCGCGGTCCTCTCCCTGCGGAGTCCTTCCGAACTCACCGCCCCAGACGACGATCGTCTGATCCAACAGGCCGCGTTGCTTGAGATCCTTGATGAGCGCCGCACAACCCTGATCGGTCTCGCGGCAACGCTCTTCGAGCGACTTCACCAACTCAAACCCCGCGTTGCCGTGATGGTCCCAGTCGGTGTGATAGAGCTGCACAAACCGCACTCCCCGTTCGACGAGTCTGCGCGCCAGCAGGCAGTTGTTGGCGAACGAATGCTTCCCCGGTTCGGCTCCGTACAGGTCGAGCGTCTCCTTCGTCTCCCCTTGCAGGTCCATCAGCTCCGGCGCGCTGGTCTGCATCCGGTAGGCCATTTCGTAGGAGGCGATGCGCGTGGCGATCTCGGGATCGGAGGTCGCTTCGTGGCGGAGGGCGTTCAAATCGTTGACGGCCGACGTGAACTCGCGCTGCCGATCCGAATCGATCCCGGCTGGATTGGCGAGGTTCAGGATCGGCTCCTTCCCCGAGCGAAGCGGCACGCCCTGAAAGTTCGTCGGCAGGAAGCCGCTCGCCCAGAGCGGAGCACCGCCGCGCGGACCGCGCGGACCCGATTGCAGCACGACGAAGCCGGGCAGGTTCTGCGATTCGCTGCCGAGGCCATACGTGACCCACGCTCCCATGCTGGGGCGGCCCATGAACTGCGGTGAGCCCGTGTTCACGAACAGTTTCGCCGGACCGTGATTGAAGACGTCGGTCGCCATCGACTTGATCAGGCAGATATCGTCGGTCGTCGTCGCCAGGTGCGGCAGGAGTTCGCTCAACTCGGCCCCCGACTCGCCGTGCTTCGCGAATTTGCGGCCCGTGCCGAGCAGCTTCGCGTCCGGCTTGATGAACGCGAACCGCTTCCCCTTCACGTAGGACTCGGGGATCACCTGCCCGTTCAACTCGCGCAGCTTGGGCTTGTCGTCGAACAGATCGAGCTGGCTCGGCCCACCCGCCATGAACAGGAAGATGACCGACTTGGCCTTCGGTTCGTGATGCAGACCGCGACTTCCCGCGTTGAATTCCGGAGGCGACGTCGCGGCCGAGACCGGGCGTCCGTCGGCCATCAGCGAACCGAGAGCCATCGCGCCGAGGCCGACTTGGCAATCGTGGAAGAAGTGGCGGCGAGTGATCTCGCGCAGCAAGCGTTGTTCATGAGCGTGATCGTGCATGGTTGGAGCCTGTTCCAAGGCGGGAGTCAGCTTGGGACTGGGAAGCTTGAGGTCGGAAAATTGTTGCGAATGAGTCAAGTTTTAGGTCGAACAACTTCGTTCGGAACTCATCCTTCGTTGCCTTCGTTTGCTTCTGTTCATCCGAAGTTTGAACAGAAGCAAACGAAGGCAACGAAGAATGAAGATGGTCTGAGGCGGAACCTGGTTAGATGATCCACGCCCAAGCCCCGGCTTGCAACCGCAGAGTTTGATGACGGGCGACTTCACGCGGGAGACAGTCCCTCGAACAGGCTGCTGCCGACGCGGATCAGGGTCGCTCCCTCCTCGATTCCGATTTCAAAGTCGCCACTCATTCCCATTGAGAGGTCGGGGAGCAGGCAGCGTCCACCCGAGGAGTCGCGCAGCCGGTCTCTCAATTCGCGCAGCCCTCGAAACGTGGGCCGCGCCGCTCTGGGATCGTCTTCGAGCGGAGCCATCGTCATCAGGCCGTCGATGGCGAGCGAATCATGTTTGAGGATCAGCGGCCACGCGGCGAACAGTTCATCGACCATGAAGCCGTCTTTGGTCGCCTCGCCCGACACGTTGACTTCGAGCAGGATGCGCGGGCGGCATCCCAGTTTGGAGGCACTCTGCGCGAGATGCTCGATCAGACGCAGCGAATCGATGGAATGAATCCGCGCGGCGACGGGCAACAGCATGTCGGCCTTGTTCCGTTGCAGATGGCCGATCTGGTGCCAGCGAACATGCGGCGGAAGCTGTTCGGCCCGCGCGACCAGTTGCTGCGGTCGGCTCTCCCCCAGATCGGTCACTCCGAGGTTGATCAAGCCGCGCACCCAGTCGAGTTCCGCGTACTTCGTGACGGCAATCAGAGTCACCTCGTCCGGCGCACGTCCCGCCCGCGCACAGGCCGCCGCGATCCGTTCTCGCACGCGGTGCAGATTCTTCGACAACACGTCTGTGAGAGGAATGGTCATGCGATCTCGATCCGACTCCGTTGGCAATTCGATTCGTGGACGGAGTATCGCGTCTGACGAGCCGAAGCGGAAACGAGGCTCGCTCGGTTCCCGTCAGGTCACGCTCGCGTTGCCGATTTGCATCACGCGATGTTTTGAGCCAGACCACATCGCCAACAGACGGCTGACTCATGAGTTGCAGGCATTCGCGCTCACACAGGCCATCTGGCCGTGTGGCGATTCGTCAACGTCACGCGCTCACCGGTGACAAGGCATTCGATCACAATGTTCAGCGGCGAAATATTTCTCTAACTCTGATCGGCCTTGAGTTTGAGGCGTCTCGTGGCGGCCGCATGTCAAGAAATGCGGACAGTGCGGCGCGACTGGCATTCAGTCTGCTTTACAAGTCAACCATCCTGCGAATCAACGCGACAAGCAACGCAGGTCAACAGTTTGCCAGACAACGAACACGCCACCTCCAGTTCCTCCAGAAAGGACCGCAACCATGAAATCACTCGCCACCAAACTGATGAATGACGAAGCCGGCTTCATCGTCTCCGCCGAACTCGTCCTGATCGCCACTGTCGGTGTCCTCACCCTGGTGGTGGGTTGGTCCGAAGTCGCCCTGAACATCAACAACGAACTCGAAGACGTTGGTTCGGCGTTCGGCTCGGTCAATCAGAGCTTCATGTCCAAAGGCTCACGCGGCCACGGTGGCTCCGGAGAAGGGGGCAGCTTCAAGGACAACAGCGACTTCTGCGACAACACCTGTGACGTCCAACCCGGCAACAGCAACGGCGAGAACTGATCGTCGCCACTCGACCACGATTCTCGACCCGAACCTCACTCTGACACACCACGACGGATCGCCACACCCGGAATCATGCCACTCGCCACGGCCCGCACCAGGCTCAACGAAGGACAGCTTCTGGCAACTCACCCTCAAACGACCCCGCACCCGTATCTCTGTGTCCGACGCACCCGTATCTCTCTCTGATTTGAAGGAACCTGCACTATGACGACTCTCGCTCTGGCTCTGTGGAATGACGAAGCTGGCTTCATCGTTTCGGCCGAACTGGTCCTGATCGCAACCATCGCTGTCCTGGCGATGGTGGTCGGACTCTCCGAAGTGGCGAATGCCTTGAACCAGGAACTGGAAGACGTGGCCTCGGCCTTCGGCTCGGTCAATCAAAGCTTCCGCTATCAGGGCCTGTGCGGCCACGGTGGTCACTCGGGTGGTACCTGCTTCGAGGACCGCATCGACTTCTGCGACAGTGCCTGCGACGTCATCGGCACGCATCCGACCGGCGAAGGCCGCGGCTCCGACCACTAGTGATTTCCGCGTCGAATGACGCAACGAATTGACAGGCCTCCTTTCTGGCCCACAGCCCTCGCGATCGAGCAATCGTCGCGAGGGCTGTGTGTTTTCTTTGAGGCTCGAAAGCGGAGCGGGCCTGTAAGCCGGGTTCTGTCGTGAACGGCCATTTCTCTGGGCCGGCGATTGCTCGTCGGCTCTGGCAACCTACCCGGACGTCATCACGAGACGAACCGCCTCGCGCCGTTCGGGCCTTGCGACCCGAACGAACTGCGCCCTGCTTGGTCTTGCTTCCGGTGGGGTTTACCGAGCCGATCGGTCACCCGATTCGCTGGTGCGCTCTTACCGCACCGTTTCACCCTTACCCCGCCACGAGACGGCAAGCCGCCCCGCGCGGTCGGCGGTTTACTTTCTGTGGCACTGTCCCGGTTCTTGCGAACGGTGGGCGTTACCCACCACCGTGTCCTGTGAAGCCCGGACTTTCCTCGACAAGGTTACACAAGGTAACCCCGCCGCGACCGTTCGGCCCGCTCCGCATCGGCACTGTACGAGGCGACCCGGTTGAGGGGAAGCTACTCAACGAAGCGTTGCTTGAGTGCATCCAATGATCGAGCAGCTTCGATGGCGTCGACGGGAGCGATTGGATCGGGGCTCGGCGAGGGATCGGGATTCGGAGGCGATTGAGATTCCACCAAGCCATCGGTAGACGTCGGCTCGATCCGTTCGACGAATGCCGTGCCGCCAAACAGTTCGGCGCGGACTCGTTCGCTTTCGCGATCAATCTGTTCGGGAGTCGCTCCCAACTCGTGGAGCATGGATTCCGTCATCGACAGCGCTACTTCGCCTTCCCCCGAAAAGACGTGCGTCGCACCGGCCTCGCGCAGAGCGGGATACTCACGAAGATAGGCTGAGCGGACCAAGACTCGAATCTGCGGGTTCAACTCGCGAGCCAGTCGAATGACTTCCTCGCCCCCTTGCACGCCGGCGACACTGAGGATCAGGCTCGCAGCGCGATCGACTCTCGCACTCTTCAAGGTCTCGTGGTGAGTCGCGTCGCCGTAGACCGCCGAGAGGCCCTCCTCGCGCAGGCGGCGCACGGTGCTCAGATTCATCTCGATGATGGTCGTCTCGATGCCATTCTCGCGCAGCAGGCGCGTGAGCGTTCGGCCCACCGGACCATAACCGACGACGACGGCTCGATGCCGAGGACTTTGAGTCGCATCGTCGTCGGATTCAACGATGGCCCCGGTGGGGACTGCGGAATGAACGCGGGCGTTGAGCCAGGACCACAGACGAGGCTGCCGCTTCGCCCAAACTTCGAGCGGCCGAACCATTCGATACAGCAGCGGATTGAGCGAGATCGACACCATGGCCGCCGCCACCAGCGTGTTGCCGGCCCCGGCATTCAGAATGTTCAAGTCCTTTCCGAGGGCCGCAAGGATGAACGAGAACTCGCCGATCTGAGCCAGCGACGCGGCGACCGCCAGGGCCACTCGCACCGGATAGCCCATCCACAGCATGATGCCCAAGGCGGCGAGGGGCTTCCCCAGCAGGATGATCGCCAGCGTGGCGACGACAATTCCCGGCGCGGCCAGCAAGAGCTGCGGATCGAACAGCATTCCGACCGAGACAAAGAACAGCACGGCAAACGCATCGCGCATCGGCAGCGCGTCCGAGGCCGCTCGCAGGCTGAACTCCGAGCGCCCGACAACCATTCCCGCGAGGAACGCTCCCAGCGCCATCGAGACTCCAAACAGCTTGGCCGATCCGACCGCGATGCCCAGCGCGACGACCAGCACCGTCAACGTGAACAACTCTCGCGAACGAGTGGCCGCCACTTTCCCGAGCAGCCAGGGAATCAGTCGGTCGCCGACGAACACGGTGCAGGCGATGAGAGCACCGATCTTCAGCGCCGCCATTCCGAGTGACAGCACCACCGGACCGACCCCCGTCTGCTCTCTGTCCGCGAAAATCACTGGCAACAGCACGAGCACGAGGACTGTGAACAGGTCTTCCACCACGAGCCAACCCACGGCGATATGGCCTGCGGGAGTGTGCAGTTCGTTGTGATCGGCCAGCACGCGAGTCAAGACGACGGTACTGGCGACGGAGATGGCCAGTCCAAACACCAGACTCGACGCTGCACTCCAACCGAACGCCCATGCGGTTAGAGTTCCCAGGGCAGTCGCGACCAAGCTGGTCGTGATCGCGCCCGGGACAACAATGCGCCGGACGGCCAGCAGGTCTTTGAGATGGACATGCAGTCCCACGCCGAACATCAGCAGGATGACGCCGATCTCGGCCAGTTGGTTCGCCAGTTCGGGATTCGCCACGAATCCGGGCGTGCTCGGTCCGACGGCCACTCCGGCCAGCAGATAGCCGACGATGGGTGACAACCCCAGGCGGTGCATGATGTAACCCAGCACCAGAGCCGCCGTGAGGCCACTTGTCAACGTGAGAATCAGGTCAAGATTGGGGTGCATGTCTCGTTCAGATCATTCCAGCAGGGGTCGGCCAATTTGGAGAGGCGTACCTTACTGAGAACCGCCACGATCATGAAAGAGTGATGACCGCAATTTGACCAGTCATGCCGCTGCTTCCCTCGTTGTTTTCGCGATCCTCAGAGCAGTGCCACTCAAAGCCGTTGGCCCTTCTTCCAAGACTGAAGTCGGGCTGACGGAACGGCCGGACTTCGAGAAGGGAAACGGCGTCGTCCGTTGGGGCGGAAACGCGATCTCACGACGTCCATACTCGTCGACCCGACCCTCGAATCAGCGGCAGCGTTGTCGCTCGTGTGGCGCTCTCGGTACAACGGCGTTGTCTCTCCCTTCGACATCGCCTTCCTGCCGGAGTCTTGCTCATGAATTACCTTGTGGTCCGGTTCGGCCCTCTCGCTCTGTCCGTGTTTGGAATTGGTTCACTGCTCGTCACCGACTGCCGTGCCGCTGACCGGCCGGATGTCGTCGTGACCGACGCGGCACGCAAGGTTCATGCGGCGGGCTTCGTCTTCGACGGGCACAACGATCTGCCGTGGACCGTGCGGACGGAGGCCAGTTCGTCGTTTGACGTGGCCGATCTCAACAAGTCGCTCCCCAAGTTTCACACCGATATTCCACGGTTGAGGCAGGGGAATGTCGGGGCGCAGTACTGGTCGGTCTACGTCCCGGCCGAGACCTCGAAAGATGGCAAGGCCCTCCTGCAGACGCTCGAACAGATTCAGCTCGTTCACGCGATGGTGAAGCGCTACCCGGACGTGTTTGAACTGGCGCGAACGGCCAGCGATGTCGAACGCATTCAAAAGTCGGGCAAGATCGCCTCGCTGATCGGTGTCGAGGGGGGCCACTGCATCGAGGATTCACTCGAAAACCTGAAACGACTGCACAAGCTGGGAGCCGGCTACATGACGTTGACTCATTCCGACACGCTCGCGTGGGCCGACTCGGCGACCGACGAACCGAAGCATGAGGGTCTGACGTTGTTCGGTGAACAAGTTGTGCTGGAGATGAACAAACTCGGCATGCTGGTTGATCTGTCGCACGTGTCGGTCAACACCATGAAGGATGCGCTGCACGTCTCCAAGGCACCGGTCATCTTCTCACATTCGTCGGCTCGTGCCGTGGCCGATCATCCGCGCAACGTGCCAGACGAAGTTCTCATCAGCTTGAAATTCAACGGCGGCATCGTGATGGTCAACTTCTTCCCCGGCTTCATCCATCCCGAGTCGGCGCGCCGCCGGGCCAACATGTTCCAGGTCAGCCGCGAGCTGCGCGAGAAGTTCCCCCTGGAAGCCGACTACAAGAAGGCTCGACAGGAGTGGGAGAAGGCCCACCCGATCCAACCCGGCAGCGTCCATGATGTCTGCGACCACATCGAGCACATCGCCAAAGTGGCTGGAGTCGACCACATCGGCATCGGCTCGGACTACGACGGCATCCCGATCGTGCCGAAACAACTCGAGGACGTCTCCACGTACCCGGTCATCACGCAGGAGCTGCTCAACCGGGGCTTCACCGCCGCTCAGATTCAGCAAATCAACAGCGGCAACATCCTGCGGGTCATGCGCCGCGCTGAAGAAGTGGCTGCGATGAAACTAAAGTGACGCCTGAACGAGCCCCGCCCGGCGGCTCGTTGACGCAATGATTCTGCGCGAGACCGATCTGACAGACTGCGTGGGGAAACCTCCAATGAAACGACTGCTGAGCCTGCTGATCGTCGTGTGTGTTTCTTCTCCGGCGTTTGCTCAGTTGAAGGATGCGACACTGGCCGATTACGACCAGTGGAAGCTGGCACTCACACAGAACGGCGTGGCGTCGCCGGTCACGATCTCGACGCTGCCGGGCTTCAAGGTCGAGGTCGTTCGCGTCGCGGAGCCGAACGAGGGATCCTGGATCAGCCTGGCGTTCGACTCGAAAGGCCGAGCGATCATCGGTCGCGAGGACAAGGGACTGCTGAGGCTGACGCTGGCGGATAAAGCTGG
>JBBPIS010000115.1:0-25000 GCA_038040225.1 Planctomycetota bacterium
ACTCGGAGCGCGGAGCGCGGAGCGCGAAACTTCCCAAGGCCTACCGTCTTCCTGCTCCGCACTCCGCGCTCCGAGTTCCGCGCTGACTTGATCCCACAACATCGGCACCGTTTCGACAAAGTTCCCGCTGTTGGCGATCGCGTCCCAATGCTTCGCGAAGCGGCGCAGTTCTTGAATCGTGGCGAAGTCCATCAGCCTCGTTTGCAGGACTTCGTAGGGCGGATGCGGGCTGTAGACCATCTGCCACTCGGCGTCATGCCGAACGATGGGCGTTCCGCGCAGACGTTTGAGGATGCCGACCTGGATCTCGTGCGGCGCGAGCCTCACCAGCCGGTCGAATCCGGCGGCGAAGCTGTCGAGCGATTCGCCCGGCAGACCGACGATCAGGTCGGCGTGAACGTGAACCGACGTGTGGTCTCTCAGCCACGACAGGTTCTGTTCGACGAGCGAGTTGTCCTGATGACGGCTGATGAGGTTGGAAACGTCGTCGTTGAACGTCTGGATGCCGACCTCAAACTGCAACGCGCCGGGAGGGAACTGCACGATCAGTTCCTTCAGCGAATCGGGCAGCCGGTCGGGAATCAACTCGAAATGGAGGAACATTCCCGGCTGATAGCGCTGGAGAAAGAAGTCGAGGATCGCGCGACTGACCCGCAGGTTGAGATTGAACGTCCGGTCCACGAACTTGAATTGCCTGGCTCCTCGTTCGAGCAACCGCCCCATCGCGGCGAGGAACTCGTCGAGCGGAAACTGTCTGACGGGGATGTCGAGCGCCGACAAACAGAACTCGCACGTGAACGGGCAGCCTCGTGAGGCTTCGACGTAGAGGACGCGGTGCTGGATGTCATCGTTCGAGTAGAGGTCGTAGGGCAGCGCGAGATCGGTCAGGTTCGGGACCGGTGCGTGGATGAGGGACCGGGGGACAAGGGGACAAGGAGAGTGGGGGAAAGAGACAGAAGCCGAATCGGTGTCTTTCTTCAGTCCCCCCGTCTCCTTGTCCCCTTGTCCCCCACTCAGCACCTCCCGGCACAAGGACGCGAACGCCAGATCGGCCTCGCCAGTGATGACGTAATCGGCAAGCCGCGCGATCTCCTGCTGATCGGTCTCGTAACTGACTTCGGGGCCGCCGAGGACCACGATTACGTCGGGGGCGACTCGCTTCAGATCGGCCACCAGTCGAGTCGTCTCGGCCACGTTCCAGATGTAAACGCCGAGTCCCACCACGCGAGGCCGCTGCGCCAGGATCGCGTCCAGAATCTCCAGCGTCGACTGGTTGATCGTGAACTCCAGCAAAGCCGTCTCGTCCCGCAACTCGCCCATGTTGGCCAGCAGATAACGCAACCCGAACGCACAGTGCGGGTACTTCGCGTTCAGTGTGGCAAGGACGATGGAGGGCATTGTTTCGGAAACGCTGATGTGACGTAGGGTGGGACCAGCTCGCTTCGAGCGCCGGCCCACCATCGTCGATGCAAAGCATTGAATTGTGTGTGCGTGGCGGTGGGCCTACGGGTTCGTCAGTTGTCGTCGAGTTCACATCCTGCGGGAATTTGTTTGCGAAGCTCGGCACGGGCCTCTGGTCCGCCGGGGTATGCGCGGAGACAGCGTAACCGGGGGAGAGTCGCGAGGCGAAGCAGTCCCTCTTTCGAGATGTTGGTCCGCTTCACGTTGAGCGATTGCAGATTGGGCATCGATGCGAGAACTTTGGCTCCTTCGTCCGTGATCTGGGGAATGTCTTCCAAATACAGCGTTCTCAAGTGCGGAATCTGCTTGAGGTCGTTCAGGTCGGCATTCGTGATCGAACTGCGGGAGAGATCGAGATGGATGAGATTGGGAAAGTGATGGAAGTTGGCACAGTCGCCCGGAACGAGTTCCGAGACGCACACGATCAGTTCTCGCAGTTCGGGTAGCGGCGGGCTTCCATCGGGCAGGCGACTCGTCAGCGCGAGAAACTGTTCACGACCAACAAGCCGGGTCTGAAATCGATAAACATTCGGAGATCTGGCCAATTCACGAAGCCCCGCAGCGACGACCGGGTTGAGACCGTCATCATGGTTGAAGTAGGGAGAAAGCCGCTCCAACTGTGACATGGACGCGATTTGTCGAAACACCTCCGGGTCCGCGTCAGTGACTTTGCTGAAATTGAAACTGAGACTCTTGAGTTTCGGATGCTTCACCACACAGGTAATGGCCTCATTTGAAGCGAATGAGAAGTCAACCTTCCTCAATTGTGTGAGCCGCTTCAAGTGATGGAGATCGACTTCCGACAGGTCGCTGCGAACATCGAAGCCCAGGTCTCGAAGCCAGAAGAGTCCTCGTAGCCACCGCAGATCGTCCGGCCGAGCATGAACCTTGTCGGGCAGACCACGATACATTCGGATCGATCGAATGGGCTCGAAGTGCGAGACGAACTTGCCTCCGAGATACGTCCTGATCCGGGGCGGATAGACTGGGATCCGATCAACGCCGCCACCATTGCGAGCCAGCATTTGTTGGATCTGGACGTCCCACCAATAGCAGTAGGCCTGCGAAAGCCCTCCCGCGACGAGCAGGCCGAAGAACAGCAGGTACGGAAAACGAGGCGACGTGCGCAGGCGGTGCCAGCGCTGGCGGAGTGTGAGTCGCGGCGGTGCGGCTTCGGTCATGTGTGAGTCTCGCGTGAGACGGGGATGTCTCGCATCTTGCTCGCGCGTCGCAGGGTGACAATCGGAGGGCCATTCTGAGAAGTACCCTCAATGAGTGGTCGGAACAGCCTCAATGTTGGTCGATCTTGCAGTCGGTGGGAAGTCGCTGGCGAAGCTTGCGGAGCAACTCGGGCGGCACATAACTGATTCGCAGGTGACGGAGACGTGGCAGGCTGGCGAGTTGCATGACCCCCTGCTCGGTCAGGCTGGCCATGTTGAGATTCAGCGATTCGAGGTTGTGCATCGAGGCCAACGTGGCGGCTCCCTGGTCTGTGATCGTGTTGCCTGCGAGGTAGAGGGTTCTCAGAAACGGCGATGACTTCAGATGGACGAGTCCCTCGTCGGTGACCAGGGTTTGGGAGAGATCGAGATGGACGAGGCTGGGCAGATGCCGCAGGTTGGCCAGCCCGGCGTCCGAGATGCTGCTTTCGCTGAGGCACAGTTCGCGAAGATTTGGCAGAGGTCGATTGCCGTTCGGCAAGAGGCTGGTCACGGCCAGCAGCAGTTTGTCGCTGCCAAACCGTCCCTCCAGCCGCCGCAGCGATTGAGACCGCGACAACTCGCGAATTTCCTCGGCGACACCGTCGTTGTAGGGCGAGAGGTTCAAGCGTTTGAGACGTGGCATCTCCGCGAGACGCTTGTAGACCTCGGGACTGAGCGAACTCGCATACGACAACGACAGCGATTCCAAACGAGGCAGCCTGGCAAACACGGCGGCATCCGCTGCCGCCGCCGAAGATTGATTGAAATGCAGCGACTTCAGTTGCGTGAGGTATCCCAACTGCTCGCGCGCCTCGGGCGTCAGCGCACCGCCGAGATTCAACTCCCGCAGAAACAGTGTCCCTCGCAGCACTCGCAGATCATCGCCGGAGATCTTTCCTTTGCGCGAGGCATTGGGATAGAGCATGACGCTGCGGACCGGCTCCAGTGGCGGCAGATGCTTCCCCAGCGCCTGCTTCACCCATGCCGGAAGGAGATCAAGCCGCTCGACCCGTCCATCGTTACGGTCCACAATGCGCTGAATACGGACTCCCCACCAGTAGCAATAAGCCTGCGAGAGACCGCTCCCGATGAGCAAACCAAAAAACAGCACGAACGGAAAACGAGGCGACGTTCGCAGACGGTGCCAGCATTTGCGGAGAGAGAGTCGCGGTGGTGCGGCATCGGCCATGCGTGAGTCTCGCGGGACGCGGGAATGTCTCGCATCTTGCTCCGGCGCGGCGAGTGGCGTCAATCGGTGATGCCGTTGAGTTCTGGTGGATGGGCGCTCTTGCCCGTTCCTCTTCTCGCCACTGGTTGGCAAAGCCGGACGGACAAGAGTGCTCATCCTCCAAGCTGCTCGACGTGGTTGCGGTGGCGGCGCTCAACGGGATACAACGATCTCGCGTGCGGCGGTGTTCTGATACTTCATCCCTGACCTCTCATCCTTCATCCCATGCTCGATCAGCTCAAATCGTGGTTCGGATTTGGATCGCTCAGCGATGAGCAGTTCGAGCGGCAGCGGCTCGCCCTGTTGACGAAGACGCCCGTCCCCGTGTTCTGGCTGTTCGGTAAAACCGGCAGCGGGAAGTCTTCGATTGTGCGCTACATCACCGGCGCGACACAGGCCGAGGTGGGAAACGGCTTTCGTCCGCAGACCAAGACGTCGGCTCGGTATGACTTCCCGTCGAGCGACCAGCCGATCGTGAGGTTCCTCGACACGCGCGGTCTCGGCGAGGCGGGATACGATCCGACGGAAGACCTCGATGCGTTCGATGACTCGACGGATGTCATCGTGGTCGTCGCACGAGTGATGGATCACGCGCTGGCCGAGGTGCTGGAACCGCTCAAACAGATTCGAGCCGCTCGTCCAACACGGCCGATCGTGCTGGCCCTGACGTGTCTCCATGAAGCCTATCCGTTCGAGCAGCATCCCGACCCGGATCCGTTTGGCACGGGGTTGGAGGCTGATGTCGATGATCAAACAGGGAAGGTCACACCTGCGGCTCACAACCCCTGGCCTTCGGCTCTGATTCCTCCGTCCGATCTGCAACGCTGTTTGATCGAGCAGGAGGCGCGCTTCGCGGGTCTCGCGGACCGGATCGTGCCCGTCGATCTGACCAAACCGGAAGAAGGGTTTACTCAGCCCGAGTTCGGCGGGCGGCGACTGGAAGAGACTTTGATCGACGTGCTGCCGGCCGCGTGTCGGCAGGCCATCTTGCATCTGGACGACATTCGCAAGTCGCTGCAAGACCTGACCGCCAAGCAGGCGCTGCCCACGATCATCACGTACAGCAGTCTCGCGGCGACGGCGGCGGCGACACCGTTGCCGTGGGTCGATATCCCGGCGGTGATGGGTCTGCAAACGCGGCTGATCTACGTGCTGGCCGATTTGTACGATCAGAAAATGAACGTCGAACTGCTGACGAAGATGGTTGGTGCGGCGGCGGGTGGACTGGCGTTGCGGTTCGCGGTCAGGGCACCTCTGAAATTCATCCCCATCCTCGGACACACCGCCAATGCGGCGATGGCGTTTGCCTACACATTCTCACTCGGCAAGGCCTGCTGCTGGTACTTCGGCGAAGTCCGCAACGGCCACGTCCCGTCGCCGGAAGACCTCAACAAAGTCTGGGGCGAGCAGTTGGAAGAGGCCGTCGCCGTCTGGCGGAAACGGCGCGGAAGCAAATAGCTTTGGCTTCATACTCAAGAGAGATCATTCATGCCGCGCTGGCAACTCATTCTGATCGCCGTGTTGATCCTGCTGCCCATCGTGCTGTTTGCCGGGGTGGGGGCGTGGGCGATCTGGCAGTCGGGGCATCTGTTGTGGTTGTCGTGGGCGATGCCGGTCTGCTGGGGGTTGGCGTGGTTGCTGCTGCGAAAGGCTCGGCGGATCGAGGTGCCGCTACCCCCGTTCGGATCGCGAATCCATTGGACTCCCCACGACAAAGCCGCCGCCGAGATCGTCGCGGCGGAACAGAAGCGGATCGGCGACGAAGCCACCGCCGAACAACTGACCGATCACACGTTCTTCCGCGATCGGACGCTCGACCTGGCTACAAAGGTGGCACGCCACTACCACCCCCGGGTGGCCAATCCGCTCGATGCGCTGTCGGTCGTTGAAGTTCTGGCGGTCGTTCGCCTGGTGTCCGAGGACCTGGAAGAGTGGTTTGGCGAGAACGTCCCCGGCAGTCATCTGGTCTCGATCGGGCAGTGGCGGCTGCTGGGGAGGGTGCCCGGTTGGTGGAAGACGGCGAGCAACGCGGGCTGGATTGCATCGGTCGTGATGAACCCATTCGCGGGTCTTGCGCGGTATGCGCTCAGCCGAGCGTTTGTTGATCCGGTGACACAGCAGGTTCAAGACAATGTGTTCGGCGCGTTCTTCATGCTCTACCTGCGTCAGGTGGGGTTCTACCTGATCGAACTGAACAGCGGTCGGCTGCGCGGCGGATCGGCTCGGTATCGCCAGGCGATGGGAAGGTTGAAGGGTGGCCCGCGCGAGGCTTCGCACTCGGAGAGTGGGGGCGACGATGTGGCCGCCAAAAGCGAGGCCGTCACCGTGACCATCGCCATCGTCGGGCAGGTGAAGGCCGGGAAATCGAGCCTCGCCAATTGTTTGCTCGGCGAGCAGCGGGCGGCGGTCGATGTGCTGCCGCTCACGCACGATGTGACCCGCTACGAGTTGCGGCTCGATGAAACGAACGACCGGCTGGTGCTGCTCGACACACCCGGCTACAGCGATGCGGGGGCGACGAAGGCGGAACTGGCGGCCACGCGCGAGGCGGTGCGGCAGGCCGATTTGATCCTGCTCGTGATGGCGGCGACCTCGCCCGCGAAGCAGGCCGATGCCATGTTGCTGGCAGAAATGAATGGCTGGTTCCGCGAGCAGCACCGGCTCAAGCCGCCGTCCGTCGTCGGAGTGGTCTCCAAAATCGACGGCCTCAGCCCGCTGATGGAATGGTCGCCACCGTACCGCTGGGAGCAGCCCTCGCGACCGAAGGAGCAGGCGATTCGGGAGGCCGTCGAGTACGCAAGGCAGGCCGTGGGCGAAGGACTGGCATCCGTCGTCCCCGTCTGCACGGATCGCGAACGTGGGCGAGTCTTTGGAATCGAGGAATGGCTGCTGCCGACGATCTCGCTCCAGTTGGATGAGGCCCGCGCCTGTTCGCTGGTCCGTTCGCTGCACCACGACCACGACCGACTGAAGGCGTGGCAGGTCTTCTCGCAACTCGTTGCCTCCGGCCGGCGCATCAAGGAGGCCGTCGAGGCGCTGCGCGATCCGCGCATCACGACGAACTGAGCCTGCTCAATCGGGCGAAGACCGCAAGTCGCCACGCGGGTTCCCGTGTCGATGTCACACGACCGCAGCGCTCGAATCTCGATGCTCGGTAAGACTCTCTGTCGATTGCCGCTGGCATCAGCGCGGGCCGACATCCGTCTTGACGCACTGAAACCCTTCTCCTACAACCCGCCGCGAATTGCCGGACCATCGTGGTTCGTGGCCGCTGTTATTGCCACGAATCAGTCACCGAGGCTTGGATTCTGATCGCGACACATCTCAACACGATCGATGACCCCCCGATGATGAATCACCCCACATTTCACATCTCATCGCGCGCCGTTTCGTCACACCGAGAGCAGTTCGCTGTCGGTCTGTCGAAAGCGACGGTGGTTGTGTTTCTGACGCTGTTCACGCTCGTGGTCGGATGTCAGACGACGGGTGGAGACAAGTTCACGTATCGCGACATGCCGCCCAGTTTGCTGGCGGTTCGGCGCGAGAATGCCCAAACACTCGATTTGACCCGGCTGGCGCGAGCCTCCGCCAACAGTGACGTGATCGACCGCGGCGACGTGGTCGAAGTGACGATCTCGGCGGGACTGGACGAGAAGGACACCGTGCGCCTTCCGGTGCGCGTGAACGATGAGGGGATTGCCACTCTGCCGGAAATTGGTCCCGTCATGCTGGCGGGCATGGAAATGGAATCGGCCGAGGCGGCGATTGTCTCAGCCTGTATCGAGCGTCAGTTGTATCGAAGGCCAAACGTGACGGTGACCATGAAGCTGCAACGCACAAATCGCGTGACCGTGATGGGCGCCGTGAAGGCACCGGGTGTTTATGCGTTGCCGCGAGGGCGCAGCGATCTGCTGGCGGCGATCGTCGCGGGGGGAGGATTGGAAAAGGACGCCGGCACGATCGTGGAGATTAAAAATCCGGAACGGCCCACCGGATCGCGACCGGCTCCGATCGCTTCGGGCGGGCTTCCGGGTGTCAATACCGTCGGGCTGACAGACGGCTCGGTGAATTCGACCGCGACCGACGCGCTCGCCATTGGATCGTCCGCGAGCGGACAGATGCAGACCATTCGAGTTGACCTCGTCTCGGCCACGAAGACCGGGACGGGCGGATATCTGGTGACGGACGGTGCCGTTGTGCGGGTCGAGAAGCGGGATCCCGAGCCGCTGCACGTGATGGGTCTGGTCCGCAAGCCGGATCGCTATGACTTCCCGATCGCCGAGGATGTGCGCGTCACCGATGCCATCGCCCTGGCGGGTGGAACCAGTCAAACAGTTTGCGACAAGATTTTTGTGATTCGGCGCAAGGCCAACGGTTCGGATACCGCCGTGATTCAGGTCAGCCTGCGTGAGGCCAAGCGCAATTCAAACGCCAACCTGCGACTGGCTCCCGGTGATGTCGTGAGCGTCGAACAAACTCCGGCGACCGTCATGATGGAAGCACTCAATATCGTCCGATTTGGAATCAGCGGTGCGTTGCCAATTCCCGGGTTCTGATCGGTCAGCCACGGGGGAGTGACATCGGTCGTCGCGACGGCCATTTTCGGCATTCAGTCTGCCTGCTGCGGAACAACCATGAGTTCGGACAATTCCTCGTCGACGCCGGCCTCTTCCCCTGGGAATGGCCCGCTCGTCGAAGTGGCTCGCTTCCTGCAAGTCGTTCGTCATCGGATCAGTCTGCTGATCGTGTGTGTCGTGGCGGGCGGCGCGTTGGGAACCTCGTGGTTCATGACGGCCACGCCCACGTATGAATCGAGCGCCGAAATCCTGGTGCTCAAGACGGAAAGCAACGCCCTCGAAGGCAAGAACACCAGCGAGCAGCGCACCATTCTGGAGGTGATGCCGACGTATCAGAAAACTCTGACGACTGACGTCGTCATGGAAGGTGCGATCAAGAAGTTGCCGGTGCAGCACCGCATCGACTTGAAGGGATTGCCCAAGACCAAGTGGCCCGAAGTGCTCCGCAGGGCGACGACCGTCTCCTACACGCGTCAGACAAACATCCTGAACGTCAAATACGTCTCCAAGAATCCGAAGACGGCGGCGTTCGTCGTGGGTGCGGTGGTCGAATCGTACCTCGAATTCATGAATAAGATGCATCAGAGCAGCTCCAAAGAAACGCTCGTGCTGCTGACTCAGAAAAAGGGCGAGCTCGAACAGAAGCTGTTCGACAAGGAAAACGAATTGCTGGCGTTGAAGCAAAGTTCCGGCGTGCTGCTGCTGGGCAACGACAAGAACACCAACGTGATCATCGAGCGAACCGTCAAACTGAACGAGGCGCTCGTGGAGGCTCAAAAGAAGACACTGGAAGCCCGCGCCTTCCTGAGCTCGCTGGCCGAGGCCTTGCGCAGCGGAAGCGACGTGGCTCAGTTCGTGCAGCAGGCGGCGGGAAATGTTTCGAGCGACCTGCTGCTCAAGATGATGGGCATCAGTTCGGGTGACAACTACACGCTCGCCCGATTCGAGGAACAACTGGTCACAGACCGGGCCGAGTTGACGAAGCGGCAACTGACATACGGCCCCAATCACCCGCTGGTTCGCGGACTGCAGGATCGCATTCAATCGACCGAACGCTGGCTGACCGAGCGGCCGATGGTGACCGCCGCCTCAATGCAGGAACTTCGCGAGCGGGAACTGGGGCCACGTCTGTGGCAGATGGCGCAGCAGCGACTGCATCAGGCGGCCGCTCACGAAGCCGGCCTGCGGGCCGATTTCGAGCAGGAGAAATCGCTGGCCATGGGCATGAACAACGACATGGCCAAGATGGAGATTGTCGATCAGGACCTGAGTCGCATGCGCAACTTCTACGATCTGGTGCTCGATCAGATGAAGAAGATCGACATGGGATCCGAAACCGGTCTGAAAATCGAAGTTGTCAGTGAACCGCGCGTCCCGCTCGGCAGGATCTCGCCGCGGTTCTCGACGACCGTGCTGTTGTGCCTGTTTCTCGGCACGGCGATCGGGCTGGGACTGATCTACGTGATGGACGCCCTCGACGATCGCTTCCGTTCACCGGACGAACTGCAATGGCAACTCGGGCTGCCACTGCTGGCGATGATCCGTCGCATGGAGCCGCTGCCCGGCACCGGCATCGACGCCGTGATGACGTATCTCCAGCCCGACAGCATCGAATCCGAAGCCTTCCGCACGTTGAGAAGCTCGATCACGTTCCTGGCCCAAGACACGCAACGGCTGGTTGTCACGAGTACCGAGCCGGGAGACGGCAAGACCACCACGCTCGCCAATCTCGCCGTGGCGTTCGCTCAGGCCGGCAAGAAGACACTGTTGATCGACGCCGATTTGCGCCGCCCGGGCATGACTCAGTTGCTCGATTTGAAAGGTCCGCGCGGGTTGTCTCAAGTGCTCCGCGACAGTACGCCGCTCGCCGATTGCTGTCTGGAAAACGTGTTTCATCTGGGCGTCGAGGGCCTGGACTTCATGCCGTCCGGTCCGAGGCCCGCCAATCCGTCCGAACTGCTGTCCAGCGAACGGTTCAACGACCTGATCGCCTGGGCCGAACAAATCTACGACCAGATTCTGATCGACGCGCCCCCCGTGCTGGCCGTCACCGATCCGGCCATCATTGGCCGCATGGTCGATGGCGCGGTCGTCGTGGTCCGTCCCGACAAGAACCGCCGCAAGATGGTCACACGCGCGATCGACTCGTTCCGCGCGACGGGCGTCAAAGTCGTGGGGATCGTCGCGAATCATCTGGCCACCGGCGCGAGCTCCGAATACGGCTATGGTTACGGCTACGGCTATGGCTATGGCTATGGCTACGGCCACGAGACGCCGCCGGAAACGGATGTCGACGACGCAACAGACAACCGCCGCCGCGCGGCATGAAGCTGTGCCGTGATTCACGCTCGACGAAGCCTCCCGCGACCCGGCCGGATCCACCGCCGGGTCGCGTTGTTGTTGAGGCGAGTCCCCTCGGAAAGACTCTTTGGCGCAGGCTTGGTCGACTTCCCGAACCGACGCTATCATCGGGCCTCGATCGCCTGATCCTGCCCGCTTTCCAGACCAGTGACTTTGAAAGACCCTCATGGCCGACTTCCGTATCGAACACGATTCCATGGGAGATGTTCGCGTTCCCGCCCAAGCCTACTATGGGGCGCAGACGCAGCGCGCCGTCGAGAATTTCCCCGTCTCGGGCTGGCCGCTGCGGTCCGAGATGATTCGCGCGATGGGCCTCGTCAAATGGGCCGCCGGTGTGGCGAACCGCGATCTCGGGAAGCTGACCGGCTCCGGCAAGAACCCGCTCAATGCGACACAGGTCGACGCGCTGCTGAACGCCGCACGCGAAGTCGCCGCCGGCAAGTTCGATGAGCAGTTCCCCGTCGATGTCTTTCAGACCGGCTCGGGGACGTCGAGCAACATGAACGTCAACGAGGTGATCTCGAACCGCGCCATCGAGATCGTCGGCGGCGATCGCTTCGACCAGAAGAAGCCGATCCACCCGAACGACCACGTCAACATGGGGCAAAGCACGAACGACACGTTTCCCACGGCGATCCACGTCGCGGTCGGGATGAGCATCCACACCAAGCTGATCCCGGCGCTCTCCCGCTTCGCCGACGTGTTGAAGAAAAAGGCGCGACGGTGGGATAAGATCATCAAGATCGGCCGCACTCATCTCGCCGACGCGACGCCGCTGCGACTCGGGCAGGAGTTCGGCGGCTTCGCCCGCCAGTTGGAGTTGTCGGTCGGTCGAGCCAAACAAGCATTGCAGGCGGTGTTGGAACTGCCGGTTGGCGGCACGGCAGTCGGCTCGGGAATCAACACGCATCCCGAATTTGGCCGCCGCACGTGCGAGGCCCTCGCCAAAGAGACGGGCATCAAATTCGTCGAGGCTCGCAATCACTTCGAGGGGAACGCGCAACGCGACGGGCTGGTCGAGTGTCATGGTCAATTGCGTGTCATCGCCACGACACTGTTCAACGTGGCCAACAACATCCGCTGGCTCGGCTCCGGCCCGCGCTGCGGCTTCTACGAGATCATGCTTCCCGACCGTCAGCCCGGCAGTTCGATCATGCCCGGCAAGGTGAACCCGGTGATGTGCGAGAGCCTGATGCAGGTCGCCGCCCGGGTCATTGGCAACGACCAGACCGTCGCCTTCAGCGGCGCGACGGGAGGCCAGTTTCAACTGAACATCATGATGCCGATCATGGGCCACGCGACGCTGGAGTCTGTCGCGCTGCTGGCTCAGGGAACGACCGCCTTCATCGACCTGTGTGCCCTCGACATGGAGGCGAACAGGGAGGCGTGCGAGGCGAGTGTCGAACAGAGCCTCGCGATGGTGACCAGCCTCAATCCCTTCATCGGCTACGAAAAGGCGGCGGCTCTCGCCAAGGAGGCCTTCAAGTCCGGCAAGACCATCCGCCAGTTGTGCCTCGACCAGAACATCCTGCCCGAGGACCAGCTCACCAAGGCCCTCGACCCGTGGAGCATGACCGAACCGCAGGCATGACGGGGGAAGAAACTCCAAATCTCAAATCCGAAATTCGAAACGAATCCCAATGACCGAAACTCCAATGTTCCAAACACGACCTCGGAGGTCATCTGTCGAAGACCTGTCATTCATCGAATCGTTTGGGATTTCCCTCTTTGGGATTTGAGATTCGTTTCGGATTTCGGATTTGAGTTTTGAGATTTCGCTTCGCGGTTATGCCTTGCGAATTTTCTCGCGTCCCACGGTGACGTTCTTCGTCGCGTTGCGTGTGTCCAGTACGAGACGGCTGTGCATCACGATGAAGTCGTGGTCGTAGGCCGAGTGATCCGTCGAGATCAGCACGCAGTCCTGTGCCGCGAGATACTCGGGGGTCAGTTCCTGGCTTTGCATCGCCGGCAGGTCCGGGTAATGACGCATCTTCGGGAGCGAGGGGACGTGCGGATCGTTGTAGGTCAACACGGCTCCGCGCTTCAGCAACAGCTTCATCAGCTCGAACGACGGGCTCTCACGCGGATCGTCCACGTCCTTCTTGTAGGCCGCGCCCAGGATGCAGATCTTGCTTCCCTTGATGGGCTTGCTCGCGTCGTTGAGGTACTCGGCCAGCCGTGCGATGACGTAGTGCGGCATGTGAGTGTTGATCTCACCCGCCAGTTCGATGAACCGCGTCTGCTCGCCGTGTTTGCGGGCCAGCCAAGTCAGATAGAACGGGTCGATCGGAATGCAGTGTCCGCCGAGGCCCGGTCCGGGATAGAAGGCCTGGAATCCGAACGGCTTCGTTTTGGCCGCATCGATCACTTCCCAGACGTCGATCCCCATCTTGTCATAGAGCATCTTGAGCTCGTTGACCATCGCGATGTTCACCGCGCGGTAGGTGTTCTCCAAAATTTTGGCCGCTTCGGCAATCTCCATGCTCGACACGCGAATCGCCTTCACGACCGCCTGGCCGTACATCGCCATCGCCAGGTCGCTGCTCACCGGATCGTATCCGCCGACCAGCTTGGGAATCGTGGCCGCTTCAAACGTCGGGTTGCCCGGATCTTCTCGTTCCGGGCTGAAGGCAAGGAAGTAATCGACACCCGCCGTCAGCCCGGTGGCGTTCAGCACCGGCAGGACATTGACGCGCGTGGTCGTCGGATGCGTGGTGCTTTCGAGGACGACGAGCTGCCCCTTGCGGAGCGTCTTGGCGATCGAGTGGGCCGTCCCCTCGATGTAGCTCAAGTCGGGATCGCGACTCTCGTTCAACGGCGTCGGCACGCAGATGATGATGCAGTCGGCCTCGCCCAGCCGCCCCATGTCGGAGGTCGGCTCGAAGCGGTCCTCGCGGATCAACTTCGCGATCGCGGAGCTGTCGATGTGCTTGATGTAGCTTTGACCGGCCTTGAGCTTGTCGACCTTGGTTTGATCGACGTCGAAGCCCATCGTTTTGAAACCGGCTTTGACGAACGCCCGAATCAGGGGGAGGCCCACATACCCCAACCCGATCACGCCAATGAGGGCCTTCTGGCTGGCAATCTTCTCACTCAGTCCGTGAGTCGTCATCGTCACTCCATCGTCGAAAAAAGTGGAAGGAACCCGCGACGCCGATTTGTCGCCGTGTCGCCGCACACGGTCTGCCCGCTTCATCGGGAGAACTTTCTCCCCATCGGTCTCTTTCGCAGACGTCGGATCAGCGGGGATTTTTACAGGTTCTTTCGGATTTGATGAAGGGCTAGTTTGTCGGTGACTCGGAACGCCGTCCGGATTCATGGGATTCTCGCCCGAACGATCGGCCAGACCTCGGGCCGCCGGATGCGGCCGTTGTCGGCCCATGTTGCGGCTCAAGGTCGGTCTTCCGGCAAATTGACTTCTGCGGCTAGAATCCCGCCGCTTTGTCCGCAGGGTCAACCCACTGGAAGGGTTGGCGGTCACGTCGGACGATGAATAGTCGGCGGTCACGGGGAACGATCAGGATGTCGCTTCCCGGTGACAGAGAATGGATTCCATCCACCGAAGCTCGATGCGCGATCGAGTTGCAGGGACGCATGACACACTTCTTTGAGAAACGTGATCCGTGGGGCAACGGCCTCGCGATGTGGGTGATCGTGGCGATGGTCTTCGCCGCGCCGCTCGGCTGGCTGGCGATCAAGCAGACACGACTCGAAAACGATGTCGAGAAATGGCTCCCCGAGAATGATCCCGAACTGAAGGTCTTGCGCTGGGCGCACCAGCAGTTTCCCCTGGACGAGCGGGTCTATGTCACGTGGGACGGCAGTTCGCTGAACGATCCACGCATCGACCTGCTGGTTGAGAAACTCGAGGGTCGCCCCGATGCCGATGGCATCCGCCGCGGTGGTCTGCCGCACATCGCCAGCGTGGTCGAGCCGCGTCAGTTGCTGGCCTCGATGCAGAAGCACGGTGTCAAGCCTCAGGAGGCCGTGCGACGATTGGAGGGCGTGATCCTCGGAGCCGGTTCGCTCAAGCTGCGTCTGACAGAATTCGGCAAGTCGCGCCTGCGGCGGACTCGACAGGAACTGACCGCGGCGGCGAAGGGTCGCTTTGGAATCGAACTGCAATTCAGCGACCCCATCCCGGACTTCGCGACACTTGTGGCCATCCCGCCCCCCGCGCCGGTGGAAGGCGAACAGCCCGTCGATCCGGCGGCACCGGCCGTGATGAATGTCGACGGAAAACTTCTCACCAACGAAACGGTCGATCACGACCTGCAGGTCGTGTGGCGGGGAATTCGTCCGGCCAGCCCGTTGACGCGTGAGGTGACCGAATGGATGACTCAGTTCGTCCCACCCAAGGGTGAGGACCAGACACTCGTCGAGCGTTGCTTCTTCGCGCCGGGATCGCCCGTGACGATGGCCCTCTCCATTTCGGACGCGGGCGTGGCGGACAAGACGGAGACGATCGAGGTGATCAAGAGCGCGGCCTTGTCGGTCGGCATCGCACTCGACGCCCTGCATCTGGGCGGCAGCGCGGTCGTGGCGACGGAGTTGAATCACGAAGTGCTCAAGGCGGCGTGGGACCGGTCTCAGCCCGTGACGCAACTTCACCGCCGTTCGGTCATCCTCACGTCGGTTCTCGTCGGTGCGGTGCTCGCCTATCTGCTGGTTCGCAGCATCCGACTGGCCACGATCGTGCTGGCCGTGTCGCTGTATGCCACGTTCATTTCGACGGCCCTCGTGACGGCGCTGGGTGGCTCGATGAACATGGTGATCGTGGTGATGCCGACGCTGCTGATGGTCCTTACGCTGTCCGGGGCGATCCACGTCGCGAACTATTGGAAGCACGCGGCCTGCAAGAACGCGGCGACCGCCATCGTCGATACGGTGCGCACGTCATGGATGCCGTGTGCCCTGGCCAGCCTGACGACGGCCATCGGTCTGGTGTCGCTCTGCACCAGTTCGCTCACGCCGGTGCGCGACTTCGGGATCTATGCCGCCCTCGGAATGGTTCTCTCGCTGGTGATGGTGCTGTACGCGCTGCCGGCACTGCTCCAACTGTGGCCGGGCAAACCGCCCGAGGAACACGAACTCGATCATCCCGGCTGGAGGATGCTGGGTCGGGGCCTCACGACCTGGCCGGTCCTGCAATCGCTGATCTTCATCGCCATCTGTGCGGGTTGCAGTTACGGACTGACCAAGTTTCGCACCGAGACCAAGGTCATCCGTTACTTCCCCCAGAACGCGAGGATCGCACAGGACTACTGGTTCATCGAAACGCATCTCGCCGGCATCATGCCGATCGAGACGATCATTCGCTTCGACACCCGCTCCCAGCAGGAGACCAACTTCCTCGACCGGATGGAGGTCGTGCGCGAGATCACCGAACGCATGCGCTCGCACGCCGAGATCACCGGCGCGGTGTCGCTGCCCGACTTCCAAACAATCAGCGAGCGGCCCGACGCCAATGCGGGGTTCATCACGAAGGGCAAGTACAACAAGAAAGCCAACTCGATTCAGCAGCGGATCCGCGACGGTGAGATCCCCTCGGCGAACGCGTTCTACAACGTGGCCGAACGGGGACACGACCTGTCCGTCGCGGGAGACAACCGCCTCAACGAACCGGGTGACGAACTGTGGCGGATCTCCGCACAGGTCGCCGTGATGACCGAGAACGACTTCGGGCGGATCCTGACCGACGTGAATCAACTGACCCAGGACGTGCTCAAGATGAACCCCGGCTCGATGCACACGATCACGGGAACGGTACCGCTCTTTCTGCGCACCCAGAAAGCCGTGCTGGAGAGCCTCGTCAGCAGTTTCAGCCTCGCCTTCGTGCTGATCCTCGGCGTGTTCGTGGTCATGCTGCGCAGCTTCTGGGCCGGGCTGGTGGCAATGATCCCGAACATCGTGCCGATTACGGTCGTCTTCGGCATCATCTCGTGGATGGGGCAGAAGATTGACGTCGGCACGATGATCACGGCCTCGATCGCCCTCGGCATCGCCGTCGATGGCACGCTGCACTATCTGACGTGGGTGCAACTCGGGATGAAGAACGGCCAGCCGCGGCGCGACGCCATCGTCAATGCGCTCGGTCACTGCGGGCCAGCCATGTGGCAGACGAGTCTGGCCGTGACGCTGGGCCTGCTGGTGCTGGTTCCGGCCGAACTGCTGCTCATCAGTCGCTTTGGCTGGCTGATGGCGGCGATGATCGGCGTGGCGCTGCTGGGTAACGTGGTCTTTCTGCCGCAACTGCTCGCCGGCCCGCTGGGCTACCTGTTTGAACCGGCCACGCCCCCTGCCGCCGCACCGGCCGAGAGGCCACTCGCCGCCGCCGCCAGCGGTGGGCGGGAGCCCGACGAACCTGACGCAGTCCCGCAGGCTGGCTCGCCTCCCGCCCCGCACCTCAAGTCGCTCGGCACCAAGCGGAAGGGGACCGAGGCGAACGACAGGTAGCGGTCCGCCCGCCACAGCCCCACGCTGCGGAGACGTTCTACCTCACGGTCGACGGCACCCTACTTTGAAATTGGGAAGAGCCGTGGCCGGCCCACTCACCTGTCTGTAAGGAATAGCCGCCAACTTTGTGCTCCGGAGATAAATCTGAGTCATCCGGAGACGAATTCTTTGGCTCCGGAGACCAATTATTCATAGCCGGAGACTGATATGAGTGATCCGTAGTCCAATATTTTTGATCCGGAGACAAAATTTGTTGATCCGGAGACCAATCTTTTCGGTCCGGAGAACATGTTGAGTGGCAATTATTGATCTCCGGACCACAAAACTTTATCTCCGGATTGAAATAATAAGTCTCCGGAGCACTGATTTCCTATTTTGGAGAGGTCTCTTTGACGTGCGGATGAAAGGAATTGTCATCCGGAGCGATGCAATCCGTCTACGGACAAGAGATTGCGAAGCCGGGCGTCGAAGTCGAGCGATTCGGTGGCACATTTTCGTGACGCGGCGGTGTCGCCGCACGGCCCCGGCCACCGTTGACGCGGATGCTGGCACCATCTGCCACGGTCTCGATGAGCACTCACTCGTCGTCGAAGTCGGCGTCGGTCAGCTCTTCGTCTTCCAGATCGTCGAAGTCGTCACCTTCCATCTCTTCCAACCGTTTTGCTTTCGCCTCCTCACGCTCGGCCTGATCGGGGTCGGCGTCCTTGGAACGGAAGTAGAGCTTGATCGGAACTTCCTTGAACGGCAGCTGCTCGCGGAACACGCCCAGCAGATAGCGCTTGTAGTCCTCGTCGAACAGTTCCTTCGCGTTGCACTTCAGCACGATGGTCGGCGGCTCGGAGCCGACCTGCACCGCGAACAGGATGCGCGGGATCCGGTTCATGCGCAGCGGAGGAGACCAGTTCTTGACGGCCGCTCGCACCACCCGGTTCAGCACGCCGGTGGGGACTCGCTGGCGGGACTGCTTGTAAATCGCCTGGGCCAGGTTGATCAGCTTCTTCACGTTCTTGCCCGTCAGCGCCGTGATGATGGCGATCGGAACGTGCCGCATGTGCGAGAAGTGCTTGAAGACGTAGTCCGACCAGTCCTCGGCCGACTTGTTGACGGCGAGATCCCACTTGTTCGTGACGAAGATGCACGGCTTGCATTCCTCGTGAATCTCGGACACGAGTTGCTTGTCGACGCGCGAGATCGTCTCCATGCAGTCGAGGAACATCAGCACCACGTTCGCCCGGCGGATGCTCCGTTTGGCGCGGGCCAGGCCGTACCATTCGACGTCGTTGGCGAGGCTCTTCCGTTTCCGCACGCCGGGCGTGTCGATGGCGACGAACGACTTGCCGTCCATCTGGAACCGCACGTCGATGCTGTCGCGCGTCGTTCCCGGAATCTCGCTCACGATGACGCGGTCTGTTTCGGCGAGCTGATTGATGAACGTGCTCTTGCCGACGTTGCGCCGCCCCACGATCGCCAGCTTCAGCTCGGGAACCTCATCGAGATCCTCCCCCTGCTCGGCTTCCAGGTCATCCGCCGGGGGCAGATGCCGCAGGATCATCTGCAGCAGCTCCTCCTGATTGCGGTTCCCCTTCACGCTGACGGGGACCAACTCCATGTGAGTGTCACCGAGTGCGTGGAACGTCGCGGCCTCGCGATCGAGTTTCGGCGAGTCGCACTTGTTGATGACGATGACCTTCGGCGTGTCGATCCGCCGCAGCCGCCGGGACACTTCCTGATCGAGGGCCGTGATTCCCGCCGATCCCTCCACCACGAACAGGATCAGATCGGCCTGTTCCATCGCGATCCGAATCTGCGTGTCGACTTCGTCGGTCAGCTCGCCCACGTCAACGATCCCGACTCCGCCCGTGTCGATCATCTCGAAATAGCGGTCGGCGACGTGCATCAGGTACGTCACGCGGTCTCGCGTCACGCCCGCCATCGGATCGACGACCGAGATGCGCTTGTGAGCCAACCAGTTCATGATCGAACTCTTACCCACATTGGGCCGGCCCACGATGGCCACTTTCGGAACGGACATGGCGAAATTCTTATCCAACTGGATGATCGAGAAGGGTTGAGGGTTGAGGGTCGAAGGTTGAAGGGCAGGAGAGGACGTGAGCGAAATCGCTCTTTTCTGCCTCTCAACCCTCGACCCTCGACCCTCAACCCTCCCGCAGTATGATAGCCGCGAATTCGCCGACTCTGGAGTCACGGAGCCAAGATTGTTCGCCACCGACCTGCAACGCTTCGGCCCCGAGGCCATTCTCGCGACATCTCCACCGGATCGGGCTGCGGCGGAAGCCTATTGTCGCAAGCTGGCGACTTCGCACTACGAGAACTTTCCGCTGGTGTCGTGGCTGCTGCCGAAGGGCCTGCATCAGCACTTCTACAACGTCTACGCCTATTGCCGCTGGGCGGACGATCTCGGCGACGAAGTGGGTGATGCCGCGAAGTCGCTCGAACTGCTGGCGTGGTGGCGAGGTGAGTTGGAATCGTGCTACGCGGGCCAGACGCGGCATCCGGTCTTCGTCGCGTTGCGGTCGACCATCGACGAGTTCTCGATCCCGCGCGAGCCGTTTCTCGATCTGATCTCGGCCTTCGAGCAGGACCAGTCAGTACTCGAGTACGACACGTTCGAGCAGCTTCGCGACTACTGCCGCCGCAGCGCCGATCCCGTCGGCCGGCTGGTGCTGCACCTCTGCCGGGAACACACCGCACAGAACGTCCTCTGGTCCGACTCGATCTGCACCGGCCTGCAGCTTGCCAACTTCTGGCAGGACGTGTCGCGAGACTTCTCGATCGGCCGAATCTATCTGCCGCGCGAGGACTACGAACGTCTCGGTTACCGCCGCGAAGACTTCGACGCGCGAGGCACCAATCCGGCGTTCCTCGAGCTGATGCGCTTCGAGGTCGCCCGCGCCAGAACATTCCTGACGAACGGCCTGCCGCTCATCGAGCACCTCCCCGGCCGACTGCAGATCGACATCGACCTCTTCGCGCGTGGCGGTCTGCGCATCCTGGAGCGGATCGAAACCATCGGCTATCGAGTCTGGGAGACCCGCCCCAAAGTGACAAAGTGGGACGCGATCCGGCTGCTCGGCGGTTCGCTTTGGCGCAGACTTTGGTCTCGCCGACACTGACTCATGCGGCGCGAGCTTCATTGTGCGAGAGGGCATTACTAGAATCGGGCCGCTCGATCAGGGCGATTCAACGATATCAAAGGTTCAATTCAAGGAGAGACGCAATGGAACGTCGGGAATGGCTGTTGATGATGGTGTGGGTGGCGCTGGTCGGCTGCGGTTCGGGGCCGACAGTCAACGGGGAGCCGCCCGTTCCCAAGGCTCCCGCAATCGCACAGGCCGATGCGCCGAAAGAGGGCGGCGGTGACGCCAACACGTTCCAGGTGAAGTTCGAGACGACCAAAGGCGATTTCGTGATCGAAGTTCATCGCGACTGGTCGCCCAACGGAGCGGACCGCATCGAGGAATTGGTGAAGGCCAAATTCTTCGACGACTGCAAATTCTTCCGGAACATCAAGGGGTTCATGGTCCAGTTTGGAATCAACGGCGATCCGAAGGTCATGGACAAATGGCGCGACAACACCATCAAGGACGATCCCGTCAAGAAGTCCAACACGCGGGGTTATGTGACGTTCGCCAAGTCGGGTCGCCCCAACTCGCGCTCGACTCAGATCTTCATCAACTACGGTGACAATTCGCGTCTCGATGCCGACCGTTTCTCGCCGTTTGGTCAGGTGGTCTCGGGTATGGATGTCGTCGAGAAACTCTATGCGGGTTACGACGGAGAACCGAGCAACCACCAGGACAAGATCCAATCCCAGGGAAACAAGTTCCTCGACGCGAATTACCCGAAGTTGGACGGCATCAAGAAGGCGACCATCGTCGAGAAGGCGGCGGCGAAGAAGTGATCGTTGACGGCGACACTTCTAAGTCCCCAGTGACCCGGCAGCGTGCTGACCGGGTCATTTCGTTGAACTACGTGCGATCTGGCGACCAACTTTGAGATCCGGCTCAGTAACTCTCGCGAGTTTGCAGAAAGACGGCCTTCTTCTCGCCGGGCAGGGTGAAGTCGAAGCCGCAGCGTTGGAAGAACTCTTCCGAGGACGTGATCGCCATCACCTCGAAGACGTGACGTTGCTTGGCCCGCTCGACGCAGGCACTGACGAGCGCCTTGCCGATGCCGCGTCCCTGCTGATCGGCAGCGACGGCGAGGCTCCGCAATTCGGCCAGCTTGGACGAGTAGATTTCCAGCGCGGCAAAGCCCACGATCCAGCCATCCGACTCGGCGATGAACCCGTCCACCGTCAGGTCTTCCAGTTCGTCTTGAGTTCGCGGTAACAGCCGTCCCCGCTCGACAAACGGCGCAATGAACACGCCGAGTGCCTCGACATCCGACTCCAACGCGGGACGGATCGTGAAACCATCATGCGGTCCAACTGTCATCGGCCAACAACTCCCAGCCCTCTTCGATTCACATGCCGTTCCGCGCCGCAGGGCTTTCGATCGCGGGGGCGGCATCGTACAAATTGCGGTCCGCGAATCACAGCCGTTCCCTTCCGGACCACGACCACGATGGAATCATTGATCTCTCTGCTCGCTCAATCGCTGAACGGCAACACGTTTCAACGGCTCGTCCTCAGCCAACCGCTCCAAACGAAGGGGAATTCCAGCAAAGTCACCGTGCGCCCGATCGAACTCAACGGACAGACATCCTATCAATGGACGGCTCGCATCGGGCCGCAGGAGACGCACGAGAACCTGACCGCCGAGCAGTTGCGTCAACGCGCAAAGACCGTCTTCGGGACGGCGTTTGGCGACGCTCACCTGTTCACGAGCGAAGCCGACATCACGCTGCGGAAGAAGCCCGGCGGCCCGCTGAAGGTCAAGCGAAGCCCCTCGTCGCTCGCACCGCAGCCCGTCGAAGGCCACAACCGTGAGAAGGAGTACCTGATCCCCGTCGGCAAGCCGTGCCCGTTCCTGGTCGAGGTCGGCATCATGCTGTCCGATGGCAAGGTTCGGCCGGCGATGTACCACAAGTTCCGTCAGATCAATCGCTACCTCGAATTCGTCGATGACATCCTGCAGTACCTGCCCGCCGAGGGAACGCTAAACGTCGTTGACTTCGGCTGTGGCAAGAGCTACCTCACGTTCGCACTGCATCACCTGCTGACGAAGATTCGCAACCGAACCGTCTCGATCGTGGGCCTCGATCTGAAAGAGGACGTGATCGAAGACTGTTCACAAATCGCCAAAAAGCTCGGGTGTGAGGGACTGCGGTTCGAGGTCGGGCGCATCGAGTCATTCCAGCCGAGTTGCTTCGATCCCACCGGTACCGTTCATCTCACCGTGTCGCTACACGCCTGCGACATCGCAACCGACGACGCCTTGGCGGCGGCAATTCGCTGGCAATCGGACGCGATCCTGGCCGTGCCGTGTTGTCAGCACGAGTTGAATCAAACACTGAGCCGCGACCTCCTGCCGGGCTTGACTGGTTACGGCATCATGCGCGACCGCTTCGCGTCGCTGGCGACGGACGCTCTCCGCGCGAGGCTGCTCGAAGTGCGCGGCTACAAAACGCAGGTGCTCGAATTCATCGACCTCGAACACACGCCGAAGAACCTCCTGCTGCGAGCCGTCCGCCGCAAGATTCCCGATCCCGATGGGGATGCCTATCGACTCGCCGCCTTCGAGAAACTGAAGGCGGATCTGTTGCTCGGCACGTGGCACTTGGAGCAGGCTCTGTTGTGAGGACGGTTCCTCACCGAGTCGCGTGCGCCGCCCGAGCGATGCTGGAGGCATACTCGACGAGCTGCCGCATCACGTCGTCAGTCTTCGAGGGATCGACGCTCAACGCTTCGAGATGACGCACGATTGCCGAGCCGACAATCACGCCATCAGCCAGCCCCCGCAATTGCTCGACCTGCTCGGGACGGCTGATTCCGAAACCGACCGCCAACGGCAGCGACGTCTGACTACGAAGCGACTTCAACATGTCGGCCAGTTGGGGAGCGAGGATTTCTCGCGCGCCGGTCGTTCCCGCCACGGCGATGCAGTACACGAAGCCGGTTGCGTTTTGCAGGATCCTCGCCGCGCGATCCGCTGGCGTTGTCGGAGCCACAAGCTGGATCAAGTCCATCCCCTGCCGAGCCACCAGCGCCGCGAACTCGGCCGCCTCGTCCCCCGGTAAATCAGGCACGATCAGGCCTGAAAAGCCCGCTTCGCGAGCCTGCTTCACAAACGAGTCCGTCCCCGTCCGGAAGATGATCGCATACGAAACCATCGCCACGAGAGGACAGCCAACCTGACCACTGACGCCAGCGATGCAGTCGAAGATGTCTTTGAGCTTGAGTCGCTTGCTGAGGGCTCGCGTGTACGAACTCTGGATGACGGGCCCGTCGGCAATCGGATCGCTGTAGGGAAAGCCGACCTCGATGAGGTCGGCTCCGGCGGCAGCCAGTTCACGAATCACCCGACCGGTCGTGGCCACATCGGGATCACCCGCCGCCAGAAACGGCATGAACGCCAGTTGACCCTGCTGTTTCCGTTGAGAAAAAACGGCGGCAATGCGCGAGGCTTGAGTCAAAGGTCTGGCTTTCTGAATGCTAATGGCCAATCTGGCGAACAATGCTCGTGGGAAAGAGGCCGCCTCTTCGCTGTCAAAGCACTTGTCCGGTGAGGCGTGCCACTTCGTTCACGTCCTTGTCACCGCGTCCCGACAGGCAAACCACGATGACTTCCGTTGGCTTCCGTTGTTTCGCCTGTTCGATCGCATAGGCAATGGCGTGAGAACTCTCCAACGCAGGAAGAATTCCCTCCATGCGGGCCACCTTGCTGACGGTATCGAGAGCCTGCTGATCGCCAATGTTGACGTACCTGACACGCCCGGTGTCGTGCCAGTAACTGTGTTCGGGGCCGACTCCCGGATAGTCCAGTCCCGCGGAAATCGAATGCACATCCATCGTCTGACCGTCCTCATCCTGCAGCACGTAGCTGTAGCTGCCATGCAGAACTCCCTTCGTGCCGTAGCACAGAGTGCTGGCATGCTCGCCCGGCTTCTTACCTCGCCCGCCGGGTTCAACCCCCGTCAGTTCGACCTCCGCGTCATCGACGAAAGGATGGAACATGCCCGCCGAGTTGGAACCGCCTCCCACACACGCGACCACTTCGTCGGGCAGTCGCCCGATCGTCTCCAGGCACTGTTGCCGAGTTTCGCGCCCGATAACCGATTGAAAATCGCGAACGATCATCGGAAAAGGATGCGGCCCCACGACCGATCCGAGGATGTAATGCGTGTCCTCGACCGAGGCCATCCAGTCTCGCATCGCCTCGTTGATCGCATCCCGCAGCGTCCTTGAACCACTTGTCACCGGACGAACCTCAGCCCCCATCGTGCGCATGATGAACACGTTCAGTTTCTGTCGCCGAATGTCCTCCTCGCCCATGTAGACCACGCACGGCAACCCAAATCGGGCGCACGCGGTCGCAGCGGCCACTCCATGTTGACCGGCTCCCGTTTCGGCGATGACTCGCTTCTTGCCCATCCTTAGGGTGAGCAGGGCTTGGCCGATGGTGTTGTTGATCTTGTGCGCACCGGTGTGGTTGAGGTCTTCTCGTTTGAAGAAGATGCGGGCACCACCGCACTCGTGACTCAGCCGCTCGGCGAAATAGAGCGGGTTCGGACGTCCGACGAACGTTTTCAGC
>JBBPIS010000116.1:0-25835 GCA_038040225.1 Planctomycetota bacterium
CGAAACTACTTCAAGCATTGCGGCTACCGCTACACCTGAAATGCAACCGCTCTAAAAAAGACTTTTTTGGAGTTGGCTGACGCTGGCGGACCGCAAAAAAGACTTTTTTGGAGTTCCGATGCGCGTAGCTTCCCCGAAAAAGGCTTTTTGAGAGTTGCTACGCGCGTAGCTCGGCCAAAAAAGGCTTTTTTGGAGCGGCGATGCGCAAATCCCTAGCGCACGAGATTGTTGCGCAAGGAGTTGTGTCGAAACAACTCCCCTCGTTTCACTCCTGTTCCCTCTCCTCGGAGGGGGAGGGCTAGTTCAGCGGCCAGCCTCGACCGCGTTGGCGATCCGTTCGCGACGTTGTTCACGTCTGTGTGGCGTCGAAAGGAGAGAGACCCGGCGGAGGGAGGGCCTGAGCATGACAAGGGACACCTCGCACGGAGGCTCGCCGAACCACTGTTCGACCGCGTGGGCGTACACTCCGAGTTGCAATTCGTAGGGGGCGAGAAGCTGCTCGTCGGACGTGTCGGCCGCCATGTCGTTGGTCTTGTAGTCGAGGATGTGCCAGCCTCCCTGAATGTCTTCGTACAGGAGGTCGATCTTGCCGACGATTCTCGTTCCGTTGTCCGACGCCGACGATGGCGAAGGGACCAGCAGGACGAATTCGACTTCGCGGTGGAGGCTCTTCGCTGAGGCCAATTCCTTCGCGAGCGGCGAGGCGAACAAGTTGTCAAGCATCGTGCGGGCGGACGACAGCGCGTCGTCGCTGACTCGGTCCTTGCTCGTTCTGGCAATTCCGTCGAGCAGAGTCGGCCAGTTGGCTGGCCGTGCGAAGTCGATCTGTTCGAGAACGGCATGGACGAGCGTGCCGAGCGCCGTGGCCTGGTCGGGATCGACGGGCAGCGCGTCTTCGTCACGTTGTGGGGTAGCTTTGTAACCTGCCTGGTGGATGGGCGGGTTGGCAACCTGCCCCACGAGCTGCGCGTCGATCTCTTCCAGGCGGGAGACGCTGAGGGGTGGCAGGTCGCTCACATCGCGAGGCCATTGTCGCGCGGAATCTGGCAGCTCCGTCGGCTCGGCGAACAGAATCAGGTCGGGCAACTCGGTGAGCGGTACCTGGCGTTCGGTTTCTCGTGCGACGGGCTTCGCGGCGGGAGGCCGTTTGTGGGCGAGGATGTCGGGGATGGTCTCGCGTCCCGCCGTGGCGGCCGATGACGAACCGAGCAGCGCGTCGGTCTTGGGCAATCCCGTGCGCAGGTCGAAGCGCGACTCGACCAACTCCAGCCACGGACTGTTTCGCTTCGCGTCCGGCTCGATCCCCGCCGATAGGATCAAGTAGTCGGCCGCGCGCGTGCAGGCGACGTAGAAGAGGCGAATCGTCTCCTCGGCGTCGGCCTCGCGCTCCAGCAGGCCGAACATTTTCAGGCCGAGGTTCTCGTGGGACTCGCCAAACATGTCGGGCAGTTTGACCAACGCACCGAAGTCGGGATGCAAGACGGCCGATCGCCCGCGCGGCGGTCCCTTGCGGTCGATGTCCGCCACGATGACGACGGGGAATTCGAGGCCCTTCGCCTGGTGAATCGACATCAGACGGATCACGTTGCCGGTCTCGGGCAGCGTCGTGGCGAACTCTTCATCGGTCTCTTCGAGGACCGACGTGTGCAGCCGCTCGACGAAGTCCTTGAGCGTGAACAGCTCCCCCTGATCGAACTCGCGGGCCATCTCGATCAGCTTCCGCAGGTTGGCGACCTTGCGCGAACCAAGATGCTCGGTGAGCAACACGGCGTCGTATCCGGTCCGTTCGACGGCGCGAGTCAACAGCTTCGAGAGTGGCAACCGGTCTTTGATGCTTCTCAGTTCCGCGAGCACGTCCCGCGCGAAGCCGATCCGCCGCTGCTGCTCTTCAGGCAGGAAGGCGACCGACTCCATCTCCGACTTCAACTCCGAGCGGGGGACGTCAGTCCCCCGGTTCTTCGCACCGGTCACAGCAGCCATCGAATTCGCCGACGATCCGGGGGACTCACGTCCCCCGCTCAGAAACAGAGTGGGGAGGGAGGAAGAGATTGCCTGGATGGCGTCGTCGCTCAGGTTGAAGAACGGCGAACGCAGGATGCCGACGAGGCCGATCAGGTCATCGGGATCGTCGAGGTAGCGGCAGAGGTTCAGCAGGTCGAACACTTCCTGCTGCGCGAAGAAGGCTTTGCCGCCGACGAGGTAGTAGTCGAGGCCGTAATGCCGCAGCGCCGCTTCGTACTCCTGCACGTTCGACAACGCGCGGAACAGGATCACGATGTCGCCAGACTCGACGCGGCGCAGTGTTATCTGACCGCTGGCCTCTTTCGTTCGGATCCGTGGCGTCGGGTCGGACAACAGTTCCGCGCAGCGGCGAGCGATCCAATCGGCCTCGCGCGAACGAAGCTCGGCGGCCGACACTTTTGTTGAGTCAGCGTCGCCTTCGTGTGAGGTGGAGTTCGCGTCCGCTCCATCGGCGTCGAACGTCGCCAACAGGAACTCAATCGTCGGAGTCGGCGAGCGTTGAATCGGCTCGAACGGCGACAGCGACTCATACGCCTCGCCCATCGCGGCGGCGAACAGGTGATTGACGAAGTTCAGCACCGCGGGTTGGCTGCGGAAGTTGACGGTCAACGGCAGTCGGCCCGGTTCCGGAATCTCCTCGCGCAGTTTCGAGAAGACTCCGGGATCGGCGCGGCGGAAGCGGTAGATCGACTGCTTCGCATCGCCGACCAGGAACAGCCGGCCGCGAGTCAGCGCCTCTCCGCACAGCATCCGCACGACTTCGGCCTGCACCGGATCGGTGTCCTGAAACTCGTCGACCATCAGCAGCCGGATGCCCGCCGCCACGCGCTGCCGCACTTCGAGATGGCCTCGCAACAACTCGCGTGCTTGCAGCAGCAGATCGTCGAAATCGAGCAGCCCCTGCGCCTGCTTGGCCGCCTCGTAGGCCCGCGACGTTTGCCGAGCGAGTCGCAGCGCGCGGCACGAGAACTCGGCCGCCAGTTGCAGATCGTCCTCGTTGACCGGCAGCAGATCGAGCAGTTTCTTCGCCGCCTCACGCACCTCGGTGAGGCCGTTCTTCACCGTTTCGTACGTCTCGGCACCGGGCCAATGCTTGGCGGTGCTCCCCTGGACGCGGGCATTCTCGACGATCACTTCCAGCGACGGCACGACGAGCTTCCACGGCGTGTTCGGCTCCAGCCACTCCAACAGGACCAGACGTCGCTCCTTCATTGCGGGAGCCGTCGTCTCGTGTTCACGAAGCAGTTCAAACGTGCGCAGCGTGCTCGGCGCGGCACGGAACTCGGCGATCAGCTTCGGGACGAACTCGGCCTCCCACAGCGAACGCCACGCGGCGGTGAGGGTCTCGGGAGTTTGAGAGTCGAACTTCGCAAAGTCGATCTGAAATCGCTGGTGGGCCAGCGTGCGAAGCAGTTCGCGCGATCGTTCCAGTCCGAACTGAAGCACGAACGCGGCGGCATCGGCGTCGCCCTGCTCGAGCAGTTTGTGCAGCGTCTCCTGCGCCGTGTTGCGGAGCAGCGTGTCGGCCAGCGCCGGTTCGAGGACCGCGAACCGGGGATCGAGTCCCGCTTCGACCGCCTGCGAGCGGAGCAGGCTCGTACAGAACGAGTGGATCGTGCTGACCCGCGCCGAATCGAGGCCGCGCAGGATCGTGAGCCAATGTTCGACCTCGTCACTCTCACACAGTTGCAGCCGCTGGTTGCAGGCCGAACGAATGCGGTCCCGCATCTCCCGCGCAGCCTTGTCGGTGAACGTGATCGCGACCAGCGAGTGCAACTCGGCCGAGTCGTCTCCCGGTTCGAGACTCTTCAAAAACCGCTGCGTCAGGACGAACGTCTTGCCGCAGCCGGCCCCGGCGGAGAGCGCGATCGACACCCCGCGCGTCTCGATCGCCGCGGCTTGTTGCTCGGTGAATTTGGGGCGCGAGGGAACCGTCGTCATGGTGGGCGACGTTGTATCACGGCCATTCGGCAATCGACAGGCTGCTGCATGATCCTCGGTGGGGACCCGCGCGTCTTGCCGGAATCGGCGGTTTCTGCGACAAGTCGCCCGCCACAGAAGCCCGGCACAGCCCGGAAGATCACCACGGAAAACACGGAACTGCACGGAAGAAAGCCCTGAGACGAGAATGCTGTTGAGAATTACTTTCAGTTCGCCATGACAGGCAGCCGTCTGAATCTTGACCACCTTCTCTTCCTCACAATTCCGTGACTTTCCGTGTTTTCCGTGGTTCGCATCTGCCATTCGGGTCGGTGAGTGGGCAGACGGTTTTGAAAAGGATTTCGGCGTCGTGCGTGAACCCACTCAATCGCCCGTGTCGGCTTCGGACGATCTCGTGCGACGGCTCACGGAATTGCAGCTTTGTCGGCCGCAGGACTTTCAGCGGGCGAAGGGCTACGTGCGCCGGCTGGCTTATGATCTGCCCGCCTTCGATTCGGTCTGGATCGATGCGCTCGTCCAACTTCGGCGGCTGACTCCTTACCAAGCTCGCGTCTTGGAAGAGGGAACATCCGCCAATTTGCGAGTCGGCCCGTTTGTCATTCTCGACGAGTTGGGGCGAGGCCCGCGCGCGACGACGTTTCTGGCGAAGTCACTCGAACGGCAGGACCGCTGCGTCGTGAAGCGACTGCGCGTGCCGCCCGAGGACGTTGCCGAGTGCCGTCGCCGGTTGCTCGCACTGCTCGAACGAACGGCCGACTGGTCGCATCCGTCTCTCGTCGTGCCGCACTCGATGCCCGCCATTGGCGAGCAGGAACTGGCCGTCGTCAGCCGGTTCGTGGCGGGTGTGCCGCTGAGCGAATTGCTCGTGCGGCGAGGCCGCTTCCCGGCGAGTGCCGTCGTCGAGGTGGCACGTCAGTTGTTGGACGGCCTCGCGTCGCTCGATGGCCGTGGGCTGGTGCATGGAGACATTCGGCTGTCGAACGTGCGGCTGACCGATCGCGGATTGGCGGTCCTCATCGATGGAGGCGTTCGTCCGGCGGTCTGCCCCGAATTGACGATTCACGAATCGTTCGCCCTCGAAGGCTACGACGGCGTCGCGCCGGAGTTGATCGGCACGGGAGTCACTCCGAACGCGAGTACGGAGCTGTACGCACTCGGTTGCCTGTTGTGGCAACTGCTGGCGGGGCGACCGCCGTATCCGATGGCCGATCCGCTGATGAAGCTCGCCGCGCATCAGACGCGACGGATCGAGGACGTGCGCGAGTGGGCACCGGACACCCCTGCTTTGCTCGCACTGGCCATCCTCGCGATGACGTCGCCTCGGCCCGAGGAACGGCCGCGTTCGTTCGACGAGTTGCTTCAACGTTGGGGTCGGCCCGGTGCGATGTCGCGTTCTCGCTTGAGGCGTTATCGCCGGACGTTCGATGGGGCGGTGCCGCATCTCGCACAGCCAACGACTTCGTTGACCGAAGGCCGCTGGCCGTGGATTGCGGTATCGCTGTTCGTCGCGGCGGGTGCGGCGCTGACGTTCGCCGACAAGGGGCTGCGGAACGATCTGCTCGCGCTGACGAACCGCGTGGCGGAGATCGTTCGCCCCCGCGAGTCGAACCATTCGGCGGCGGCCTCGAATGACGAAGCAACTCACGCGCGAGCGGCTTCGACGATGAAGTCTCACGACGGTTTGTTGCCATTGCCTCCGCCATCGGCCGACGGCGAGATTGTGCTCGCCGAAGCCGGTCCGTACGACGTGGCCGACGTGGCGACAGACGGCACGCTGACGATTCGCGGTGCGGCGGGAGTCAACCCCGTGATCCAAGTCGGTCGCGAACCGCTGCGGCTTGCCGCCGATGCCGTCTCGCTGATCAACGTCTCCGTTCGACGCGAACCGCGCGCGGGCGGGGCAGCTCTCCCCGCGATGTTGCTCGTCCGTTCCAGAGCCGTGTCGATCGACCGGTGCGAGTTTGAGTTGGGGCCGCTCGACGAGTCGGTCGCGCCAACCGAAGACACCTCCGCCGCGCTGGCCTGGCTCCCACCAGACGTGTCGCCGCCCGAGACGTCGAATCCAACCGCCGGGCAGTTCGAGGTCACAAACACGACCTTTCGCGGCCACGGTGCGGCACTGGTGTTCGCAGACTCGCCACACAGAGTGAAGCTCATCAACTGCCTGAAGGTCGGTCACGAACCCTGTTTCACTCTCGGAAGCAAAGCGACCGCGAGGGCGGTCCGGATTGAACTGACTCGTGTCACGCTGCGTGACTCCGGCCCGCTGCTTCGCTTCGGCGGGCCGTTCGCCGAGCACGCCACAGCGCCGCAGATCGGGATTGTGGCTCAAGACTGTGTCTTCGCGTTGAGCTCGACCGTGCCGAGCCTGATCGAACTTCAGACGGCCCGGCCGCGCGACAATGTCGCGCAGTCCGTTCACGTCACAGGCCAGGGTTCGGTCGTCCCTCTCGAATTGAGACTCCTGACCGTCACCGATCCCTCACACGGTAAGCCAGCCGTCACCGTGGAGGCCGACGACCTGTTTGAGGGACTCATCGCCAGCGACCTCGATTTCGCCGGGCCTGCATCAGCCGAGGCCGGTGCCTCCGAATTGAGGCATCTTTCCGCACCCCGTTCGTCGAACCAAGCTGCTCTGCCCGGTGTCGATCCGGCGCGATTGCCGATCTTTCGTCGCGAGTGACGCCACGAGTACGTCGTCCGGTGTCGCATGCGACGCTGCGGTCGCTATACTTCCCGCCGTTCCGTTTCTTTTCTCGTGACCGAAGGACTGACCCGCCACCATGGACGCCGTACTGCTTGAAGAATCGAAGGCTCTGATCGCCCGCATCCTCCAACTCCGAGACTCTCTTTGACTGGGCTGGCAAGCAGAAAAAGATCGCGGACATCAGTGAGAAGATGTCGGAGTCCGGCTTCTGGGACAACCAGGAGAAGGCTCAGGCCACGATGAACGAATTCAAGACCCTCAACGCAACCGTCAAGCCGTTCGGCGAACTGGTCAAGGGGGCCGAAGACCTCGGCGTAATGGTCGAGTTCGCCGAGATGGGCGAGGACGTCGGTGACGATGCGGCCGCGCTGGTTGCGTCGCTGAAGGAGCAGTTCGCCGCCGCCGAACTGCAGGCCATGTTGTCCGGCGATCACGACGGCAACGCGGCCTATGTCGCCGTTCAATCGGGCGAGGGCGGGACCGACGCCCAGGATTTCGCCGAGATGCTGCTGCGCATGTATCAACGCTGGGCCGAGGTGCGCGGCTTCCAGACGGAGTTGCTCGATTCGTCGCCGGCGGAGGAGGCGGGGATTCACTCGGCCACGCTGCTGGTGAAAGGGCCGTTCGCCTTCGGCCTGCTGAAGGGTGAGACCGGGAACCACCGCCTGATTCGGATGAGTCCGTTCGACTCGGCCCATCGTCGACAGACCTCGTTCGCCGCCGTTGACGTCACACCCGAACTGGATGACAGCATCAACATCGACGTCGAATGGGACGATCCGAAGATCATCCGCGAAGACATCTGCCGGGCGAGCGGCGCGGGAGGCCAGAAGGTCAACAAGACCGACTCGGCAATCCGGTTGACTCACCTGCCAACCAATGCGGTCGTGCAGTGCCAGAACGAGCGCAGCCAGCACCAGAACCGGGCTCTCGCGCGAAAGATGATGATCGCCAAGCTGTACCAATTGGAGGAGAACAAGCGCGACGACGAGATCTCCGCCCGGCGCGGCCAGAAATCTCGCATCGGCTTCGGCGGCGAAACGATCCGCAGCTACGTCCTGCACCCCGAGTCGTACTGCAAGGACAACCGCTCCGAATACAAGACGGCTCACCCGCTGGCCGTGCTCGACGGCGAACTCGATCCATGGATCGAATCGTATCTCCGGTGGGCGCTGTTGCAGAGCCAGTCGTAGCGCAGGGATTGAGGCCCAACGGGCCGAGTTAGGCAAGCCCAGGGCAAGCAACCAGCGGGAGCGCCGCCCTGGGAAAGGAGCCGAATCAACAACACAGCCCCAACGGGGCGAATTACCTCGCATCGCCGTGCGGGCGATTTTAATGCGCCCCGTTGGGGCTGCCGGAGACTACGCCTCGCCAACTCAGGGCGGCGCTCCCGCTGGTCGCTTGCCCTGAGCTGGCCTAACCCCGGCCCTTCAGGCCTGAGAAGAAGTACAACACCCATCATCCGGTAATGTCAATAAAATGAGATCAAGGAAATCGTCATGAAACTCCTGCGCCCCGTTGTTGTATCCGTGTTCGGAGTTCTGCTCGGCTGCGGCTCCGATGTTCCCGGCACGAATCAACCGAAGTCGCAGCCTGTTCGTCCAGTCAAGTCGCAGAACTCCGCAGTGGAACCCAAGCCGGTCGAGGTGGCGAAGGCCGACAAGGTGGAGGCCACAGGGGCAACCAGTGCCGTTCCAGCTCTCGAAGAACCGACCGCCGACGGCCACAATTGGCTGAAGCGCGAGGAACTCGAAGCCGGTTGGGTGCGGCTGTTCGATGGGCAGACGTTCTTCGGGTGGAAGGCCAACAATGAGTTGGTTTGGTCGGTGAACGATGGCGTCCTCTCGGCAGAAACCGGCGAGGCGGGGCTGCTCTGCACGACGAGTCGCTTTGCCGACTATGAGTTGCGCTGCGACTTCAAGCTGGCCGAGAAAGGCAACAGCGGGGTTTTCTTGAGGACGCCGATGAAGCCGACCGATCCGGGAGTCGACTGCTACGAACTGAACATGTGCGACGAGCATCCGTCGGGGTTCCTCACGGGGAGTCTGGTCAAACGGGCCAAGCCCGAGACGCCGGTGGTCAGTGGCGGTGAATGGCACTCGTACCACGTGCGCGTCGAGGGACCGAAGGTCGTCGTGCAGATGGATGGCCAGCCGGTGCTCGACTACACCGACGCGACCGACAAGCCGCTCCAGACCGGTCACATCGGCTTGCAGTTTCGGGAAGGGAAGATCGAGTTTCGCAACGTCTATCTCAAGCCGCTCGGCACGCAGCCGCTGTTCGATGGCGAGTCGCTCAAGGGTTGGCGCGAAGTCCCTGGAGGCGAGAGCAAGTTCGCGGTGAAAGACGGCACGATCCACGTCACCGGCGGGCGAGGCTTTCTGGAAACCGAGAAGACGGCGGGCAACTTCGTCTTCCAGTTTGAAGCGATCACCAACGGCGACAAGCTGAACAGCGGAGTCTTCTTCCGCGCGATGGAGGGGACCGAGAAAGCCCCCTCGCACGGCTATGAGTTCCAAATTCAAAGCGGCTTCAAAAACGGAGACCGCACGCAACCGGACGACCACGGCACGGGAGCGATCTTCAAACGAGTCTCGGCCCGCCGCGTGATCTCGAATGATCGCCAGTGGTTCACCGCGATGTTGGTCGCCGATGGCCCGCACTTCACGACCTGGATCGACGGTGTGCAGGTCGTCGACTGGACCGACGACCGCCAGCCAAACGACAACCCGCGTGAGGGACAACGCCTCGCCCCCGGCCACTTCAGCTTGCAGGGCCACGACCCGACGACGGACCTTGCGTTCCGAAACATCAAGCTGGCCGAGACACCCGAATAGCGGCGGTCGATCCGGAGCACATGTCACACACCGCGTCCAAGATGGCGGCCTGATCGCCCAGCTTTGGCAACACGGCACCCGCTCCCAAGCTGATGATCGCGGCTTCTTGCCCAGGGTGAGGCAGGCTCATCAGCGCGAGCGTGTTCGCGGTTGGATGTTGTTGGTGGACCGACCGCAGTTGCTTCGTTCGTGTCTCGTCCCACGGATCGGCGTCGAAGAGGAGGGCTGTTGGTTGAGAGCCGGAAGTTGGCGCATCAGCCGGACAGATCGCATGACCTGCGGACGCGAGCAGCTCGGTGAGGTATCGCCGGTACGCTGGATCGGGCGACATGACGAGAACGGTCTGCGGCGACGAGGTCTTGGCAAGCGGCGGGTGATCGGCGGCGAAGGCTTCTTCGCGTGAGGCGGAGAGTGGCAGCGGTTCGAGGCCGCGCTCTTCGTGCAGCAGCCGCCATTCGCGTTCGATGCGCGCGGCCACGCTGCGCAGGGGGACTCGCACGGCGAGCGGCCACAGGTGGCGATTGCGTCCGTCCGACTCGCACCATGCGCCGTACGCGACGACGACCCGCGCGAGCGGTGCGAAGACGAACAGGCTGGCGATCTCGGACGGCGAGAACTCGTCGGGCCAGCTTTGCACGATCACGACCAGGTCCGGAATCGAGGTGGCGAGGGAAGCATCTCGCAAGGCGGTGCTGAGGTCGACGAAGTGCTTCGCGTCGGCGGGTTGAAGCGCATTGGCGAGCCATTCGGTTAGCGGCTTGGCTTCTGCGCGATTCACTTGGCCGATGGTGAGGAGGCTGAGCAGCGCCACGGAACTCAAACTCCAAAATCCAAGGACCAAACACCAAACGAATCTCAAATCTCAAAGTCGGAAACTTCAAACGAAGACGGATGGAACCGCCACTCGTCTTTCGTTTGAGGTTTGCTTTTTGGTCATTGAGATTTCAAACCAGAATGTCGCCGATCTTGTGGAGCGATTCGGCCAGTGGGCGGATTTGGTTGACTCGGCAGGTTGTATGGTAGGGGCAGTGGCCGGTGCAATCGCGGTCGGCGTTCTCGACGAGGAACTTGCCGGAGCGAAGGCCCTCGGCCAGCTTCGGGATCAGGCCGTCGAGGATCTGTTCCAGCAAGTCGATCACGGCGGCGTCGAGGCCATCGAACGATTTGGTCTCGCGCTGGTAACCCCGTTTGAAGCCGGTCTCCTTCAGCAACCAGTAGCCCATCTGGAACGGAACGGCCTCGGGACCGGCGAGACCGAGGCGGCGCACGGCCAGCGCGTAGAGTGCCAGTTGGATCGCCCGACCCGTTTGCAGTTCGGCTTCATTCGATTTCGGGGGGCGGCCGGTTTTGTAGTCGATCACGGTAAACACCGTCTCTCCCGCAACCGTGCCGACATCGACACGGTCGATGCGCCCACGAACTCGCACGGCATGGTCCTCGTCGCCGAAGACGATCGGATCGTAATGCGGCTCCGTTTCGTCGGGCGTCGCGTCGGGAAGACTACCGAAGGGAATTTCGGGGGCGAGCGACGGCTTGAGGCCGGTCCAGGCGGAGCTCAGCTTCTCGCGATACTCGGCATGCTGCCTGGCGAAGGCGTCGCCCCACTGGCCGAGGAGTTCGGATTCGATGCGGGTCAGCGCGCGCTGCAGTTCGGTTTCGTGGAAGCGTCCGGCCAGTTGCTCGTCGACCAACAGCCGGAACCGCGCAGCGAGGGCTTCCACGTCCAAGTCGATTCCCTCGACGAGCAGCTTTGCGAGAACATTGTGAATCAGGCTGCCGCGCGCGGCGTAGTCGGTCCCTTCCGCGGGCGTGGGCAGAGCGTCGAGCTTCAGCACCTTGCCGAGCCAGAACCGGAACGGGCACGTCGCGTAGCCTTCCAACTCGGTCGCGCTGAACTGATGGTGGGCTCCGAATCGCTTCCGCAGCGCGTCCAGATTCTGCGGCAACTCCAGCCGCCCCTCGTAATTCGTGAACCCGCGCGTGTGAAAACGGTGGGCGTTCGTGTCGATGGACGCCAGCAGATTCCAGCCGACTCGCTGCCACTCCGGCTTCGCGAGCAGGTGGTTGAACAGACCGGGTCGAGCGGCCCGCGCCTCGGACATCGCGACCAGACGCAGATCGGTGGCGGTGAGCGCTCGATCGACGTTCGGGACCGGATCGAGTTGCCCTTCGTGCATGAGGGGCAACGCGAGATCCGTGAAGAGCGAACGGATGGCCGTCACGTAGGGACTCGGAAAGACTGGCTGGCCTTTGCGGTTGATGGCGGGGTAGCTCAGCGTGAGGCTCGCGCGGGCCTTCGTCACCAAGTTGTAGAAGAGGAACATCTCATCCTGCTGGTGTTGCTCGCGGTGACGCAGCGCGAGGCCCCGCGCGGCAAGATCGCGTCGCTCGGTGTCGCCGAACAGGCAGTCGTCGGCCCGGTTCTGCGGGAAACTGCTCTCGGACAGACCGACCACGAACAGATGTGGCACGCTCAGATGACGGACCTGCTCCACATCGAGCACACGCACGCAGCCACCGAGATCGGCGGTAATCGGGATCGTCTCGCCACTCAGCAAGTCACGCAGTTCGGCGGTGAACTCGGCCAAGTCGAGCAGCGGCAGCTTGCGAGCTGGCTTCGCATCGGGCGACGATGCCAGTTTCTCATCCGCTTCTGCCGCCGTGCGAACGATCCGTTGGAGCAAGTCCCAATCGCGAGCCTCCAACGAATCCGTGTCGCCTGGCACACCGAGGCCACCGCGCGACCAACCGAGTTCTCCGCCGAGCGTGGCCAGCACGTCGGTCCAATCCGCCAGCGTATGCTTCCGCCGAAGACGCTCCGTGGTGCGGGACAATCGCGCCAGCAGTGGCTCGGCGATGGCAGCAATCTCAGCGGCGGATGATTCCGCCAGTGGGGGCGAGTCCTCGTCGTCTGCGTCGGACGCCAATGAAGGCTCTTCCCGGATGAGGCCCGTCGCGACGCGCGACAGGACGCGCAGCATCAGGTCTCGCCCCGCATGCAGCTTCAACCGCCGCAGAGCCGCCGCAACGGATCGGACGGCGCGGCCCGACTGTGTCTCGGGCCAGAGCGGCTGAAAGAGGTTGGAATCGAGCACCGACATCAGCCGCGCGAACGGCCAGTTTTCCAGTTCCAGTTGCAGCAGCGAGAACAGCGCCTTGACGACGGGACTGGCGGCCAAAGGCAACTTCGCCTCGCACCAGGTGGGAATACCGGCCTCCGTGAGGAAGTCGTTCCACGCAGGGCCGTCATCGGAAATGGAACGAAGTGCGACGACGATCTGCTTCGGTGCCACACCCGACTCCAACAGGTGTTTGATCCGCCGCGCGACGGCCTCGCATTCTCCGGCCGGGCCCGTGGCGGCAATCAACTCGATGCCAGCCGCATCGTCGGTCGATTGGTTCGTGCGAGGATTCGCAAACAGGCCATCGACGATCCGAGCCAGGCCGGGCTGCCACGTCGAATCGTCCGCCAACAACGATTCGATGCGACAGGTCGCTCCGTCCGGCAGATGTTTTTGCAGTTGTGCGAGGGCCACTTCCGGCTTGGCGAACAGGTCGGTTCGAGTGGTCGGCCGTTCGAGCGGCAGCGTGATGGTGGCTCTTGCGATCCAGCCCATCAGCAGGCCGAGGATCTCCGACTGCGTCCGCGTGAAGTCGGCGAAGCCGTCCACGGCGAGAAACTCCACGGAGGCGAACGGACCGCGCACGCCGTTGGCCAGCGCGGTGCGGGCCAGCCAGAACCGACCTTCGTTGTCGTACCAGTCCTGTGCCGTGAGCTGGGCCTGGTAACGCTCGTAGATGCTTCCGAGTTCGGCATCGCGCTGCGAACGGCTGCCGGGTCGTTTGGCGCAGGCGGCGAGAAAGTCCCCGGGCCAAATCTCTTCGCGCTTCACCTCCGAGATGAACGACGAGACGACGTCGAGGAAACCGCTCGTGTGAACGACCGACGCGAAACTGGCGAGTGATCCGCCCGCATGCAACTCCGCCACGATGCGTCGCAGCAGGAGCCGCTTCATCACGGGCGAGATCGGCGCGGCGGGGCGGCCCGCGGCGGCCAGAATCTTCTCGGCGAAGACATCGAACGTCAGCACCTGAGGCGCGAGTTGAACCGGCTCGCCCGCCGACAGCAATCGCTCGACAACCGCCTGCCGGGCGCGATGAGTCGGCGCGAGCCACAGCACGCTGCCGACACATCGCCGGGCGCGAGCCTCTCGCAGCGCGAGCCGATACTCGTCGAGAACCCGCTCCGTCTTGCCGGAGCCAGCCCGCCCGACGAGCAATGTCAGTTGAGATGCCATGCGCCGGATTCTAGTGGTCTCCACATGAACGATGCCAGCGCCTGACCGATGTCGGCATGAGATGACTCATTCGTCAGGTTCGTCAGGGTCTTGCCCGGTCGGGTCAAAGCGCGTAAACTCGGCCTGCCTCAAATGTCGTCCCACTGTTTCAAGGGGACGACTCATCTCGCCGAGCGAGATGCCACCGGGGCGACCACATGGCAAACCATTCGGAAGGGAGACGCGGATGCGGGGGCTACTGCTGATTCTGACGTTGTTGAGCACGCTCGGTGCGAGCACGCTGTTGTTGCAACCCGCGTTCGTCCCATCGGCCAGCGCGGCCACCGCCGAAGACGAATACTTTGAGTTGATGAAGCTGTTCGTCGACACGTTCGAGCAAATCGACCGCAACTATGTCAAACCGGTCGACCGGCGCGAGTTGATGGAAGCGGCGATGCGCGGCATGGTGCTGAAGCTCGACCCGTACTCGTCGTACATCGACACGTCGGATCTGAAGCAGTTCAACGAGTCGGTCGAGCAGGAGTTCGGCGGAATCGGCATTCAGGTGATGGTCGAGGAACGCACGCGCCGACTGATGGTGATGATCCCCATTCCGGGCACTCCCGCCTACAAGGCCGGGCTGCGGGCGGGCGACCACATCATCGAGATCGACGACAAGCCGACGGCCGACTTCGTCGAGGGACGCGAGATGCAGTCCGCCGTCAAACTGATGCGCGGCAAGCCCGGCGACAGCGTGAAGCTGAAGATTCAACACAAGGATGACGCCGAGCCCATCACGCTCGACGTGACGCGCGCCATCATCAAAACCCCCACCGTGCTGGGCGATCATTACGACAAGGACGGCAACTGGTCGTACTTTCTGGAGGGCGAGGACAAGATCGGCTACCTGCGGCTGACCAGCTTTGGCCGCAACAGCACGGAAGAGATTCACGATTCGCTCGAGAAGCTCAAGAAGGACGGAATGAAGGCGCTGATCCTCGATTTGCGATTCAATCCGGGCGGGCTGCTCAGTGCGGCGACGGCGATCTCGGATTTCTTCGTCGAGAGCGGCGTGATTGTCAGCACCAAGGGACGCAATACCGACGAACAAACTTACAAGGCGAAGAAGGCCGGCACGTTCAGCGGCTTTCCGATGGTGGTCCTGGTCAACCGCTACAGTGCCTCGGCCAGCGAGATCGTCAGCGCCTGCCTGCAGGATCACAAGCGCGCGATCGTCGTCGGCGAGCGGACGTGGGGCAAGGGGAGCGTCCAGAACGTCATCGAGTTGGAGGGAGGCAAGAGTGCCCTCAAGCTGACGACCGCAAGCTATCACCGGCCGAGCGGCAAGAACATTCATCGCTTTCCGAAGGCGACCGAGAAGGACGAATGGGGAGTCATGCCCGACGAAGGCTTCGAGGTCAAATTCACTGATGAGGAGATGAGGAAGCTGGATGACGTTCTTCGTGTACGCGGGACGTTCCGCAGCGACGGAACGGCTCCGAAGGTCGAGTTCGTCGACAGTCAACTCGCCAAGGGATCGAACTGGTTGAAGGAGCAATTGGCCGCGAAGAAGTCCGATGCCGACAAACCGGCCGACGCCGAGAAGCCCGCCGGCGCTGACGAGAAGAACAAGGCTGCCGGGAAGCCCGCCGAGAAGAAGGAAGGGGCACGGCTTCAGAAGCTGCCGGGACCGCAGTATGTCGAGGCCATCCTGGAATGGCTGCAACTCTTTCCCCACCAGAACTCGCGGGCTGCGTGACGTTGTGGATTGGCAAAACAAACATTCAGTACTTCCAAATTCGTGGCGGACGCTGCCAGCGTCCGTCAACAAACTCCTGCAATGAGTCACGCCGACGCTGGCAGCGTCGGCCACGATGACGCGAACTTGGAAGTACAAACATTGAACTGCGGCCGGGATCGAATGTCCCGGCTGCTTTTGTTTCGAGAGCACCGCGTGAACGAATCGTCTTCCTTCCGCCGACTGTTGCTGGCCATCGAGTCCTCGTGCGACGAGACGGCGGCGGCGGTGATCGACCGCGAGCGGAAAGTTCTCTCCAGCGTCGTGGCGACTCAGCACGAACTGCACGAGCGGTTCGGGGGCGTTGTCCCCGAGATTGCGTCGCGGGCGCACGTCGAACGGATCCTGCCCGTCATCGACGAAGCCCTGCGAAACGCCGGTGCGGCCCTCTCCGACATCGGGGCCGTCGCGGTGGCGACTCATCCCGGCCTGGTCGGTTCGCTATTGGTGGGTCTCACCGCCGCGAAGACGCTCGCGCTGGTGCTCGATGTTCCACTGCTGGCGGTCAACCACATCGAGGCTCATCTGTACGCCTGCCGCATGGTGGCGGGGCGAGACGTCTTTCCCGCCGTCGGTCTGGTGGTGAGCGGCGGTCACTCCAACCTGTACGACTGCCGCTCGCCCGTCGAGTTTGAACTGCTCGGTTCGACGACCGACGACGCGGCGGGTGAAGCGTTCGACAAGGTCGCGCAGATTCTGGGTCTCGAATATCCCGGCGGCCCCCTGATCGAGAAGGTGGCCGCCACGGGCGACCCCACCGCGTTTCCGTTTCCGCGCACATTCCTCAACGACGAGCGGCTCGACTTCAGTTTCAGCGGCCTGAAGACCGCCGTGTTGTATGCGACGCGCGGTATCCCCGGTGCGCGGGCCCAACCGCCGCCACTGACGCCTCAGCGCATCGCCGATCTCGCCGCGAGCTTCCAAGCCGCCGTCGTGGACGTGCTCGTAGGCAAGTGCGAGCAAACGCTCCAGCGCACGGGTCGGAAGACGTTGCTGGTCGGAGGGGGCGTCGCGGCGAACTCGCTCCTGCGCGAGCGGCTACAAAAACTGGCGAATCGGCGACGCATCGACCTGATCATCGCCCCGCGCGAATACTGCACGGACAACGCCGCGATGGGGGCACTCGGCTGGGAACTGTGGGAGCGAGGAATGCTGTCACCACTCGACGTCGATGTCACCCCGGGCCTCGTGCGGAAGCGACCGACATCCCAACCCCCCGGCAAGCCACGCGCGGCGACTCTGTCACCCCAACCCGAAACGTGAGCCGGGGAATCTGGCCTCCGCCCCTCGCTCACGCTTCGGATCGGTGGGGGGCGAACAGTTCTTGCCGTGACGTCACTTCATCGCCAGTCCCGGCACCTTGACATTGGTCGGTCGCGGCGGAAGGACATCGTGGCTGAGCAGCATGGCCGGACCAACGAAGTAGGTATGAAAGTCGGCGACGACCAGGTTGTAGACCGGCGCGGGCTCTGCCTCATCCTCGACCGACTCGACGCGCGCCATGCCAACAACGGTGTGAATCGGCTGCTGCGGAATCAACTCGCGCGTTTTGGTCCACCCGCTCCCCGAGACCCAGAAATTGTGCCCGCTGCTTGCAACGACGGGCTGTCCGTCCACGACAAACTTCCTGACAGGAACCGGCTGCCGGACCGTCGTGTGCAACACGGGCTTGTACGCCAACTCGCCCGAATCGATGTCCTTTGCCAGCACGCAATCCCCGGCCGCGATCTTCTCGACGCCAACAAATCCGCGATCCGTCCAAATTGGCGTTCCTGCGACAAGGCAACTCGATTGCCGGCGCCAATCGGGCAGCCTCGGTGGTGGAACGAATTCGGGAATTGAATCGGTGTTTTCTTCGACGATGACAATCTGCTTTTGGCTTTGGTCCTGGGGCAAGGTTCCGCTGTAGTCGGCCCACCAATTCCACCACTCATCAGGCGAACGTGGTTCGTCGTCGCCCGTCACTTTGGCCAATACAATTCCAATCCGCGAGTTGATCGCCGCCAAAGCGTCGTTGCGGTCATCGCGTTTGGATTCCGTCAGTACCGCCGCGTCTTGAATACGACGCGCGAGGTCATTGTTGTACCGCGTCAGCGCGATTTGGCCTCTCGCAATGTTTTCGTTCCTTCGATCATCGATCTGGCGATTCGATCTGGTATTGGGTGTCCCAACTCCTTCAAGAGTGGTCGAGCCGACCTGCACATGGTCCGCCCCCTCGACAGCCCACGCAAACCGTATGCGGTAACGCCCCGCAGGATCGGAAAACCAGCGAACGTTTGATCGGACCGGTGCGTGCATGGCCGAAAGCAGTCCGGGTACGTAGTCTTCCAATTCACGCAAACTCAGAAGTTTCGTCGCGGCATCTCGCACGGACGACCAGTTCGAGACGACGGCCTGCCTCGCGAGCGCTTGCGACGCCTCAAACGCCGATATCCGTGCGAAGACTGCGAGGGCAGCCTTCGCAGCATTCTCATTCGAGCGGCAGAGCAATGACTCCAATGCGGGGATCGCCGCGACGTCGTTGATGCGATCGAGTTCTTCCGCCGCGAGAGTCTGCTCGCGTTTGTTCCCTTCCAAATTGCGCGCGATGCGCAGGACTTTCGGCTGCCAGCGTTTGAACTCCGCTTCGGCGTCGTTGGCCAGCCGTGCAATGGCCTCTTGTTCACTTGGCAGCACCCATTCATTGGCAATTCGACGGTAGCCCAAGCGTTCGTAGACCGCCGCAATTTCGCGATGTGGCTCCGCCAGCAGTGCCTGCATCAGATGTGCCCGTTCCTGCTCGGACAGCTTCATCCGGCGGCACCAGTTGGCGAGGGCGAACTGACCGTCGGCCGACTTCGGAGCGTCGTGGCGTTGCCGGTGGTACTCGGTCAGAGTCGCAGCGCTCACGTCGGAGGTGGCTGATTTCTCGATGGAGCGCCACTCACCGTCAACTCTCACGTACCCCGACTGCCACCACGTCTGATCGGCTTTGGTGGCGGGACGCAACGCTGGTTGCAACGCCGCACGCCGGTTGACGGCAGTTTGCCCAGTCGCCGTTTCCGACCGGAGGATTTGCTGCACATTGGCCCGCTCGGCCTCGTCAGCCTCGGGTTTGGCAGCGTGAACCGACGACGTTGCACAGCACAGGGCGAGACTCAGAACGGCAATGCGTGTTGGGGCGAGCGTCGTCATGTTCAGTCCTACTTGCCGGGGATTGGAGAGGTGCGAGCGGGCTTTTCAGGCATCGCGACGCCGAAAGAATCCAGCAGGCGGTCTCGCTGCTCGATCACGTCGAGTTCGATGTAGGTGCGGAACGAACGGACCTGCTTGATCTTGTTCGACACGGCGGGAACCTTGTCATCGACGGGAGCCTTCAACTTTTCGGTGTCCTTCTTCAACCGGCCCTGCCATTTGTCGAGCGATGCGTCCTGCTGGACGAGTTGTCCTGTCGCCTTCTGGTATTGCTGCACTACTCCGTTGCGCTGCTGGATCAAACCCTGAGCCTTCTGCGTCACCTGCTGGGCCGCAACGAGCGTCTGGTCGTATTCCGCCTGATACCGAACCTTCTGGAGTTGGAGCTGATCCATTTGAGCTTCGTAATTGGTTTGCGTGCCGAACTGGTTGTTAGGTTGATTGCCCGCGCTGGCCCGCTGCTGAAGCAGGGTCATTTCGCGACCGAGTTGAATTTGGGAATCGATGATCGACTGGCCCCGCTTCTCCAGGAACGTGTGATCCCGTTCGAGTCGCGAAAGCTGCTTGTCGAAGTTCAGAAGCTGGTCGTCGAGCATCTTCTTCCATTCTTCGGCGGTCTTCTTCAGCCCGTCGCGTTTCTCCTTGGTCGATTCCAAGTCCTTGCCGACCTTCGACTGTTTCTCGATCCGCTCCTGCTCGCGCTTCTCCAGTGTCTTGTCGCGCGTCGTGCGAATGTCGTCTTCGAGCAGAGCGTGTCGCGTGTGGACTTCGTCCAGTCCGCTGTTGTAGGCCCCGAGCAGCTTCCCGGCGAACAGTTCTCGCAGTGTCTCATCCTGTCGCATCCAAGCCTCGCGCGCCTTGGTCGTTTCGCCCATCTTTTCAAACGCCGCCATCGACTGGCCGATCCAGTCGACCTGCTCGGCCACAGCGGCGACTTCGGGCGCGTTGTCGAGTTTGACGAGACGTTTCGCCATTTCTGTCTGGCGTTCGTAGGCGACGGTGATCTCCTTGGCGGTGCCATGCGTCCAGATGAGGGCCTGCCATGCGGGCCAATACGGTTCACCGGTCCGTTTCGTGGCGAGCAGGAACTGCGTTTGAGCCTCCTTGTTCTTGAGCTGACGGAGGTACACCAGCCCGAGTGCGTAGTCGATGCGCGGATCGTTCTGCGAGTCACTGCGGAGCGTCTCGTACCGACGCTGCGCATCCGGCAAAACCTTTGGTCCGCGTTTGAAGCCATCGTCGAAAAACTCAATCAAACGTCGGCCGAGTACCTGTTCGCGAGCGGCATCCTTGTCTGGAACTGCATCGGCCGCAGCGAAGTCTGCCGCGCCAATCAGAACCAGGAACAACAGGCCAACCCAAACCAGGCTCTTCATCGGGAACTCTCCAGCATTGCGAATTGAGAGGCTTCTCACAGACGATTGTATCCTGCGCCGATCAAAGTTACCGAGCCGACTTGTACTCGCCGAAGTTTCGTGCGGCGAGTTGCTTCAAAAACTCTTCGTGGACGCCGCGCGCGTCGATGCCGATGGTGTTGATCGTCGACCGCTGAAAGGCATTCCGCTCGGTGACGGCCTCGATGATGGCGAACGGTTCGGTGATCGACCCGGCGGTCGGTTCGCCGTCCGACAGGAACAGCATTGCTTCCAAGTTGGCGTCCGAATCCAATCCGGCCATCAGCGCGTCGTGACAGTTGGTCAACTCCCCAGGGGCGAGACCCACGGCGAAACTGATCCCCTGACGTTTCCCCTCGGTCGTGGCCTGAATCAACTCCCGCTTGAACAGTGTGATGTCGGTGTCGAAGGCCACGATGTTGAAATAGGCGTAGTCGGGCAGACCGCTGATCGCCTGCTCCAATTCCTGCAAGGCCCGGTCCAGCCGCGTCTCTCCATCGACAGTCGAGGCCATGCTCTTCGAGCGGTCGATCACGAAACAGATTCGCTGCGCGTAGATCGGCACACCGTAAAACTCAGGCACCTGCTCCGGCCAGGGCAATTGAGTTGAGGCCGCTGCCGAACCGGAGGCTCTCGCGGTGGACGAACTGACCGGCTTCACGGTCTCGAACCGGAAGCTGTCTCGATTCTCCTGCCACCACGATTTCCAATGGGCCTCGTGCCCGCCGAAGTTCTGGCCGGTGGTCCGCATCAAGTGCCGGGCCGCCTCATACTTGAGTTGCCCCTTCGACTCGGAGACCGTCGTCAAGAGAAAATCGATCGCCGGCTTTTGCGGATACCGCGCGACGGCATCGATCACGCCGCGTCGAAAGCCAAAGTGCAACGGGTAGTCTTTGCGGCCAGCCAGTTTCAGCAGCGGGTCGAGTGCCGCCTCCCGTTTCGTGGTCGAAACCACATCGGCCGCCAACATCACCGTGCGCGAGTCATTTGCCGAGAGCAGCGACACAATTTTCGTTTCGGCCGCTGGCAACTCGGATCGACCGAGCAACTGAACAGTCCGGATGAGACCCAATGAGAACCGACCGGCTTGAGTTTCCTTGTCGGCGAACTGACCGAGAACCTCGACCACCGAAGCATCCTTCAGCGAGGAAGCGTCAACTCCCGCGAGCAGCTTCAGCCGCAACGGCTCCTGGATCGGCTTGAGGATTGGGGCCAGCGACTTGGCCGCGGCCGATTTCGCCGCAGGCTTGGGGCCAGCCGGCGTCGGTCGATTGGGGACGGTATCGTCAGCGATCAGTGAAGAGCAGACACTCAACAACGCCACGAAAGGAACGAGCCATCGATCGAGGCGAGGTTTCATCACAGACCTCCGCAAAGGAACCGTGAACAGACGTGGGACGAACCAAACAGCGGAACAGGCTACGTCCGCACCATCAGGCCGTCAAAGGGATTACGCTCCAACACCAGCGGCCAGACGAAGTTTCGTTGCAATTCCAAAATCTTGCGGCGGCAGAGCGGGGCCCGATTTTGAAGCGAGCCCGAGTTTGAATAGCCGTCATTCGCCCGCCAGCCGGTAGGCGACGCCCTGTTCGGTGAGCAGGTAGCGCGGCTGAGTCGAATCGACTTCAATCTTGCGGCACAGCCGGAGGCAAAGAGACCGCTCTGACGATGGCCCGTCAGTATCCGATAGGGTTCTTTTTCGGAGCGAATGAGGTGACGGGTCTGCCGGAAGCCCGCGTCGAGATTGCCAAGTACCTGGATCTCGGCGCGATCATCATCGGCGAGCAGAAGTTCGGCGTGGAATGCGACGCGGCCGAGAGCCAGATCCTCTATGCCCTGGCCGCCGAGCACCGAAGTCTCGATCAGACAACTGACAGACAACTGATGCCGCCCAGTTTGCTCAATCCTCCGCGCGGCCACCGTCGCTCATCTTGACGATGCGGGGATCGAAGCGGGCGACGATTTCGACGAGGTCCTGCTGGGCAGCCATCACGTCGAGGATGTTCTTGTAGACGTAGGGGACTTCGTCCGAGCCGGCCGAGATCACGCGGATGTCTCGCCGTTCGAGATCCTTCTGCACCGTACGGAAATTGTATTTTTCCCGCGCCGCCGTGCGACTCATGCGTCGCCCCGCGCCGTGCGAGGCCGACAGCAAACTGGCTTCGCTACCCTTGCCTCGCACCACGAAGGCCGGGTCGGCCATCGAGCCGGGGATCACGCCGAGCACGCCCGCGCCGGCTGGCGTCGCACCCTTGCGATGCACGATCACCTCGCGACCGCCGTGAGTTTCCTTCCACGCGAAGTTGTGATGATTCTCGACCCCCGCGACGATTCGCGCGCCGAGCAGCTTCGACAGCAGGCGATGAATCACGTCGTGGTTGGCCGCCGCGTAGTCGCCCATCAGATTCATGGCCGCCCAGTATTCCTGACCGGCCTGATCGTCGAGGCTCAGCCACGCGAGGCGGCCGACGTCCTCGTACCGCTTCGGCAGCTTGTGGCGTGCGATGTTGCTGTACGTGTCGCAGACGGCAGCGCCTGTGCCGCGGCTGCCGCTGTGAGACAGCAGCGCCACGTACTCGCCGGCATCGAGGTTCAACTCCTCGTCGCGTTGAGCCAGTGTGAGCAGACCGAACTCGACGAAATGGTTTCCCGATCCTGACGTGCCGAGCTGCCGCCACGCCTTGTCGCGGTTCTCGCGCGTCACGCGACAGACGCTCCAGTCCTGATCCATGACCGCGTGATCCTGCGGCTTCTGGTGGACGGCTCCCACGCCGAAGCGGGTTCCATTCTCGATGGCCTGCCGGAACCGATGGAAGTTGTCCGAAAGCTGCGTCGTCGGCAGATCGAGCACCGACAGCTTCATGCGACACGCGATATCGACTCCCACTGCATACGGCACGACGGCGTTGTCCAACGCCAGCACGCCACCGATTGGCAACCCATAGCCAAGATGCGCGTCGGGCATCAGTGCCGCACCGACCGCCATCGGCAACGCACACGCCTGACGCATTTGAGCGTGGCAGGCGTCGTCAATGTCGTCGCCCCACGTGCGGTAGGAGATCGGCTCGGGGCGCGTAAAGGTCCGGGCCTCGATCAACTCTGTGGCGAAGCGGCCGAAGTGCGGATCGGCCTCGTGCGAGGAAGGCTCGGCGAGAATCTGCGCGATCAGTTGCTTGATCTCCTTCCCGCGCGAACCCCCTTCCTTGGCCGCCTTCTGGATCCCCTCAATGGCACTCGTCAGACATTCGTCCGGTACGCCGAGTTTTCGCAGTTGAGTCGTGTTCATGGTCGTTCTCGTCGTCGTTCACACCAGCCCAACGCGTGAGCGAGGTTTTTTTGAAATACGCTCCAGCGAGACAGGAACAGCACCAGGCAGGTTCGCGTTGGACAGGTCGCCGTATCACCGGTATGTCACCGAGGGACGATCGTTCTATTCACTTTCTTCTTCGGTGGCGTGTCCGTTCTGGCTGGCTCGATAGCGGCGAACCTCCTCCTCCAGCCGGCTCCGTTCGACTCGCAGTTGGATGTTGGCGAGACTCGAATAGGCGGCCGAGGACATCCAGTCGCCGAGAGCCATGAGTACGGTCCACGCCACCAGAATCAAGACGGCCATCCAATAGACGAAAAACAGACCAGGCCGGCCTCGGAAGAAGGGTTCGAGTTGATCGCCGAGCGGGATCAGGATGCCGACGATCCCCAGCATGGCACTCACCTGCAACCGACGCCGAAGCTGTCGATCGGCATAAGTCCGTGCGAGGTCGTCTTCCTCCAGGAATGGTGACAACGCGCGGCGATGGCGAATTTGCAACCACGCCGAAACGATGGCAAATCCCAACAGCAAAGCGCCCACAATCAAAGCGGGCAGCGTGTCGGCGGCAATTCGAATCGGCAGCGGCATGGTGGCGGGATGGTATCCGTCGGTCCATCAACTTCCCAGCCGAAGTCAATGAGTGTTTGCCCCACTCATCAGGCCAGATGTCGTTGCTTGGCCGCTTCGGCCGCGGAGAGCACATTGTCCATGAAGTCCCGATACGGGCTCTCATTCCCCGTGATGGCCACCACGGTCGTATTGCTGCCGCTGTGGATGATGAGGAACTTGTACTTGATGAAGAAGTAGAACGGCAGCACGAGCAGGCCGAGGCCGAACACCGGCAGCAGCACGATTCCCGCCCCGAGCAATGCCGGGTTGGGCGTCACGCGAAACTCTGCCGAATCGACTTCCGTCAGCAGAAGTTCAGCGTGGCGCTGCGACAGGATGCTTTGGGTCGTCTCAATGAGTCGCGCGCCGTCAATCTCCAATGTGGTGGTGCCGAACATGGAAGGAACGATCTGCCCTCCGAACGACGCCACCGCGCGACGGCCCGTCACGCTCGTGATCGATCCCCGAGTCCGCGCGATCGCCGCCGTTTCCTCCTCGTGATCGTCGTAGTCCTCGGCATCGGCATCGGCATCGGCGGATGAGGGGACGGTGATCGTGACCTCGCAGTCCGGGCACCGGGTTTTCTTGCCGGCGTGCTCCGCCTTGAACCGCATCTGTTTTCCGCAGACGCACGTGTAATCGACAGTCGCCATGCCACTCGGCCTTTCGTGGGGATGTTGTACCGTAGTCCCGTCGCTCCGCCGACGGGACGCTTGTCGGCGGAGCGACAAGCCTACAGGAGTCGAGCGGAACGGATCAGGAACGATCCGGCCAGCGATAGGCCGCCCGAGCATTCCGGATGCTGAACTTTTCCAGCGCCGCCGCACCGCGACCGCGGGCGTACTCCATGACGATCTTCTGCACGGTGGCCAGATCGGCGGCTCGTTCGCTGACCGGCCAGTTGCTGCCGTAGATCACACGGTCGTCGCCGAACGCCTTCCACACCGCATCGAGCACCGGAATGTAGAAGCTCGGATCGCGAGGAGCCTCCTTTCCGTCGCGCGAAGCCCCCTCCACAAGCGCCGACACTTTCATGTAGACGTGCTTGTGCTGCGAGGTGGCCTTCAACCCGGCCAACCACGCCTCATCGAGTTTCGGCCCGTCGATACGAACGTTGGCCAGGTGATTGATGACGATTCGCAGTTCGGGCCGCTTCGTTGCCAATTGATCGACGAGCGGCAGCAACTCCGGCCCACCATTCACATCGAGTTCGAGATCGGCGTCGGACAGTCGCTTGATGTCGGCGAGGTACTCGGGACTTTCCAGCCCCGTCTTGAGCGGCCCGGCGTTGACGCGGATGCCTCGGAAGAGCGGGTTCTTCGCAAACCGAGTCAGATGTTTCGCGAAGTCGGCCTGACCGGGCGTCAGATTTCCGACGAGGCCCAGCACGAACTTGTCCTTCTCGGCTAGATCGAGCACCCACTGGTTGTCCTCGACCCTCGGGCTGGCCTCCACAACCACGGTTCCCGTGACACCGAGCGGCTTCGCGATCGCCTTGTAATCGTCGGGCAGCACCCGGCGGTACAGGGCCTTGTCTCCCTTGCCAGGCCACGGCACACCCTCGGGCCGTGTCGGATCGTAGAAGTGAGTGTGCGTATCGACGATGCCATGCGGAACGTCAGCCTTCGCAAACGTCGTCGTGCAGAGCCCCGCGGCAAGGCCGACACTGCTCGCCAGAAACTCGCGTCGAGATGGTTGAGGGATCACAGTGCGAACGGCCTTTCAAGTGGGAATGGTGTGTGTGGCACACCCTGAGTCCTCGAAGG
>JBBPIS010000117.1:0-25689 GCA_038040225.1 Planctomycetota bacterium
CGGGGGGGCCAGTCAATGAATTGCCTGACCGATCCGCAACGTTGGACATTCGGAGAGTGATCGATTCACAGCGCTGAAGCGGGAGCCCCGCCCCGCTTCAGGCCAGTTGTGAAATGCTCTGGTGACGTCAAGCGGCAAATCGACGCCCAGGGATTTAGAAGTCGCCGATGACTTCGCCATCATTGATCGAATGTATCCAGGAATAGAGAGTAATGTTCATGTTCTCGTTCAAGAACCGGACCGATCCGTCGCCCAGGAGAAACTGTGCGCCGCCCGTGTGGAAACTGAAGGCGCAATCGTCACTTCTTGCGGACGCCATTCGCTGGGGATTCACGAATCCGTTGATCGGATCTTCGGACGACTCGCCCTCATACCGGATCGATTCGTCGGTGTTCACCGATCCCAGCCAGGTCGGCCAGTCTTCGGTCCGCGTTGCAGTCCCCGTCGCCGCTGCGGTGAAGCTGAGGTTGGTGGTCACGTAAGCGGATTCCCCGGCGAAGGCGGTGAAACTCAGGCCGTCGGAGATGTCTCGGAACTTGCGTCCTCCTTCGCTCTCGAAATTCTTGGAAAGCATTCCGGAGCCATCAAGGTCTCCACCGCCATTTCCCTTGTAGTCCATCGTGCCATACCCAACCATCGCGAGGGACTGCGGAGGGACACTGGGATGCCCTGCTCTCAAACCGGGTACCACCCACGAGTCGGGCACTTGTGCCGGCAAAATCGAGGAGGGGCAGCGGTAAGCGGAAATGGCCTTGTCGCCGTCGGGAATGATTTTGTTATAGAGAGTAAAGTGTTGCACCATCACGCCGATCCGTGCACTCCCGGGATACGTAGTGCCACACGCGCTGCCACCGATGTTCGTCGTGTTGAGGTAATTATCAATCTTGTTGTATATCGCCGACTGTTCCATGTACGGCAGAATCGCAAAGGTCCACGCCAGGCCATCGTCAGCACAAATCATTGACCCGGCAGTCGGGCCGGGGAGATTGCCGGCGAAATTGCCGGGCGGCAACCGTGTGAAAGTGCTCTCATAGTTGTGGAGCGCCAGACCAATCTGCTTCAGGTTGTTCTTGCACTGCGTGCGCCGTGCCGACTCACGCGCCTGCTGCACCGCAGGTAGCAGCAGCGCAATCAGGACCGCGATGATCGCGATCACGACCAACAATTCGATCAGCGTAAATCCGCGACTGGTCTTTCGTAGCCTTGGCATGACAGTGTCCTTTAGCGAGGGAAATGAGAACAACAGAACATCGAAACATGGGGATCGGACTTCTCCGACCATTTGGATTTCGGAGCCGAACACAAACGAGGAATCACAGACCGATCTCGGACCACGGACCCGTGATGGCGAGCGTGATGCCGGGAGATTGCAGATTCGCGAACAACCACTGGCCGTCGGGACTAAATGTCGCGCCGGCCAATTCGCTGTCGAGGAAGTCGCCTTTCAGACCATTTCGCTCGCCGTTAAGCGTCACGTTGTTGGCGGCCAGATCGAACAACTGACCGTCACTCGTCAGACCGAGCAGCTTGGCGGGCTTGCGTTCGGGGTCTTCGCACAGCACGAGGCCTCCGCGTGGACTGACGGTGAGGTTGTCGGGACTGTCGAGCACGTCGCGGCCGGGCGATTCAAACACGAGCGACAGTTGCTCGGACTTCGGCTCGTACCGCCAGACCTGTCCCAAGCCGTGACGTCCACCGCTGGTGGCCGTGAAGAACACAGCGTCCTGTCCCCACCAGCAGCCTTCCAACCGCGCAAAGGTCGTTGCTCCTTCGGCCTTGCCTTGCGAGAAGACTCCCAGTGCGTCCTGCTTGCCAGCCGAATGAGCCTGCGCCGGACCGGCAATCGTCACCCACGAGCAGGAGAACGGGACACCGATGCGGTGTTCCTTCGTGAGGTCCGCCTGGTTGGTTACCTTGAGCATTTGCAGTTCGCCGCCCGAGGCCAATTCGTTCCGTTTCTTCGGCAGAAAGCGATAGAACCCGGATGTCGTGCGGTCTTCGGTCTCGTACACGATGCCGGTGTTCGGATCGACGGCGATGGCTTCATGAACGAAGCGTCCCATCGCTTTCAGCGGCTGCGGCTGCATGGCACGAGACACCGGAACTTCAAAGATGTATCCGTGCTCGTGATCGAGTTCGTACGTCTGGCCTTCCTTGGTCTTGTCACCCGTCTGCACCACGGTCTCTTCGCACGTGAGCCATGTCCCCCACGGTGTCGGACCACCGGCGCAGTTGTTCGCGGTTCCGGCAATGCTGGCCCACGCCTTGAGGAACTTGCCGCTGCGGGTGTCAAACGTCAGATTCGTGCAGCCGCCTGTCGAGCGAGTGTCGAACTGAATCTCGGACGATCCGAACGGCGCGCCGATGTGATTGAGTTCGTGATTGCGACACAGCGTGACGATGCCATCCGCTTCGATAATCACGCCCATGCCGTCGTGACCGCCCGGTGTTTTCGAGCCGTCCGCCAGCGGATCGCCCTTCCACCCGAACGACCGATAGCGAAAGCCCTCGGGAAGCAGCATCAGTTCCAGTCCCGTCTCATCGTCGCGTACGGGCCTCAAGCTGCCACGGCTGGCCGGCACCGGCTTGGCTTCGGTCCGTTGCAAGAGCGACAGAAAGGCTGTCGGCACGGCCCACGAACCGGCTGTTGCGGCAGCGGCTCCCAAAAATGATCGCCTTCCCAAAGCGAAGTCTGGTGATGTCATCGCGGTCTTCCCTCCGAGCTGATGAAATGTGAATCACGAGCGGCGGAGAGCTTCTGCGAAAAGGATGAGTGTTTGATGAGTGGAGAATGAAATGTTGTCGAACGATCGCGCGATGCGAAATACCGAAGATTGGCGGACGCGACACATGCGGAATCCGTGAGCGGACTCGTGAAGCGTGCTGCCGACTGTTGAATGAACATCCCGGGAAATCAGCACGATTTCTCACAACCGCGCAGCGCGAGGGGCATTGAGTTTCTGGGTGTTTCGCGACGTTGAGTTGTCACAGACACGTCGTCTACGTGATCGTCGAACCTTCACGACTTCTTCACCAAGGTCGCCAGCATGCTTCTGCTCTCCCGCTCACGATGCGACGCGGTCGAAGGCCCCCAACGATCACCTGCGAATCGGCGTCATCGGCAATCGACAGGACGCCGTCTTCGATCAACTTCAATCGGCGATCGACTCGGGAGACGGCGGTCTCTGCCGCGCGGTGATTGATCGTCTTGAGCGACCGCTTGAACTTCTGTTCGCCGAGTCGGACGCAGAGATGAAAGCTTCCGCCGCGTTTTTCGAGCCATGCCATCGGAAGGGCCTCCGGCGTGAAGATCGTCGTTTGAACGGCCATCGACGCAGATGCCCCGCAAGTCCGATGTCTGCCCCCAAACGATGTTGGGAAACAAAAAAGGACTCAGAGCGATTCGCTCCAAGTCCTTTCACCAATTCCGCCTCGCATCACTCACAATGTGGTGCTGAAGAGTTGCCCGACCAGGATTCGAACCTGGGCAAACAGAATCAAAATCTGTTGTGCTACCGTTACACCATCGGGCAGGCCAATGCGGGCGGAAGTGTATCGGATGCCTTCCCGCAGTCGCAACCCCTCGTCGTGGACCGAGACACGGATCGAAACACGGTGTTTTCAGCAGTGTCGCGTGCGGAATGAGTCCCTCGCCGTTGCGGTCTCTCACTGGGTCATATTACTCGGCACGATTCGCGGCTTCGCGGAGTTCCGGTATAAACGTCGGGCATGTCCGCCGCCGAACTTTCGATCACGCCGCAGATGGCCGCCTCGGTCCTCAAACTGGGAGGACTGGTCGCGCTTCCCACCGAGACCGTGTACGGGTTGGGGGCCAACGCGCTGGATGCACGGGCGGTGGCGAGAATCTTTGCGGCGAAGGAGCGTCCGTTTTTCGATCCGCTGATTGTGCATCTGCCCGACGTGTCGTGGTGGCCGCGCGTGGTGCTCGACTTCCCGCCGGTGGCCGAACGGCTGGCGAAACAGTTCTGGCCAGGACCGCTCACGCTGGTGTTGCCGAAGAACGCCGCGATCCCCGACATCGTGACGGCGGGAATGCCAAGTGTCGCCATTCGCGTTCCCGATCATCCAATGACGCGGGAGGTGCTTCGCTTGGCGGATGTTCCTGTGGCGGCTCCCAGTGCGAACCCGTTTGGGCGACTCAGCCCGACCACGGCCGAGCACGTGCGACAACAACTCGGAGATCGGGTGGACCTGATCCTCGACGGAGGACCGTGCCGAGTCGGCGTCGAATCGACGATCCTGCAGTTTCACGGTGACGAAGTTGTTTGTTTGAGACCTGGTGGCGTGCCGCTCGAAGAGATTGAAAGCTTGATCGGACCGGTGGGTCGTTTCGCTTCGCGGGACTACGACGACGAACACCCCGCCGCACCGGGGATGCTCGCCAGTCACTACGCTCCGCACACGAAGCTGAGGATTGTCGAAGAAGTCCCCGTCGCGCCGCCGTCTCCACGAACGGGGCTGCTCGTCTTGCGAACGTCCGACCGCGCGCGCGGCTACGCGCAGGTTGAGACCCTGTCGCGGAATGGCGATCTGATCGAAGCGGCCTCCCACTTCTTTCAGGCTCTGCACCGGCTCGATCAAGGGGGACTCGACGCGATCCTCGCGACGCCGTTCCCCGAAGAAGGACTGGGCCTCGCGCTGAACGATCGCCTGCGACGTGCAGCGCATTGAGTTGGAGGACGGGCACATCGTAGGAGGATTTCGCCGAAATCCGTTTCGCCGACCTCGGCGAGGTCGGCCTACAGCAGATTGTGGTTCCCTCTATAACCTTGCCGGCAGCAACTGCATCTCGGGGACAACGGCTCGCGCGGGGAGGCGGGCCAGGAACAGGACGGCTTCGGCCACGTCTTCCGGGGCGAGAGCCTGATCGAGAACCTCGCGCGGAGTGGGAACAGGACGCTGTGCGAGGATCTCGGTGTCGCACAGGCCCGGGAAGAGGACCGTCGTGCGGATGCCGTTCGACTTCTCTTCGGCGCGCGTTCCGTGGGCCAGTCCGACCAGCCCGTGCTTGCTCGCCTGATAGGCGACTCCCGACACATCCGGCATCTGCACGCATCCGGACGAGAGATAGACGATCAATCCGTTGCGAGCCTCTCGCATGACGGGCAGCACCGCTTGAGTACATGCAAACGCACCGGTGAGGTTCGTCTCCAACAGTCGCAGCCAGTTGTCGTGGCTCAGCACGGACAAGGCTCGCGCGGGGAGATTGGTTCCCGTCGCATAGACCAGCAACTCGATGCGCCCCGTCCGCTGGCGAGCCTGCTCGACCAGGCGACTCACATCCTCGGGCTTCGCGGCGTCGGCGACACACGCTTCGGCCGAGCATCCGTCCGTGAGAAGCTGCTGCTCCAATTCTACGAGCCGCTCTTCACGCCGAGCGGCCGCCACCACGTGCGCTCCCGCGCGAGCCAGCGCCACCACAATCGCGCGGCCCATGCCGCTGGAGGCTCCGACCACGATGGCCGTCTGTCCGCGAAGTTGATCTGACATGCGAGCGTCACTCCGTATTTGCAGTGTGTGATGTCACTGATGCGGCTCAAGCATGTAACGCCCGTTGGTCGCTCGTCAAACGAACGTGATCTCCCGTGTCACACCCCTGTCGCCGGGGGCGAGTCGCTGATCACGGTTCGTTTCCAATGCCGCCGCCGCACGATTCGCCAGACGCCGAGCAACCAGACCAGCGGGAAGCCGATGAAGAGCGTGGCGAGCAACCAGCCCGCGGTCATACAGGAGTTGGAGACGTTCTGTTCGGCTCCGGGGCGAACCACGAACAGTTCCTGGTTGAGCAGCGTCGAGGCGGCGACGAATCCCGGGAGCGGGCGATTGGCGTGCAGGGGTTCGGCGTGCAGAAAGACCCGGCTCTGGAGACTCATCCATTCCGCAAACGAGATCGACGAACCGGACTGAAACTGCTCCGCCGGAGTTCGCTGGGAGGAAGGGAGTCTGTCGCGCGCCGCGTTGATCCCCTGAATCGTCTGAAACAGGCTGTCAGCGTGTCGGGAGTACGGTTTGCCGGAGATCGCCTGGAAAAACTCCTGGCAGTCCTCCCTGGTGAATGTTTGCGTCTGGCCGTTCTTCTCGATCGTGGCCGGATCAACGAGTCGCACGGTCACGGCAGATGCTCCCGGCTGGCGAGGAGCGGACAACCTGATCGTGTCACGAAGATAGACGTGACTTGGAGGCAGCAAGCCGTATGTGCGTCCAGTTCCCGAGACATCCATGAAGAAGCTCCATTGAGGGTCGTCTCCCTTCGACATGACAGGTGATGCCGATCCATCGTAGACGTGATAGTCCGACGGACCAAACGGGATCACGTAAAAGGCGAGCGTCAAGATCAGCAGGATCAGGCACAGCACCGACCACGCCGTGATTCGACCAAACGTCCCCAGCCAACGCTGCATGGATTGACTCCATCGACCTCCGACCATCCGACCGAGATCGGTCTCCCGCCACGGGGTGGTTGTGAAGGTCTCTTTCACGGACGGAACGTGTTGCCACAGCAGCGTGATGACGCTCAGCGGAATCCGGACGAAGGCTCCCACTGACACGGGAAGCAGGCCGAGGATCGAGGCTCCTCGCACGTGGTTGAAGTTCTGGCGGACGTAGACGCACTGCGCGACAGCGAGCGACAGCAGGCTCATGGCAAGCGACAACGCGGCGAACAGGAACACAACAGGCACATCGCGTTTCGGATTCATCAGGCCCATTGTTGCCCAAACCGCGGAAACGATCAGATCGATCCCACCGACGAAACACCACGTGATGGCGATCAACAGCCGGTTCCGTTCGGTCGCTTCGAGGTCAAACACGCTGCCCATCGCCTCGCCCAAGCGTTGCAGGACGACGGCCGGGATGTGAAGTACCGAGTTGATCCGCGCCGCGAGCGAGCTGCGTTCAGCCCCGGCCTCGGGACTGGCACCGACATCAATGCGAGTCGCCTCGTCAGCGGAGGGCGCAGCTGATGGCCGATTTTCCACGCGGGAGTGTCGCGACGCGACGCGCCACACGATGATCGCGACAATCGCGGCGAAAAAAACATGACCACCGAGCAGCATCGTCACGAGGGCCGCGAGCATGGCCGTGCTCTCCGGCGGAAGCGGCCAGCTTGATCGGGGCAGAGCGTTGGCGGTGCCATCCGGTTTCGGCGTTGAGTCGCTCGTCCGGCTCGCAGACGGCCGGAAGGTTCCGGAGACGTTGGCCCAGACGAGGCGAATCAACGACACAAACAACAGTCCCCAAAAGCAGGTGAATAACCCGCCCATCACGCTGACCAGCAACGCCTCTCCAAAACCCACGCGCCGTCCTGCGCTGGCAATCGCATACGCGCCGGCCATGCCCGCGAGAAAGAAGAACAACAGCATGCGGCCCGAGATGGGCTGAAAGAGGATTGTCGTGGCGTCGGTGTTGTTGTTTCGAGTCGTTCGCGGCGATGCCTCTCGGAAGAAGGAGGAAGGGATTCTGAAGAACTCGCGGATGGCCGCCATATTGCGAGGCTGCTGCTTGGCTGTTGTTTCATCGGCTGGGACGGGCCTGGGCACGACAGACGGTTGTTGAACGTGAGCCAGCCATTTTTCCAGGACTTCGGCGACGGACTTCGCGCTTTGAAACCGATCTCTCGGCTGCTTCGCGAGCAGCTTCATTACGATCCCGCAGAGCCAGTCGGGGATGTCAGGGTTGAGTTCCTGAATCGGGCGCGGCGGGTCGTGGCAGACGCGCTTGAGGACTCCCATCGTCGTGCTGGCACGAAACGGCGAGTGGCCGACGCACATCGCGTACATCACGCTTCCCAGGCTGAACAGGTCGGCGCGGTAATCGACCGCGTCGCCGTTGGCCTGTTCGGGAGCCATGTACTGCGGCGTTCCGGCAATCACGCCGCTCTGCGTCAGGCTGGCGTCATCGACCGCTCGGGCGAGTCCGAAATCGGTCAGCTTCACACGCTGAATGCCGTTCTCCAACAAGATATTCGACGGCTTCACATCGCGATGCACGAGTCCCTGAGCATGCGCGGCGGCCAACCCCGACGCGGTCTGCATCCCGATGCGCAGGATCTCCTTCAGGTCGAGCGATCCATCGGTGTCGAGCGTCTCTTGCAGCGACCTTCCGGAGATGAACTGCATCACGATCTTGGGTTGCTCGGCCGATTCATCGATCGCGTGAATCGTGATGACGTGATCGTGGCAGACGGCGGCGATGGCCTGCGCCTCGCGAATGAATCGCTTGCGAGCCTGCGGGTTGTGAGCCAGATACGGCGCGAGCACCTTCACGGCAACCACCCGATGCAGAGACGGATCGAACGCCTTCAAGACGACACCCATGCCCCCTTGCCCCACGACTTCCGAGACCTCGTAGATTCCGAGCCGTCCGATCGAGCCGGGCCGGTCCGAGGGTTCGAGGAAATCGAGCGGCTTCGTCGAAGCGGATCCCCCTCTGGCCGAGGCCTCGATGAATTCGTCGGCCTTCAGGTTGCGGATCGCCTCCGACAGGATGGCCGCGTCGGGTTGAGCCGATTCACCTCGCAAGTGGCCGACGGCCGCGTCCCACGATTCCGTCCCGGCGACCAGCGATTCGAGAGCCTTCTGACACGTGGCACACCCGTCCACATGACCTTGCAGGAGAGTCTGCTCGGGTTCGGTCAACGATCCGTCCAGCAGAGCCTTCAATTGCTCCGAGGTCGGACAGGTGTTTGGTGATTCGGTCATGATGGCCACCCTTCGTTCGGGACGATCATTGCTTCGGACTTTCATTCCTCGCCAACCAGCAACTTCACCTGTTCCTTCAATCGCGTCATGACTCGCCCCTTGGCGAGGTAGACGGCCGCCACAGTCAGACCCAGTTGTTCGGCAACGTCTTTGCCGGATGCTCCATCGACCGCCGTCATCCAGAAGGCCCGCCACGTCGTCTCCGTGAAGTCCTGCTTCACGATGTTCGCGGCGAAGTGAAAAAGCTGTCGTTCATAGTCCGCGTCCCACTGGGTACTCGCGTCGAGTCCACCCGGTTGGGGAAGTTCGTTCAATTGTTGCTGAGCGTCCGTGTCACCGGCCCCTTGCTCACGCAGCCCTTCGCGTCGCCAGTGATCCGTCAGCCGGTTCTGGACAACGGTGAACAGCCACCCGCGAAAAGAGCCTCGTTTCGGGTCGTATTCCAAACTGTGAGCCGCCAGCGCGACCTGACGCATCACGTCCTGAGTCAGATCGGCCGCGTCGGCGTCCTGCAATCCCCGCTTGCTGAGGAAGCCGTAGACCAGCGGTGCGTAGAGGTCGACGAACCGCCCCCACGCCTCCTGATCGCGCGCATCACGGATGCGAACGAGCAGTGTCGGTTGTGTGAGCGGAACGCTGTTCATCGAAGCCTCTGGAGAGGGATACGCACGACCCGCGAAAACCTATCGCGAAAATCGGAGGAATGAATCTGGAGCCGAGCCCTGCTCGTGATGAGAGAGGCTTGCGAAGGGAGGACTCGAACAGTGCGATCAATCGAGCGACGAGAGGTCGTACACCTGAAACGTTTCGTTGCGATAGACCGGTTCCAATTCCAGTGGCCCGAGCCGGTCGGTCAGCAGGTGCGTGATGCCCGTTTCGCGACGGAGGCCGCGCAGTTCGTCGGCCGAGTAGAACTGGTCGACGTACTGGTCCTCGTACCACTTCTTCAGGAAGAGCAGGCGGCGGTTCCACTCGACGATCCCGGCGGCGTCTTGCGGACAGTCCTTGAACGCCACGTATTCGGCTCGCCCCGCAAACCACTTGAAGGCCCAGCCGTTGTGCGGAGCCTGGACGAGCGCGTCGGTGGGCAGGTGCTGGTCGATCCACCGACAGGCGCCGATCCAGTCGGCCCGCAACACACCCGAGTACCGATTGACCTCCACGACGGAGTGCGCCCGTCCCAGAGCCAGCACAAACAGCACCGCGCCCCATCCGATCGAGGGCGTCAGCCCCGTCTTTCTCTTTCTAAGCGGGGGGCGTGAGTCCCCCGGTTCCGCGTCGTTCGCAACACCGCTGACCGTCTCGCTCGCCGCCTCAGCATTCTGACCGGCTGTACCAACTTTCCGTTCCAACCATCGCAGCGCCGCGATGCTCACCGCCAGTGGCACCAGGACATCCGCCAACCGGAACGGATAGAACTTCAGCAGGTGCATCCGCTCGGCGAAGAACGGCATCCGGTGGGGCGGGCGAGGCCCCCAGCCGATCAACAGTCCCGCAAACGCAAACAGCATCGACCAACCGACGATGCGCTGGAACAATCGCCTCTCCGCCGTCTGGTTCTCACTGCGCGAGAGGCACACCCACAGCACCAGCAGCACGGCGTATCCGGCATACGCGCGCAGCGGGAAGAGCATCGGATCGAGATGGTGCGCGAGGCGATAGTAAACCTGAATGTAGGTCGCGGAATACTTCGTCGCCGCGGGTGCGGATTCGAGCAGCAACTGCACGACGGGGATCAGGCCGGGGAGCGAGAGAACGGCCAGCAAGATGAGGGCCAGCGCGGAGCGCGGAGCGCGGAGTGCGGAGTTGGCAGGAACGACGAGGCTCGCGCTGGGGAGCTGTTCGTTCGCTCCGCGCTCCGCGCTCCGAGTTCCGCGCTGCACCACACACGCCCCCGCGAAGGCCAGCACGCCCCACGCTCCGACGACGGGATGAAACGACAACGCCAGTCCGGCCAAGGCTCCCGCCGGAACGATCCGGCCGCGAAGCACCTGACCGAAGGAGGCGAACAGCAATCCATAGCAGAAGACTTTGCCTTCGACTCCGCCGACAAGCCACTCGCCCGACAAGTTGCCGCACGACGCGAAGGCCAGGAACAACCAGCACGCCGTCAGGGGAGACCAGCGTGCCGAGAGCAGCCGCGTCGTGAGGCTCACCCAACCGACGGCTAGAACCAGCGTGGCCGCCGCTCGCGCGATCCACGCAGTCTGTGCGAGCGACAGCCAGCGCGTCAGTCCGCCGACGGCCACGAAGAAGACGGTGTGTGCATTGGGCGATTCGAGGAAAAAATCCTGCGCGCACCACGCGGGCTGCCAGAAATGTTTCGCCTTGCAGAGATAGTGCGGCTCGTTGACGGCGGGCATCGGAGCGGCGACGGCCCCGTACACGAGCAGGCTCAGCCAGACGGCGAAGACCAGTCGCAGATCGAACGACCGCGATGGGGCAGGCTCGGCACTGGCATCGACCGTCGACATCGCTCGTCCCAACTCTCGCGGAGCGTGGTTGTCACTCAATGAAAAACCCCTGCCGGGGCAGGGGCTTCTCATGGGGTGAATGGCACCACGGGATTACTTTTTCTTCGCGGCCTTCTTGGCGGCCTTTTTCGCAGGCTTGGCGGCCGGTTTCGCGGCAACCTTGGCGGCGGCCTTCTTCGGAGCGGCGGCCTTCTTCTTGCCACCGAAGATGGCGTCGTAGTTCTTCCAGAATTCCGGGGTCGTCCCCGTTCGCACGATCGGTCCGCTCATGGGGTCATTCCTCTGTCGAAATCGAAGTCAGGGTAAGGCTGTTGTCCACCTTGCGGCGTGGCAGCGGTGCAGGTTCAAGTGAATGCTCGACACGAACTCTCTTGAAGAGCGACTGATTCTTCTGATGCCTGTCGGGGCTGTCAAGCGGCTGGAGCCGTGCGAGTCAAACTTCCCTTGTGTTCGCCGGATACTTCGACTCAACTGGTTTGCGTCTTCGCGTCGAAGATCCGTTCGCTGGTGAGATGAGTGTTCCGTGGAGTCGCCACCGTGTTTCCCCTTGATGGATTTGGCAACGAGCGTCGGTTTCGAGCCGCCTGGGACGCGGTCGAGATCGTGCGTCCCGTCCGCTTCTCGCTGTTCACGTTTGGTGCGTCCGACCTGCCGTATTTCCTCGTGCTGACGGGGCTGGGGCCGGACAAAACCGTCAGCATCACGAAGGGTGAGGTCAAGATCACGCGGCCGATGATCATCACGCCCGAGAACGCGCAGCCCGAGTTCCAGGACTTCTTCGAGGACGCGGAAGATCAGGATCTCGCGCAGTTCATCCTCGCGCGGTCGGCCTCGTTCTCGAACCTCAAACTGCAAAACCAAAGCGGTCCCCGGCGCATCGTCAGCGACAGCGTTGAGGAAGTCGTGGCGATGCTCAACAAGCAACTCGACGACGAGGAAGAAGAACACGTCGCGATTCTGACGGCCCCCAAACCGCTGGCCGGGTTCGCCGTCCTGCGCTATGCCAGCGACCGCATCATGCAGAGCGCCCCCGACAACATTCAGGAACTGCGCGAACGCGGCTTCCTGCCGTAGAGAGAGTCAGGGGTCGTGTCTGGGCCGGGCCGATTTGACGTAAGTCTTTCTTCCCGGGACTCCGCACGGACGGGGATCTGCGCCGGAAGATTTGAGAAAGACCAAGAACAAATCGAGCTTCGCGCGGCGTCCGATCAGAAACGGCCAGCGCGTATTCATCTTTCTGCTGTACATTCTGGATTGAGTCCGCACATTTCCAGATTCTGGCACGGAAGTTTGTGCTAGGCGCCGCGCCGTCCGTGATCTTGCAGGACATTTCTCGATTTCTGCTGCGCCAACCGACTTTCGGACGGAGGTTCGGCCAAGTTTTGCAGAAAAAAAGCTGGAAAACACGCGGTCGCAGGAGAAGCGTGTCCGAGCGGGGTCGCGTCCGGCCTCGTCCGTTTCAATCCGACTTACGTCGATCCCCCGCGTTGCTCACTCGCCCGCCGGTAATTCGAACACCAGCACCTTGCGGTAGCTGATTCCTCCGGCGACTCCGTCCAGGACCACGTGGCCCCTGGCCGGGACTTTGTCGTCGAGCGTGGCCTTCAGCACGTCCTTGCCGTTGATCGCGACCTGTACCTTGTCGCCTCGCGCCCGGATGCGCAGCGTGTTCCACTTTCCTTCGGGAAGACCGGCGTTCGACAGCGGCGCGTCCGAGCCGAACAGCGAACCGGTCGAGTACTGATCGACTCCCTTCTGGGCCAGATCGTTCGCCAGATGAATCTTGGCTCCGTTCTTGAACGGGTTTCCGCGACCGTCATAGCGCAGGTAGACGCCTCCCATCGCGGTCGGGCCGGCCACCTTCCATTCGCACGTCACTTCAAAGTTGCCGTACTGCTGTTGCGACATCTGGTACGAACCGTTCGAGCGGGCGGAGTCGGCCAGAAACTCACCCAACTCGCCGCGCTTCCACTTCCGGTTGCCGACCGATTTCCATTCGAGCTTGTCATACAGCGTCTCCTTCTCCTTCGCGGCCTGCTTCGATGAATCGGACGTTGGTGCGGTGGCGATCGCCTCGTCGAGGAAGCCGATTCCCTCCGAGAATTTCTTTCTGGCGATCTCCTGCTGAGCCTGAATGAGAGCCCGCGCGGCCAGGCGGTCGAGGAAGTTCTCACCCTCCGCCAATCCTCGCTTCAGCCACTGCTCGGAGACCTTCTGCATGAGCGGGCCCTGAAAATGGAGGAAGGCACCGATCCGCAGCGCCTTCGCGGCGTCGGTCTTCTCCGGTCCCGAGTCGGCGAGCGCCACGAGGTCACCCGGCGACAGTTCACTGACCTTTCGCACCACCTCCTTGTCCTTCAGCTTGAGGTGCAGTTCGTCTCCCTCGCGCCGGTCGAAGTCCAATCGAGTCCCCCCGACGCGCACGAGGGCTCCCGGCTTGAGAGCCTCGACCGCGCGAGTCACATCGCGGTGAAACTCGGCCACGTGCTCGGCCGCCTCGACGTCCCACGCCACCAGAGTTCGGTCCCTGGCGAGGGCCTTGTCGGTCAGAGACTTCTGTGCCAGGGAAAGCGCAGCGTCCGTCTTGCCCGCCGCCAGCAACTTGGACAGCTCGGTCCAGTGCGTTGTGTAGGGGAGCGGCAACGCCAGCGGATCGATCGGCGGTGCGGCGGGCTTTTCGACTTTCGGCATGACCGCTTTGGGCGTGTCGTCGGTCTTCGCGACCGTGACCTTCGCGGCGATCGACTGGCCCTGAGGCGGACGGCCCCAGGCCGGACCGTCACTCAGCCGGACCAGAAACAGATCGCCCCCCTCGCCCCCCGCGCCGGGATCGTCGCAGTAGAACAGCCACTGCTCGTCGTCGGTCACCCAGAACTGCCGGTGTCGCGGGCTGGCCCTGTAGTTGTCGAGCTTCAGTTCGCCGATGACTTCGGGTTCGCCGAACGGCTGCCTGATCGAGCCGCGTCGCGCCCGATGCAGCTTTGCTCCGTCGAACGAGAAGTGGCGCAGGCCGTCCGACGACAGATGCGGATGCTGGCCGGACAACTCGAATTTCAGGGTCTTGCCGAACAGCCTGTCGGTCGACGCTCGAACGGCCGCGCGCGTGGTGATGTTGTCACCCTCCTCGGTCCAGTAGAGCCGCAGGCCGTCCGACGACAGTTGCGACGAGCGCCAGGCCCGTTCGTTTTTCTCGTCGGTGCGGATGATCTCCTTGTTCCCGAGCGGAGCCGACTCCCGCTTGCGGGTCAACTGCCAGAGGCGGGCCTTGTCGGGGACGGCGTAGACCAGCATCAGGCCATCGGCCGTGACCGACGGAGACGCGGGCAGGTCGGCTCCGCTCGAAGCCCCCACGACCTGAGCGGCCTCGAAATCGTGATAGACCGACGGGCGGGTCGCCGCATACACGCCACGCACTCCGCCGCGATCGCTGACGAACCAGATCGACCTGCCGTCCGCGGAGACGAACGGATCGAAGTCCTTCTCGGGCGTGTTGAGCGACTTCAGTTCGAGCGGTCGTCCGACAGTGGCTTTGAAGTAGGGAGCATTCCACAGGGACGGCTCAACCAGCTTGTCTCCCTCATCGGGAGTCGAGCTGACATCGAACTCGACTTGCTCCACGTCGGGGACTTCGACCTGCTGCGTCGCGCGGCGGCCGCCCGGTTTCTCGACCGAGACCGTCACCGTGCCGCGCGGCACCATCACTTCGAGAGGCGTCCGGGCAAACGTGTCCCGTTCACCGCGCACGACCTCCACACCGATGAAGACCAGGCAGCCGGGTGGGTTCGAGTAGACCTTCAACGGAGCCATCGGTTGATGCCGACCGGGAGGAATATCGCGCGGGTTCACCACGGGCGGATCGGAGGGCACGTCAGTCGCCGTCTGTTTGGCATCGGCTTCCGCGTCGTCGGCCTTCGGTTTGGCAGACGATCCGCAACCGGAGACGCCGAACAATACCAGGGCGATCAACGCCACAAGTCGCAAGTCGAACGATGAGTTTCGCATGGCAGGGTCGCCAGATTTGAGAAGGCTTGAAGGTAGTCCGCGCTCTCCGAGTGCGGAGCTTCTAGCTTTTCGATGGCGGGCAGCACGGGTAGGAGCAGGCACAGCACTCGGGAGAGTTGGCTACTTGGTGGGCGGTTTGTCCGGGTTTGGTTCGGGGAACGTCAGTTCCAATTGCCAGTCGTGGAAGTTGGCGACGATGCGGCGGTTGTCGGGGTCGGGCTCCAGGCGCGGCGGGTTGTTGGGAGCATTCTGCTCGATCTGATACAGCTCGCGGCCGGTTCGCTTGTCGAGCACGCGGGCCAGCAGCCGGAAACGCTGACTAAACGGATCCCTCGCCGCGCGCACCGGATCGTACTGCCGGCCCACCAGCAACAAGACCGGGAGTTGAGCCGACTGTGTGCGGTCGTAGACCGCCTGCTCGACCGGTGTCGCCCAGATCAGTTTTCCGTCGGCGCGCGAGACCGCGCAGATCTTGCCGTCGAATGGAGTGTTGATTCCGTTGGGGGAGTCGAACGGAAGGGTGCGGATTCCGTTTTGAACCTTCGAAGGATGACCCACGAGCACGATGTCGTGATCGTCCTGCCGTTGAATGGCCAACCAGACCGCCAGGGAGCCCGTCTTTTGGAACGGCAGCTCGACGCGATACCGCTCGCGACCATCGGCCAGCGCGACGACGGTCAACGGCGACTGCTGATCTCCCGGTTCGAGGAACGCCACGTCCTCGCCCTCGATCACCGTGGTGGCCACGTTGAGAGGATGGCTTTGGTTCCACAAGGCGACACCGCGCTCGAGGTCTTTCAGTTCGGTGGTGCGCTGGCCGTTCTCGGTGCGTTGAACAAGCAGTCGTGTGCCGCGCTGCCACAGCACGATCTCATCGCCCACCATTTTGCGTGTTGCCAGATTGGAACCATCGAGCGTCCGGAGGAGCGTCAGGTCGCGAGTCGCATTGGGCTGGATCGTGACGGCACTGTCGTCGGCTGACGCGCTGAGCGTGCCGGGCAGCACGTCCTGCCGCGACCACGCGAGACGACCGGTGTCGAGTTCCGCCGCGCACAGTTTCTGTCCGACCGTGTAGATCGCGACCTCGCGCGTCAGCCCCACGAACTGGCCGAGTGATCGTCCGTTGATGAGCCTCGGCTGCCGTCGCTGCTGAGCGATCATGATTTCGTTTGGCGACATCCCGCTGGTGCGGAGCGTTTGCTGCCACGCCACGCGGGGAGCCTGATGGGAATCCGCCGACTCATAGACGACGAAGTACGTGCCGACGGTCAGCGCGAGCCGCGTGTCGCGCAGATGCAGTTGGCAGGCGACGGGCAGCCGGCGACCCACGATGTCGTTGAACGTGGAATCGGCAGGGATCGGGGCCGTCCAGCGCACCCGGCTGTTGGCGTCGCGCGCCGTCAGCGTGCGATAGTTGTCATCCGTTTCAAACGACCAGCCGTGGAAGAGCGCTCCCTGGCGCGAGACCACGTCCACCGGCAGACCGACCGCCTTGTAGGGTGCCGTCGCCTGTCTGCGGTTCACGTCAATCGTCCCGGCCGTCCAGGCCGAAGCGACATCGAGCAGCTTCCGCACGTCGTCTCGCGCGAGCCATCGCTCCGTCAGACTGCGGCCCGTCTGTTCGTCGAGGCACTTCTGATCGGCGAACTCGTCGCGCAGACGGTTCAGCCAGGGGAGGGCGGCGCTCGCGCGATTGGCTTGCAGCAGGTCGCGGGTCAGGAGTGCAGCAGCCCGTGCGGCGACGGAGGGGTCGGACGCCTGGGCAAACCGTTCGAGCAGCTTCTCGGGGTGAGCGGCTCCTTCAACGGTGACGACCTGATCGAACAGCAGTTGCTCGACGCGCGGCAGTCCGGCGAAGAACCGCAAACACTGATCGAGATGCTCGCCGAGGTCCGCCCCCTTCCGCACCGATTCGACGTGCCGGGCGAGTGCCTTGTCGAACGCCTCACGATCTTCGGGACCGGCCGACTGGTACATCTCAACCAGCCGCGCGCGGATCACCCGGTCGGTGCGGACCGAGTGATTCGACGTGATCGCTTCGAGGTCGCTCAGGAAGCGCGACGTTTCGGCCAGCCGAATCAACTGCGCGAACGCACCGCGCCGGTCGCCGGCCTCTTCGAGCCCCCTGGCATAGAGTCGCAGGAACTCGTTGCGCTGTTGGGGATCATCGGCCAGCGTCTCAAGTTCGGCGGCGCGATCGTGGACGAGTTTCGCGTTGCCGCGCAGCCCGGCCATCAGCGATGCCGCGAGGACCGACTTCACACGCGGATCGGGACGGCGACGCAATGATTCGCGCAGGTCGGCCAGTCCGTCGGCCTCTTCACCCCGATGCAACCGCAACTCGCCGCGCAACGCCAGCGCGTGCGGTTGTTGCGGGTCGGTCTTCAATTCGCGGGCGATCTGAGTTTCGATGTCACCGAGCCGCGCGAAGCCGACCAGTTCCCCCGCGCTCTGCGACACGATGGCCCCCGCGCCGGCGATCAGGTTGCCGGGGACTCGCCCTTCCGACAGCTTCGATCGCGCGAGGATGCGGCCCGAGCGGAGATCGGCCGTCGCAATCTCACCGCTGGCCAGCGGCAGGAAGTAGCGCGCACCGACGCGCACGCCGCGACCGGCCGGCTCGACGGCGATGCTCGCGAACGTGTCAACCGGCCTGCCGTCTTCGAGGTGATACGCCCCGAGGCCATCGCGTCCCACCATCACCACGCGATCGTCGACGACACACGCCGGATAGAGCCAGTCGCCGCGGGGCAGCTTCCACAACACGTGGCCGTCGACGGCGTCCAGGCAATGCAATTCATCCGCATCGCGCGGCGCGACGATCGCCCGCCCGCCGGACATCAGCAGCGACGAGTCCAACCAGCGGGAGGTTTCGTCCGCATCGTCGAGTTGCGGCGCTGGCGTGGCGCGCTGGAACATGAACGCACGCTCGGCAATCGGCTCGTAGGCGGCTGTCGAACGGTACTGATGGCCCCACATCAACACGCGACGAATCGGATCGACCGCGACGATTGCTCCCGACGACGTGGGGCAGAGCAGAATACCGTCGGCGAACGAGGGAGTGAGTCCCGCCAGCCGCCGCATCGGACTCGATGTCACCGGACGATCGGTCGCGATCAGAGTCTGCGCCCAGTCGAGCCGCACCGCGCTCCGGTCGGCCGTCTGTTCGAGGACCAGCAATCGCAGATCGCCCTGACTTTCGGCGAGGCAATACAACCGACCGTTCAACGGCAGCGGCGGCCCGAGAAAGAAGTGGCCCGACAACTCGAGCGGCTTCGCGCCGCGCGGCCCGCCCACTTCCCACAGCATCCGCCCGCCCGCCAGATCGTAGGCCACCAGCGAATTGGAGACGGCCGATTCGGCCAGCCCTCGATTCCAGTTCGCAGTGCTCGCCGCGGTGTCGAGTTCTTCCAGGGCAAACACGGACTGGCCGTCACTGCTCAGCGTTCCGGCCGCCGCGTCGCGGAACAGACGCCGCCGCAGATGAGACGACAGTGACGACCGGATCACTTCGTTCACGTCGCGCACCTCACCCGCCCTCATCTCGATGCTGCGAGTGTTCCAGAGCCGAACGAGTGTTCCGTCGGAGCGGGCCGAACGCCAGAGCAACTCACCGGTGCGCAGGCTGACGGCCGTGACATCGCTGATTGTGCGGTAGACGACGGCGTCGCCAATCACCAGGGGTTGTGCGGCGGGAATTGCCAGACGACCCTCGTCGCGCAGAGCCGACTGCTCTTTCGCGAGCAGGCCGTCCAACTGCGTTCGCCGCTGATGATCGGCATCGGCCCGACTATCGAAGGCCAGATGCTCGAACAACGAAACTCGCCAGCGATCGCCGCCGACCGGGCTGGCGGCGACGGCCGACTCGTTCCGCGAGGGGCCTCCACCCGGCATCGTCCACGAATCCACGAGCCCCTGCGACGTTCGAATCGCGGGCCCGAGAAGCCCGGCCAGCCAGGTTGCGGCATCCTCGTCGCGAGCAAACAGTGTGACGTCGCGACCGGCGACTCGCAGCGTGTTGCCCGGCGTGAGCTGCTTCAGTTCCTTCAGAGTCGCGAGACTGCGGTCGGCGCGCCCCGCGCGATTCCAGCAGGAGGCGGCGTTCAACAGAATTTGGGGTGTTCGTTTCTGAGCGGCTGCCGGGTGGCCTCGCAATGTTTCCAGCAAGAGCGCCGCTTCGAGCGGCCGATCGCAGTCCGAAGCCCGCGCGGCCAGCACGACCACCGCCTCAAACCCGGCATTCGTCAGCGCGAACCGTCGCGCGACGAGCGCGATCCGCTCGAAGTCGTCGTCGTCCTGAGCGGCGGTCAGTTCGTCGCGCGCGGTCGCTCCATAGTCGAGTTCATACGCCGCGCGGCCTTCCGCCGGCAGGGCCTTCAACATTCGCAGGGCCACCGCCTTCACGCCGCCTCGCCCGTCGCGGTCATCCCGAAAGTCTTGACCATCCTGCCGAAAGGTCTGCTCGACGAAAAAGTCCTCGTCACGGTCCAGGACCGACTGCAGCAGTTGTGAGGCCGGATGAAACTGCTTCTTCTCAATCGCCCGCCGCGCTTCGTCCAACGCCCGCAAAACCTCACGATGAGGAGCCACTGTCAAACGCGGACCGGACGAGTCACGATCCGGATCCTGCGCGCGGATCGAGGTCGCGCACAGCGGCACTCCACCGACCAGCAACAGCACAAGCAATGACCAGAACCGACGCATCGCCTTCTCCGCCGGAACAGACTCCAAGACTGGCGGACAAGATACCCGAAGAGGCCGTCAATTGTCAGGAGATGCTGGATCGATGGATACATCCGGTGGGTAGTGACAAGCCAATCAACAAGCTTACTTCGGCACATCGACCTTGATGTGCAGGTCTCGAAGTTGCCGCAGATCGACGGTGGCCGGGGCGCCGGTCAGCATGTCGCTGGCCTTTTGGGTTTTGGGGAAGGCAATCACGTCGCGGATGTTGTCGGAGGCAAGGAACAGCATCACCCAACGGTCGAGGCCGAGGGCGACTCCCGCGTGGGGCGGGGCTCCGTAGCGCAGGGCTTCGAGGAGGAAGCCGAAGCGGGCTTCGGCCTCTTCGTTGGTGATGCCGAGCAGGTTGAAAATCTGTTGCTGGACGGCGGGGTCGTGGATTCGGACGCTGCCGCTGGCCGCTTCGTAGCCGTTGCAGATGAGGTCGTAGGACTGAGCACGCACCTTCCCCGGATCGGTGTCGAGCAGCGGGACGTCCTCATCGACCGGCTGGCAGAATGGGTGATGCTCGGCGTCCCAGCGCTTCTCTTCGTCGTTCCACTGGAACATCGGGAAGTCGCAGATCCACGCAATTTTGAGTTCTTGCGGATCGAACAAAGACAGTTCGCGAGCCAGCCGGTTGCGGAGGGCCGACAGCGCGGCACAGCTCACCTTGAACGTGTCGGCGACGCAGAACAGGAGGTCGCCCGGCTCTGCGGCCAGCCGCGCGATGATCGCCTTCTGGTGATCGGCACTGAAAAACTTGGCAATGGGGGAATCGAGTTCCCCGTCCTTCACGCGGAAGAACGCGAGGCCCTTCGCGCCGTATTGCTTCACGAATTCTGTGAGTTCGTCGATCTGCTTGCGGCTGTATTTTTCAGCGGCCTGTGGGACGCGAATGCCTCGCACGCGACCGCCGTTTTCGATGGTGGTTTTGAAGACGCCGAAGTCACACGCACTGGCGATGTCGCCGAGGCACTTCAGTTCGAGATCGAAACGGAGGTCGGGCTTGTCGCTGCCGAAGCGTTCCATGACCTCGCGGTGAGTGAGTCTTGGCAGTGGAAGCGGCAGCTCTGCCCCGCGCAGATCCTTCACGAGCCGCGCCATCAGACCGTCGATTGTGCTGAGGATGTCCTCCTGTTTGACGAACGCCATCTCAACGTCGATCTGAGTGAACTCGGGCTGCCGGTCCGCGCGCAGGTCTTCGTCGCGAAAGCATTTCGCGAGTTGGAAGTATCGGTCGTACCCGGCCACCATCAGAATCTGCTTGTAGATTTGCGGAGACTGCGGCAGCGCGTAGAAGCAGCCCTCGTGAACGCGGCTCGGGACGAGATAGTCTCGCGCCCCCTCGGGCGTGCTGCGGCCGAGCATCGGCGTTTCGATTTCGAGGAACTGCCTCTCATCGAAGTAATCGCGAGTCGCCTTTGACATCTTGTGCCTCAGGATCAGAGCCTGCTGCACCTCGGGCCGCCGCAGGTCGATGAAGCGGTATTTCAGACGCAGCTCTTCGTTGGGGAGGTCGGTCTGCGTTGGAAAGAACGGCGGCGTCTTGCTCTTGTTGAGGACTTCCAAGTCGCGTCCGCGCACGTCGATCTCGCCGGTCGCCAGTTTGAGGTTCTGCATGTCGGCGGGACGAGGCACGACTTCGCCGGTCACTCGGATCACGTCCTCATTGCGGAGCGATCGAGCCAACTCGTGCAGGTCGTGATGCGTCGGGTTGAACACGACCTGCGTCAGGCCGTAACGATCCCGCAGGTCGATGAAGACCAGGCCGCCAAAGTCGCGATAGGTATCGACCCAGCCGCACAGCGTGACCGATTGTCCAACGTGAGCCGCTCGCAATTCACCGCAGGTATGAGTCCGAAGCACCGAGGATGTCCTTGAGTCGAGAAAGTTCGCCACGGGGGAGTGTCTGACCCCAAATCGAGGCCGGGATTATAGAAGCGGCTCGAACCGTGGGGAAGCGGCTGTCCGCCGACTTCCAGACGAACGCGCGCTTGGCCTCATACAGGTTTGAGTTCCAATCGGAGGACTGAGACAAGGCGGAACCTTTCGCTCTGAATGGCATGTTCAAAGTGTGGACGGGGATTGTGAGGTCCTTGGCGGGCCTGAACGGAAGAGGGACCGGTGTTGAAGCGAAGTGGACCCGCCGTAATCGCTATGTCGCTGAATTCGCAAGAATTCAGTGAGTTCCGAGAAATCTGAACTCTTGCGAGTTCAGCTACTCCCTACTTTCCTCTGCGGGTCCACTTAGGCCAGCAGTTCGCCTTTTGTGACGAGGACTGCGCGACCCGCGAGCCGTACTCGGTCGCCGACGCAGGTCACACGGAGGACTCCGCCTCGCTTGGAGATCTGGTGCGCAAGCAGCTCCGACTTGCCCAGCCGCTGCTGCCAGAAGGGGCCGAGACAGCAGTGAGACGAGCCGCAAACAGGGTCTTCGTCGACGCCGACGGCGGGTGCGAAGAAGCGTGAGACAAAATCAAACCTCGCCTCGTCCGACCGGCTCGTCACGGTGATGCCCCGCGTTGCGACTTGCCGCAATTGGGTGAAGTTGGGTCTCAAGTCTCGGACCGTTTGTTCGTCGGCCACCTCGACCAGGTAGTCGAATCGGTTGCGGTGGACCGAAACGGCAGCGACGCCCAGCCCTTCGAGTAGATGCTTCGGAATGGGTGCCGGTGCCGGCGCTTCGACGGGAAAGTTGAGTTCGATCTCATCGCCGGTTCGTCGCGCGGTGAGGAGGCCGCTCAACGTGTGAAAGGCCAGCGGTGCGTCGGCGTTGCGGACGCGACCGGTCTGCCACAGCGCGTGGGCCGTCGCCAGCGTCGCATGGCCGCACAGTTCGACTTCCACCTCGGGCGTGAACCAGCGCAGGTCGAACGAACCATCGGGCCGCTCGACGACGAAGGCCGTTTCGGCGAGGTTCATCTCGGCCGCGACGGATTGAAGCCACGTGTTGTCAGGCCAGTTTGCCAGCGGACAGACGGCGGCGGGGTTTCCTCCAAACGGCCGATCGGTGAAGGCATCGACGACGAACAACGGAACAGGCATGGCGGGAAGACCTCGGCACGAAATCTCTAATACAAACGGTGGCTTTTGACAGTTGCCCTGACTTCAAAGAGCCTACCAGTCTCGTGGGGGTTCGGTCATCTGTGCCGGGATTTGGTCTTCCACTTTTCATCAGTCGTTCGTCATCGCACAAGCCAGCAACGAAAACTGGACCGGCTTCCGAGGGAAGACGGTCCAGCGGGATGGACATGATTCTTGTCGAGCGATTCGTGTTTGACGAACAGCGACCGGTGAGTGCGATCAGTTCGCGTCGGAGTAGACCTTCGTCACTTCTTCACGGACGACCGGTTCGGTGAGGCCGCCGCCGGTCATGCGGACCTTCATCCGGTGGCTGCCTTCCGCGATCCCCTTCACGTGAATCTTGAAGACCGCCTGACCGCCGGGGACCACTTGATCGAGCGACTTGAACAGGATTTGCCGGCCTTCGACGATCGCATCGACGGGAGCCTTGGCCGTGATCAGTTCCATGCCGGCCGGCAGTTCGCAGGCGATCGACACTCCCGACGCCGGCTTCGAGCCTTCGTTGCGCACGCGGATTTCGTACATCGTCTCGACACCCGTTTCGACGGGATCGTCGATGTCAACGAGTTCCATCGTCAGCGACGCCACGCCATCGACCTTGGTGTCAATCTTGGCTTCGGCCCGCACGCCCGAGTCGGAAAGCACGGCCACGGTGTGCGAGAAGTCACCCAGCGAGGTCGCGTTCAGTTCGCAGGTGACCTTGGCGTTCTGGCCCGGCTCCAGGCGGCCGATGAACCACTGCACGCTCTTGGTCGAGGCATCGTACTTGCCGCTCTTGTCGGCCGAGACGAACTTGAAGCCTTCCGAGACAACCTGTGAGACTCGGATGTTGTTGTTGGCGACGCTGCCGTCGTTGGTGACGGTCAGTGTGTACTTGGCGTTGCGGCCCTTGTATCGCAGACCCGGTCCATCGACGGCGATCTTCAGGCTCGGTGCGATGACGTTCATCTGAGCCGAAGCCGTTCCACCCGCGTCCGAACTGGACGTGGCCGTCACGCTGATCGACTGCTGACCACCCTTGATGGCTGACAGGCCGAGTCGCACCGTGCGGGTTTCGCCCGGTCCGATCGAGCCGACTTCCATGATGAGCTTCTCGCCGCGCGAACCGTGCTCCAAACCTTCGGACAGTCGCGCTTCGACCTTCACGTCGTGAGCGGTTCCCGTACCGGGGTTCGAGACCGTGATGAACTGCGATGCGGGATCGCCCAGCATCAGTTCGTTCGGTCCCTTCAACGCGACCTTGAGCATCGGCTCTTCGACTTTGAACGAGGCGGACGCCGCTCCGGTGAATCGGACCTGAGCCGTCGCACCCAGATCTCCGCGGCGGCTGGGAATCAGCTTCACGGTTATTTTGCGTTCGGTTCCGGGAGCGATGCTGTCGAAGGACCAGGTCAGCTTGTCGGCGGAGGTTGCCGGCTTCGGCTCGGCACTGGTCAATCGAACCGTCGTTGGAAAGACGGCATCGACTGCGACCTGACTCGCCGCCACGGAACCGCTGTTCTTCACATGCAACTCGACCTGGCATTCCTGTCCGACGTTGATGTCACCCTTTTTCGTCCACTCGATCGTGACTTGAGGCGTCGTCGGACCGGTCTCGGCCCGACCCGTCGGAGCCGTGGGCGCGCCGCTGGCCTTTGCAGGGGAAGTCGAGGGAGCATCAGCGAGATGATCGAAGTCGGGCATCGGCGGGGCCGAACCGCGTGGCGACTTGGCCTCGGACCGGACCTGCTGAATGAATTTCTTTTCGGACGAGCCGGCGGCCTTGTCGTAGGACGCTTGAATCACTCGCGGGCCGGCGGGCTTGTCGCTGGAGGCCGCGACGGGAGAGACCTTCCCGGTACTCGCGGGGGCTCCCTTCAACGCACTGGTTTTTGCAGCGGCCGGAGTGGCGGCAGCCGTTGGCGCGGCTGCCGGAGGAGCGGGCTGGCGAGCCGTCTGCTTTGGTGCCGCGTCATCGCCCCAGTCACCGAGGGATGAACCGGGCGTGGCGGGAGCGGCTTCGCCCTCGGTGAACAGATCGTTGTAGTAGTTCTTCGATTGCGGAGCACTCGCCGGAAGCTGACGCGAGTAGCGCGTCGGCAGTCCGCCGGAGGCCGGAGCCACCGCGATGCGACCGCTGCGTGAAGGAGATTCACTGGTGCCACCTCCAAGAGAGGTCCGGCCGGCAGTTCCGGTTGAAGGATCCGCCGCGAAACTGGCACCGTTGACCAGGGCCATCATTCCAGAGATAGCGAGCAACCAAGTCCCGCGACGCATGTTCGGCTCCTTCCGGCAATTCGAGGCCGCCTGGCCTGTGAGATCGAGATGACGTGACCCTTCGACCGCGCTGATGACGTGAGCATCCACCCCGACATTTCGAGGCTCTTCCATCGTATCGGTCGTACCGAACGTGACGATGCAATCAATCTGGCAGACCCTGACGGTTTTTCACGTTGCAGTGATTGTCGTGCTCAAGTTGATGCTCAAGGGGGAGTTTGGTTGCTCGGGCATCGGACCGCTTCGGCAAGACTTGCCGCTCTCCCCCTGTGCCCGTGCGTATCCCCCACTAACCCGTAACCCATGTCCTCGGTCCAAACAAAGGACTCAGGGCGTGCTTCGGCTTGAATGAATTGTTAGGCCGGGTGCCTCTCACTAGAGCGGTTGCATCGGCGGTCTAGCGCCAGCTGGGTAGTCTTGATAGATTG
>JBBPIS010000118.1:0-19495 GCA_038040225.1 Planctomycetota bacterium
CCGAATTTCTTTCGCCCAAGGCACAGGGCTTCCGAGGTAGTGATAAGGGTTTGTTGAATAGACGCGTGTCGCGCAAGCGAAGGGGATCGATGTTCCGACTTCGCTTGCGCGTCAGGCTTCTATGAGTCGGTACCCAACACAGACTATTGATCGAGGAGACCTCACGATGAACGCTCACGTTTTGGAATCGTTACGAAAGACATTCGATGCTCCGGAAGTGATGGAGTGGATTGATTGCGCCGAGCCTGAACCGACGCCGGTCCCGGCAGAGCCAAATCTCGCCGGGGAACATGTCGCGAGCGAACAGGCTGTTGCGGGAGACGGACCGCTCGCACTCGTCGAACTGATTCTGAAGAACCCCGCACGGCTCGACCGCTTGATTCGCGAGCCGGCTCGTCAGGTTGAGCTGTTGCCGCGGTTCCTGGCGATCGCCCTGGTCGGCTTCACGTTCTTCGGCATCGCGATGGCGCTGGTGCTCAGTGCCAGCAGCGTCTGGCCAAAGCTGTTCGCGATGGACGCCGTCCTGGCCGGGCGTGAGGCGGTTCCGTTGCGGTTCGAGTCCGCCGCGCACGCGTCCATGCTGACGCACTGGCTCGACGGTGATGCCTTGCGCCTGATCGTGGCCTACGCCGTGGGACTGATCGCCGCGACCGGCATCTGTCTGCCGAGCCTCTATTTCTACGGGCTGCTGGCGGGAGTCCGGATGACGATGCTCGATGTCGTGTTGCACTCGCTCAAGTCGAAGGCGGTCGCGGCCGTGACGCTCGTTGGCGTGCTGCCGATCTACGCGGCAATCGGTCTCGCGATTGCCATCTTCCCGCTCCCCGCGAGCCTGCGCGATGCGATGCTCCTGCTGGGTCTGATCCTGCCCTTCCTGGCGGGCACCGCCGGAACGTACTCGCTCTATCGCGGATTGTCCGGCCTCGTCGACACGATGGCCGCCGAACGCCGCTGTCACCGAGCGTGCTTTTTGCGACGCCTCGTCCTGTCGTGGGCCGCGTGCTATTCGGCGGTGTCGCCCGTGCTGATCTTCACGCTGTGGCAACGACTGCAAGGATCGATGTGATGCCGAATTCTTCTTGGGCGTCAGCCCCCTGGTAGGTTGAAGGTTGAGGGTCAGAAGGCGGGTCTGAACTCTGGCCATCAACCCTCGACCATCGACCATCAACTCGAAAGGACCACCATCATGAGTCTGTTCCGACGATTCAACGACATGCTCACGGCCAATCTCAACGACTTCGTCGAAAAGTTTGAAGACCCCGAGACGATGCTGCGGCAGGCGATCCGCGAAATGGATGCGGCGTTGCAGCAGTCGCTCGATGCGGCCGCGAAGGCCATTGCCAGCGAACGACTGCTGGCCCGGCAGATCGGCGAGCAGCACGACGGCGCCGCGCTCTGGCAGCAGAAGGCCCTCGCCGCAGTGCAGCGGGGCGATGACGAGGCGGCTCGACGCGCATTGGCTCGCAAACAGGAACACATCACGCTCGCGGCGGCGCTTCACGATCAGCTCGCGACCGCGACGGCCGTGGCGGCGAAACTGCGGCGGCAGGTTGAGGCGATGCGCGTCCGCGTGGACGAGGCTCGGCGAATGCTCGTGCTGCTCATCGCGCGACAACGGGCCACGCAGGCGCGACGCACGCTGAGCAATGGTCTGGCCGGTGGCTCACCGCGCGATGCCGGCTTCCGCCGCTTCGACCGACTGCGGGAACGAGTCGAACAATCGGAGGCGGAACTCGACGCATACCTCGAACTGTCGACCGGCCACTCGGCCGACGAGGACTTCGACGACGCGAACTGTTCCAGCCGCACCAACGTCATCGAGACGGAGTTGGCGGAACTGAAGCAGTCGCTCGCCACGACGGGCGGTTGAGGAATCCTGCTTTCTCGCTCAACTCCGAATGGAAGAGGGGAAGCGATGACAGAAAGACCCCTCACCCTAACCCTCTCCCCGCAAAGCCGGGGCGAGGGGACAAGAGAAGTCAAGAAGAGTGGAGACGACATCATGGGACTCGGCGTCACCGTTTGTTTCTATTTGGTGTTCGGCATCGGTGTCGCGGCGGCCCTGTGGATCGGTGACGTGGCCGGGTCGCAGAACGACCGCCTGTTTCGAGTTCTCACAGCGCCGCTGTTCTGGCCGCTGTATTTGCCGGTTCTCCTGACACCTCGTCCGGCGGAGATCCGTTCCGCCGGGTTGATGTTGCAGAAGCAGCAGCCTCAGCCTGCGCCGCGCGATGAAATGGCGACGGCCATCGCGCAGGTGGAAGTGGAACTCGACACGGCCCTGCGCAGTCTGGATGGCTGGGCCGAGGACGTGCTCGCCGCCGAGCATGATCGCTTTGCCGAGCTTCGCACCGCATGGCGTCAGCAGGCGGAACGAGTTCGCGAGTTGGACTGCCTGTTGGCGCAGACATCGTTCGACGTCGCCTCGCCCGCATCGACTTCGGCAGCGACGCCGGCCGAGTCTCCCACGAGGAACCGCATTCAAACGTGTGAACGTACGCGGACCGAAAACCTGCTCAAACTGAAGCACGTCCGGCAGCAACTCCACGACGACCTGATGGCCACGCTGGCATGGGTGCGTGAGCTGGTCACGATGATTCACCTCGCAAAGTACACCGGTGCGCCAGCGTCTCGCGCCGCCGAACTCGTTCAGCAGATCGCCGCGGCTGTGGAAGGACTGTCCGAAGTCACCACCTGGGTGGACGACCCGCGAGATCGTTCCCCGAAAACCGCGCCGGCCGTCGCGGCGTCGTAGCGCACGACTTTGCAAAAACGGCTCATCGTTGCTGTCATCTGGAGACAAGGGAGAAAGTCTCGTATTGCGATTGCCCGGTACTGTCTTTGATGATCACTATCACGTTGACTTTCGACTCTTTGAAATCGTCTGGCACCAGCCAGGAAATCTTGCCGGCGGTGGTGATCGTCATGTCGGCTGGAGCGCTGCTCAGTTCAAACTCGACGCCCCCATGCTTTGATACGACATCAATCGAGTACTCGTAGACTTCATCATGATCCCGCAGCAAACCGAGGGCGAGATTGCCCTCCGTTTTTCAACCCCATCTCGCTTTATTCATCACCCTCATCTCAAGCAGTCTTCGCGATGTCGGGCATGAATCCCCTGGACACGACTGCTGGAATGGGTGCCGAAACGCATACCGTGACAGGCTTGAGGCGAAATAATCCTCAAGAAGCGGATTGCTATTTGATCGCGCGTGTGTGAGAGTACAAGACATTCCGTCAGCTGTAGCGGAATGCGTTGTTCTCGCTGAGTAGCTGACTATTTTTGAAGAAGGGGTATCAAGAGATGCGAAATCGAATGGTGTCTTTGTCGGCAATGGTGACCCTTGTCGGGATCATGTTGCTGGGCGTGGTCAGAGCGTCCAGCTCAGCTGGAACATTACCGGGACAATCTGCTTCGCCCGAATTGATGGAAGGAACGACGGCCCGCGTCCTAGGCTTCTGCGTCAATTCGGGGACTCCTTGTGCAGTAACAACAGGAGGGGGAACGTACTGCGAAACCACGTATGGTGATCCCCTCGGTGGTGGATGCACTGCGGGCGGCGGTGCGACTCGGGTTTGCGGGAATTGCGCCGGTGGAAACCACGTCTCGTGTGTGGCTAATACCTTTGTGAGCACAAGGTGTTGTACGTGGACCGATGACTGCTGTACCAATAACACTGAATGCAAAACCAACGCAGGGGGGTGTAATTGCGTGGCCGTCGGTGTCCCCCCAGCTCCGTATGGGACAAAGACATCGTGTTTTACGGGTGCTGGGCCGAACCCATGTACGCCGTAGCAGCAACATAAGTGCATGTGATTTTTGAACCATATGGTTGTTCGGCTAAGGCTGTACTTGCTGCGGCCGAACAGCCTTTAAGAAAAGTCGTGTACTAATCAACGGGGTGAGGTATCTCATGCGTCAATATTATTCACGCCGATCGCTATTTGTGCTGATGTTCTGGTTGTTTGCAGGAAGTCGTTTCACATTGGCAGAGCAAAAGCCCATGCCGATTGATCGAGCAATCAAATTGTTCGCTAAACTGGAACTGCAATATAAAGCACTTGAGTGGACGATCGAAGCCTCACAGTTTCTCCTCAAGGACGCCAACGACCCGACGTCCGTCAGCGGCCCATCACTGACACAACACAATCGATCCACAGTTCGGTTTGACCCTCACGCTCGTCGCTACCTAGTTAAGCGGGAACAAGTGGGGGCTCCACAAAACGCAGGGATTGGAATGAGGTCAGCGTGGGCATTCAGGGACCATCGTGGCTTTGACGGTCGCGTCTATCGTTCGTGGAAGCAAGGATTTCCTAGCATGAGTCTCGACGACGCCCGGGATAAGGGCGTGCAGACTGGGGTCGTGTCGAAGCAGGACATCGAAGACCGGGATTTCCCAGGTAAATTCGCGGGATCAATGGGATTCGGATTCATGCCTCCAATGGTCTATGACTTTGATCATCCACCGATGCCATTATCGAAATTGCTCGCACTACTTCACAAGGAATCACCAACGAGCGTCGATGTGACAGAGGACGAGGCAGGAGGCGTTACCGTTAACTACCGCTGGATGCAGTTTGGCGGTAATGCTCAGACTCTATTTAGTGGCATATTCGATGTAAACAAAGGCGGTATTTGTCTCGGTTGGACAATCACGGTGGTGGGCGACAACCGCGTATGGAAGCGAGTCGATGTTATCCATGAAGAGTTCGCGCCGGGGCTTTGGGCTCCACGAGAAGTCAATATGATTGAACCCATGGAGAAGCCACCCGTGCTCATCAAGCAGGTATACACCGATGTCCGAGTGAATCCACCGTTGGACGCGAAGGCGTTCATCGTTGAGTTTCCCATTGGAACGTTCGTTGACGACAGTGCGGCAGAAAAGTCGTACGTTGTCACAGGCGGGGCAATCGACGAGCAGACTGCCATCAAGGAGTTCATCTCGCGGAACGGATTGAAGGCGAAGCCGCGTAAAGCTCCATGGTTTACGTGGCCGCGGTTCATTGTTGCTGTCTCGATTTTCGCAGCCATTGCTGCCGCGGTCATCCGGTGGAAGGGCCTAGGATTGGTCCTCATCGTATTCACGCTTCGTTCCAACTCCCTCGCCGACGAGCGGGCGGTTACCGTTCTAAAGCCCGAACCGGTGGAACAACAAGCGGCAGAGACCGCGCCCGACTATTTCATCTCGCACCATCCCGCTGAAAAAATTCGCGTGGCAGAGTGCGGCTTCACCGTGACCGTATTTGTGTTGGAACACTTCAGCGTGGCCTACGACCTTGCCCGTGTCAAAGCGGCCCTGCCTGCGACGGAAAAAGGCGTTAAGTTCGCTGATATCCAAGAACTATTGGGCGCGTACGGATTGGAGTGCGAAGCTCGGCAGGGTGTGAAGCCCGCAGGTCTGGCGCAGACAGTCAAATCGGGATACCTCGCCATCTTCCCACTGAGTACACCGAACAAGGCCGATCACTATCTGGTCGGCATGTTGCGAGAGTCGGGGGAACCCGCCGTGGTCGATGTGCTGAAGAAGGTGTATGCGATGGACGAAGTGGACTTTGAATCCCACGGGACGGTCCACAAGGGGGTCGTGCTGTTCGTTCGCCCCGCAGCGACGAAATCGGCGCGTCATCGCCAGCCGATCAATGCCTCGGTGAAATCAACTCCTCGTGTCGTGGAGTTGGGTGCCTTTCCGTTGGATGGTCCCGAAGGGATGGTCAAGCGGCGCGCCGAGATCGTGTTGGAGAACACCTCGTCCAAACCGGTCCTCGTCAAGGCTGTCAGCGTCGCGTGTGGATGTACCGAACTGGATTGGAACGGTGGAATCATTCGTGCGGGGGCGAAACAAACAGTTTCCGTGACGGCCCGTCCGTTGGCTTGGGGGGCGGGCAAACAGCGCAAATCAATGGCATTCAAATTTCTGGATGACAGCGAGTTAAAAGTGGAGATTGTCGGCGAGGGGCAGACGGCGCAGAAAGTTCAAAACGTGACCGTTTCCCCACAACAATTGCGATTTGAAATTGATGCCGCAGCCATCTCGGGCAATGCGCCGCTGTCGCGAGAACTCGCTGTGACGGGAGACGCCGAAGCACTGGACTCACTCAAAGTGATCGGTTCCGCCTCTTGGCTGAGTGTGGAGATGGCGGCAGCGGCAGGCCGCGCTCGGATGGTACGAGCCACCGTCTCGTTGAAAGAGGCGATGTTCCTCCTCGATCCCGACAAGCAAACTGAGCTTGTGGGGGAACTCCGCTTCAGCACGAAAGAAGGGACTCACCCCTTGGTCGTGGCTGTCACGGTCATTCCCAAGGAGTTCTTCACCTTCACAGTACCCCGGCTGGAGTTGGAGTTGGGTGAGAGCGCAGAAGTCGTTGTTGTTCCTGTTGCCGAGGAAGCGAAATCCATTTCGATCAGCAAAGTTCAGAGCGATCCCGTTGGACTTGATTTTGATAAGGTCACGCAGGGAAACGGTGTGAAACTTGTCATTCGGAGTGCTGAGGGAACCGCGTTTGGCGTGTACGTCGTTCGCTGTCACCTTCAAGCGGACTCTGGCCGGATCGTAGCGAGCGATTTGATTGTGCGATTGAAGCCCAAAAATGCGCTGAACGCTGCTAAGCCACCGAATGCAGTGCCGTCGTCGATGCCGTAACCAATCCATCTGCCCGGTATCCCAATCATGAGCGACTCCATCCAAGGGCGACTCGATTTGGCCCGTTGGCACAGCCACGTTGTGATTGGGTTGTTGGCCATTCAAGCGGTGCTGTTGGCCTGGTCGGCAGCGGTCCATTCGCCAACGATTGATGAACCTGCTCATCTCGTTGCGGGTGTGCTGGCTTGGGAATCGGGGCGTTTTGATTTTTATCGAGTCAACCCTCCCTTGGTCCGGATGATCGGGGCGATGCCCGTGGTGCTGTCGGCCCCCGAGACATCGTGGGGACTTGTAGGACGCGATCTGCCGGGTGAGCGATTTGAATGGTCCGAGGGGAGTCACTTTCTCCGCCGGAATGCTCCGCTCAGCCACTGGTATCTGGTCTGGGCACGCTGGGCCGTGATTCCACTCGTGGCGGTGGGCGGTTATGTGTGCTATCAGTGGGCTAAAGAGTTATATGGGACTCCCGCTGGGTTAGTCGCACTGACTCTATGGTGTTTTTGCCCCAACATACTGGGGCACGGCGCGTTGATGACGAGTGATGCAGGCGCAGCCGCGATGGGCGTACTTGCGGCGTACGCATTCTGGCGTTGGTTAGAGATTCCGTCGCGCAGACATCTTTCTTGGGCAGGTGCGACCTTGGGAGCAGCCCTACTGACGAAACTGACGTGGGCCATCCTCCTGCCGTTGTGGATCGTCATTGGGATTGCAAACGAGATCGCATATCGTCGATCCTGTCCAACACGTGAGCCTAAAGGATCATTGGGAAGGCTGGGGGGAGTCCTGTTGATCTTGGGGACCGGCGTGGTTGTACTCAACGTGGGATACGGCTTCTCGCACACTCTTCAACGACTGGACGAATTCCGATTTGTCAGTGAATCGTTCGGAAACGCCGGAAACGTCGCTCGTTTGCACAACCGCCCCGAATCGACATCCTTTCAATTCGCTGCTGGCAATCGTTTCGCAAGTTCGTGGGTAGGAGCCGTTCGGATTCCGCTGCCGCGCGATTACCTCATCGGGCTTGATCAACAGCGTTTCGATTTTGAATCTGCCGGTTTAACGTCATATCTCCGAGGCCGCCACCGCCACGGAGGTTGGTGGTATTGGTACGCTTACGCTCTGGCCATCAAAGTGCCTGTCGGCATGTGGTGTTTGGGTGCCCTGGCTTTGTTTTGGATTCGTCGCCGATCGGGGGGAGCGGGTTGGCGGGGAGATGTGCTGGTTTTGTTGCCGGCGATGGCAGTCGTCGCGTTGGCGAGCAGCCAGACCGGATTTACCAATCATTTGAGGTACATACTTCCCGCGTTCCCCTTCGCCTTCGTTTGGATGAGCCAAACTGTCTCAACCGCGCGGGGACCAATCGAGCGTGCCACCGTTGCTACGGCCATCGGATGGACCGTCCTCTCAAGCCTGTCCGTATATCCACACAGCCTATCGTATTTTAACGAAGTGATCGGCGGGCCGAAGCACGGCGCGAGACACTTGCTCGATTCAAATGTCGACTGGGGGCAAGATTTGTATTTGTTGAAAGCGTGGACGCAGCAACACCCCGAAGCCCACCCGCTCTATGTCGAGTGTTTCAGCGCCATCCCGCCGCTCGAAATTGGAGTCGATGCGTTTCCACCGCTGCCTGGTCCGACGATTGAAGGGCGGGTCCATTCACAAGAAACGCATCTTGGTTCGAACTGGCCTCAGACGGGCTGGCATGCGATCAGTATGAGCCGACTTTTCTCACAAGCAGGTGAGTTCGCGGCCTTTCATAACCTGACACCAATTGATCGGATCGGTTACTCCATTAACGTGTATCGAATTTCAGATGATGATTCCCGCCGCATGCGGCGGGAATACGGGCTTCATGAACGTGCAACGGAGAAAGAAACAATCCATCATGCATCATCCAACAAATGACAGACGTGTCGATCGACTGCGGCGAAGAACTGGCTTCACTGTCGTGGAACTGCTCGTGTCGATTGCGATCATCAGTCTGCTGTTGGGTCTGCTGCTACCAGCCGTCCAAGCGGGGAGGGAATCCGCGCGGCGCACGCAGTGTCGGAACAATCTCAAGCAGATCGGTCTAGCCGCAATGAATCACGAATCGACAACGGGACGCCTGCCGAGCAATGGCTGGGGCTGGGCTTGGGTTGGCGAAGCGGATCGGGGAACGGATCGGCACCAACCTGGGGGATGGATTTACAATCTGCTGGGCTACATCGAACAGGACCAAACCCGCAGACTCGGCGCGTCGGCAGGGACCGCGATGTGTCAACTCCACCAACCGCTCTTTGCGTGCCCATCTCGCCCTGGGGGGACATTGGGACCCCAGTCGCCAGTCCTCAACGGGCGGTTGCGAAACTCCACATGGATGGCGACCGTCGCAAAGACGGACTATGCGATCAACGGCGGAGACTCCGTTATCAGCACGCCCGACAGTCCAGCCACACTCGCAGAGGGGGACGATCCCGCGTATCCGTGGACCGACACGCGACTGGCCAACGGCGTCGGTTTTCTTCGCAGCGAAGTGCGATTGTCCGACATCACCGACGGCACATCGAATACGTACCTCGTCGGAGAAAAGGCGGTCAGCGTGACAGGATATGGGACATCGGCAGATCACGGTCACGACCAATGTTTGTTCTGCGGAGCGGACTGGGACAACAATCGCTGGACTGTCGAAATGCCCATTCAGGATGGTGAAAACGCTCAAGAGGAGCGTTTCGGCAGTGCTCACATTGTCGTGTGCCATTTCGTTTTCTGCGATGGCTCCGTTCGCGCCATCAGCTTTAACATCGACCGCGATGTTCATCGTCGCCTCGGCCAACGCAACGACGGACAATCAACCCCCACCGCGTGGTGAGTCAGCAACGGGACGTGATTCGGTTCCCATTGAACCAGTGCGCACCCACAGCGATCACTTCACGTCCATTCCGAGACTCTTCACCAGGAACGCCCACTGATCGGCGGCCTCCTCAATCAGCTTCGCGGTTGGCTTGCCCGCACCGTGGCCGGCTCGGGTTTCGATGCGGATCAGGGTGGGAGTGTCTCCCGTGTGATGCTCTTGCAGGCGCGCGGCGAACTTGAAGCTGTGGCCCGGGACAACGCGGTCGTCGGTGTCGGCGGTCGTCACGAGCGTCGCGGGATATTTCGTGTTGGGCTTGAGGTTGTGATAGGGCGAGTAGGCGTAGAGGGCCTTGAACTCGTCGGCGTTGTCGGCGCTGCCGAAGTCATCGACCCAGAAGCGACCGGCCGTGAACTTGTGGAAGCGCAGCATGTCCATCACTCCGACGGCGGGCAGGCACGCGCCGAACAGCTCGGGGCGCTGAGTCATACAGGCACCGACCAGCAGTCCGCCGTTGCTCCCTCCCTGAATGGCCAGCTTCTCGGGGCAAGTGTACTTGTGCTCGATCAGCCACTCGGCGGCGGCGATGAAGTCGTCGAAGACGTTTTGCTTTTTAAGCTTCGTCCCGGCCTTGTGCCAGTCCTCACCGTACTCGCCCCCGCCGCGCAGGTTCGGGATCGCGAGGATGCCGCCCATCTCCAGCCACGCAACGCGGGCGACCGAGAAACCGGGCGTCAGCGAAATCGAGAAGCCTCCGTAGGCGTAGAGCAGCGTCGGGTTCGTGCCGTCGAGTTTCGTGGACTTCTTCCGCGTGATGAACATCGGCACCTTCGTGCCATCCGGGCTGGAGTAGAAGACCTGCTCGACGAGGTAGTCGTCGGGATTGAACTTCACCTTGGCCTGTCTCAACAGCGTGCTGTCACCCGTCAGCAGATCGAAGCGGAAGATCGACGGCGGCGTCGCGAAGCTGGAGAAGGAATAAAAGGTCTCGATGTCAGTCCGCTTCCCGCCGAAGCCCGTGGCCGTGCCGATGCCTGGGAACGCGACTTCGCGCACGAATTTGCCGTCGAGGGAGTGCAGCTTGACCTGAGTCTTCGCGTCTTTCAGATACGTGAGGACGAATTGATTACCGACAAGGTCCGCGTTGATGAGCGTCTCGACGGCTTGCGGGATCACCTCGCGCACCGCCGCAGGTTTGCCGACGTCGATCGCGACGATCCGCTTCCGCGGCGCTTCGAGGTCCGTCACGAAATAGAACGTCGTCCCGTCGTTGCCGACGAACGAGTACTCGTGATCAAAATTCTCGATCAGATCGACCGGCATCCCGTACGGTTCGGTCAGGTCTTTGTAGAGGACTCGATATTTGTCGTCGGTCCCCTTCCAGATGCTGATGACCAGGTAGCGTCCGTCCTCGGAGACTTTCAGCCCGAAACCCCACGTCGGTTCATCGGGCCGTTTGTAAACGAGCACGTCCTCCGACTGAGCCGTCCCGACCCGGTGATAGAAGACTTTTTGATTGAGGTTCGTTTTTTGAAAGGCCGCGCCCGCCGGCGGTTCGTCATAGCGGCCGTAGAAGAAGCCCTTGCTGTCCATCGTCCAGGTGGCTCCGCTGAACTTGACCCACTTCAGTTCATCGGCCAGCAGGCGACCGGTCTCGACCTCGATGATCCGCCATGTGTTCCAGTCCGACCCGGCATCGGCCACGCTGTAGGCGACATAGCGCCCGTCGTCGCTGAACGATGTCGCGCCGAGAGCCACCGTGCCGTCCTTCGACCATGCATTGGGATCGATCAGCACGGAAGGCTCGGCGTTCAGGGCGTCCTGTTTGTAGAGGACCGACTGATTCTGCAACCCGTCGTTCTTGACGTAGAAATAGCGCCGCCCCGCCTTGAAGGGCGCGCCGTACTTCTCGTAGTTCCACAGTTCCGTGAGCCGCGTCTTGATCGCCTCGCGCTGCGGGATCGAGGCGAGGTACGCGAACGTCTCCTTGTTTTTGGCGGCCACCCACCCGGCGACATCCTTCGATTCGCGCACGTCGTCTTCGAGCCAGCGGTAAGGGTCGGGCACCTTCACGCCATGCAGTTCGTCCACATGGTCGATCTTCTTCGTCGGCGAATAGGTCATGCGATCTCCAGCGGCCAGTACACCGGCACTGACAAAAAACACGGCGAGTTGCCAGGAATAGACTCTCATGGTGGGATGGCCTCATCTGCGGGAAGCATCAATGGAACCGGCCGCACACGCAAAGCGAGCACGGCCGGTGACGGTAATCAAATGAGGCGCGAATGGCCACTACCGACACAGAACCCAACGGCTCAGTTGGGTCGTTGTATTTGAACAGCAAGTGGCCGTGTCGTGCCACGCGCGTTGACACCACGTCAGGTTCGCGGGCGTGGGCGGTTCGGCGGCCTTCAGGGCGAAGTGGCCGCCGTCGGTGTAGAGGTTCGCTTTCTCCAGTCCTTCGAGCAAACTGCCCGGTGAGACGCGCGCGGGGTTGTCCGCGCGAATCAGTTTGGCGGCCATCAACGAGTCGGTCATGTACTCGGCACAGTGGAGGCCGTCGCAGCGCTGACCGGTCAGGTGATGCTTGATCGCATACTTGCGTCCGAGTTGGCTGTCGAGATGCGTCTCATACGCGGCGGCTCCCTCCGGAGTGAACGGCTGCTGCGGGTGAACGACATGAATCTGCGAGGGCGTTTGCAGACGAAGGTACTCGTCGAGCGGCGTCTTTCTCACGCCGGTGCCATTCATGCTGTCGTACACAGCGACGTTGCCATCCTTCACGACGACACCGCCCACGTGCGTGTACGAGCTTCTCGAAAAGACTTTCACCGCCAGACAATCGCCCTGACTCAACAAGAGCGATCCGGTTTGCAGGCTCTGCTTCAACTCGGCGAGCACCTCGGGCGAGGCACTGCGAACGTCGGGACCGGCCTCGGGGCCACTCGACAACACACAGACGACCAGCAGCGACCACATGGGGAACCTCCTGCAAGGGGATGGCAGACGGATCGGTCACGCAACCATTGTGGCGGCCCGAACGCGGCAATCAACTCGGCGGATCATTTTGCGCGGGGAGCGTCCCCTTGACCGGCAGGACTTCGTTCGTGAGCCTACGTACCGCTGAACGCAGCCTCGCGATGTTGCCAACAAAGACTTCACAATAATTTCTTTCGGGAACGTGCCTTGAAGACTCTTCTCCATCGTCGTCAGTTTCTGGTCTCGGCAGCCATCGTTGGGGGAGCCGCGTTCTGCCGCGCAGCCGAGACCAAGCCGAAACGCATCCTGCTCCGATCCTCCTGGCAGACGGTGAACATCGGTGACATCGCCCACACTCCGGGAATGCTCGCATTGTTGGAGAAGCACCTGCCCGAAGCCGAAGTGACGCTCTGGCCGGGCGGGCTGTCGAAGGAGGTGCGCGAACTACTGCTCACGCGGTTCCCCAAGCTGCGGCTGGCCGAATCGACGGAGACGCAACAGGCGGCGCTGGCCGACTGCGATTTCTGCCTGCACGGTTCCGGACCCGGCCTGGTCGGCGCGAAACAGGTGAAACAGTGGCAGGCCACCGGCAAGCCCTACGGATTCGGAGGCGTCACGCTGAACGACGCGGAACTCAAGGACCATCGCGAGTTGCTCGCTGGAGCGAAATTCGTCTTCTGCCGCGACACGAAATCTCTCGACGCACTGAAGGCGTCCGGAATCACCGGCCCCACGATGGAGTTCGGCCCCGACGCGACGTTCCATCTCGATTTGAACGACAACGATCGCGCAAAGGCGTTCTTGAGAGAGCACTCGCTGGCCTCGGAAACGTTCGCCTGCTTCGTGCCGCGTCTGCGTTGGACTCCGTACTGGAAGGAAGGCCGCAAATACACACCCGAGGAACAGGCCAAGCGGGAAGCCGAGAATGAAAAGTTCCGCGAGGTCGATCACGCCAAGCTGCGGACCGCGATCACCTCGTGGGTGCGCGAGACGGGCCTCCACGCGATGCTGTGCCCGGAGATGACCTATGCCGTCGAACTGTTGAAGCCGCTGTTGTTCGACCCGCTCCCCGACGACGTCAAGCCGCGCGTCGTCGTTCGTCCGTCGTACTGGCTCACCGCCGAAGCCGCTTCGACGTATGCTCGCGCCGCCGCCGTGGTCAGCTTCGAGATGCACTCGCCCATCATCGCGATCGCGAACGGAACGCCCGCCATTCATATCCGCCAGCCGACGGATACTCGCAAAGGCCAGATGTGGCGCGACGTCGGCCTGAGCGACTGGCTGTTCGAGGTCGACGACTCGACCGGCGAGCAGATCGCCGCGAGGTTGCTCAAGCTGCATCGCGAGCCGGATCAAACCAGGGCCACCGTCGCGAAGGCGCGCGACTTCACGACGGCTCGCGGCCAGGCCATGATCGCTGCCATCGCCATCAACTCCTCGAAATGAACCGCCTCACCTTTTCACGGAGCTTCCGAGCCATGAAGTGTTTCTCGACTCTCACCCTGTTTTTCACTGTGCTCGTCGCAGCATCGCGTTCGGAGGCGGCCCATCCGTTCCTCTGCTGCGACCACAACGGCGGCAAGGTCTGTGTCGTCTCCGCCGAGGGAGCGATCGAATGGGAATATGCCTGCAAGGCTCCTCAGGATTGCTGGCGGCTGGCCAACGGCAACTACCTCTTCTGCTTCTTCAGCGGCGCGGTCGAGATCACTCCGGCCAAGCAGGTCGTGTGGGAATACAAAGCTTCCGAACAGACCGAAGTGCATGCCTGCCAACCGCTCGCCGAGGGCCGAGTCCTGATCTGCGAATGCGGGACGAGCCGGCTGCTGGAAGTGGACCGCGCGGGGAAGATCGCCAAGGAGATCAAACTCACGACGACGCCCGAGGTGAAGACTCACAACCAATTCCGTGGTGCGAGGAAAACCAAACACGGACACTATCTCGTCTGCTTCAAGGGGGAGGGCAAAGTCGTCGAACTGGACGGAGACAGCCGCGTGCTGCGAGCGATCAAAGTCCCCGGCGACCCGCACGAAGTGGTGGCTCTGCCGGACGGACACCTGCTCATCACCTGCGGCGACGGCCACAAAGTCATCGAACTCGACGCCGACGAGAAAATCGTCTGGGAACTCAACGAGAACGACCTCCCCAGCAACCCCCTGCGACTGATGGCCGGCTGCCACCGCCTGCCAAACGGCAACACCGTCTTCTGCAACTACCTCGGCCACGGCCACATCGGAAAGCAACCGCAGTTCTTCGAGGTCACCCGCGACAAAAAAGTCGTCTGGCAGTTCGACGACCACGCCCACTTCAAAACCATCAACCAGATCTTTTTGTTGGACCAGCAGGGCGAGGCCATTCGCTGAGATAAGTACGAAATGAGAATCAAACCGATGAAATCGAGTGGCCTCCTGTTGGCGATTCTCTGGACTCTTTGCAGCCAATCGTTCGCTGACGAAACAGTCGAGTGCGACCTACTCGTTGTCGGTGGCAACGAAGCGGGCGTCGCGGCGGCGGTGCAGGCGGCCAGGCTCGGGGTGCCGCGCGTGGTGCTCGTCAACGACATTGCCTGGCTCGGTGGGCAGTTCAGTGCCGAGGGAGTTGGCTGCGTCGATGAGTGGACCGTCTATCGTGGCCAGCGGGTGAACTTTCCTCGCTCGGGCATCTTTCTCGAAGTCATCAACCGCATCTGCGAGCGGAACAAACAGAAATACGGCCTGACCAATCCCGGCAATGCGTGGTGTGGGACGGAGACCATCGAACCGGCTGAAGCCGCCGCGTTGTTCGAGCGGCTCATCGCACCGTATCGAGTTGGTGATCCCGTGGGACAGGCTGCCAACCTGTCGGAAGAAGGCAGGCTGGCAGCCCGCCCCACGGGAACCGGTTCGATCACCTACCTGCAACCGTGGGAGCCGGTGCGAGTCGATGTGCAGAACAACACCGTGCGAGCCGTGGAATTCGCGAAGCCGGATGACTCGAACACGCGGCTCGTCGTGCGGGCGAAGCTGACGATCGACTGCTCGGACTGGGGCGATGTCGTGCGGCTGTCGGGCGCGAAGTACTCGGCCGGTCCCGATCTGAAGTCGCGGTTCGGCGAGCCCGGTGCGCCGGAGGGTCCGCTCGGCGAGGCTCGCAACGAGATGAACCCGCTGTCGTGGTGCGTCGTCCTGCGCGAGGCGGGCCGCGATGTCACGATTACGCCGCCGGGCGACTTCGATCCCCGCAAGTTCACGCCGCTCGACAAGATCCCGCCGTTCGTCGACACCGACATGAAGGACGGGATCTACTCGCCCAAAGGCTGGTGCATCTATACGCACCGGCGACTCGTCGATCGCCGGCACAACGGGCTGCCAGTCGGGACCGAGAAGACGTTTCTCAACTGGCCGAATCAGGACTACCCGCTCTACGACTTCCCGAAGCAGGTTGCCGACGCACTCGACGCCACCGAGCCTGGCGCGTCGAAGAAGAACCTCGTCGAGATGACGCCCGCCCAGCGTCGCATCGTCTTCGACGACGCCAAGCGGCACGCACTCGGGCTTCTGTACTACCTGCAAACGAAGGTGCATGACCGGGTCGGCGACTATCCGCAGAGCTTCCGCTACATGGAGTTGACCGACGAATTCGGCACGCCCGACCGACTGCCTCCGAAGCCGTATGTCCGCGAAGCCCTGCGGCTGGAAGCCCTCTACATGCTGCGCGAGCACGACATTCGAGCCGCCGACCGCAACCCGCGCTGGGCCAAGGCAATGGTCCCGGACGCCGTGTTCGGCTTTCAGTTCAACATCGACTTTCATCCGACGCGCAGAAAGTTTCTGGACGGAGGCAACACCGGCCCGTGGCAGTTCGTCCATACGGCCAACCGCAACTGGCACACCGACACCGATCGAGGCATGCTGCCGCTGAGGTCGCTGGTTCCGGTCGAGATCAATGGTCTGCTCGGAGCGTCCAAAAACATCGGCGTCTCATCGCTGGTCAGTTCCGCCGTGCGAGTCCACGGCCAGATGATGCTCAGCGGCCAGGCCTCGGGCACCGCCGCCTGGCTCTGCCTGCGAGACAACCTCCAACCCCGAGACCTCGCCCGCAACTGGCCGCGCATCCGCGAACTGCAACAACGCCTCGTCCGTTCCACGCCGAACGAGCCCGGCATCCTGCTCTGGCCGTATCACGACCTCTCACCCGACGACCCGCACTTCGAATCCGCCAACCTCCTCGCCGTGCGAGGCATCTGGCCCGGCGACCCCGACAGCCTCGACTTCCAACCAACGCGAGTCGTCACGCGAGGCGAGTTGGCCGCCATCCTGACCCGCGCCGCCCAGCACGCCATCACCCCAAACGCCACTCCCAAGTTCCCCGCGCTAACGAACCCCGACACCGCAGAGAAACCCGCCGATTGGCAAACACTCTCCGACAGCCTGAAGCAACTGGGCCTCACTCCCTCCCTGCAACTGACACCGAACAGCCCCGTGCCAGACATGAAGCAACCGCTTCAACGAAGCGACCTCGCGCGACTCTTGTGGTTGCATCTCAAGGCTCTGCCCGAACGTCTCCCCAACACGACCCACTACCTGAAGCCTGGCCACGACTCTGATGCCGACGGCATCCCCGACCTCGACGACCCGCTGCCACTCAATGATGGCGAGACATAGGGCTGGTTCTACCGGCCTTGCCAGATAGCGTGTCCTCGACAAAAGAAAGGCCGGCGTAACCGGCCCAACGTTGCTCAGGCGGCATGGATGATATGCACCGTGGTCGCTGGAACGGGAACGGTTTCTCCGTGACGGCGCAATGAATCGAGGTGCATCCCCACGGCCTCTTCGATGAGAACCCGGACTTCCTCCACCGAATCGCCACTCGTCACACAACCGGGCAGATCAGGCACGTAGGCGGAGAATGAGCCGTCACCTGACTTTTCGATCACCACGACGTAATCCATCGAAGACCTCACTTCATGCCAGCTTGTTTGAGAAGACTGTTCAGCGTTCCTGCCGGAACGTCGTTGCCAAGCTTGCCACCGCCGGGCACGGTGACGGTCCCCGGTTTGTGGGGATGCCGAAACTGCAAGTGGCTCCCCGCGGTTCGTTCGAGAAACCAGCCATCGGCCTCCAACAATTTGATCGCGTCACGGTATTTCATTCAATCGTCCGAACACTACAGGATGTCGCCGTCCTGCCGTTGGGCCAACCGGCTGACAAGCTGCTCGTTGGTCGATTTGAGCAGCACGATCCAGGCATTCGTATCCAGGAGCCACGGCATCACCACGCCTCACGTTTCTCGTCGTCGCCTTGTAGTGGACGCTCGAAGGGTTCGTCACCGAAAGATCCTGCCAAGCGTTCGATGAACTCGCGATACGACTCGACCGGTCGGCTCTCGACCGTTGCGAGGGCATGCCCCTTCGAGGCGATGGGAACGACTTCCAGTTCCGTCCCATCGGGCCAGCCGACCGGCGCTGACAGTTCGACTCGTCCATCGCGAAACGTGGCCAAGACTCCGACCATGATGAAGCTCCCCATTTCAGTGCCTGACTGCACGGCATTCTATTCGGCATCCGAAGCGATTTGAAACCCGTTTTCGACCATCTCGAAACGGACGCCGGACAGCACCGCGCCAATCTGGATGTCGTCTCTCCAACGCAGCGACCTCGCTCGACTCTGAGGGTCACATCTCAAAGCCCTGCCCGAGCGTCTGCGCGAGTCTTGGCGGTTTGATCTGTGGCCGGAGCAGTTCGCGGCAGCGGCAGGGTTCGGTCGAGAGGACGGGATCTCACGATCCCTTGCGGCGGCGAATTTGGAACCAGAACGCCTCGCCCTTGGCGTTGAAGGCCAGGATCTTGTCGTCCACCAGCGGGCCGTAAGCTCGCACGAATGGTCCAAAGACGATGAGCGGGGTTGCGCCGTCGCGGTCGTGAATGCTTAGAGAGCCCACGACGATGTCACACCGAGCCGCATCGGTCTGTGCGCTGACAGACTGCCATGCGGTTCGCGCTTCGGGGGAAGCATGCGGATATGTCGCGCGGCAGGCCCCCGTCCGCGCGTCCCACACCTTCACGGTCTCGTCATAAGACTCCGAGACGACCGTGGACCCGTCTCCGGAGAGCGTCACGCTGCGGAACCCCTTCGTATGCCCCTGAAGCGTCGCGCGGCAGGCCCCCGTCCGCGCGTCCCACACCTTCGCGGTGTTGTCCCCAGACCCCGAGACGACCGTGGACCCATCCCCGGACAGCGCCACGCTGATGACATAACTCGTGTGCCCCTGGAGCGTCGCGCGGCAGGCCCCCGTCCGCGCGTCCCACACCTTCACGGTCTTGTCCCCAGACCCCGAGACGACCGTGGACCCATCCCCGGACAGCGCCACGCTCCAGACCGCAAACGTGTGCCCCTGGAGCGTCGCGCGGCAGGCCCCCGTCCGCACGTCCCACACCTTCACGGTCTGGTCCGAAGATCCCGAGACGGTCGTGGACCCATCTCCGGAGATCGCCACGCTGCTGACATAACTCGTGTGCCCCTGGAGCGTCGCGCGGCAGGCTCCCGCCCGCGCATCCCACACCTTCACGGTCTGGTCCACAGACCCCGAGACGATCGTGGACCCGTCGCCGGAGAGTGCCACGCTGAAGACATCACCCGTGTGCCCCTGGAGCGTCGCGCGGCAGGCCCCCGTCCGCGCATCCCACACCTTCACGGTCTTGTCCCCAGACCCCGAGACGACCGTGGACCCATCCCCGGACAGCGCCACGCTCCAGACCCAATCCGTGTGCCCTTGGAGCGTCGCGCGGCAGGCCCCCGTCCGCGCATCCCATACCTTCACGGTCCTGTCCAAAGACCCTGACACGACCGTGGACCCGTCACCGGAGAGCGCCACGCTGAGGATCCATTCCGTGTGCCCTTGGAGCGTCGCGCGGCAGGCCCCCGTCCGCGCATCCCACACCTTCACGGTCTGGTCCCGAGACCCCGAGACGACCGTGGACCCGTCTTCGGAGAGCGCCACGCTGAGGACCCATTCCGTGTGCCCTTGGAGCGTCGCGCGGCAGGCCCCCGTCCGCGCATCCCAC
>JBBPIS010000118.1:19595-25596 GCA_038040225.1 Planctomycetota bacterium
ACCTTCACGATCTGGTCCCGAGACCCCGAGACGACCGTGGACCCGTCTCCGGAAAGCACCACGCTGGTGACAGTATCCGTGTGCCCCTGGAGCGTCGCGCGGCAGGCCCCCGTCCGCGCGTCCCACACCTTCACGGTCTTGTCCCCAGACCCCGAGACGACCGTGGACCCGTCTTCGGAGAGCGCCACGCTGCTGATCCCACTCGTGTGACCCAGAAGCGTCATCAGGCAGGCCGGTGGTTGCCACTTGGTCGGGCGATTGAGCCATTCCAGAAAGGCGCTGGGAACGAGCGTGGGCGACTCGGAGGCCGATTGCTCACGCGGTCCGCTCGCCAGCGCCCACAGGTGCTGGGCGGACTGAGAAACGGGGCTTTGGACCGGTTCGTTGTACGCCTGCTGGAAGAACGATGCCGGATGCTCGCCCAAGAACGAAGCGTTGCCGCGCAGGAAGTGGGACCAGGGGAGAAACGCCGCGCGGTCTGCCTCGGTCAAGTCCTGCTCAGCCTCCTGGACATCCCGCACCAGATCAAACACCAAACCGGCCCGCGTCTTCGCGCCGAGCCAGTTCAAATCCTGGAGCAGTTGGAACGCTTCTGTGGAATGGCCCGCCGATGCGAGATGGTGCCGCAGATGCTCGAAGAAGTACCCATCGTTCGGACCGGTGGGCCAGCCGTGGGAGCACTTCGCCCGGTACGCGGTCAGCAGCTTGTCGTCCAACGACGAGACTTTGCCATATAGCGACTGAGCGCGACGGACGCAGTAATCGTGGATCAGGTCGTGCATCGACACTCGGCCGATGCTGGAGGAATCGGCGGTGCCGCCGGCCGTCACTTGAATGAGTGATCGCCGTTTGAGTTTGATCAGCAGTTGCTGCGTATCGAGATCATCCAGATTCCCGGTCTGCTCCCAGAGCGTGGCGATGGCGGCTTCGGGGACCGCCTCATCCTCGGGAAAGACCGCCAGCTCGACGAGTCGCGCTTGTTCCTCGTCGGGCAAGGCTTGGACGCTGATCTCGATCGTTTTCCACAGGTTGCGGTGCTGTGGTTCCGCACTCTGTTCGTTCTCCAGAAACTCGAGCTTGTGTCGCTCAAAAGCCTTTTGAAGACTGGCCCACGGCGTCCCCGCGACAACCAGCCCCCCGGCCAGCGCGACGGCGAGCGGCAGGCGACCGCATTGTTGCAGCACCTGATGGGCCTCAGCGGGAAGTTCCGCCAGAGGCTTGTCGGCCGCCACGGCGAGCAGTCGCAGAGCTTCGGCATCGGTCAGCAGTTCGACAACGTGATGCGTCCCTCCCAGCGAGATGAGCAGCCCGGCATCGCGCGTGGTGATCAACGCCCGGCAGCGCGAGCCGAGAACGTCGAAGGCATCCACGTCCTCGCGTCGCCAGGCGTCGTCGATGATCAGCAGCAGCGCCTTGTCAGCCAGCAGTTCCTTGAGCTTCGACTTCCCTTCATGCTCGGTGGCGAACGCGCCGTCACCGCCAAGATCCTTGTGGACGCGGCGCATCAGGTCCGCCAGGATCGGCACGGAACCGAGACCAACCCAGACGATGCCATCGGGAAAGGCTTCGCGGATCTTGCGGTCGTGGGCCAGCAGGTTGGCGAGGACGCTCTTGCCGATCCCTCCCATGCCATGCACGCCGACCTGCTTGGAAGTCCCCGCGATCCCGTGGAACTGTTGTCGGGCCGCCGCACCGCCGAAGGGAGCCGGACTGTCGAGACCGGAACGGACGGCATCTCGCAACGGGATCAGCCGGTCGGTCCGCGACAGATAGTGCGCCGGCAGCGACGGAACGCCGATCAGCTTCCCCAGTGGCGGGGCTGGATCCTTCAGGATGCGGATGAGTTCCTTAAGGTGGACTGCATACTGCGAATCGTCACGAAAGTCCTCGGCGTGGAGGAGCGCGAGTTCCGGAATCGCGAGCGGATAATCGCCCGCCCGCAGAATGGGCGTGACAACCTTCTCGGCCTTCTCAGCCTCAAACCCAAACCAGGCGAACTGCCATTCCTGCTGAACGTATTCGGACAAGGCCGACTGCGGCCCGACGACCAGCAGCAGCCGGTCGCACGCGGCAACCGCGTCGCGAATCTCCTGATGGAACGTCAGCCCCCGCGACGGCAACGACACGCGGTCGAACCAGACATCGAACTTGGCGGCCGTCAGATCGCGCGCCAATCTCTGTACCCATGACGTCTCCGGATCATACGGCTGCACGTCATCGCCGCGGGCGTAGGACAGGAAGATGCGGGTCATCGTGGGATCCCCTGAAACCGGATCAAGTCGCATAACGACTGCGAAGCGAGGGACTTCTCAGATCCTCGTGTGTGTCGCACGCCTTCCAAACTTTGCCGAAGGCTCCCTTCCCCAATCGATCGACCAACTGGAAATGCCCTAGCATCCGTCCCGCACCGAGATGCCGCCCCGTCTCGACATCCTTCGCCAGATTGAAGCAACTGCCGCACGAGGGGCACGACACGTCTCCCGACGGATCCTCCTCAACGATCTCAATCGGATTGCGACAATGGGGACAGCGAATCTGCATGATGCCCGGCACGCTAAGATTTCGCTGATCGCGACGCAATGCCGCGACCGGATGACGCTGTGAGGAGCGGAGCGAATGGCCCGGAGTTGGTGTTGGTGTTTTATACCTCTCACAGACAGGGATGAGACATTTGTCGCTTCACGGATCTCTGACGCTGAAGTCGCCATAGTTCCGGTCTGAACTCTGGCGACTTCAGCGACGTTCGACCGCTACATAAGACGCGAATCGCTCTTCCCGGGCGACTGCGGACATCAAACACCGCTGCACTTCAAACTCGCCGCCTTGCCATGCACAAGTATTTCGCCAAAACAACCAGATATTCTCGCCGCAGTATGAAGCGTTTCCGTCAGGAATTGGCCTCAGAACACCACTGCGCATCTGCAAGAACAGAACGCAAATTGCCCGAAAAAAACTCTTGCAGTTTCCAATCAGGCACGTCACCATCTTGTCCAATTCATGGATTCGAGGCGATCCCGTTCTGGGTCGCTCATTCCACGGTGCCGTTCTGGTACCGGGGGTTTTCCTTTCTGTAAGGAGATTTGTTGCCATGACAAGAAACCGAATTGTTACGAGTACGTTGGTGCTGCTGGTCTGTGGCTCGCTGGTGGGCTGGTCGCAGGACGCCGCCAAGCCGACAACCAAGGGAGCACCGGCCAAGGAAGCAGCCGCCGAGAAGAAAGAGGACAAGAAGCCCGTGAATCGCCTGCCGGCCAATTACGGCAAGCTCGGCCTGACGGATGCTCAACGAGACAAGGTCTACGCGATCAATGACAAGTACGAACCTCAACTCGACGCCCTGGAAGAGCAGCTCAAGACTCTCCGCGCGAAGCGCACCTCCGAAACCGAAGCCGTCCTGACGGCCGAACAGAAGAAGGTTCTGAAAGACATCACCGAGGACGCCAAGGAAAAAGCGGCGACCAAGGCCAAGGCCAAGACGAGCGACAAGGACGCTGCCGACGCCCCCGCAAAGAGTGACGCCAAAGAGAAGAAATAGTCAGCGCGTGCGTCCGCCGGACGCGACTCGTTGAGAACACACCCGCAGCCGGTCTCCCTCAGAGGCCGGCTGTTCGCATTTGTCGCGTGTGCCTGACTGTTGTGGTAAAGCCACCCAATCACGACATCGAACCGAACGCCATCGCGTTCTCCTGAAAAAACGAACGGATGGATTTGAAACGCAGAGGACGCGGAGAACACAGGGAGAAGGAAGATGAAGAAGTTTGAAATCTCCGGTCTTCTCTCTGCGATCTCCGCGCCCTCTGCGTTTCTATTCGCCTTCCCGATAGTTGTTCACGGTCCGCTGAATCCCATCCTTCAGCACCAGTTCATGAAAATTGATCAGCAGCCCCACGTGCAATCCCGTGAGCCGTAGGTGCGAGGCGACCTGCGCCTGGTCGATCGGGTGCAGCTTCTCCTTCGCTTTGCATTCCACGATCACCAGTCCCGCCACCAGCAAATCGGCTCGAAAACCACATTCGAGTTTCACGTCGTCATAGACGACCGGAATCGGTTTTTCCTGTACCACTTCCAATCCCAGCTTCTGGAGTTCATAAGCCAGACAAACCCGATACGCCGACTCCAACAACCCCGGACCGAGCACACGATGCACACGATGCACACGAATCGCCGCCCCGATGATGGCGGAGGTGAGTTCGTTGATGACCATCGCGTTCTCCTAAAATTCGAGCGGATTCATTTGAAACGCAGAGAGCGTGAAAGAAAATTCAATTCCTCCTGCCTTCCCTCCGCGATCTCTGCGCCCTCTGCGTTTCTACCGAATTGCTTTGGAAACGCAGAGAGCGCGGAGGACGCAGAGGAAAGGCCAGAGTAGGCATTCTCCTGTCTTCTCTCTGCGATCTCCGCGTCCTCTGCGTTTCGATCATTCCTCTTTTTCTGTCTTCGGCACCGGCCCGAGCAGTTCGTCGAGGTGCGGGGCGATTGGTTTGTTCAGGGGCAGGAACCAGATCTCGGGTTTGTTTTGCTCGCGATACTGGCGGTCGAGCGCCTCGAAGACTTCCTTCGTCGAGGGGGCCGGGCCAAGCATCTGGTCGAGCAGGGGCACCGCCGACTGATTCAAGGGGAGCGTGGCCAGGCCCGCTCTGGCCCGGAAGCGGCCTCGCGCCTGCTCCAACGCCGCGACCGCATTCCCCTTCGCAAGCGGCGGGAGTGGCTTGTTGTTCTTCAAATCCGCGAGCAGTTGCTCGGTCTGTTTCTTCTGAGCCGCGGCTGCTTCGTCGTCGCCGTACTCCTTCAGAGATTCTTCCGCCTCGCGCAATGCCGCTTCGGGGTCTCCCAGCCGCCGTTCGCACAGGGCCAGGTGATAACGGGCTCGACCTTTTCCAAGTACCGTTATCGTGTTCCCTTCTTTCAGTCCCGATAGCAGCCGACGCAGTTCGTCGCGAGCCTGTTCCACCTCGCCCAATTCTCGGAGTGCGGCCGCGCGGTTCATGCGGGTCGTGAACGTCGTGGTCGCTTGGTCCGGGTTGTCAGCCAACAACTTGAGTGATTCCTCATAGTGCGCGATGGCGTTGGCATGATCTCCGTTGCGATACGCGTTGACGCCCGCCGCATTCAGAGATTCGGAATTCGGCCTGAACAGATCTTCGAGATGCGGAGCCATCGGTTGATCGGGTCGCAGAAAATAGACGGCGGGCTTGCCGTCCGCCTTGTATTGGCGATCCAGCGCCGCCAGCACGTCCGCGACAGGCTTCGCGGGACCGAGCACCCGCTCGACTTCCGGCACGATTGGCTTCAACGGACCCGCGATTGCTGCGGTATCTTTCAACCGTTCTGCGACCTCGTCATCGGGAAGCATCATCAACTGAAGAATGTCTCGATAATTCGCCAGAACCGTCTTCATGCCAGGATGCTCGTGCCCTGTCTTGCGGCCGAACTGTTGGAAGATCACGACGCAACGGCGCATCAGCGGCTCGGCCTCCGCCAGACGGTTCGTGGCCTTCAGCAATTGCGCCAGGTTGTTGAGGCGGATGGCGACTTTGGGGTGTTCGGATCCGTACGACTGCTCACCAATGGCCAGCGCGCGGCGCATGAGCGGCTCGGCCTCCGCCAGACGATTCGTGGCATCGAGCAACTGCGCCAGGTTGTTGAGCCAGACGGCGACTTCGGGATGATCGGCCCCGTATGACTGCTCACCAATGACCAACGCGCGGCGGATCAGAGGCTCGGCCTCTGCGAAACGATTCGTGGCCTGGAGCAATAATGACAGGACGTTAAGGCTGACGGCGACACTTGGGTGTTCGGGTCCGAAGGACTGTTCGAAGATGGCCAGTGCGCGGCGAATCAGCGGCTCGGCCTCCGCCAGACGGTTCGTGTCCTGAAGCAACACCACCAGATTGCTGAGGTTGCGGGCGACGTTGGGGTGTTCGGCTCCGTAGGACTGCTCGTCGATGGCCAGCGCGCGGCGCATCAGCGGCTCGGCCTCCGCCAGACGGTTCGTGGCCTT
>JBBPIS010000119.1:0-25333 GCA_038040225.1 Planctomycetota bacterium
TTGTGGAGAAATCTCAAATCTCAAATCCGAAACCCCAAACGAATCTCAAATTCCGATGTCCGAAATCCGAAACGGTCCGACAGTTGACGGCTGGTCTCCGCTGTTTCGTTTGGATCATTGGGATTTCTGTCATTGGGATTCGTTTCGGATTTCGGATTTGAGATTTGGGATTTGCGACATCTCAGCCCTCATCGGTGCGGTAGAACCAGGTCGCGGTGAACTGTTCCAGCGCGAAGATGGCGACGAGGAACGCGACAACCAGACTGTACATTTCCTGTCCCAACCGACCGGTCAGTACATTGCGTTCGAGACTCGAGGGATCGCGGCTCACACTGTAGCGACCTTCGCCCAGCACGCGGTCCAGATCGGTTGGCTCGAACCGCGTGAAGTCGCTCTCGGCGGCGGGCAGGTTCATGCTGAAGCCCGCGCGATAGTCGAAGTCCTTCTCGGGTGAATCGACCGCGTAGGAACCGACCGCCGAAAGATCGCGCAGCGTCAGCAACTTGGCCTCGGCGGGAACGTCCTGCGGACGCTGCTTGAAGTCAGGCATGCGCACCACGACTTTTCTGAGCTTCCGTTCCCGATCCAGCGGGAGCGAGACCTCATCGCCGACGAGATGATTGAACGTCCCCGACGCCTGCCGCGACAGATACTGCACGAGTTGATCGGCCAGCACGATGTAGAGGGGCCCTGCGTTTTGATCGAGCAGGTCGTTCCATTCGATTCCATCGACGCCGGTCGTCAGCATCACAACTCGCCCCTGACCGAGACGCCGCTCGACGAGGGCCACCGGGCCCGAACTGTCACCGAAGCGGGCGATCGTCACCGCGTCGGCCAGCGGCTCGACTTTCCAGTAGCGTCGCACCTCGGTCGTGCCCAGATCGACCAGCACTCCCAAGTCGTCGAGCCGTTGCAGCAGCACGTGCCGCGAATTCCGCAGATCCATCGTCTTCGCTGGCCGGTGGAACAGTGACGCGTTCAGCCGCGCGGGCAGCACGCCGAGCGCGGCCTCGCCGTTGTAGGAGACCGGGTCAATCAAGCCCCTGCGCCGGGCCTCTGCCCCCGCGGACGAGTTCGCTCCGAGGAACACGGCCAACCCGCCGCCGGCCTCAACAAATGTGCGCAGCTTCGTCCACGTCGTGTCGCTCGGACTGCTGGCATTGATGATGCAGACGACATCGAACGAGGTGAGGTCTTTCTCCCCGAGCCGATCTGTCGTGACGAACTCGGTCCGATAGTCCGTCGATTTGGTTTCGGCCAGAGTCTTGAGGGCCTGCAACCAGTACTGAGCGACGACGCGCTGCTCGGCGACAACCAACACCTTTAGCGGCGGGATCGTCTGCACCGTGAAGTGACCGACGTCGTCCACGCTCAACGGATCCGAGCCGGTGAGCCGCAACTCGCCCTGCCGAAAGCGACCGGTGCCGCTCTCGACGGGAAAGAAGGTGACGCGCGCCTCGGTCCCCGTTTCGAGCAGCACCGACTGCTGATCCGCCTTTTTCAGCGGGCCGTCGTCATCGCGAACGTGCAACTCCACCGTCTGGTCGGGCTTGATCTTGCCGACCGAAGAGACCACCGCATCGATGCGAATCGAGCCTCCCGCCGGAACCGACTCGCGCGACAGTTTGATGCTGTGCAGAGCCACGTTGATCGGCTCCAGCGTTCCGACGTCGATGATGTAGACGCCGATCCACTTCAGGCGTTCGAGTTCGTCTTTAAGCAGGCTCGACGTCTCTTCGCGCCAGGCCGATTTGGCGAGGTCCGTGAACAGGTAGACTTCGCGCACGAACCGGTCGGCCCGCTTCTCTTCGGGAAGCGAACTCTGCTCGGCAGTCACGCGCCGGCGATCGTCCTCCTGACCGAGCAGCACCGCGCGCAGCCGGTCGTTCAGTGGCAGCCCTGTCGCCTTGATCTCCTGCGCCTCGATGCGGGTCTGCGCCGCCTTCAAGTCCACCGAGAACGCGGCGGTCGCCGACTCGCTGCTCGCCGCGACAGCCACCTTGCTCCCGCCGGGCAACCGACCGAGTTGGTCCTTCGCGAACTGCTGCGCCGCCTGCAAGCGAGTCTGGTTGCTCTGCTTGTACGCCATGCTCGCACTGGTATCGAACAGGAAGACGGCGGCCACCGGCACGTTTTCGGAGACGCGCGGCGCGGGGTCTTTCAGTTCATGAAAGACTCGCGCCGAGTACGGCCACGCCACGCCCGCCAGCGCCAGCAACAATGCCAGGACGCCGATCCCTCCGCGCAGCATCGTCCGCCGCGTGAGCAGCACATTGCGCGGCCAGTGCTGTCGTTGCCACCAGGTCATCACGCCGAAGTAGGCTCCCACGGCGAGGACCACAATCACCGCAAGCGATCCCGCCTCGAACCACGTCAGCGAGTAATTCGCCGCAGGCAACGAAGGCCGAGTCAGTGCGAGCACGATCAGCGCCACCACCAGCACCCGCAACAGCAGCAACCAGAAATGACGCAGTTGCATCCGCCGCGTGTTTTGCTTGCGACGCTGAAGAATCAGCCGCAGTGCGGGAAAGATGAGCCGCTTCGGTTTCGCCCGCATCAGCAAATGGAGCAGGATCGGAATCGCAGCCAATCCCAGTCCGGCAAGCAACGCTGGGTTCAAAAGTGACATCAACAACCTCGATCAGCGGCGGCGGACTCGACAATTCAGTTCAGCGATCTCGCGGGCGTTGGAGCGAATGCGGTTTGACCAGCACACCATACATCTCGGGATGCCGGTCGGCGATGCGGTTGACCTCGTTTGTTCCCGCCTTGCGAATCAGATGCTTGTTGCGAGACCGGGCCACGTCGATTTCGGCGTAGAGGATCACTTCTTCGGTTCCCTCAGCGGTAGTGAGGGTCTTGCCGAGTGGATCGCAGATTCGGCTCCTGCCGATAAAGGGTGTGCCTCGTTCGACTCCGATGCGGTTGACGGCCGCGTAGTAGACGGTGTTCTCCATCGCGCGCGTGTTGATCGCGTACTCGGCGGCCGGCTCGGCACCGGGAGGCCAGTTCGTCGGGAGAACGATCAGGTCGGCACCGAGCAGCGTCAAGCAGCGCGCCGGCTCCGGGAAGCCGCCGTCGTAGCAGATGTTCATGCCGATCCTCACGCCGTTGATGTCATGCACGGCAAACGGACGGTCTCCAAAATCGGTGAACATATCGACGCCAAGAAACGGCAGATGGATCTTGCGGTACGAGGCGATCAATCCGCCCGGCCCGACCAGCGCGAGGGCATTGAAGACGCGAGGCCCGTCCGCTTCGAGCAGTCCGAACACGACATGCCCGCCGAGTTCGGCACACGCTCGCGCCATTCGCTGCATCGCCGGGCCATCGATCGGCTGCACGTACGGCCGCGCCTCGTCGAGGCTCGCAAAACAGTAGCCCGTCGCCGCGCATTCGGGAAAGACCGTCAACGACGCTCCCGCCGCACGAGCCTCGCGCAGCTTCACGATCATCCGATCGAGGTTCCCCTCCACATCGGCCAACTGAAAATCCATCTGCACGCCGGCAATCTTCATGCTTGTTCTTCTCTTCCTTCTCCCTTCGCTCCCCTCGGAGCGAGGGGGGAAGAAAATGACTTTCACTGCTGAATGATCTTCAGCACTTCGTCCTTCAATCCCGACACAACCGACAGTCCGTTGCCTCCGTAGATTGTGGCGTTGCCCGTCCAGTCGATGAATTGTCCGCCCGCCTCTTCGACGATCGGCAGGAGGGCCGCCGCGTCCCAGGCGTTCATGGCCGGATCGATCATCACGTCGGCTCGGCCGGTCGCGACGAGCATGTGGCCGTAACAGTCTCCCCAGCCTCGGGCAAGCTGCACAGACGTCAGTAGTGTTTCGAGGGCTTCGCGTTTGCCCATCGCCAGCCAGCGCGAGGGGTTCGTGTTGCAGAACGTCGCCTCGGAAAGGCTCGTCACCGACGAGACTTGCGCGCGGCGAGGCTGGGCGTCGCCGATCTGCCACCACGCGCCGTGGCCCTTCGCCGCGTAGACAACTTCGTTCAGGGCGGGGAACCGGACGACACCAATCACGCAGCGTCCGTTGAATTCGATGCCGATCAGCGTCCCGAACAAAGGCACGCCATGGATGAACGACTTCGTCCCGTCAATCGGATCGAGAATCCAGCGAAAGCCGGTCGTCCCGTCCTTGTTCGGAAACTCTTCGCCGAGGATCGCGTCGTCGGGGAAGGCCGCTGCCAATCGCTCGCGGATCAGCAGTTCGGCCCCCTTGTCGGCCTCGGTCACGGGGCTGCTGTCTCGCTTCCGTTCCACTTCGAGCTCCGGGTTCTGGTAGTACCGCAAAATCAGGCCGCTCGCCTCGGCGGCGACAGCCAGCGCAAAGTCGAGGCGGGGGATCAGATCATCAGGTTGAGTGTGTGTCTCGGTCATAATCTCGATCGTTGCGGGAGGAGTTCGTCGGGCGAGCAGCAAGGTAGCCATCTCGGTGGATGAGATGAAGTGAGTTTGCCCACCAAGGTCTCCAGTTACGTTGGGAGATGCTGATTTGAGAGGACACAACCGAAGTTCAAAAGCAAGCTACGCGGTCCGCCTACGCGACCTATTTCGCCTATTTGCCAATCTCCGAAGAGTCTGCTTCAGGTTGCCTGTGGAGGTAGATCAAGTAGAGGAGGTCGACTACCTTGGTGACTCGTCCGAACCTAGACCACTCCGCGTGATCACCGTTCACTCTGCGCGATCTCGGTTCAACGGCGGCCGGACTGGCCATGGCGTTCATCGGTCCGGCACGCCAATGTGGGCGAATGCACGGAGGAACTGAACGCCGCACATGTGAGGAGTAATGCATGTCCATCTTACGCCGCGGGAGCCTCAGTCTGGCTCTCGTCGCGGCGGTCGCGATCTCGTTCGCGAACCGCCCGCTCGCCCAGGCCGACGATCACGAGGTGTCTCGTCTGGCTTGGCGAAAGAACTACAAACAGGCCTGTGAAGAGGCCGGTCGCAGGAAGCGACCGATTCTGGTGAAGATCACCGCGACCTGGTGCGGCCCGTGCCGCCAGATGCAGCAACTGACGTTTACGGACGAACGGTTGCGACGACGGCTCCGCAAGGACTTCGTCCTGCTGGAGTTGGATGCTGACGAGAACCCCGACTTGGTCACGGGTTTCCACGTCGAGGCGTATCCGACGACGCTGGTTGTCTCGCCCGAGTTGAAGGTCGTGTCGCGGATGACCGGCTTCAAGTCGGCCGGCGATCTGATCACGTCGCTGGAACTGGTCAAGCGGTCGCCACTCGAGACGGACGAATCGCTGGCCGATGCGGAATCGGACGAGTCGGACGACACGCAGGCCGTCTCGGCTCTGGCCACCGTGAACACGCTCAAACTCGGATTTGAAGGCTTTTGTCTGGTGAGTCTGCTCGATGAGAACCGCTTGCGGAAGGGCGAGGCCACTTACACGGCCGAGCATAACGGGCAAACGGTCGGTTTTTTCTCGGACGAGCACCGCCAAAGGTTTCTCGCCAATCCCGACCGCTTCTGGCCGGTGGCGAATGGACAGTGCCTGGTCAGCACGAAGGATGGCCGCGGAGCCGAGCTGGGTGATCCGCGCGTCGGAGTGATCTGGCGTGGCAAACTGTGGTTTTTCAGCGATCGCGAGACGCAGCAGCGGTTCCTCGCGATGCCGCAGCAGTATGGCGGCGGTTTGTAACGCTGAGGACGTGACGTGATGAACGCGAAGTTGTGCGGGGGCACAACAGTCGCCGCAGGGCTGGGGCCTTGAAAGCCCTGACTCCGATCGCTCGCTATGGGAAGAGTGATCGGCTGTCAGTGGCAGTTCTTCATCGCAGTCGCATTCCGGCATTTGCCGCACGGTCAGCGAAATGGCCGCCGTGACGAACCTTCTCTTTCGGTTCGCGCCCTGCCGAAAAGGATTCACCACGGAAAACACGGAATTTCACGGAAGTGAAAACGTGAGTGGTGTTGATTCCACGCAACCGTATCTTGATTCTCTAATCGACCTGCTTCCCGAAACATCAAAGTTGCTCTTCCACCTTCCGTGAGCTTCCGTGTTTTCCGTGGTTCGATTGAATTCTTCGGGCTACTTCGCATACGGGCTGACAAACCCGTCCGGCTTCACCGCCAGCAGCGAGGCCTGAATCGACGGCAGGATCCGCTCGGCCGTGTTGCCCAGCAGCAGCCCTTCGAGACCTCGTCGCCCGTGCGTTCCGATCACCAGCAGGTCGACTTCGTTCGCCGCGACAAAATCGCCAATCGCGTGGTCGGGCGATCCGACAACGATCTCGATCTTCACACCCTGCTGGAGCGTGCGAGAGTCAGTCTGTGCCAGTTGCGTTTGCAGCCTGGCCTCCGCATCGACGCGCAGGCGCTGGTGGCAGGTGGCGATCTCCTCTTCTGAGACCCCGGCGATCAGCAGGTGCGACAATTGATCCTGCTCCAGAACGTGCAGGATGTAGAGCCGGGCGTTGAGGGCGCGGGCAGCCCCGATGGCGACATGCAGAACCGGAATCGAGGAGTCGCTCAAATCGGTGGCGACGGCGATCTCGCGAATCTCCCGGTACTCCTCGGGCTTCACGATCCAGACCGGACACGGCGCGAGGCGGATCAACTTTTGAGCCGTGCTGCCGAACAACAGCCGCGTCGCCTTGTCGCGGTGCCGAGTCCCCATCACGACCAGATCGTGCCGGTTCTCGCACGCCTCCTTCGCCAGTTCCTCCCACGCCGAGCCGTACCGAACGGCCTTGTCCGCCGGGAGGCCGCGCGCGTTGGCGGCACTCACCTCCACATCGAGCATTTCACTCGCGACGTCTTCGACCGTCTGGAGCAGGTTCTGATGATCGCGTTCGATCAGCGAGGCCGCTTGCGCCGAGATTTCGAGCACGGCACAAAACGTCACCACGCCGGCCGAATGAGCGGCGAGTTCGAGCGCCTGATTGATGGCCGCCCGAGTTTCGGGGCCGAACTCCTTCGAGACCGCCCGGTCCCCGTGGTGCAGGTCGACACCGACCAGAATCTTCAAGTACTGCGACATGGTTTTCATGGCCCCAGCCATCGGTCGAAGTTCGATCCGAGGGCCACTTCACGAAATGATCTGAACCGGTGCGAATGCGAAACGGACTATATCGCCCTCACGAAGCCACCGTCCATTGATCGTGTGCCACGGCTGTGCCAGCCGTGTTCCCTTCGTGAGACTTGTGCCCGTCCGCACGGCTGGCACAGCCGTGGCACACCGATTCCAATGGATAGTTAACTCCTTTCGCCAGGACGGGTTACCCGAATTGGTACGAGATCTCTTACCATTCGCATCACCCCGCGCGGCGTTCTTCGACGCCTTCGCCGGATAACACGGAATGGCGGGCCGGTAACCAGACGGGTTCGACCTCGCGCCGCTGGAACATCTGGGCGTAGTGCAGGTGGCTGGTGAAGACCAGCAACTGCTGCCCCTCTCGGGTGAAATCGAGCAGCGTTTCGACGGCCGCTTCGGATCGCTCCTGGTCGAAGTTGACCGTCACGTCGTCGAGGACCATCGGCAACTCGATGCCGTTGTGGGCGAAGGCCTTCACCATCGCGAGGCGGATCGCGAGAAACATCTGTTCGCGCGTGCCACCGCTCAGTTTTTCCGCCGGTCGCGATTCGCCGGAGTCGTCATCGACGTACAGGTGCTTGCGGCCGAGCGGCGTCCAGAGGTGGTGGTATTTGCCGAGCGTCAGCTTTTGCAGGAACGGGATCGCGGCGGCCAGCATCTCGGGCTGGTTGGCCTGCTCGAACTGGGTGGCCACATCCTGCACGGCGTCGCTGGCGAGAGAGGCCGCGAACCAGGACTGCCAGGCGCTGCGCAACTCACCCTCAACCTGAGCCAACTCGCGCCGCGTTCGCGTTCCGCGCCGGTCGGCTTCGAGCGACTTCAGCTCCTGCTTGATCGTCCCCAACTGCTCGAAGCCCTGTTGCAGCGCGAGTTCGATTTCTTCGAGTTCCCGCGCGTACTGACGGGCCATGCCAGCGACATCGTTCGGATTGAAGCGGATCAGTTCGTCCTCGACCAGCGCCGTATCAGGCTCGGATTTGACGAGATGCTCCAACTCGCGAGTCGACTGTTCGAGCATGATCTCGACCTGCCGACGGCGCTCCATCAACTCCAGCCGCTGGTCGAGCTGCGACCGGTGCGACACACCGGCCAGCGAGAGCAGGGCGTTCCGGTTCTCTTCGAGCGCATCGAGCTTGCGCTGCCAGTCGGCGGCCTCGCGGCGATGCTGAGCGTGCTGCTGGCGGAGTCGCTTGCGTTCGAGACTGGCATCGCGGGCTGTCCGCAGTTCGCGTTCCCACGTCTCGACGACTTCGAACGGGCTCGCGTAGTTCAGCTTCGGCCGCTGCATCCGCCGGCCCAGATCCTCGACCTGCTTGCGGAACCGCTCGTAACCGAGCCGGATGTCCTGCGACTGCTCCCGCGTGGCGAGATGCTTGCTGCGGCGATCGCGCGCGGCGATGACCTTTTTCCAATGCTCGACGGCCGCGTTCACATCGACCGTCTCGTCCAGACCGAGATGCGCGAGCGTCTGGCACCAACTTTTGCGGCCGTTCGCCAGGTCACGCTGCTGAATTTGCAGGCGGCCTCGCGACGCACTCAGCCTCCGCCGGACTTGCAGGATGCGCCGGTAGTCGGTTTGCGCCCGTTGCAGATCGGCGGTGCGTCGCGCGGCGAGCGTCAGCAGCTCGCCGTCGTTCAGTTCTTGCAGCGAGAATTCGCGACCCATCCATTCGCGGATGCCGCAGCTCTCGGCATAGGCCGCGATGTGGTCGAGCAGGTTACGGCGTTCGGTTTCGTTGGCAAGCCGCAAGTCGCGCAGTTCGGCGATCTGCTGCTGAAGGTTCTCTTCGTGATGCGTCTTGAACGCCCACGCCGTTCCCGCCGAGAAGAGCGACAGGACGACAAAGATCAGTCCGACGATCCAGCCGGTGGTAACGGCCGCGTAGACGCCCGCGATGAACAGCGCCACTCCGGCCAGTGTGAACCACGTCAGGATGCCGTAGATCCAGTCGGGCAGGCCGTGACGCAGGTGGAGGCGTTCGAGTTGCTGGTCGAGCGTCGTCGTCCGGTGATGCAGTTCTCCCGCCTCGGAGTGCCAGCGGCTGAGGTCCGCCAGTTGATCGAGCCGCTGCGCCGCGACATCGACCGACGCATCGAGGGCCTCGGTCGCCACACCGTAATCCTGCAACTCCGTTCTCAATGCGAGTTCGCGATCGCGACATGCGCCGTTGGCCCGCTTGTAACGCCGCTGCATCCGCTGCGTCTTGCCGAGGATCGTCTGGTACTCGCGCGCCGCCTGCACGAACGAGGCATTCGCTTCGGGAGAGTCATTCACCGCGTCGAGTCGCGTCAGCGACCAATTGCGTCCCAGCGCGGCAAGGTGCTCGACGAGATCGCGCTCCTGCGAAGCGGCGAGTTTTTCCAACTCGGCAATGCGTGGTTCAAAGTCCTGCGTCATCACGCGCTGCTCGGACAACATCTGCACCGCGCCCGAGAAACGTCGAATTTCGGGATCGATCCGAATCCCGGCCAGCTTCTGATTGATCTGCGAGACCTCGTCGAGCAGCCGCTCGCGCGTCTTTGTCGCCGCATCAATGTCCAATTCGAGCCGCTGCAAACGCTGCACGCCGTCGGCGGGGAAGGCGCTGAAATCGGGTAACTGCTTCAGTTCGAGCCGGCATTCGCGCGTGCGGTTCCACGGCGGATGAACCTTCTCCATGTAGCTGAGCCCGCGCAGGTTGGCCTGCAACCGGGACTGGCGTTCGCGCTGCTTGCCGATCCGCTCGTCGAGTTCGCTCTTCTTGCGGAGGAGTTCGCGGTAGCGGTCACGCAGGCGGATGCCACTCGCCGATTGACGCGACAGTTCCTCGTGACGCTTCAAGAGGTCGGGGATCACCGCGCCGTCGCCACCCGCGCCGATCAATCGTTGCAGTTCGGAATCGACTCGGCCGGGAAGCTCCATCAGCAGGCGGCCCTGCGGACCAAGCGTCATCCCGTACAAGTGGTTGGCCACCTGATCGCCCGTCAGCGTGGCAAACTGTTGCAATTCGGGCAGCCCGACGGCGAAGACCGATTCAAACAGCTTCTCGTCGGTCGCGGCGAGCAGATCTTCCATGAAGGCGGACGTCGATTCGCCCGACGGAATGCCATCGACCGCGAGGAGACCGGCATCGTCGCCGTAGGCTGTGCGGCGGATTTCGTACTCGCGCCCGCGATGCTCGACGCGCAGCAGGCCCGACTGCGCCTCGCGACGCAATTTTTTGCGGGGATTCAAATAGTCATCGGACGGAAAACCGTAGAGGACTCCGCGAATGAACCGCAACAACGTCGTCTTGCCCGCTTCGTTCGGGCCGTAAAACACCGTCAGCCCCGACCGATGCAGCGGCTGCTTGAAGTCCTGCCAGACTCCGAACCGATCGATCTCGATCCCGGTGATGCGCATCGAGATGCCCCCTCAGCTAGTCAAAATCTCAAAATTCAAGCACGAAATCCGAAACGAATCCCAAACGCCAAATCCACAAATCTCAAACCGCCAGTTCTGCCACTCTCACACTCCCACGACGCCCGTTTCCGTCCTTGGGATTTGAGATTTGAAGTTCGTTTCGGATTTCGGATTTGGTATTTGGAGTTTCTCATCCACTCATTTGCTTTCCATCGAGGCGAACCAGTCCCAACCAAGCTGCTGCGCCTGGCTGGCGACTGTCGCCGGTTCGACCGCGTCGGCCCACGATTCCCAGCGGCCCGTCTTCAGCGTGTTGGCGATCTTGGCTTCGGTGAGCCACTTCGTCATCGCAGGCCGAGTCACCGGCGAGCGGCGATCCATCGCGAGCAGGTACTCGGTCAGCAACTCACGGTGGCCCGATTCGATCAGCGACAGATCGGGATCGAGCGGCTGAATGCGATGAACGTACCGCAGTCCGTCGGCTTGGTCGGTCAATTGCGTCAGGGCCGCACCCAGTTCCGTGACTGCCGCGTCCGCTTCCCAGCCGTTCGCCTCGGCACTGGTCCGGTCGAGCTTCCAGTCGATGAACCGGACCAATTCACCGGGCAAATCCGACAGCCGTTCGAGGGCCGCCAGCATCCGCTCCAACAAATCGTCGCGACTGCGAACACCGTCGAGCTTCTGCGTGAGTCGTTCCCAGCGGACCGTCGCAAGCGGCAACAGAGACTGCTTCACTCGACGCTGCCCATCGACTTCGAGCAGCGTCGCTCCGCGCGGGCCGGTCTCCTCGAAGGACAACCCCTGCGGTCCGTGCTGCGCGTTGATGACTCCGTCGGTGAGAGGCAGTTCATTCGTCGCTTCGTCCACCGAACAGGCCAGCCAGTCGAGTGCGGCGAACCTCGCCGAAGGAGCATTGCGGACGTTGGGCCGATCGGGCAACAGCAGTCCGACGACGAACGGCCGATCCAGCGCGTTGGCCGCTCGCGCCGCGAACAGGTTTTCCAACTCGTAAGGCTCGACCGCAGAGTCGACGGTCACGGGAAGCAATGTGGCCAGCAAGCGGCCTCGATCGGTGAGATCGATCGGCGGCTCCTCCAGATCGTTCAGGAAGTGAATGTTCTCGGGCAGGGCAGGGAGTTGCAGCCAAGCCGACGCCGGATCGAGTTTCCCCGGCGTAACGAAGACGGGAATCTGCCGCTCGTCGAGTCGCTCGAACCCATTTCGCAGGGCGACTTCGGCCGGGAGACTCGCCACCGAAGCATCGAAGCTGTTGCCCGTGATGAGCAGTGCATCGACATCGCGCTCGATGGCCAGGCTGACAAGTCGATCGAACGCGGTGAGCGTCGCGACTTCGACGATGTCTCGCACGTCATCGTGCAGCGCGGCGACGTGTTGCAGCGGACAATCGAGGCGCAGATTTGCGGCGTGCAATAAGCGAAGTGGCTTCGCGGCCATCACGGCATCCCTTCCGAAGGCTCGTCCGCAGAGACGTGGTTGTCACACCCTTGTCATTCCCAATGGCGACAGTGCGACTCACCGCACGGTCCCTGCGCGGAGTGGGGAGAAGTGTACAGACCGGGTAAGAATGCGAAAACCCCAAGCGGCCGATTCGGCCGGAGTAGGGGGTGGTGGGGAGTAGGGAGTAGGGATGAGAACAAGGAGTCGGGCATCACAATCATCGGCGTGTCTTTCATCACTATTCCCGACCCACTACCCACTACTCCCTCCCCACTGCATAATCCCGCCCATGAACTCACAACCTGTCACCGTGAATCGTTCGTTGGTTGGCGCGATCGGCCTGGGACTGCTTCTCGTCGCTGGTCTGCTCTGGGCGTTGGGCCTGGAGGGGAGCAACGACATGTGGCGCGGAGCGTGCCTGAAAGTCGGGATCGTGATGGGCGCGTTGTGGCTCGCGCTTCCTTCGATCACCCGCAACCCGGAGTTGGGACGAGCCTCACTCGGCGTCGTGGTGGGGACTGTCGTCGTGGCCCTGCTGATTGGACGAACGAAGATTCCGCTCAACGTCCTCGTCCCGACAGTGCTAGGATTCGCGTTCGTCATGCGCATTCTGAGACCCGCGCGTCCGACTCGGCCTCCACGACCAAGAGACTGAGACTTCGTGGCCACGCCTTGTCGATTGGATGCGGCTTTGCCAGAATCCGACCGCTCTTGGTCCTTGAATTGTTCGACCCGTCAGGAAGGATGCCTCGTCATGGTTCGACTGCACGCGTGTCTCGCGCTGGTCATTCTGAGTCTTGGCCTGTGCGGCCTGTCTGGCTGCACGACCTCCACCACACCACCAGCCGGAGGGGCTGGCACGTCGGTGGCCACGAAGGGATCAGACGGCGACACGATCACGGCTGTCGAAGCTCCGATAGACGCGAAGGCCCTGACCGGAGACGACTACCCCGATGTCCCTCGGTTGGAAATCATGACCGAGGTCGATGGGATCAAGATTCCTCGACAGAAGATGAAGAGCGACACGCTGCAACTCGGCGGACCCATTCCCGCCGACGTGGGCAACGAACACGCGAAGCGGAAGCCGAGCCAGCCGACGACGGGCGACACGCTGACGATTCGATTCAACTCCGAACCGAAGGTGCTCAACCCGATCACCGAATCGTCGGCCGTGCAGACGTACATCATGCAGTACGTCAACGAAGCCCTCGCGCGTCAAAACCCCGAATCGTTTGCCTTCGAGCCGGGGATTGCCAAGCAGTGGATCGTGGAGGACTCGGTGAAGCTCTCGCCCGATTTTCCGGGGCAGGAGCGACGGCTCGCCCTCGGGGACGGACAGCCGGAGACTTCGATCGACTTGGACTATGAAGTCGTTCCCGCCAAAGACGGCAAGCCGGTCGAACCGCCTCAGTTCACGCTGACAACCTCGGACAAAGACGGAAAGCCGCTGGGCAAGGTCTGGGTCGGAGTCTATCCCGTCGGCAAAATTGTCGGTGCGTCGGCGACCGGCGCTCACTTCTGGAGTGACGAACAGGGCCAGTTGAAAATCGGCGGCTTCCCCAACGGCAAGTACACCGTCAAGGTGGGGGCCGAACTGTTCGGCAAGGCCGAGCAGCGCGAAGACGGCTCGCTCGTCCTCACCGCCGCCACGGAACAAAACCCGCTCAAGCAGCAAAACAACGGCGAACCGCTGACACTCCAGGCGGGCGAATGGACCGACGTGCAGGCACAGACGTACACGACGTTCTCGCTGCGCGACGATGTGAAGTGGTCCGACGGCATGCCGTTCACCACGAAGGACATTGAGTTTGCCTATGCCCTGCTGAACAGTCCCTCCGTCGATGGCGACTCGATCCGCACCTATTACAGCGATCTCGTCGAATGCACTCCGCTGGGAGCGCACGCCGTCCGGCTGCGGTATCGGCAGCAGTACTTCAAGGCTCCCGAGTTCAGCTACGGCATCGCGGTCTACACTCCGCCGTTTCACTTCTTTGAGGCGGCCCTCAAGACGTACGTGGATGAGAACGGCAAAGCCGATCCGCGCCAACTGACCTTGGAGCGGCTCACGCCGGAGCAGGAGGATGCGCAAAAGAAGCTGAGCGCGCACGGACAGCGGTTCGGCAAGTTCTTCAACACCGACGACCGTTACAACCGCAGCCCGCTCGGGACGGGACCGTACATCGTGGACAGGTGGGAGCGTGGCGACCGCGTGGAACTGGTCCGCAACCAGAATTACTGGGAGCCTTCCAAGGCCGGACACGTGGACCGGATCATCGTGAAGTTCATCCCCGACCAGGTCTCGGCGATGTCGGCTCTGAAGGCGGGTGAGATCGACTTCTTCTACGACATGTCGCCGGAGCAGTTCTTCGAGGACTGGCCGACGCTCGATCAAAAGATCCGCGACGATTACGTCCTCGGTTCCTGGTACTCCCCGATGTTCCAGTACTTCGGCTGGAACCATCGCATCCCGCAGTTTCAGGATCGACGGGTTCGCATCGCGCTGTCGCTATTGATGAATCGACAGGAGTTTCTCGAAACGAAGCTGCATGGTGCCGGCGCACTGGTCTCCGGCACCCAGTACTTCTTCGGCATCGGATACGATCGTGAAGTCGCGCCCCTCGCATACGATCCCGAGACGGCGAAGGAACTGCTCACCGAAGCGGGGTGGATCGATTCCGACAACGATGGCATCCTCGACAAGGATGGGGTGAAGTTTCAGATCAAGCTTCAGCTTCCGCAGGGGAAGGCGATCAATGTTCAACTGAGCGAGATTTTTCAGAAGAATCTGAAAGAGGTCGGCATCGACCTCCAAATTCAACAGCTCGAATGGGCGTCGTTCATCGACAAGGTCCGAGCCAAGGAGTGCGATGTCATTCTGCTGCGCTGGGCCATGCCGTCCGAGAGCGATCCGTTCCAGATCTGGCACAGCTCGGGGGCCAAGCCGGGCAATCGCGGCAGCAATTCGATCTCGTTCGCCAACGCTCAGGCCGACGAACTGATCGACCTGCTGCGCGTGACGCTTGACGAGAAGAAACGCCGGCGAATCCATCAGGCGTTTCACCGAGTGCTCGACAGCGAACAGCCCTACATGTTTCTGTGGGTGCCCAAGGAATTCGGCGTCTATCACAAACGCTTCCGCAACGTGAAGTGGTACCGCCTGCGTCCGGGCTTCGACCTGTCCGAGTGGTACGTGCCGAAGGACGAGCAGTTGCACAAGTAAATCTCAAAGTCCAAGTACCAAACACCAAACGAATCCCCAATGAAGAATGACCAAAATCTCAAACATCTCGCACTCTCCGTTTGATCTTTGGGATTTGAGGTTTGAAATCCGTTTGGGCTTTGGAGCCTGAGATTTGGTGTTTGAACTCCCGCTCGCTTCCCCGTCCGTTTCCGGGAATCACGCCTCGTGACCACCTACCTTCTCAAACGCCTGCTGCTCATGATCCCGACGTTGTTCGGGATTCTGGTCGTTTCGTTTCTCGTGATTCGTCTGGCACCGGGCGATCCAGCTTCGCACAAGTTTGGTGGCGTGGGACAGGCCAGCGCAGGCGTCAACGCCGAGCGCGGGACCGAAACGGCCGAGAAACGATTTCGCGAACGACATGGGTTCGACAAGCCGTTGCACGTTCAGTTCGGTCTGTTTTTGAAGCGGCTCGCCACGGCCGACATGATCCTGTTTCAAACGGAACAGCCGATCTGGAAGGATCTGTGGCAAGCGCTCAAGGTGACGGTTCTGCTCAACCTCATCGTGTTCGTGCTGATCTATGTGGCTGCGGTACCACTGGGGATCTTCAGCGCTGCGTATTCCAAATCGACGCTCGATCGGATCACGACAATGGGGCTGTTCATTCTCTACAGCCTGCCGTCGTTCTGGGCTGCGGAGATGCTGCGAATGTTCGTGACCGAAAGCAGCCTGCTGCGGCGACTGGGCGTTCAACTCCCACTCCTGCCGATCATGGGGTTGAAGTCGCCGAACTTCGACCAGATGACCTGGTGGGGCCAGCAACGCGACTATCTCGAACACATCGTGTTGCCGGTCATTTGCCTGACCTACGGGGGCCTGGCCTACGTCAGCCGACAGATGCGGGCCGGTATGTTGGAGGTCATCCGCCAGGACTACATCCGCACCGCCGAGGCAAAGGGGGCCGGTAAGGCGCGCGTGATTCTGGTGCATGCTCTGCGCAACAGCCTGTTCCCGATCATCACGCTGTTCGCGTCGTTGCTCCCGTTTCTGGTCGGCGGCAGCGTGATCATCGAGATCGTGTTCAACATTCAGGGAATGGGCTGGCTCGCCTACGATGCCATTGGTCGGCGCGAGTACGACCTGGTGATGACGACCCTCATGCTGTCGGCGGTTCTCACGCTGATCGGCATCCTGATCTCAGACATCCTGTACGTCGTCGTCAATCCGCGCGTGACCTTCGAAGAGTAGCCCGCACAAAAACTGTGATTTTTCGTGGGATAGGCTTCCAGCCTGTCATGCTCTTGAGCGGAATTGACAAGCTGGAAGCTTATCCCACGTCATTGATTCACGAACGCTCCACGTGATGGCTGCGTTGGACGCAAGGCAGGTTCCAAGCCCATGACTGAATCACCGCATTCAACGACTGATGCCTCGCGGGGCGGCGTGCTCTGGCTGAGTTGGCTGGCTCGCACGGCGCTCGTGGTGTTGGCGCTGAGCATCGCCTCCGCGCAGGCCCCGGCTCGCGTGAAGCTGCTCGGCTTGTTTTCGGTCGTGGTCGGCGGCGCGATGGGCGCGGCATCGGCCTTCTTCACCAGGCCCCCTCCGAATCGAGTCTGCTGGCAATGGTTGTGGGCAATGTCCCTGATGGCGGCCGGCGGATTGGCCGGTTCGACGTGGCTGGCATTCCGATTGGATGCTGCCTCACAACCGAAGTCGCCTCAACAGCAGATGGCCGCGTCGATGATGAAGCAGATGGAACGAGACTCCGGCGGCGAGCTTGTTTCCGCTCCCACTGTCTCCACGGTCAATGAATTCCGCTGGTATCTGGCTCGCCGCGTGAGACAGCTTGGTGCGTGGTCCAGTCCGTGGCCGGAGTTGTTCTGGTGCGTCGAACTGCTGGCGGGAGGCGCGGCCGCAGCGTGGGGATTCCGATTCGGTGTCGCTCAGACTCGCGGGGCCGCTGCTGCCGAGGAGACTTCGTCGTGATCGTGGGACTCGGGACGGACATCGTCGAAGTGGAACGGATCGCCAGGATGATGGCCGATCACGGCGATCACTTTCTCGAACGAGTCTTCACGCCCGGCGAGATCGCTCATTGCCAGGGCCGCAAGGAATCGGCTCCGCACTACGCCGGTCGGTGGGCGGCGAAGGAAGCGGTGATGAAGGTCCTGGGGACCGGCTTCACCACGGACGTCGGCTGGACGGACATCGAAGTGGTGACTCAACCGAGCGGTCAGCCCGTGGTCGTTTTGCATGGCACGACGCGCGAGGTGGCCGATCGACTCGGGATCGCCGACGTGCTGGTCTCGATCTCGCACACGAAAAACTATGCGACCGCCACGGCCATTGGCGTGAGCAGGGATTCGCAGTAACGGCGTCGTCCCTCAAACTCCGCCCCAGCCTGCAAGCTCGTCAAGTTCCTTCTCCGAACCTCCCTTCGACTCCGGTCCAGAGGACTGCCGCAATGGGATGGTCTGCCCCACAAGGGTCGGCTGGCTCAATGCTCATCGGGCTTGGAGCCGGTTGGAGAAGGACGGTGGGGGGTGTGATGGGACCTCTCGATGTGGAACCGGTGCAGCGTCCGATGGATGACCGGTGCGAAGATGATCCCCGAGGCGAAGATCACCACGAAGCCGCTGTAGAGCGCGTACATCCCGGCGAACAGCTTGCCATTGACCGACTGCGGCTGCGCCAGCGGTCCCATGCCCGACAGGATCATCGAGGCATTCAGGAACGCATCGAGCCACGTCATCCCTTCGTAGTAGTGATAGCCCGCCATGCCAGCCCACAGCGACAGGCCGATCAGTCCGAAGCCGGCAGAAATGCTGAGCGCCAATCGCCCCAGAAACTGAGCCTGCGGCAACAGCGGATGCGTGTGATGTTCAAACATGAGTGCCGATCAAAGCGAGCCGCGAACGGAGACGGGAAGGAGCGGATTCTATTTCGCGGCGCGGCCCGATGACAGCGAATCCAAACAGACGCCAGGGCCATCACCCTTTCAGTTTGCTAGAGCGCATTTCAAAACTACTGTAGGCCAACCTCGCCGAGGTCGGCGAAGCAGATTTCGGCGAAATCTGCCTACAGCTGAGCGAGCCGCCAACTTTGATCGAGCCACGCACAGACGTGGTTGTCGGTTTTGAAACGCCTTCTATTCAGACTCCAACATCGCTAATCGTGTGGCTGGGGGCGAGCGTCTTCGCTCGCCCCCAGCCATCACGCCGGCGATGCCACGGTGGCGAACAGGGAGAACTCGGAGGTGTTGCCGTTGGCGTCGGTGGCGGTGGCGACAATCTTGGTGCCGACGACGGCGGCACCGGCGGAGACCGTGGCCAGCGTCGTGCCGGGGGAGGCGTAGCTGACCGCTCCCAAGATCGTCTTGCCTTCCTGGTTCAGTGCGTCAGCGATGTAGAACTCGATCCGCAGCGGGTACGCCGAATTGGTTGTCAGCGATGGCACCGAGTAGGTGATGTCCAGGTTGGCTCCGTTCTTCACCACGCTCACAAACTCCGGAAAGTTTTGCAGGTGATTGGATCCGAGGTCCGGGTCGTCCACGTCGTTGGGGGTCACGAACTCGTTGTTCAGGTCAATTCCCAGGTCACCGTTAGAGAAGATCGAATTCCTCAAGATCGCGTTGTTGGAGGCGGAGGCGTCCGTCCCCGAAATGGAGACACCGTCCCGAGGGTTGAAGGCGATCGTGTTCCCGGAGCCAGCCGCCGTGCCGCCGACCGAGTTGCCGCTGGAATGTACGATCTCCACGCCGTGCTCTAAGTTGGCCAGGGTCACCGTCCCACTGACGTCGGTGCCGATTCGATTCCCCTGCACCAGCGTCCCCGCGCTGACACCGCCCTGAAGCAGCACGCCGCTCCGGTTGTTACCGGAAATCAGATTCCCCGCTCCCAACGCCGTGCCACCGATCGTGTTGGCGGTCGCTTGGACCATCACGCCGTTGAGTGAGTTCATCAGGTGGGTGGTCGCGCCCGCGTCCGTACCGATGTAGTTGCCTTGGATCAGATTGCTCCTCGTCCCGACACCGACTCCTCCGAAGCCCACCAGATGAATCCCATTCTGGTTGTTGCCCGAGATGAGGTTCCTCGCACCGGCTACGGTACCGCCGATCGTATTCGAGGAGGCCCTCGCATCGAGCAAAACGCCGTCGAGAATGTTGCCCAGGTCGACGTTCCCATTGATGTTCGTGCCGATGAAGTTCCCCGCGATCACATTGTTCGTCGCGTTGGTTTGCGAGAGGTAGACGCCGTTTTGCAGATTGCCCGAGATCACGTTGCGGGCGGCGACCGTCGTGCCGCCAATCGTGTTCGAGCCGGCGTCGTAGAGCGTGATGCCACTGAACGAGTTGCCAACAGCCCCCGTTCCCGCCGCATTCGTGCCGATCAGGTTCCCCTGCACGTTGTTGCCGGTCGCGGCCGACCCCTGAATCGCGATTCCGAACCGGTCGTTGCCGGAGATCACATTCCGCGCCCCCGCCGCCGTCCCGCCAATTGTGTTGTTGGCTGTGGTGACCTGCACGCCGCTCTGCATATTTCCCAAGTCTGCCGTACCGTTCACGTCCGTGCCGATGTAGTTCCCCTGCACCGTGGTCGTTGTCGTGCCGCTCCCCAGCAGATGGATGCCGTTTTCATTGTTCCCCGAGATGATGTTTCTCGCGGAGGCCGTCGTCCCGCCGATGGTGTTGCCGCTGGAGTTCAGGACTTGGACGCCACTCTGCGCGTTGCCCAGATCGGCTGCCCCGCTGGCACTCGTGCCAATGAGATTCCCCTGCACGAGATTCGCGACATTGATGCCACCCTGGATCAGCACACCGTGCTGTACGTTGCCGGAGATCACGTTCCCCGCTCCCGCCACCGTTCCACCAATCGTGTTGCCAGTGGCGTTGACCTGCACGCCGCTCAGCGAGTTGCCGATGGCCGCCGTCCCGTTGACACTCGTGCCGATGTAATTGCCCTGAACGTTATTGTTGGTTGTGGTTCCGAAGGTCTGCAGACGCACGCCGTATCCGTTGTTGCCGGAGATCACGTTTCGCGCCGCGGCCGTCGTTCCGCCGATGGTGTTCGACGCTGCGCCGGCGTCGATCTGCACACCGCTCTGCGAGTTGCCCAAATCGGCGGTCCCGTTGATGTCTGTCCCGATGTAATTTCCCTGAACCAGATTGCTCGTCACGGCTGCCGTCGTCAGATACACGCCGTGCTGGTCGTTCCCCGAGATGATATTCCTCGCTCCCGCCGCTGTCCCGCCAATGGTGTTCGAGGCGGACAGGATCAGGACACCGCTGAGCGTGTTCCCCAGATCGCCGGTTCCCGCGAGATTTGTCCCGATCAAATTTCCCTTCACCACGTTGCCCGTCGAATTGACATCGATTGAGACACCGAACCGATCGTTGCCCGAAATCAGATTCAGGTCGGCTGCGTTATTCCCGCCAATCGTGTTGTTATCGGAGTTGATGATCTGCACGCCATCCCCGGCATTTCCCAAATCGGCCGACCCCGCCGCGTTCGTCCCGATGAAGTTTCCGATGAGGATGTTGCCGCTGCCGGTCACGAGCCTGATTCCCGCTCCATTGAAGCGGTTGATCGCCAACCCCCTGACGGTGCTGCCGCCCGACTTGATCTTCAAGCCGAGCGCTCCCGCGCCGGCGATCGTCCCGTCCAACTCAATCAACGGCGTGGCACTCGCCCCCTGCGTCGTTCCATCGATGACCACCGCATCGGAGATTTCCGGCAGTGGGGTGACCGGCGTGATCGTATGCACACCGGCTCCAGGAATGGCGAAGGTGATCGTCTGGAGGCCAGCGGTCGCGTTCGCGCTCTCAATTGCCGCTCGCAGCGAACCGGCACCACTGTCATTGGCATTGGTGACCACTGTGCTGGACGCCGCGAAACCGTTCACCTGCGAACCGACACGCACCCGGCCGCCACCTTCGGCGAGGAAGCGTCCAAAAAAGTGCTCGTTGACGTTGTCCAGGACGACGGCTTGCAGGTTCGTGGTCGCCGCTTGACCCAGAGCGCTGTTGGACGCGTCCACCGAACCGCTGACCCCGCCGGTGCCATTGCCAAACGTCACCGCGCCGGCATTCACGAAGCCGACGTTGTCCCACAGGGTGCTGTTGACCACATAGTTGCCGTTGGAGAGCGCGATCACGCCGCCCGCACCGCCCGCGCCCAGATTGTCGTTCGTGGTGCCACCGATCAGGCTGTTGCCACTGGAGACAGTGCCGATGATCCCCGCCGCCCCGTCTCCCCACGTCACAGCACCCACATTGGTGTGTGTCGCGTCGAGATCCCAATTTGCGCTGCGGACCACGTAGTTGCCGTTGGCGAGTGCCACGGCACCATTAAATCCCACGTTGTCTCCGCCCGTGGAGCCGATGAGACTGTTGCCGCTGGTGACGGCACCCATGCCCACCGTCGTCCCATTTCCGAAGGTCGCCGCGCCGACGTTGGTATGCGAGGCGTCGAGATCCCAAAACGGACTGCTGACGACATATTTGTCGTTGGTGAGCGCCGTCACCGAAGTTCCCACCTGGTCGCCGGTGGTCGCGCCGATGAGACTGTTACCGCTGGAAACCGCGCCGTTGGTGCCTCCCGCCCCGTTCCCAAAAGTCACCGCGCCCACGTCCGTGTGCGTTGCGTCGAGATCCCAGAGGTTGCTGCTGACGAGATAATTGCCGCTGGGGAGCGCGGTCACGCGCCCTACGGCGTCGGACGTGGTGGAGCCGACGAGGCTGTTCCCACTGGAGACCGTGCCATTGGTTCCCATCGCGCCGTCGCCCCACGTCACCGCGCCCACGTTCGTGTGCGTCGCATCGAGATCCCACAAGGTGCCGATCACCACATAGTTGCCGTTGGCCAACGCCACGGGACCAAACGCACCACCCCCTACTTCGCCGATTCTGTCTTCGGTAGTCGAGCCGACAAGGCTGTTGCCGCTGGAGACCGCACCGCTGACGCCCGCCGTCTTGCTCCCCCACGTCACCGCTCCCACATTGTTGTGTGTCGCATCGAGATCCCAGACGTTGCTGGTGACCACGTAGTTGCCGTTGGTGAGCACCCGCACGCCGGCGCTGCCCACTCGATCGTCCGAGCGGGAACCGATGAGGCTGTTCCCGCTGGTGATCGCGCCTTTGACACCCGTCAGCCCATCTCCGAAAGTCGCCGCGCCCACGTTCAGGTGCGTCGCGTCGAGAGTCCAGAGGTCGGCGACGACCACGTAGTTGCCGTTGGGGAGCACGGTGAGGACACCATTAATACCTCCCACTGCGTCGCCGGTCGTCGAACCGACGAGGCTGTTCCCACTGGAGACCGTGTCACTGGTCCCCGTCGATCCGTCGCGCCATGTCACCGCGCCCACGTTCGTGTGCGTCGCATCGAGATCCCAGCCTCCACTGCGGACCACGTAGTTGCCGTTGGTCAGCGCCACCACGCCTCTTTGGGTGGTTGTGATGTTGGCACCGATGCCGTCGCCCGAGGTCGAGCCGACGAGGCTGTTACCCGTTGTGACAGCGCCGTTGATCCCGGCGTCTCCGTCGCCCCACGTCACCGCGCCCACGCTCGTGTGCGTCGCGTCGAGATTCCAGGCGTTGCTGCTGACGACGTAGTTGTCGTTGGTCAGCGCCGTCACGCCCCCCGAGCCGACGCGGTCATCTGCGGTGGAGCCGATGAGGCTATTCAAATTGGTAATTGAGCCGCTGACTCCGGTCGTGCCGCTCCCCAATGTCGCCGCCCCCACGTTCACGACGCTGGCATTCAGATCCCAGAACGAGTTGGTGACCACATAGTTCCCGTTGGTGAGCGGCGTCACCACGCCTCCATTGGACGAATCGTTGAGTCGCGAACCGATGAGGCTGTTGGTGCCAGAGACGTTGGCGACGCCTGCGACGGCACCAATGAAGCCCGTGGTCCCGTCTCCGAATGTCACCGCACCCGCGTTGGTATTGGTCGCATCGAGATCCCAATTCAGACTGCTCACCACGAAGTTGCCGTTGGTGAGCGCCGTGACTCCGCCGAACCCACTGGAGGTCAGCCCCACGTTATCGTTGGCGGACGTGCCGCGCAGCGTATTGATCAGCGCCCCGGTCGCCCCATTGAACAGATAGACCGCGCCCGCATCGGTGCCGCCGAAATCATCGAACGGAGATGTGATCACCACGTTCCCCGTGCTGAGCGCCAAGACCGTTGCTCCGAATTGATTGCCCGCCGCAGGATTCGGATCGACAAACTCCGGGAACGCCGCGGCCAGCATCGCCCGCGGCTCAAGTTCCTCCGTCTGAGCAGGCAGGATGTGGTAACAGGCTGCACCGAGACTGCTCCTCGACAAACGTCTGCGCGAGGAACGTGCCGTTCTCTGTTGTTCCTTCAGCCGCACCGCGAGAGAAACCCAAAAGCTCGAAAACCATTGACGAAAGCTACGACGGTACATGGAAGATCCCCGGAATGACGGAACCAGAAAATGGATGGGAGACGAACGCAGACGTCCGCAGGGGAACATCCTAGCCCAACGGTGAAGCACCCGACAGTTCCGAACTCTCCCCCTCTTCGGGTTTTGGTCGTGTCGGACGCTCTGAAAATGGCGACCTGCGGATGCCCAGAGGCGATATTTCTTATCGTGGAGGCGACCTGCGAATGCCCGGTGGCGATATTTCCTATCGTGGTGGCAATCTGCGGAATCGGGGTGACGCGCAACGATCGCGGGCGGGCGAGTTCTGTCTGGCAGGGGGCCTCCCACGAACACTCGGACGGACCCGAGCCCTCGCCCGTGGCTCAGAATAGTGGAGTCAGGCCACACAATGGCGCGTGCCGTGTATATTGGCAGCATGAGCGACGTGACTCAGATTCTGAACGCGATCGAGCGGGGCGACCGGCAGGCGGCGGGTCAGCTCCTGCCACTGATCTATGACGAGTTGCGAAAACTCGCCGCCCAAAAGCTCGCTCATGAACCCTCCGGCCAAACGCTGCAAGCGACCGCGCTAGTGCATGAGGCTTACGTCCGGCTGGTCAGCGGCGGTGATGCCGAGCGCTGGGACCATCGCGGCCACTTCTTCGCGGCGGCGGCTGAGGCGATGCGGCGCATCCTCGTGGATCGGGTGCGACAAAAGGCGGCGGAGAAACATGGGGGTGAGTTGCGGCGGATCGAATTCGACGCGGCGTTGTTGATGGCCGGTGAGCAAAGTGGAAGGGCCGTTGATCTGCTGACCTTGGATGAAGCGCTGACCGAACTGGAACAGCACGATGAACCGGCAGCGCGGTTGGTCAAGTTGCGGTACTTTGCCGGGCTGTCGCATCAAGAGGCGGCGGAGGCGATGGGGGTGACTCGGCGAGCGGCGGATCGGTTGTGGGTGTTGGCGCGGGCCTGGTTGTTTCAACGGCTGCGTGAATCGGAATGAGTTTCCAAAATTCCGCGTGCAAGCCAGGCCGGTTTCTCGCATTGAGAGGCGAGGGCATTGTGCCCCGCTGAAAACTGGAGGATGGGCACTCTGGCCGGTCCTATTGCTCGCGAAGAGGACGGGCCAGAGTGCCCATCCTCCATCGGTAAGGTGCGATCATGGCGGCGTGGAATCCCAAGGCGAATGAGATTTTCGTCAACGCGGTGGAGTTGGCTTCACCGAACGAGCGGCGGGAGTTGTTGGATCGCGAGTGCGGTTCGGACGCGGCGCTGCGCGAGCAAGTGGAGAAGCTGTTGCAGGCGCATGACTCGGCCAACAGTTTTCTGCAACAGCCGGCACCGGGGTGCGAGCCGACCGTCGTGCCTGAGCGGCCGTCGAACGACGCCGTGGGTTCACGGATCGGCCCGTACAAGCTGTTGCAGCAGATCGGCGAAGGCGGCATGGGGACGGTCTTCATGGCCGAGCAGACCGAGCCGGTCAAGCGGATGGTCGCGCTCAAGGTCATCAAGCCGGGCATGGACAGCCGCCAGATCATCGCCCGCTTCGAGGCCGAGCGGCAGGCCCTGGCCATGATGGACCATGTGAACATCGCCCGCGTGCTCGACGCCGGGGCCACGGAATCCGGCCGGCCGTACTTCGTCATGGAGCTGGTCCACGGCGTGCCGATCACCAAGTACTGCGACGACAACCGACTGACGCCCCGCCAGCGGCTGGAGCTGTTCGTGCCGGTCTGCCAGGCGATCCAGCACGCCCACCAGAAAGGGATTATCCACCGCGACATCAAGCCGTCCAACGTGATGGTCACGCTCTACGACGGCAAGCCGGTCCCCAAGGTGATCGACTTCGGCGTGGCCAAGGC
>JBBPIS010000120.1:0-25244 GCA_038040225.1 Planctomycetota bacterium
TCCGCCGCCACCCGCCGCAGCACCTCCGCCGCCACCCGCCGCAGCACCTCCGCCGCCACCCGTCGCAGCACCTCCGCCGCCACCCGTCGCAGCACCTCCGCCGCCGGCCGGAGTAGGGTTCCGTTTTTTGTCCTCAATCTCAACCTGTGGATCGCGCATCAACACAGGTCGGATGAATCGGCGTACTCGATGATCTATGGTCCACTCCGCCGAATTGTCCGTCTTTTCCAAGCGTGCAAGGAGGATGTACCGGCAGTCGCAATCGGAGCATTCATTGCAATTGCATCCGCATGTTCCAGCATAGTGGTCCTGGTAGCAATTCATCGCTGGATCGACGACGCATTTGCACTCAGTCACTTTAAGGGGGGGGGCGCTCGGTCCCGGTTCGGGGCAACCGCAGGCACGCTCAGGCCGTGGACTCACCAAGCGTATCTCGTAGCCATCCCATTCCCGCGTACAAGCAGAGGTCGGCTTATCGTCGTCCGATGCACACATCGCAGTGCGTGGAGCGCAGCATTTCGTCGTGCCACAGAGTACAACCCATAGTTTGTCTCGACCGTCCGGAATCGGTTTGCAATCGTCGTCAACCGGGAACGACTCGTCCTTTGGCAAATAGACCGGATCTCCGTTGCAGTCGAGCGCCAAGCCCGCGCCGACCTTGATTTGTTCGCCCTTCGGATCCACTGTGACGACCAATCCGCAGACAACTCCGCATCCAAAAAGCGATCGGAACATCAGGCGGCTCAGGTCGCGGGTGTAAGTATTCAGTCGTTCCAAGTCGTCGTGTTCCAGAAGCATACCTGGCCCGAACCTCGCCCTGACAAGTTTCGACGTGCCTTGCCCAATTATCTTATTCATGATGAGACTCCTGATTGTAGATCACCGTGCTAATAAGCGGCTTCTTGCGCCGGTTTCACGCGGAAAGTAGAAAGAAAAGTTCCCCCGGGCGTCCCGTTTCCGGTAGGGGCGGCAAAAGGATCAAAAGAATCAACAGCATTTGCATCGACCGTCTGGCCGTTGCAGTCGATAATGAAATCGCCACGCACTTCCAGCTCGACTCGAACTGGATTTCTGAGCAAGAGACTTTTGCGGCCTCTCACAGTGCTCTCTAACTCTTCTAACCAGTGCTCGTCGACAACAATCCTGGCCCGGCGAACGAGATTGTTGGGATCCTTTGGATCGACAGGAACGGGATCCTTTGGATCGCCAGGAAATGGTGTTGTGTCCACACCCGTGATGGGAGCTCGCCGCGTCTCCCACCAACCGTCGTCGCATTCTTCACTGATAATGGTCATCGCAAAGCAGTCTGGCCGCAGAGAACCTTGGCGCACGGGACGAGAGAACTTCACCCAGAAACCGGGCTTGGTGTACTTATTGGGGTCACGCTGGCTTCCAAGGGCGTCGCAGAATTCCGTCAGGGAGATTTGGGCTTCTCGGCGATGCCAGTCCTTCCAGCCGATCTCGACGATTCGCGTCAGATCGCAACCGTTGATGAGGTCGAACAGTAGGTCATTTCGTTTCACCAAGCGCCGCGGTCCACATGCTTCCACTTTCTTGTCTTCATTGACGAACGCCCAACCGCCAGTGGCTTTGACCAGTTGGACACACGCGAGAGGAACGCCGTTCTGAATATCAACCCGCACGCGTGCGCACCGTTCCTTGCTCTCGTACAATGGGCCGCACACGCCCTTTGGATTGAGTTGAGTGAGATGCTCGCACAAGCAGCAGCATCCACCACGTTTGTGCAGCGTCACGCGATCAGGTTCGATTGGCTCGTCGCAGCAGCGCACGGTTCCACAATTGCATTCGAGGTCGCACTTGAATTCACTGCAGCACTCCGCACTCCAAACTGGCTGAAGCGAGTAGCGCACTGTCTCGCATGTGTGATCCCATTCCTCGTGCTCGCAATGGCAAGAACTCTCCACCGTAACAGGCGCAGATTTTTGCTCGGCATAGTGCACCCGGAGCAGCCACCACACCTGCGGCTTTTGGTCACCCTTTTGGCTGAGCAGTGCCGCCTCTGCCTTATCGACGTCAGGACAAGTGCTGACCTTCTGTTCGTTCTCCTTCCCATCCGTCGTCGCTTTGGGACCGAGAATTATTGCGTCAGACACTTCGATCACCGTTTTGGTTTCCAGCAGTTCTCGCCCCCATTGATCCAGCGCCAGTCCAGCCCCGATCTCCAGCCGACCATCCTCTGACCGGACAGCCTTATAGCCGTAGACCACACCCCAGCCGTGGATCGCGCGATTGAGCAACCGTCGACGTTCCAGCAGGTACTGTTGCTCCACGCGAAATGAATCGACCGAGAGCCGCTTCCCTTCGTAATAGTTGTTGCGAAGGCCGGACTCGCACTTCGAGTCGGTACAGCATTCCCGATTCTCCGCATTTGAACTGTTCATGAGTGCTTCTCCTGTGAATTAACGCAAACGTGTGTCGATAATTGGGCCGGCCGTCGAGAGGCGGGGGCTTCGCTCGGGCAGACGCGCCTGGCCAGTGATCGCATCGGTACCCAGATGCGGCGTGGGGGCGGACTCGAGTGTCATCGTGCCGTCGAGTCGATCCGTGCGCAGCGCCTGCGAAGTGACCCAGCGGAGTTCCACCCTGGCCATGAGTGGAACCATCTCCGTGATTAAGGCGAGGAGCCAGGGCTCCCATGCTCTTTTCTCTGCAGCGGTCGCCGCCACATCGACTCGAACCTTCCCGGCGAGGTGCCACGCCCCGTCTTCAAGCTGCCCGGCGCACGGCAGCCGCATGGATCCAAGGACCGCGTTCGAATCCAATTCCGAATGCCATTGCGTGCGGCCTCCCAGCATTGCGGGCAGTGCACTACCGGGACATGACTCGCCGCCGACCACCGCAAAACCAAAATCCGCGGTCGCATCCGTCACGCGAAAACGCCGAGGCAGGCCTGGAATCAAGCTTTCCAGCAATGCTTCGAGGCCTGCTCGCGTCCCCCGCCACTTCGCAAGATCTGACGCCCGCAGCACGATCTCCCTTTTCTGTTGAGGCGTGAGCGCGTCGTCCCACGGCACGCCAAGCCATCGGGCGATGAAATTGAGCCAGAGCTCCTGGGCTGTCGACGGATGAACCTGACTCCCCAGCGACCCGATGCGCGCGTCGAGCCCCTGTGTCGTCGTCTCAAGCACACCGACCAACGCGCGCAGGAAGTTGTTGGGCCGCTCTTCCTCCCTTTGATAGATCGCGGGCAGATCCTCCATCAGAGTTCGACCGTGATAAAGTACGGCCAGCTCGGTGAGAATCGGCAGACTCGCGCCGGTCGTGGCAGTCAGGGTGAGACCAACCCAAAGGTAACGTTCATTGATGTCGAACAGTTTCGCAGTGAATGACTTCACGCTTTGCGGCTCTGAACCAGCACCATGAAATACCGTCCGACCGCGTCGCAGGTCGGGCTCGTTCAGGAGCGTTGCGATCCGATGACTCGCCGGGCTCGTGTCGTCCTTCGCAATGGCGACCAGGCGATCGCGGGTTGTGGTATCGTCGGTCGCGGCCCACGAGATCTCCAGCGAGCTGCCGTGCGGCAAGTGGGCCGTTGCTTCAATTCGAAGCCATCGGCGCTGGTTCTCGCGATCGGGTGAGAAGAGCGACGGAGTCAATAGATTGCACTGCACCTGCCCCGCGCCCTCTGGCACCAGTTCCGCCGCTTTGAATTGCAACAGACCACGTGGCCCGGTGACGAGCAGGGTGTCGCGGCTTGCCGTGATTCCCGTTGCCGGCGCATCCTGCGGGTCGAGAGGCAGTTCTCCCAATGCATTCCCGTCGGCGTCAAAGATCACCACGTACGCGCGCCCGAACTCACCGCCATCGGCACCCGCCAGGAAAACTCTGTCGCTCGAATCGCCGCCTAAGACGCGGGCCTGGAAACACGGACGCATTGCTGCGACCGCCAGGCTGAAGTGTGCAGAACCACCTTCCGCTGAGAACCAATAGAGCCGCGAATGAGGACCACCCGTGAGCACGACAAACTTTTGGGCGCGCTGCAAGAAGACGAATGCCTCGACGTGGGAAACGCCTTTGAACTCGATGGTCGCAACAACCTGTCCCGAACGGCTCAGGCGAACGGACCGCCACACGCCGTCGCTTTCAACGAGCGCCAGCACGGAGTCATGGCCGCGATTCGCGATGTCAATGACAGGTGCGTTCGGGAGATCGACAATCAGCAGTCGCGTCAATGTGTCTGCTTCGTAGCGCTGGAGAGTTTCGGGGGGATCGCCGATGACCCAAAGGTCACTGGAGGTGGCCACAATGCGAGTCGCGTGTGCGATCGCAAACGGCGCCGCAAACGTCTCTGGTACGTCGTCGCACCCTGAAAGGCGATGAACAGCACAGTGGTCGTCGCGCCAAAGGATCTGGCCTGTGCTTGTCACTACGGGAGCATGGGCGCCGCCTGATTTGTGGAGCGTGCCGGGCCGCGCGTATGGCGCGAATGGGCGAACCACTTTTTTCTTACGGAGCGAGTCGTGGTCTGCCTGGACGAGGAGGCAAGCATTCCACTGTGCCTCGGTCGAAAAGCGGTAACTCTTTAACCGGTCCACTTTCATCGCGGCCTCCCCGGCTCTGGCCGTTTCACGTCGATGGTGGTGCGAACGACATCCCACCTTGGCAGACCGCTACGAGGTACGGCGACCCCGTCCTTAAGGCTCTGTCCGTCAGCGCCCAGCAGTTGTAACTGAAGGACTCGCTTGACGCCGTCAACTGCGCGCATCCATGCCGCAACATCACGCGGCGTTACCGGTACTCCCGGCTGGCGTGGCGTCACCCCTCTCGCCGAATCGACCAGCGAAAGTCGCTTCCTCAGTTCCTCCTCAACCTTCAGCTTGATTGCCGACGGATTCGTGCCCGAATTGCCTTCGAGAACAGCCTGAATTGAGAATTCGACGTAGCGTGGGGCCACCACGACGAGGCGCGAGCCGAGAGGCATCCGGGGTGCCAAACGACGGCGAATGTTTTCCAGCCACTGAGCCGTTTCTGGCGGTTGCTCTGGTTCCTTTCCGGCGGTTCGACTGCGCATGGCCACCAGTGTCACCACGCCTGTCCGTGGTGTGCGGGCGTCGGGCTCAGGCACCCACGCTCGTGCGACTTCCAGGAGTGGCAGTGCCTTCGCGGCCGTCGCGATGTCGTCTGAACTCACCAGCGCGTGGTCATCTCGCGAGCGCCGCCGCGCCTCGCGGCGTTCTTCCTTCCAATCAGATGAAGCGGCCCCGCCCGTGATTGGATCGGGATTGACTCCAAACGTGCCTGCGAACCCTGCGACCTTCCACTTGCGATTGCGGGCGACGCGGCCTTCCTCGCCATCTGACACGGAATAGGTGACAAAGACTTGCGAGCCGGCGGGCAGGATTCGGCCATTGATACCATTGCCGAACGTCACCTCGCCCGCCTTGGCGTCGAACTCGTAGACGTTCTCGTTCGGACCGTGATCGGACAAGCGATCACAACGGCGCCAGGTATTCACGCCCGTCAGTTCGGTGACCTCCAGTGTGACCGGCTCGTCGCCACTGGCAAACCGCAGTCCCGGCTCGTCTAGCTTGAAGTTCCAATCAGGCGTTCCATCGGCGGCGTGCGGTTCGCGCCAGATGGTACGGCCTTGCAGAATCGGAATGACGTTCGGCTCGATGCGCAGCACGCGCGGCGGCCGGGGGAAGCCACGCGGTGAACGCAGCTCGATGGTGAACTTCCTCGGAGAGCTTGTGACGTTGTCGAGGTCCAGCAATAGGGTGCCGGTGGTGAGCAGTCCCCGGGTGGTGTCGGACGCGATCCTCAAGTCGATTCGGTCATCGTCGGTGACGAGCGTTGCCAGAAGCGGCGACCGGTCAGTCTGAGCCGATCCCCCAGGCTCGACGACGCCCCCCAGCGGTGGCGCAACGAGAACACCGATTGGCCAAAGCGCACCCTTTGCGTTTGGCCGGTTGCTGCCAAACAGGCCGGATTTGTCGCGGCACTCGAACGTCATCGCCAGCACATCGCGACGTCCTGCGCGTTCTCCGAAGGGCAGGAAGGGGAGGCCGCCGTTCGTGGCCGTGTGATCAGTCGTGCGTCCCTTTGCATCCTGCGTTTCGAGCCGCACGATCTGGCCAGGCACCCAAAGAAGAGGATGAAGCGGCCTGAACATTGGATTCTCGGCATCCTTCACGGTGATGACTGTGTCCTCCGGGATCACGACGGTTCTGGTGAATGCCATGGCCGGCGAATCAGGATCGAGGCGATCAGACCAGATCAGTCCCGTGGCGGCTTGCGTTCCTGCTGGGGCGATACCTAGCAGGGCCGCGTAGGCCGCGCGTTCGTCGCGGCGCAAACGTGAAAGCGAATAAAGCTGTGTCTCGGCTGTCCACGCCAGCAACTCCATCAGAGTGATACCGGGGTCGTGCGCGTTGTGGTCGGTCCAGTCGGGCGCGAGAGACGGCAGACGTGCTCGCCCGATTTCCATCAGGTCCTGGAAACGCCGTTGAAAGAGATCTGGCGCAAGTGAGCTCATACGGTCACCTCCGCCGTTTCGAACACAATGCGAATCGGATCGTCGGCGAGCATCACGATTTCTCTTGAGCCGACCGTCTCCAGCGAGGGAAGCTCTTTGCCATCGGCGGTGACCTCACGCAGCTTCACGTCCTCGATGGCCTCGAGAAATGGCGCATCGCTAATGGCAAAGGCGATGTCATCTTCGCTGGGAATGGCGCCGAGCGGCCAGCCGTCCTTATCAGCGCCACCGGTTGCCGTGTCGAAATAGTCAACCAGCCTCTTTTTGACGGAAGCCGAAAGCTGCCCGGTGTGGTCCAGTGTTTCTACTCTCAACGTCAACTCGATTCGCAGCTTTCGAATTTCAGGCCCTTCAATGCGCAATGCATTGGGCACACTCAAAGACGCCGGTGCTGCGTCGACCAGCAGGCGGCGCAACTCTCGGATCTGCGAGGCATTCGGTGTCGGATTTTTTCCGCGCATGACAACCACCAGGCGGATGTAGCCGCGTCGGACGAAGGCGCGGGCTTGAACAATGTCCGGCGAACTTTGCAGTACCAGATCCTCAAGATCGATTGCCGTCACCGCACGATTGCGATGTCGCAGCCGGGCAAATCCAAATCGCAGCACCCGGTCGTCTGACTCAGCCGGGGCGCCTCCCGCCGCCTGGTCAGCAGCGATGACGCTCTCGACGGACTCGACAGGAGAAACCAGATTGAGCGCCGTGCGGGCTGCGATGGTGTTCGCGGGGACGCTGTCGCCCCCTGTGGGATCCGACTCCGTGCGGCAGTAGCGGAACGCAACGATCGAATCGCGCCCGATGGGTGGAATGCATCCGTGTTGGCCATCACCAAACCGGATTTCGCCGTTGGATTCATCCAGCGCGTAGGCACGCTCTGTCGGGAGTTCGTCATCAGGATCGATGACTTGTTTCCAAAGCACCCAGTCTCCCGGCAAGCCGTCAACGTCGCTCAACACGCGAGTCGTGTCGCTGCTGAGAAGTGCTTTGCGCTCCTCGTCGCCAAGCGGCTCCCGCACGCGCAACTCGAGCGTATTTCGAAGCACTGGTGGGCGTGCGAGACGAACGGTGAGATTCGGCGAGCCATCAGACGAGCCGAGAAGTTCTCGCGTTAGCGATTCTGTCGCGCTGGCCCACACCGCGTTCAGATAGGCACCGCGCAGAGCGGGGAACCATTTGTCGTTGGAAGTTTTTGGAATAAGTCGCAACCAAATCAACGTCTTTCCAAACAGCTCACTGGGCGTTGGCGGGATGGCAAACGCCATCGACAGCAAACCGCTTTCACCAAGCGCCCGCGTCGCATCGTCAACGACGATTGGTACGAAACGATCGGCAACCAGGGCCTCGACCGTCATCGGTGCAAATGCGGTGTGGTCACGTTCGTCGACGAGCATCAGCACATTGACCGGTGCTTCGGACGGCGTCGCGGTCAAGCCGATGAAGAGTTCGCGTACTATGGCCAGTGATGCCGAATCCGTGGACGTCTGCGTCACAGCTCTTTGGGTAGTCGCCTCGGTTGCGAGTGGCTTATGGCAATCACACTCGTTTGGGGAGGTCACAACAGGGTCAGTCGAAGCGACGGCCTTAGAAAGTCGATCAAGCGTGAGGGCGAGCGGGACGAACGCTTCGACGATCGCACCTGCCGTGCGATTCGCATCGCTCTGGTCACGAATCGATCCGCTGTCTTGCGCAAGCACGAACGTGGGTTGCACGGGTTTGCAGACTCGATACGAGAGATCCAGCCTGACCACTGATGGAGCACGAATCCCGTCTGGGGAGCGATCAACGGTTTGCACCGTGACGCCACCTGTGGTCGTCGTCGTGACCGTGACCTTCTCCTTTCCGTAGTCACCGCCGATGAGACGCGCGCGAATCCAGAAGTTCTCTTTTCCGGCCCAGTCAGACGACGCGATATCATCCGGCACCTCGAACCGGAAGGCGCCTGATGTCTTCAAGTTCTGCGGGCCATCGAACGTGACGTGGAGCTTCCACCAGCCCTTGCCATTCCAGTACTCCCAGGACAATACCGGATTCGTCACAGTATCGCCCAAACGACCGACCCAGTCATTGAGTAAAACGTCGAGCAGAAACTGCACATTACCGGAGCCAATATCCGGCGGCGGCGTTGTCCAATGGCTTGCCAAGGTTACCAACTCCGGTCGTCCGGTTGAGTCGACCTTAAAGGCTTTTCCGTCCATCCGTTCCGGATTTGCCCCTGGAAAAATCAACGGTCCTTGATCAAGAAGCGTGGCCTTCCAGTTGCCGGTCGTCGCAGGGTCAAGATGCAACAACGGAAGGAGGCTGGCACCAGTTGCCTTGGGAACTCGATAGCTGACGGGAGGTATGCTTGCTGGGTTGGCCACAATGAGGGGCGGGTCGAGCGTGGCCTCCCTACTACCGGAATCATATGAAACGACCCGATGCAGCTTACCTGGGCTCCCAGTCACGTCGGTGGTGATCAGCAGGATGTCATCTTGGTCGGGCGCGGGGTCACCGACTCCGATAGTCACAATCTCAAGGTGGTCTGAATCGTCAATTGTCGCAGAAAGTACTTCTCCGTCGGATGGATACACGAAGACGTCGCTATCGATGGATCGGATGCCGAATGCAAAGAGTGATTTACCGCTCTCTTGAACAGCAGATCCAACCTCGGCGAGTTGGTGCGTCGGCCAATCTGCGGCAACAGGGATCGCAACTTGGTCCCCTGAGTCCGGGTCGGATGCTGCTCCGTTCGTGATGAGGGCACTTCGAAGCAGGGTTTCGAATCTTGGAAGATCGAATGTGGCGACAATGACCTGACTTGAAGTCGCTGGCAGAAGGACGTGATTTGGCAGGAGAGTCGGTGCTCCCACCGGAGCATTAACGAACGCGGGAATACTGCGTTTTAGTAGGACGGCGTACTGCTTAGGATCGAATGGCGACCAAGCAGTCAGCACATCCCCTTTCAAATTGGTCTTCACACACACGCCAAAGTACAGATGCCCCCTCATCAGATTCACGTCAATGGAATTACCAACAATCACGCCGACATCAAGGTCCGCTTCATCGTGATTCGCTGGAGTCTGAGGGAAACCTGACCCCACTGAGCTATATGCCAGGAGCTTTTCGCCTAAGTTGTCGACAGCGACTGCGATGAACCGATTACCGAGTCGTGTTGACCGGACGGCGGCGGGTACCAGGTTCTCATCCACATTGTCGAGCAGCTTTGTACAGGTTCCTTTAAAATCTGCGGGATCTGTGAGATCGAATTCGTTGATGACGTACAGTTCCTTATTTGCACTGATTCCAACCATGCCTTCAGTCAGGGTGCCTGCGCCAAAAACAGTGTCTTCAATTCTGATGGGAGCGATCCTACTCAGTTTGACCGGTACGGGTGACACGCCGCCGGTTTCGATCTTAACCGGTTGCCAAGTCAGGTTCGCAGTTGTGACGTCGTGAACGTAGAGCTTTGATCCACGCAATGCGAACAGCCAACGCGCAGATCCGTCACCCAGATAGACCAGCCCTGTTATGGGTACCGATGCGTCAGCAACGTCATTCACACCGACAAGACCTACCGGTTGCCATCCACTATTCGACGCAGTACTAGTGTCCTCTTTCCAAATCCAGACCGCACTTTTGTTGGCACTTACCGCAATCAAAATATCTGTGCCCACTTTCCAGACAGGAGCACGAAATGCTGGAGTCGGATCGAGCATTACCGGGGGAGCTTCAATCGTAACGCCCGATGGACCTGGCGACGGTGGTCGAAGCGGAACTCGATTCTGAAACCGGCTTATATCCTTAGTCGCCGGCGTGAAACGAAATAAGTGCAGACACCCATCGGCGGCTTGACCCGCAAGAAACTGGTCGTCTTGCGGTCCGACTGGCACACTCGACAAAGCCGCAAAACTCGGCTCGGCCATCTTAAAGCAAAGCTGGACCTCCGCTGCCTTCTTCGAGAACGCTTCCTGGCATCCGAGATAAAATGCATCGAACTGCCGTGGCTCTTTCCCAAGAGGGAAGAATACGTCTTCCAGGACAAGAGGCGTGGTGTTAGCCATTGCCTCGGTCAACGGCGACCCCGTCTGAGAATCGAAACGACAATCCCCTAGTTCAGCATTGCATTCCAAGGAATTGACGCGAAGGCTGAATTCATCAGCGGCATAGCTCTCCAGTGTGGCACCGAGGCTCTTAGTAAACGCACGGATCCACCGACTGTTCCGGCCATTTATTTCGCGAGGCTCGATTGAACCCTTTGGCTTCTTCAAAACCGCTGAACTAGGCTGCACGTTCTCCAAGTCAGGCGTGAGAGGCTGCCAGCCGACTTCGTCATCCCCGTTGACCTTTCCCCAGTACTCCCACGTCACGCCTGTCATCAAGCCGGCTGCACCAATGACTTCAATCGTCGCTTCTGCGTCAATGCTCAGCAGATCCATGTGTCCCAGATACAGGGCATGTTCCTGGCGATTACGCGCGACATTACCGAACGGCGAGAAATCAACAACCTTTTTAGCCGTCGTCAGTTCTTCCAGATCCGTATCCAGACCTGGCTCGATTGTGACAATCCCATTGTCAACTTGAATGATCCGGTATTGAGCTCCACCGACTTCGATGATCATCTCGGCCGCCACACCAGTCTCAGGGTCAAGCTGTAGCTTGGTCGACTTGGCCGATGCAAAGCTTTTTAGTTGCCATTGCGTCGGGAGTGGCTCCAGTGGCTGGAGGTCGGACAGCCCCGGTGGCGGAAGATAGTATGCGTCCTGGCCTGCATCGACTCCGACGACGACTGCGAGCCGACTTGGCACGACGCGCACGTCTTTCTCGGTTTCAAATACGACCGGTGTGCCGGCGGCGTCTGCCTGCAGTCTAACCGGCGCCGACGCCAACACCCCTTCTTGCGCCGCGTCCGAAAGTTTGAAGACGACGGGGATGCGCGCGGGCCGCGCCGCTTCGCCTTGTACGGCCAGCCAATCGAGAAAGCCGCGGCGCATTTTTTCACCTGCGTCATCCAGACGCTCGGCGACTTCCGAATTGAAGCGGGCGGCAATTTCCAACAGCGCCCGACCGAAGTCACGCTCGCCGTCGGCGAGTCCCCAGCCAGAGATCCACGCCCGCGCGCGCGCTTCCAGTTCCGCCGAGAACTCCGGCGCGCGGCGCTCGTCAAGACTTGGTGCACGCGGCGGCCTCATGCTCGTCCTCCTTCGCGGAAGTAGAACGGGAAAACGAGGTTGCCGGTCTGGTTCGTCTTGCGGACGCGATACTCGATTTCGACGAGCAGCTTGCCCTCTGTGGTCGCCTCCTCATCGACGTTAACGCCAAGAACGTCAATCCGCGCTTCGCAGCGGCGCAAAGCCTCTTCGACAGAAGAACGAATCAGTTGGATCGCCGTGCTGTCAACTGCGGTGAACACGAGTTCGTGAATGCCGCAACCGAAGTTCGGCCGCATGACCCGCTCGCCGGGCGCAGTCTCAAGGATGATCAGGATCGACTGCCTGATGTCATCCTCGTACGCAACGCTTGCGACCATTCCTGTGCGCGGGTCGAGTGCCACCGGCATCGCCCAGCCGCGGCCGAGGAAGTCCTTGCGATCCATTGTGAAATCGTTTGCGTTCATCCGATCATCCGATCATGACTGTCGGGGCTCCCATCGCGATCGCATTGGGCGCGCCTGCCTCAACCACCTGATCCCCCTGCCGCGCGGCCGGCAGGCCGCCGATCATCACCGTGACGCTTCCCACCGCCACGACCCCGCCCACATGCGGCTTCAGGCCATCCACCAAGGGGCACGCATGAGTGTCCGAAGTCGCACGCCAAGCCGGCTGGCCACCGATCAACACAGTGGGACAGCCAGGTCCCGGCCCCAGCGGTGTTCCGTGGCTGGTCGTGTCTCCCACGCGTGCGGCAGGTTGTCCCATTGCGTTACTCCTAGTTAATGTTCACGAGACTGCCTTGAATCTTGAGTGTCGCACTCGCCTTGAGTTCGAGTGTGCCGGTCGCCTCGATGGTGATGGTGGCGGCTTTAATATTGAGCTGGCCTTTCGCCTCGATGGTCATCGCGCCACTGTTGCTGTCGACTTTGACGACATTGCCCTTTTCGTCCTGGACGACGAAGCCATTGTCATCGAGCACAATCTTGCGGCCCTTTTCGTGGTGGAGTTCCACCACGCCACTCGCGCCGTCGTCGAACAGCAGGTAGTGTTTCTTGCGCGACTTGATGATTCGCTTATCGTTCTTGCCGTCGCCGTTGGCGAGAGGTGGTTTGTCTTCGTCGTTCCAAAGTGCGCCAAGCACATACGGAAAGTTCACATCCTCTTTGTCGAAAACGACCAAAACCTGGTCACCGATTTCGGGTATCATCACCGTGCCGCGTCCGTTTCCAGCCATCGGCACGACAAGTCGCGCCCACTCGCTCTCGCGCTTCTCCTTGTCCCATTGATAGCGAACCTTCACACGGCACAATCCCAGCTTGTCCTTGTTCTGAGTGACGATCGCGAGAGCGACACCCTTCACATAGCCCCCCGCCTCATGTGCGATTTCGCTTGGTAGTGTGGCCATCATTGTCATAGACTCGTCTCCCTGACTTTGAATCGAGTGCGGTAGCCGTTGGCGTCGATTTTGTGTGTCGCCTGCTGAATGTAGTAGATCTTTGAGAACGGGACGCCCAAATTAGCGAGTTCGACATTGCGGTCGGGTCGCACCTCCGGGAGTCCAATCGTCTCTCCTTCGCCTGTCAAGAATTGCTTCGCGCGCTCGTTGAGAGCGGCCTTGGCCCGCTGATTGGCTTCGGCCTGTGTAGACACCGGCTGCCTCAAGCGAAGTACCGGTCGCTTGCTTGGATCTCGAATGAATGCGTTCAGGTGTTGCCCGGCGCTCTTGCCACTGATTCCCGATTCCTCACCGGTACTAGCAACGCCGATAATTGTCTGCTTTGAATTGTTGTTCGTTCCATACACCTCGACCTTTGAGATCTGGCCTGCAAGGTTCGCTTCGGGTTTAAAGCTCAGCAGCCCTTGGCCGTACACTAGCCGAACCACCGCACCAGCCTCGTAGTTCGGCTTGCCGAAATGCAACGTTCGGCGCTCATCGACGTAGAGTTCGAAATGGTGGCGGTCAGCAAGTTTCTTAAGGAACTCCCAGTCGCTCTCCTCTTTCTGCTCGACTTGCGAACGCCTTTCGCTTGTTGTTTTAATGATTGCCTTGAGATTACCAAGGCTCGCAATCCTGTGTGCTATATCACTGTCGCGAGCGTTCGGCCAGCTGTAAGTGTTCTTCCCGATCGTCAGCGGAAATCCGTGGTCGTATCCTGCGACGGAGAGCTCGGGGGAACCGCCTTCGGGAAAATTCGTGGTGATTTCGGTGATCATTCCGCTGATTGCGAGAGGAGTCGAACTGGCGTCCCTGTAACCCAGGCGGATTTCTACTTCGGCGCCGAACGTGAGAATCTCCAGTAAGTCTCCTCCGCCACCCGTTTGGAATATCTGCAGCTTGTGGCTGTAGCAATCGGTCACAGTGAATGTGAATCGCGAGGCGGTGCCCAGAACCATGTCGACTTCGACCTGGCTCACGCCGACAACCAGCTCGCGCATGAGATCTGTACCTGCAATACGCACGGCGTAGGTCGGCGCATAGAAGTCACGGTAGTTTTTAGCGAAGGCTGCCAGTTCCATTCGGATTCTCCAATGGAGGAACTAATAGCCAATCACCAGGTTTAATCTCGCGCGGATCATCAAGGTCGTTGGCCGCGGCTATCCGAGTCCATTCGTTCGCATCGTCGTATTCCCGCGCCGCGATCAGCCACAGGCGTTCCCGGCCCACCACAACGCGACGTTTGCTTTTATCGGCGGACTCGCGTCTCGGATCTTCGAGCTGCTTGCGCAGCGTGCGGTATTCCTTGAAGCTGACCGAAAGCGTCGCACGGGCCGGAGTACCGTCCGGATGAAACATCGTGACCTTGCGGCCAAGCTTCTCGATGACGGCCGTGAATTCCATCGGTCCCCAGTTGAAGCGGACCGGGGGCGGGGCATGCAGGTCGCGATCGATTTCGAGCAGTTTCGAGATGTCGGCAAGTCGCTTCGCGACCGGGTTTTGTTCTTTCTGCTGTAGCGACGTGGGGCCGTTGGGGTCGGTGTAATCATCCAGAAAAAGGTCCAGGCTGAGATGATCGGACTCGCCGTTCACGAACTGGATCAGTGGCGAGCCGAGGCCCGGCACAGCCGTCGCCTTGTACGAATTGGTTCGCTCGAAGGAATACTCAGTGGGATTGAACAGCACACTGATGACCTTATTCTTTTCCGCGCCGTCCAGCACGGTAATGGTCGCTTTCTTGAGTTGAGCCTTGCTCATTTGTTACCTCATAGTCCCCGCCGCTCGCGCTCGATACGCAAGCGTTTTTCGACGCGGCGAATCACATCGTCCGCCAGTCGATCCATCAGACCAGGATCGATTTTTGTCAGTTGCGTTGCCGCTGTCCGTTCGATCGCAGGTGACACGGCCGGCGCCTCTGCGTGGCTTGGCATGGACTGCAAAGGCTGTCGGTGAGACGACTCTGGACGTTCCTGATCGCCGTTCTGTGCCATGGCAGTCGGCGATCGCACCCCGCGATGCCAAACGAGTTCCTCAGGGTTGTCGAACTGAAGCTGGAAACGCTTGCTTTCCTGTCGGCGATGGGATCGATGAAACGACTCCAGTCGCTCCTGTTCGCGTCCGTTCTCGGCCGTGACAGTCGACGACCGCCACCTGCGACGCGGCGCCAGTTCCTCGGGGCGGCCGAAGTGGACACGCAAGCTCTTGTTTTCCTGCGATCGATGCGGAACGTGATCACTTGGGGTCGGCGCGCGTAAAGAAAGCATTTGCAAAAAGTGCTGCCGTATCTGCAGGAGGCTTGGGAAACGCGGCGTCCGCTGCTCCCGCTGAGTGCTCGCACGAACCCGTTCCGCGAGTCGCTCGAAGACCAGAAGTCGCGGGCGATGTGCAACCCCGGGAGCGATTGGTTGGGCGATCGGGGGCCGCGACTCGCTTGGTGCGTCTGCCCAAGTGGAGACTTGTCGCCATGAAGCGTTGGATGCATGAATCGCACGCAATGAGCGAAACGTCTGACTCGGCTGCATCGGAGACGCGGCAACTCGAACGCTCGTCCGGTGGTGATTCTGCCACACGCGCGTTTGGTGAATGCCCGCCGCAATCAAGAAGCTGGCCGATCGATTGCTCCGAGGACGATCATTCAAGCACGTGGCCAAGTGAAAATGAAACTGTGGGAACCAGAGGGACTTTACTGCCGGAGTAGCTCGACCAGTCGGTGCGTTCACCGATCCCCTGAGCCGCTGCCTCCATCGCAGAACGATGGGCCGCCAGGAATCTCGATGTCCCCTGTTGTTCAAGCGGCAGGGCACAAAGCGCCTGGCCGCATCGCGCGCCGGCAGAACGAGGACTTTCTGCGGGAATTTGCCACGGGACTGAATCATGTCGCTTTCCTCAGTCCGTGGTGGGCGAGTTCGAGGCTTTCCATCACCACCGGCGACGATTGGGCGTCCAAGTCAGACGCCGCCCACTTGACCGGCAGCGCATGCTCGATCTGCCACGCCCACATCTTCTCGTTGGCCTCGTTCTGCAGCCGGATCCAAATGGTCTTGCGTTTGACTTCGCCATCGGCCACGGCGAGCGCCCACTTCCACAGATCGTCCAGTGCGAGTCCGCGCTCGAGAACAACGACGGGATACGAGACTTGCGTGACAAGCTTGTGCTCGTAATCGTTGACGCCACCCTCGCGGTAGGACTCGTGTTTCACCTCGCGAGAGAGTCCTTTGACTCGCGTGAAGCCACCGCTCGTGATCCCCTCGATCTCGAGCAGGAAGCGAAATCCACGCAGGGGATCCTGACGCGTCATAGCCGCCTCCCCACGTCGAACGGATTCGCGGGCGTGCCGTCCAGCGTACGGTTGATCGCAGAGATCTCCCGGCACCACCGTCGCCGCTCTTGATGTTCAAGCTGCATGATTTCGCCGTAAGACCAATGAAAGTGGAATGCGATAAAGGCCATCTCCTCGTACAGCGACTTGATGGGATAGGCCCTCATGCTTCCCCCACGGCAGTAAACCTCCGTAGTGTTTTTCCACCGGCCGCCCATTGCTTTTTTTCGGGCGCAAGGTCCGGCAGTTCCGGTTCGGTGTCGTCGCCTGCATTGAACTTTTCATAAAGCCGCTGCAGATAGGCGAGATCCGAGGCGTACAGGTTCTCGATCACGCCGGTGTGAACCTCCCCCAATGTGCCCAGGCGAGTGATCACTCGCGCCAGGACGATTACGGCGAGATAGGCTTCATTCTGTTGCACGCGAGGGTCGCGCAGCGGAAGGATTTCGTCGGCTGCCGTGGCCAGGCGCATCGTCCCGCCACGGTGCAGCGTTCCTGCCTCGTCAACGTAGCCCTTGGGCAGTTCAAATTCGATTTCGGTCTGAAAACCGATATGAGATGACATAGTTCCTCCTTTAAGCCACTCGCTCGATGCCTTCATTGGCCAGCTCGAGCAACTCGATCATGACTTCGTTCCCCTTGGCGTTAAGATCGCTGGGGTCGTACTTCACTGGCCAGGCATCGGTGATGACGAATCTCGCGGCATCGCCGCCCGCTTCGTCCTGAACCACAATCACCACCTTCTTGCGTTTCTCCTTGATTTGGCCGGCCGAAACTTCTGCGTGCCACTTGAAGAGGTCGAGCGCGCTGCCCCCGGTGGTCAGGCCCCACTTCAGTGTGATGTTTCCGTATTTCGTGAGCCCGGAAAGTTTTCTTACGTGCGGGGGGTCTGTCCCCTCGCGATAGTCGACGGCATCGATCGTCGTTTCGGCGATCGCCACCTCGCTGAAACCGGCCTGAGTAATGCTGTCGATCTCAAGCCGGTAGCGGAAATTCCGTAAAGGATCGTTGCGTGCCATGTCGGTAGCTCCTAACGCTGGGCCTCAGCAGTGTTCTGGAAGATGCGGAAGATGACGAACTCCGCCGGCCGGACCGGTGCGATTCCGATCTCGCAAATGAGCCGTCCGTTCAGGATGTCGTCCTGAGACATCGTGGTGCGATCGCAGGTGATGAAGAAGGCTTCCTGTTCGGTGCGGCCGAACAGCGCGCCGAGTCGCCACTGGCTGCGAAGGAACAGACGGATCGTGTCGATCACGCGAGCCCAGAGACGATCGTCGTTGGGCTCAAACACGACCCATTGAGTACCTTCGTAGATGGAACGTTCCAGGAAGATGAACAGGCGTCGAACGCTGACGTACTTCCACAGCGCGTTTGAAGTGATCGTCCGCGCGCCCCAAACGCGAATGCCGCGACCGGGGAAACTGCGGATGACATTGACACCTTTCGGATTGAGGACGTCCTGAATGCTGTCATTGATGTCGTACTCGAGTGCGACCGCGCCTCGGGCGATTTCGTTGGCCGGCGCCTTAAAGACGCCGCGTTCAGTGTCGCTGCGCGCGTATACACCAAGGACATGGCCGCCGGGAGGGATCAACTTCCGTGCCCCCGTCCGTGGATCTGGTGTCACGATCCATGGGTAGTAAAATGCCGCATAGCTGCTGTCCGTGATTTTGCTGCGCGGGTCCAGGGCCGTCGCACTGTTTTGCCCTTTCTCACTGTCTATCACCGCGAATCGAAATCGCATGTTCTCGCAATGAGTCACAATCGCCTGAGCAATGTCAGTGGATACGAACGGAGCATAAACGAGTGCAACATCGCGATAGGGATCGAGTTCGAGTGCGGCGAGGCCTTGTTCCGTTGACCGCCCGCCGTCAATTAGCCCCTTGTAGTCGTCAACGCCCAGTACAGTTGCGTCGTCTGCGCCGTCAACCAGTACTTGTGCGTCGCCATTCGCTGGACGACTGCCGGGGAGAACCCCTACATTTCGAACGAGCGCGCCCAGCGCTGAGCTATCAGGCCCCTGGTTTGTTTGGCCTTTTTCGAGGTCGATGAAAGGCACACGCTTGCCGTAAAAGTCGGGCGACGATTCATCGGTCACCAGATCATCGAAGTCCTCGATCAGGGTAGGCCGGGGTGTGCTAATTCTGTCGGTAAAAGGATCAAAATCCGGAACCGGCCCCTGACTCCAGTACGCCAGTTGAAGGCGGAAACCGACGCTGGTGCCGTCGGGCCCCTTAGTCGTGCCGTCCAGGATCCTGGCTTTGACTCGCGTTCCCCAAATGCCGGAGCCCGCGGCTTGCACGAAAAAGTCGCCGAACGCCGCCGTCGCCGTGACGGAGCCATTGCCGACGAGACGACAAATATACGCGCGCTTACCGCCGTTCTCGAAGAAGCCGTTGACCGCGTACGGCAAGAACTTGATGTCGCTGAACACGTTGCCAAACCAGCGCTGGTAGTCCTTGTAGCTTGTCACCAGGCGCGGCGTGATCGGACCACGCTCTGCCTCACCAAGTATGGCCGCCGTGCTCGTCGGCACCCCCTCAATGGGCCGCGGACCACGCTCAATTTCTTCGATGTAGACACCGGGATGCAGATATTCAGGCATGGTGATTCTCCTGGTTAATATTTAGCATGCGAAGTTTGCTGTGTTGTCTCATTGACGTTCTCGTAGTCACAGCAATTGATGACGCTCGGAATTGCGCCCTTTGCGTTCGTTTCGAAGTTCTTAACCCACCCGTCCTTGAGTTGCGCCTCGTAACTGGCGATCTCATCCCCGATTCTCGCCAGCTGGATCTCCGCATCATTTAAATGGTACTTCGCTGGCTTCCAACGCTCCTCGACAAGGCAGCAGATGAGCTTGATGTAGTTGTTCGGATCGATCAGGTAAGGCTGCGGTCCAATCAGGCGCTGGCGCAGGCTCAGCTCGCCGACGTTGGGTCCGCAGCAATCGTCGGGCTTGTCTACGCCGTCTTCGCTGCACTTGCAGAATTCCGTGTACATCTTGTCGATGTTGGTCCTCGTCGTGGTGGTAGCAGGTGGCGCGATTGCCAGATGCATCGGCACGAGGCGCAGGAACACATCGTAGATGGCCTTGCCTGGCTCAGTCCCGATGACTTTGCCGACGGACTCGATCAGACTTTTATTTGCGATCAGTGTCTTCCCGATTGTGTCTGCCGGATTTTCCCAGGCCTTCATGACACTTGAGATGCGGTCAACGACGCGCCGCTTCACGGCTGTGTATCGAGTCAGCCAGTACTGCTTGTCGTACAGGTCATGCACTTCTGTGTACAGTTGGTCGTCGTCATAGAGTCTTTTCTCGGCGTAATGGAGCTCGTTGAGCAGCGGGCAGACGTGGCACTCGACAATGCACTTCCAGCAGGACACCGCACACACGAGTTTCCGGATAACCTCGACAATAAGTGCATCTTGTCTCAGCCATTCTTCAACGAGCTCTACATGCTTGTCATGCGTGTATTTCGAGCCGGCGTCATTGGCCGCCTTGAGCATCGCCTCGAGAATCTTCTTGAATGCTTGCGCCTTGTCTGCGGTGCGAATTTTATCTGCCTGTTCAGCGATCAAGCCTTCCAGGCATTTCGGAGTCGATTCCGGCGGCAGCGTCGGGCACTTGCAGCAGCGATCTTCTGGAACGGAACATTCGTTGGGGGGGGCAGGTTCCGGCGCTTTGGTCTCTTGAAGCACGCAACACGGCTTTCCGTCTTCCGGCCATTTAGGCTGATCAGCGGGATTGGCGGTCACGGGAGGGCAGAACTTTCGCGATTGGTCAGCCATAGCGTTTTCTCCTAAAAGCGGACTCAGGGCTGCAATTCGTCCCAAGCGAACGTCAGCGGATTCAGGGTAGAAGGGTCAGTGATACGACCTTGTCGAAGTTGCAGATCAGGATCAGTAGTAGTGCGAGGACTTAGTCCTTCACGACTTGCCCGCAAGCGCACAGTGAAGGCGCCATTCTCATCGATTTGTGGCGCTTCGTCTGGCGCAAGACGCAGGATCGACACAAAGTCACCACTGCCCATGTCCGTGTGAGAAGCAGTGACAGCGTCATGCCAATCTCCGTCTGCATCGCGCCACAGCAAGCTGACTTCGGCGCCTCGCACCGGCTCCGGGCGTTGTGGTGGGACAACTTGCGATTCAATGAGCGTCCCGCGCAGTCCGGTCACACCGGCGGTGAACGGATAATCGGCACGTGGCGGCAACTCAATTGTCGTGAGGGGTCTTTGCACTTGCGAAGCCGCAAGCTCAACGCGCTCGTAGGGCCGCGCGCCCGGATCGATCTCGATTTGCTGCAGTTGCCCGAAGTCTTCCTCGAGCCACACGAACAACCCGCCCGAGTTCACCACGGGTGTGCCTCGCAGCCCCTTGGCCACGACTTTGATGCCTTGGCTGACGCGTTCCAGCGTCACCGCATCCACCAACTCGATGGCAAACAACACGCGACGCTGGTACGCCAATTCCATTGTGATTTGCAGTCCAGAGGGCGAGCTCATGTGCTGACCTCCCTCGGCTTGCTACCCGCGCGTAACCGATCGTCAACGACTGGTGCGGCGGTTGGTTCAGGCTGCTCTGGATCGATCCATACGGGCGATGCGAGGTAGGCGACAGACGTGCGATAATTGGCCGTCGGGAACAGGGCCCAGATGCGGCTCGCCTCGTCCGTCGTCAGCGGTTCGAGCGTCACACGAACTGTTTCGTGATCGATTCCCGGGCCGGTCAGATCTGGATTGCCTTGCAACGCCTGGATTGCCAGTCCGAGTGCACTGAGAAGTGCTTCTTCGCCGCTTGAGCCCGGCGTGGTTCCCACGGTCACCAGGTAATAGAGGTCGAGTGGAAGCGAGTTCCGAAACACGTCCACCTGCGGCACATTGACCGACGGAATACGGCGTTCGCGATTGCGCAGACTGGGGTTTGGCGCGATGCGGTAAAGAAAGAGAATGAGCGGCGCACCGCTGGAATCCGCATCGTCCAGTGGTCCGACGAAGACCGTACCGGGCACGCTTGCGCCGCTCAGTGTTGTCTGCAGGCGGTCTCGTAGAGACTCGGTGACACGTCGGATGGCATCGGCCTTCATGCAGCCCTCCTGCCGACATTCAGGTCGATTTCCACAGGTGGCATGCCGAGTTTGGCGAACTCCGCACGGGCCGCGGTCGCGATATGTACCAGGCTGATCCGCACATCGGCGGCGGCGGCGGTGAACGCGGCCCGCAACGTGATCTGTCGGATGTGACCACCCGTCAAATCGATCTTGCGTGCCAGTTGGCGGAAGGCCGCGTCATTGAGATCGTGTGATTCTTCTGGCAGGCAAAAGCGCCAAATCTGCTCGCGTGCAGCGGCGTCCGGGCGTGGAAAATCCACAATGAACCGAAGGCGCCGCAGAAATGCGGCGTCGAGATTCTGCCTCATGTTGCTGGTGAGAATGGCGAGCCCCTCATAAGCTTCCATCCGCTGCAGTACATACGCGACCTCGATGTTCGCGTAGCGGTCGTGTGCGTCCTTCACCTCGCTGCGCTTGCCGAGTAGCGCGTCGGCTTCGTCGATCAGAATGGCGGACCCCGACCTCTGCGCGTCGTTGAACACACGATCGATATTCTTCTCGGTGTCGCCGATGTACTTGCTCACTATTCGCGAGAGGTCGATCCGTAGCAGTTGGACTCCGAGCGTGCGGGCAATGCCCATCGCAGCCATCGTCTTTCCCGTTCCACTTGGGCCGAAGAACAGTGCGGATACGCCCCTTCCGTACGGAAGCTGCTCACCGAATTTCCATCCATCGAAGACTTTGGGAGCGAGACGAACGTGGTCGACGATTTCTGCCAACTGGCCCTTCCGATCGGGTGGCAGAACGACATCCTCCACGCGAAATACCGGTTCGATCCGTTCTGCGAGATTCGAGAGGCCTTCATTCGCCAGTTGCCGACATGCTGCCGTGAAGCGCCGGACCGGGGAGTCGTCGTGATAGCTTTCTGTCGGGCAGCACGCGGCGATGCGCATCGCATGTTCCAGCCCATCGACAGACAACGGGTAGCGGTTCGAGATGCCTTCCGCAGCCTCTTCCGTCAGATAGGCGTTTGCTCCGCTCGCGGCTGCACGTACTGCCGCGACACGCCCAGCAGTCGAAAGCGGCCGTGTATTCACGATGTCGTAGCCGGCGGAACCCAATTGGCGGACGATCCTGGCATGATCGCGGCAGATCACGGCAGCGCGGCAGCCGGTGCGGTCCAAAGCCGCCAGAAAATGATCAACGCACTCGCCTGCTCCGTCCGTACCATCGCTATTCGTAACATCGATCACCAACGGATCTCCCGTGAGCAGCGCCATCCGCCCGATCCGCCTGGCGCAATCCTCGACATCGATCGTGTCGACGCCCGCCAGATGCGTCGGCTCGACGCGAATCGGGGCAGGCCTTCCGTCCCGCGCGCCAAGTTCCAGGAGAGCTCGCCAACTGGCCGGATCATCGCCACTGAGAACGACCCACCGCGACTCGCTTGAGTTGCACAGTTTTTCCAAGAGTCCGTCGGCGGTTGCACGTTCTTCGCACCGGTCCAAGACACCGGCTCCCCGCCACGGGAGAAGTCGCAGCGCTCGGCGGACTCGCGAATCGTATGCTAATGCGGTGCCATCCCCGAGCAGCCACTGCGTAAGAAACGGATCGAGCCTGAGCGGTTCATCGGCAAATACAGCGCGACTTTCAAACGCGAGCCATCGCCACAAGGCGCCGCTATGTGACAACTCTTCGCGAACGTGTGGTGCAGTACCGAGAAGACTGCAGTAAAGACCGATCGTGCCGGACCGGCGACTCAAATCGTCCTGCAGGAATCCGATGCAGCGCTGATAACGGACATCGAGCTCGGGAGCCAATGTCAGCACCATAAGCCTGAATTCCAGGGACTGAAGCCCAAACGTGCGAGCCGCCGCGGCTAAGGGCTCTGCTTTCGTCTCGGCCACGGCCAGCGCCCGGTCCAACGCAGTTTCCGTTGCGTGGTTGGAACGAAGATGTTCGGGCTCGTCATCGAGCAACTGCAAGAGCGTTCTGCGGGTCAGTGAGAACCCATGGGCATCACCGTTTTCTTCAGAGACCCGGTCCACCGCGTCACGCAGCACGGCGTGGATCCAATCAATGGCGGCCTGAAGCAGCGGGCGTTGTACGGAAGCGTTCGTCTCTCCCGCGCCGCTCGCAATCGTCGGCCTGTCCGTTTCAAGTTGGACGCGCGCGGTTCGCTTGATACTCCGGGTACCGATGCGCTCGGCGAGGTCGTGCAGCGTGTCTAACAATGCCTCGAGCCGGGGGTCTCGCAGTCCGATATGAACATTGTCGCCGACGATGTCCACCTGGAGGACGACGAGGTCAGCGCGCTGCGCCAGGAATTGCTGCGCCAACTCACTTGTCTTGACGGGACGGCCCACTAGCACCAGCGCACAACGCCTTGAACCCGGAAGCGAATTGAGGATTTCTTCAATGTCCGACGCCGGTAAAACTCGCTCCTCAACGAGTTGCATGTCAGGGCGCTTCGCCACCGACGTTGCGATGACTTCCGCTTTGATGTCGGGCGAGGTCGTCGCCACAAGAATGCTGATTTGTGACACGGTCGTGGATCCCTAAGTGCCGCTCTTCACAGCACGAGATTCTCAAGAAAGAACCCACCTCTGACAATCCTCCGTATAGGCTCAAAAGCGATCTAGATCCTCGGCGTATTAAGATCTAGTGCAACGGGTCAGAATAGCTCCAACCAAGGTAGATCTTTTTCTAGATCTAACGATTGAATTAGTCTGAGCATGGCACTTACCGTCATCCACCTGTCTGTGCGTCCACAAGGGCATTTTGGAGGAAGGCTTAGCCCTGAGTGAAAAGCCCACATTATTCATGGATCGGTCAGTGGCTCTTTTTTTGGGTGCGCGGCGGATGAGGATTTGTGGAGAGTCGCGGCAGTTTGAGTCTGCGCGCAGGTTGCCCCTCCCCAAAGGTTCTTGAACGGTGATGTCGAGGTATTGGCCGCGCGGTGAGTGATGATGATGACGGTCTGTGCGGGTATGCCAGGGCGGCTTGGGAGAGGCGGCGGTATTCGTCGGCGAAGGACCAACTCGGGCTTAGGTGGACCAGGGCACGGCGAGCGCTGATCACGATTTCGGCGGCGGCTTTGATCCATCGTTGGCATCACATGCGGGCGAAGCCTTCTCCCAGGGGGTCGGATTGCCGCCGGCGGTTGAACCAAGTGCGGCGATCCCATCCAGCGAGTGCTTCGGGGAGACGTGCCGATTCAGGTCCGTCGTGTTGACCGTGATCGGGCGCGCGGTTGCTCGTCACCCGCGCACGAGCAGATTCAAAGCGGCGGCGTGCAGAGACAGTCGGAAGAAGTTCGCCAGGAACCGATGGTCGCTCCAGCGATCGGCCGCCAGTTCGCGTTTGAGTTCCTGGTTGCGGTTCTCGCTCTCGCCGCGTTGGGTGTACTCGTCGTAGACCGCTGTTGGATGGACGTGCCAGCCCGGCCGGTTGGTGGAGACCGCGCGTCGATTCGTCCCCTGCACATGAGCCTCGCACTTGATGACGACTTACCGCGGTTGGTCCCCAGAATCGGCCCGATCCATCAGGGGAAGAAACAGTCGCTGCTTTGGGCAGGTCTCCGCGAACTGTTCACCGCCTGTGCCGGCGGATCGGCGCTGGCGGCTTTCCAACGAGGATTCATCGACAGGCCAAAGGTGTGCGTGAGCCGCAGTTCCTCGCAGACGTCGTCCATCAGCGGCACACCGAAGCCGCTGTCACCACGCACCATGATCTCGACATCGGGGAGCCGCTCGCGGATGCATTGCGTGAGATGTCGCAGGTCATCCTCCGCTCCGAGAGAGGCCGCACAGGTGCCG
>JBBPIS010000121.1:0-24848 GCA_038040225.1 Planctomycetota bacterium
GTCCAACACCTGTTTCCAAAACATGACGGTCGAGACCGGCTGACGACGCAACCTGATCTTCAAGATGTAGAAGACCACAATCGGCACCGCGAGAGCGAGCCAGAAGAGCGACGATGGCGAATCAAATGTCATTTAAAGTCTCGTCCGTCACAGGTTTCAAAGGCGGTTGAAAGAGTCTGAACAGAAGGAAACAAAGGAAACGAAGTGAAGGCAAAACCTCACAGACTTCAGGATTCTTCAATGTGGAGGCCCTTCGTTTCCTTTGTTCCCTTCTGTTCAAACTCTTCCGAGAGCCACTCAGTCAACTTACCGCCCCTGCCGTCCGCATCATCCGCAGGACGAGGTCTTCAAAGTTCACGTCGTTCGTCGTCTGAGTACATCCCAGCCCGTACTTCTTGCCGTAGGCGGCAACTCCCGTTTGAAATTCGCTGAAGACGCGGCGGTATTCGCGCAGGGCCCGTTCGGTGATCGTGACCTTTCTCAACGAGTCGGTCTCGATGTCCACCAGTTCGATCTCGCCGAGCAGATTCGGTCGCGCTTCGGCGGGGTCGTGGATTTGGATGAGGTGCGGCTCGTAAGTCCGATGCCGCAGCAGATCGAGGCCTCGCTCGTAGCCGCTCGGGTCGAACAGGTCGCTCACCACGACGGCCAAGCCGCGGCGCTGCGGTCGCAAGACGAAGCTGTTGACGATGCGACCGAGGTTCGTGTCGGTCCCCTGCGGTTCGAGGTTTTCGAGAAAGCGAAGCAGCGACAGAATCCGGTCCTTGCCACGCGTCAGCGGGAAGTCGCCGAGAATCTCCTGCGAGTACGCGACGACCGACACGCGGTCGAGGTCCGCCAGTGCGATGTACGCCAGCGCCGCCGTCACCTGCCGCGCGAGATCAAACTTGGGCGGATGGCCAAACGTCATGCTGCGCGAACAGTCGAGCAGGAAGTAGACGTGCAAGTCCTCCTCCTCCTGGAACCGCTTCAGCAGTAGATCACCATGCCGTGCGTAAATGTTCCAGTCGAGATGCCGGAAATCGTCACCGGGCGTGTACTCGCGATGGTCGGCGAACTCGATCCCGCCCCCCATCTGCTTCGTCCGCCGCTGAGCCAGCAGCGACCCGCGAAAGACCCGCCGCGAGATCAGCGACAGATATTCCAGCTTCTTCAAAAAACCGCCATCGAAGAGCATGAGGGACTTCCGATTCAAGAGTCTGTCACGTCAGATCGGCTGTCACGCGACAACATCATCCGCCGACCGGATCGGCGAACAACTCTTTCAACGACAGCGAGAATCCCGGCAGCGCGATTCGCGATTCCAACGTGTCGGCTTCCGTCAGTTCCCGCAGATTGGTGCGGGTCTCATAGACGCGGACTCGCTTGAGTTGCGGATCGACGTACCAGACTTCGCGCACGCCAACCTCGAAGTACTCGTCGAGCTTCTCGTCCATCTCTTGGCGTGTGTTGTTTTTGCTCAGCACTTCCACGGCCAGGTCCGGGATGAGACTGGAAATGGGAATCTGCGGAGAGAACTTGCCCGGCAGTTTCGCCTTCGCGATGAAGCAAACATCCGGGATGCGAATCTGGTCTGGCATGATCTTCAACATCCCGTCGGCTCCCAAGACGACGCCGAGCTTGAGAGAACTCACATAGCCCGCCAACACCACGGCGATTTGAATGGCCAGATAGGACTCGTAGCGGCTCATCGTCTTCTCCACCAGAACTCCGTCGATCAACTCGAACAGCCGGTCGGATCGAGCCTCCCAAGCAATCACGTCTGCTTCAGTCGCAGTTCCCGGCGGCGGATCGAAGCAGATGCGGTGGAGGGGCATCGGACCGAATCGCTCGGCAAGGTCGAGCGCGGTCCAACCGATATCCTCGTCCGACGCGAGATCAGGTGACTCGTGGAGAGTTGCCGTCGCCGAAAGCACTGCTGTCGTCATGGCGAAATCCTTCTGAATTAGAACAACCACCGTCGCCTCAATCATCGCGAAGCGGGACCGGCGGGAACAACCTCAGCCCGGCACGGCCTTCAAAATACCTTCGACCACGGCGTCGGTCTGTACTCCCTCGGCCTGGCCTTCGAAGTTGAGGAGGATGCGGTGGCGGAGGACTCCGAGGGCGACGGCCTTCAGGTCGTCTCGGGCCACGTGGTAGCGACCGTCGAGGATCGCGAGGATTTTTGCGGCAAGAATCAGCGCCTGCGCGCCGCGCGGGCTGCTGCCGTAGCGGACGAAGCGCTTGGTGATCTCGGGCGCGGCGGCGTTGTCGGGGTGAGTGGCCAGGATCAGCGTGATGCCGTAGCGGCGCACGTCCTCGGCAATCGGGATCTGTCGTGTGAGGCGGTGCATCGCGAGGACTCGCTCGCCCGCGAGAACTGGCTCGGCCTTCGGAGACTTTGCCTCCGTGGTCCGATCCAGAATCATTTCCAACTCATTCAGCGACGGGAACTTCACGAGCAGCTTGCTGAAGAAGCGGTCGAGCTGCGCTTCAGGGAGCGGGTACGTTCCCTCCATTTCGAGCGGGTTCTGCGTGGCGAGAACGAAGAACGGCTCGGGCAGCTTGTACGTGTGACCGGCGATGGTGACGGTGTGCTCCTGCATCGCTTCGAGCAGCGCCGACTGAGTCTTCGGCGTCGCGCGGTTGATTTCGTCCGCCAGCAGGATGTTGGTGAAGATCGGTCCCTGCTGGAACTCAAACTTCTTTTGCCTGTCCGGCGTTTCGAGAACCACGTTCGTTCCAAGCAAGTCCGCCGGCATGAGATCGGGCGTGAACTGGACCCGGCTGAATTTCAGGTGCAGCGCGTCTGCGAGCGTCCGGACGAGCATCGTTTTGCCCAACCCCGGCACTCCTTCGAGCAACACATGTCCGCCGCCGATCAAACAGGTCAGCGTCCCCTGCACGATGTCGCTCTGGCCGACGATCACCTTGCCGATCTCGTCCCGAAGCCGTTTGAAATCTTCCCGGAACTGATCGCACTGCTGCTGCGTCTCTGCGGTCGTCGACATGCGGGGTGGCTCCTGTTGGTGGTTCTCGTCGTGGCACGGACTGCCAGCCTGTGCATCCTCATTCGACGTGAGACTGACTGAAGACATCGTGAAGGGCAGAAAACGCACACGCTGGCAACATGTGCTCCGGGTCGGCGGCAAGATTCTGTCGGTGGATACTTCCCAACGCAAGCTAGTCCAGACAGAATGCCTATCGACGGCAGACGCATTTCAATTTCTTCGTTCGCTTCGTTTCCTTCTGTTCCTTCCAGAGTCACCTGGAACAGAAGACCGCGAAGGAAACGAAGGGCAATCCTTTCGGAGGCTTCTCGCATGAGTTCGCTTTCTTCCCTCTGGTGGCGTGGTTTGGCTGTGGCCTGTGTGACGTTGAGTCTGGCCGTTTCGTTCCCGCTCCTTTCTCAGGAGGCCGATCCCGAGGAGGCCAAGGAGAAGGCGATCGTCGATCGCTTCGTGACGGTTCTGGAGAAGAACCCGCGGCGAGGAACGGCACTCGACAAGGTGTACGGCTTCCACGTCGAACGCGGTTCGCTCGACGGACTCATCAAGACGTATCGCGAGAAGGCCAACAACGCGAAGGGTGCGGACGCGGCCACCGCCTGGATGATCGTCGGGTTGACGGAGTCGCTGCGCGGACAGGACGCCTCTTCGGTGGATGCCTTTTCCAAGGCGGAGCAACTCGATCCGACAAGCTATCTCGCGTCGTACTACCTTGGTCTGTCGCAGGTCCTGATCGGGCAACCCGACAAGGCGGCGGAAGCTCTGGAGCGGGCGACGCAGAGGAAGCCGGCTCAGGCCGACCAGCTCGATGTCTTTCAGGCATTGGGCCGCGTCTACCAGCGGGCCCAGAAGTCGGACAAGGCCCTCGAAGTTTGGAACCGACTCGAAAAACAGTTTCCGAACGATGCCCGCGTGCAGGAACAGATCGCGACGACACTGCTCGAAGAGGGCGAACTCGCCGCCGCGCTGCCTCGCTTCGAGAACCTCGCCAAGACGACGAAGGACAAGTACCGGCAATCGCTCTTCCAGATGGAGTCGGCCGAGATCAAGGTGCGACTCGGCCAATCCGCCGATGCGATCAGGGAGTTCGAGAAGCTGCTGAGCCAGCTCAATCCCGACAACTGGCTGTTCCGCGAAGTCCGCCGTCGGATCGAGAACGTCTATCTGCGAACCGACGATCAGGCGGGTTTGATCGCGTACTACGAGGCGTGGACGAAGAAGAACCCCGAGGACTTGGAGGCGATCTCGCGACTGTCGCGATTGCTCGCGGGATTGGGTCGCGGGCCGGAGGCTCAACAGTGGCTGGAGAGGGCGCTCAAGTCCGCGCCGACGAAGAAAGAGCTTCGTCATTCGCTCATCGGCCAGTTGCTGTACGAGCAGAAATTCGTCGAGGCGATCGCGCAGTACGAGCAACTCGACAAGCACGAGCCGAACAATCCGGACACGCTGCGCGACTGGGGTCGTGCGATTTTGAAGGACACGGCGCGCGATGAGGCGACTCGCAAGAAGGACGCTGCCGCCGTGTGGCGACGGCTGACGGCAGCCAAACCGAAGGATCCACTCGTCGCGTCGCAGGTCGCCGAATTGTTCCGGTCGGTCGAGATGACCGACGAGGCGCTGGAGCTTTATCAAAAGGCGATGGCCCTCGCCCCGGAGGCGGCTCAGTACAAAGAATATCTCGGCGAGTACTTCCATTCGCTGAAGCGCAAGGACGAGGCGATGGCCACCTGGCGGCAGATGGCCGACGGGAAAGCAAAGACCGCCGCCAACGTGGCTCGTCTCGCCGAAGTCCTCTCCGGGTTCGGATACCTCACCGAAGCGGTCGAGACCAACGCCGAAGCCTGCAAGCTGGACCCGAAGGAGATCAACCTCCAAATCAAACAGGTCGACCTGCTGTCTCAGGCGGAGAAGCACGAGGACGCGCTGAAGCAACTCGACGTCGTCAAGAAACTCGCCGCGAACGATGAGGAGCGCGAGGCCTGGCTCGGCCGCGAACTGAAGGAATTGCAGGCGATCAACAAGTTGAAGGATCGCGTCGCCGAACTGGCGAAGGAGCTGGCGGGACAAGGAGACAAGGGGACTGCGGGACTGGGGGAAAAGGCCAAGTCGGAGTTGGCAAACAAGTGGTTCTGGTTGGCTCGCGCTTATGAGGCCCAGCGCGAGTTGAAGGAGGCCGGGCTGGCGGTCACGAAAGCGAGCGATCTCGCGCCGCAGTCGATTCCGATCCTGATGTCGTCGGCGCGGATCCTTGAAGCGCAGAACAACCTGCTCGCGGCAGTCGAGACAAACACGAAACTGGCGGCCGTCGATCGCCGTTACCGGACCGAGTACCTCAAGAAGGTGGCTCAACTGGAAATGCAACTCGGTCGCCGCGACAAGGCGATTCAGGCGGGCCGCGATCTGCTCGCCGCCGCCCCCGGCAATCCCGAGTTGTATGAATTCTTCTCGCAGCTCTGCTTCCAATTGGGCGAGGCGGAAGAGGGACTGCAGGCGCTCAGGCGTTCCGTCCGCGTGAACCCGACCGAGCCGAAGGGCCTGTTGTTGTTGGCCGGTGCGCTCGGCGAGCAATTCCGCACCAGCGAGGCGATCGAACTCTATTGGCGGGCGTTTGAGAAAGCCAGCAATCTTGAAGACCGTCTGGGTGTGGTGCCCAAGCTGGCGGAGTTGTACCTGCAAACGAACCAGTTCGACCGGTTGCTCGAACGGCTCGAACGCCAGCGTCGCGAGCCGAACCAGCAGCGCGAGATGACGATCTGCCTCGCGCAGGCCTATCAGTCGGCGGGCGACGACGGCAACGCGCGGCAGGAGTTGGAGAAGCTGCTCACCGAGGACAGCCGCGACACGCAGTTGCTGACTCAACTGGTGAAGCTCTGCGAAACGGACGGCGATCTGGATGTGGCCGTTCGCTACCAGCAGCTACTCAACAAGGCGTCTCCGGGGAAAGAGGGAACGTTGCGGCTGGCCCAACTGCTGATGAAGGCGGGCGAGACCGCAGAGGCCACCGCGCTGATGTCGCAACTGACGGGGGACGAGAAAGACCCCGAACAGGTCATGAAGTCGATCGACTCGCTGCTGAACACGAAGCAGTTTGAACAGGCCCTGACGATCGTCGCGAAACTCACGCGCGATCAGCCGAAGAACTGGGAACTGCTCTACCGTGAGGGCGTCGCGCTGGCGAAGGCCAAGCCGGAGGAAGCCGCCAAACGGTTCGAGGCGATTCTCGCGCTGAAAGAGAAGGACGAAGAACCGAGCCTGGCGGCGAAGAGCGCGGCCAAGAAGGCGGCCAAGTCGCCGCGCGGGCAACTGGCGATGGGCCAGTTCGCCCTGCAACAGCAGCAGCACTCGTTGCAGTACCGCATCCAACACGTCTACACAATTCGCCGAGCCGTGAATCTGGACGGTCAGGAGTACTACAGCGGACAGCAGCAGCAACCGTTCTGGGCGCCGATCGATTTCGGACAGGCTCGGCTGGCGGCGTTCGCGTGGCAGATGGCCTTCGCGCAGAACGGCGGCAAGCTGGACGAGTTTTTCAAGGCGCGCAAGGACTCCGCCGCGCAGGCCACCGACCGGCGCGACCTGATCGACTGGTACTACCTCGCGTCGCTCAAGCAAGACGGCAAGGAGCAGTACCGCATCCTCAAGCAACTCTCGCTGCGACCGGACGCCGATCGTGAGATCAAGCAAACGTATCTCTATTCCCTGGCACAGCGCGGTCCTGCGGAAGGAGACGCGGCCGTCGCCGAGGCTGATTCGAACGATGCGGCTGCGGCAGAGGCGATGGAAGAGGAGACCGATTTCAACGGGAACCGCGTCAAACTCGCTCCGCTCGGCAAGGACGAGTTGGAACACGTGATCAAGATCGCCAGGGAAGCCGAATCTCTCACGGACTTGGGCCAGCACAATTGGGGCGTCGGCACGTCGCTCGAACTGATCGCGGCGGAACTGAAGCGCTCCGGTCGCAAGGAAGAGGCCGAGAAGATGTATGCCGACGCGCTGGCCAAGGCGAAGGAGCCGACCGAGATCGCGACGGTTCTGCACGGCACCGTGCAGCGCGGCGACTTCGACACGGCTCTCAAGCTGCTCGACCGTCTGACGGAACTCGCCGCCAAACAGGGAACGCAGCCGACGGCCTCCACCTCGGTCGGCTTCAACTACGCGCAGTACATCTCGACGCCGCAGTATCAGTCTCAGATTCTGGGTCAGTTGATGTCGAAGCGGGTCCGCACCAACCAGAAGGCCAAAAAGGACGACGCGCTGGATGGAGTCTTCCCGCTCTGGACGCGGTATCTCAACCTGGTCACGGCCCGCAACGCGGCTCCCGTCGCACAGACGGCGGCCGCGAAGAAGGCCCGCGCCGTGAACCCGTATGGCAACCAGAACTACTACACCGTCTGGCGCATCAACGGGCAGCAGAACGGTGAGCAGGTTGACTTCCCGCAGCCGAACGATGTCTACGATCACTCGACGATCCAGATGCTGCGTCAAATGTTCGCGCTGTACCGCGAGACCGAACAGGCTCCGGCCCTCACCGAGGCGTTCGCCTCCGCGTTGAAAGACCCGCAGACTTCGGCGGCTCAGCGCCAGTTCTGGCAGTTCGGGCTGGGCTACCTCCACTGGTGGAACGATGAGAAGGACGAGGCCCTCGCCGCGCTGAGCGACGCCATCCAGAAAGTCCCCGAGAACACCGAATTCAAGTTCGAGCTCGCCCGTCTGCACGAGAAGCGCCGCGAATTTTCCGAGGCCCTCACCCTGATCGACGCCCTCACGCCCAGCGATCAGGCCGAGCTGCAGAAGCGCGAGGTCATGGCCCTGCGGCTGGCGGTCAACAGCGGCGACATCGACCGCGCCCGAGCCGCCGCCGACCGGCTGTTCGGTCTGCGTCTCGACTCCACGTTGCAGATGGCCCTCGCCAAGCAGATGCACCAGCTCGGGATGCACGAGCAGGCCGAGGCGGTCCTCGCGCGGGCCGGTCGTCAGGCGGGCAACAAGACCGACGTCCTCAGCAGCCTGATGGAACAGTACGCCTCGACCGGCAAGAACGAGGTCGCAGTGCAGATCGCCCATCAACTGCTCCGCCGTTCCAAGCCGAGCGGCAACGCGGGGCAGACGCAGCGCCAACGCAACAATGACGGGACCGACCCGACGCGCACGCAGGCCCTTCAAGTTCTGAACCGCTCCGGCAAGCTGCCCGAGATGATCGCGAAGGTCGAGTCGCAACTGAAGAACTCGCCCAAGTCCCAGCGGCTGCTGGAGACGCTGCTCGAATACCACGTCGCGGCGGGGAACGACAAGAAGGTCGAGGAACTGAACGCGAAGCTGTCCGAGTCAAAGGTCGACAACCCGGCGTTCCGCTACCAACTGGCGATGAAGCTGCTCGACGCGGGCAAGACGAAGGAGGCGAACGAACACCTCAAGATCGTCTTCGAGAAGGAACCGCGACTGGCGATGAACAACTACTGGGAGTTGCAGCAAAAGTACGAACAGCACAACAAGATCGAAGACCTGGCCAGCTTGTACGAGTCGATGAACCTGAAGGTCTTCCGCCAGAACTCGCATATCGTGTCAAACGCCATCAGCAACATGATGAACCGCGAACAAACCAAAGACCGCGCGATGACGCTGTTCAAGAAGGCGTGGAAGGAGCTGCCCGAAGCCCGCAGCCAGTTGCTCGGCAACATGCACGACGAGAAGTTTTGGAAGCTGCCCGAAATCTACGACTACGCCCGAGAAGGCGTCATCCCGACCGAGCTGGGTGTGCAGAGCAACCGCTTCCAGGGATTCGGCACTTCGTACTCCTACAGCCAGGACGGGAAGATCACCACGATCTACAGCCGCATCCTCGACATGAGCGTCGCACAAAAGAAGCTCGACCCGCTGGGTGAAGACGTCGCGGCGGCGATCAAGAAGATGCCGACGTGGACCGGCGGCAAGGCCCTCGCCGCGATGATCGACCTCCGCAAGGGCCGCATCGAGGAAGGGAAGGCCGTGTTCACGACGATGCTGCCGACGTTCGACAACCTGTCGGGCAACGACGTGTATTACGCCGGCCGCGCGGTGCGTGAGATCGGTCAGGAATTGATGGCTCACGATTCGTGCGCCGATCTGGCGATCAAGTATTTCGAACTGGCCATGCAGAACGACCGGGACCAGAACGAGTTCCAATACACGGCAGGCAAGCCACTGATGTTGATGCTCAAGAAACAGGGGCGCAAGGCTGAGGCCCGGCAGGTGCTGATCGACGGGACGAACCCGCGCGAGGACGATTACGGCAACGGCCCGGAGTACGCCGCCTACCGCCGCGTCGCCAATGCCGTTTCCATCGGCAAGGAGTTCAAGGATCTGGGCTATCCCGCCGACGCGATCAAAATCTATCAACGCACCCTGTCCAACTCCGACGACCTTCAGCAATCCCAGCGGTATGGAGGCAGCCAGTACAAGAAGCAGCTGCAGGACGGCCTCAAGGCGTCACTGGCACAACTCAAGCCCGAGCAACTCGTCGAACTGCTAACTCCCGCGCCGAAAGCAAAGCCGAAACCCAAGCCCGCGAACGGTCCGCGTTCGCGGCAACCGCCGCCGAAGGTCGAGGACGTCGATCCCGATGCGGTCGATCTGATCCTGCTGCTCGATTCGCGCGAGCTCGACAAGACGAAGATGTCGAGCGCGCTCGGCAACCTCATCGCGGGGATGGCCGCACAACCGGCGATGCTCGACCAGGCGAAGACGGCGCTCGCGGAGGTCCGGACCAAACGGCCCGACGACTTCGGCGCGGCGATCCTCGCCACGCAGATGGTCCTGTCCGGGAAGGACGAGTCCGCGAAGAAGGCAAGCGTCGAGGAACTGATCGCCCTCGCCAACCGCGTCCCGTTGGAGGCCCCGTCGGACAAGGGGACGTTCAACCCGAAACAGCGATCCGCCGCGATGCAGCAGGCGCAGCTCTGGCTGATCGCACGCGACTGCCTGAAACACGAACCGCTTCGCGCGGCGGGAGAAACGCTGGCGAAGCGCGCGCTGGAAGCGGCGAAGCGTCAATCCGACAATGCCTACGCGCTGGCGATCCTTCGCGAATGGGGCCAACTCGCCCTGCAAGCGGGAGACAAGCCGACAGCCGAACGCCTGTGGGGCGAGATGCTCGAAATGGTTCTGCCCAAGCCGGGTGAGAAAGTGAAGAAGCCCGCCAAGCCGGAAGCAGCCGATGCCGCGGCCGGGTTTGGTGCCATCAATCGTCCGCGCCGGGTGCCACTGGCGGCAGCTTTGGGCCGCCAGTGCTCTTCTGATGATGCTGACCACGACACCGACATTGTTTTCACTGAAATCGCTTGCCACTCCATCGAAGCCACTGGCGGCCCAAAGCTGCCGCCAGTGGCACCTAAAACAGCAACCCAGCCGCGACTGCTCTCGCGTTGGGAGCAGATGCTTGCGCCGGCACTGGTGGGCCAAGCTGCGGTTCAGCCTTTTGGGTCTATCCGGCAAGCTCCCGCCACAGCCTCTCGCTCGGGAGGAGTCACGCTCGGTCAGTTCGAGCAGGCCGCGCAGATTGCGAAGCTGGCGGCCGAGAACGGGCTGAACGAACTGGCCCTCAGCGCCTTGACCAAGTCGCTGCATGGCGGTCCGCCGCTGGAGGCGATGCAGGAGGTGAACCCGAACAATCCGTTCGGCCAGCCCCAGCAGGTCAATGCGAACTCGCAGGCCACGATCAAGGTACAGCAGCAATTGGCGCTGCTCGAACAGACATTGCGGCAGAAGGGCGTGAGCGATGACGCGATCTATGTCCTGCTGCGAGGCACGGTCTTCCCCGAGTCCCGGCCGCTCGAAGCGTTTCTCTACTCGCAGCCGCTGGCCAGCAGTCCCGGCTATCAGCCGCAAAGCGTCGGCGCGCTGCTCGTGCGGGCGGCCGTGAAGGCGAAGAAAACGGACGACTTCAAAACGCTGTGCGAGTCGCGGTTGAAGCAGCCTCTGGGTGAACTGGCCGCACGCGTGCTGCTCGGTCAGTTGGCGTTGGCCACGCGCGACGCCGCCGCCACGCAGGAACAACTCGCGCTGCTGTCCGAGCGGCTCAAGCTCGACTCGCTGCAAAACACGAGCGAACTCGCCTGCCACGTCGCCCTCCCCGCGATCACGCTCCCCGACGCGCCCCCCATCGCCATCGAACTGGTCGCACAGGCCGTCGACCGGCTCCACAAGTCAATCCAAACGTCACGCGGTGGCGGCCAGCAGGAGCCGGTCACGTCGCTCACGTTTCGGCTGGCTCACCATCATTTCCAGCAGAACAAGACGGCCGAAGGCAAGCGGCTGCTCGACTCATACCTCGCCATTCAAGGTCCGATGTGGAGCAACTACGGAGGCGACTATCCCGCCTATCAACGCAAGCTGGCGATGCTGAAGGTCGCCGGGGAGTTCGCCCGCGCGGGACTGAAGGTCGAGTCGCTCGAAATGTTCGGCCGGTTTGCCGATGCCACGACGAGCCGCGACTACCAGGTGGGCGGTCCCGGCAAGGAGGGTGCCGCGCTGCTGAACGGCCTCGCGGCGCTCGGTGCCGCCGAACGCTACGAACTGCTCAGCGGCTGGTCGCTCCCCACGAAGGACCGTCTGTCGGTGAGGATCATCACCGGCCTGGTCACGGCCGACCGTACGCCCCGTGCGTTCGACACGGCACGCGGTTCAACGCCGCGCGGTCCGCAGGCGGCTCAACTGAACAGCACACTCGATCTGCTGATTACGGCGGCGAAAGAGGCCAACAAACTGGATGACCTCCAGCAGCAACTCGCCCCGCACGCGAAGGCCAGCATCGAGAACGCGCCCCTCGCGCTGGCAATGGTTCAGATCGCGAAGGGCGAAGGGACGCAGGCCGCTCCGCTGTTGACCGAACTGATCGCCACGCGAGTCAAAGAAGCGGCCGCAAACACTCAGAACCGCCGCGAGCGGCGCGACACCGCCGCACACGATGCCGTGCTCGCGCGAGCCGCCCTGCTCGACAACGATCCCGCCGTGCGCGAGTTGGGTCGGACGCTCACCGCCCGCTTCATCGAATACACGCAGCGCGTCTACGACCAGCAGATGATGCCCGCGATGCGGCACGCTTCGCGGTCGGCCCTGATGGGACCGGACCGCGCGGCGGAGCTCGATGCGCAGGGAATCGACTGCGGATTGAAGCACTGGGTCGCCGGCTCGAACGCGGCGGCGGCCGAGCAGCAGCAGACATCGCTGCCGCAGTGGTGGGTCGCCCACGACGGGATGATTTCGCACACCTGCGGCATGGGCTACGACCAGCTCTACCTGTCGTACCCGCTGACCGGGAAGTTCGCGGTCGAGTGTGAGGGAATCGTCGGACTGTGGGCCGAGGGGAACATCGGCTTTGGGGGCCTCGTCTTTCAGGGCCTGCACGGCGGCACCAACAGCATCAGCATCTTCCCGGCGGGCCGGCGGAACGAGACCATCACGCGGCCCGATCCGCTCGAGCGGGGCAACAATTTCAACCGCATTAAAATCGAAGTCGATGGCAACGTGGTGAGCTACCGCATCAACGGCAGCCCGATTTACTCGATGAAGCAAATGCCGGGGACCAGCCCGTTCTTCATGCTCTCCACCGAACGCCAGTGGGACGCCGTCTTCCGCAACATCAAGATCACTGGCAAGCCCGTCATCCCGCGCGAAGTGGCTCTGACGAATGGCGCGTCGTTGCTCGGCTGGGCCTGCGATTTCTATGCGGAGACGCAGCCGCGATTCCTGCCCACGAACGAGCAGCAGGACGAGAACGCCTACTACGACAACGCTCAGCCGGCCGCCGAGACCGTGTTCGACTGGTCCGCGATCGATGGTGAGATTCGCGGGCGAGTCCTCACCGGAGCATCGCTGACGTCGGCGGCACCGATGCAGAGCCGCCTCTACTACAACCGGCCGCTCCGCAGTGGCGAAGCGCTGAAGTACGATTTCTGGTACGAACCGGGAGACGGCGGACTCGTCGCGCATCCGGCCCTCGATCGGCTGGCGTTCCTACTCGACCCCGAAGGCGTCCGCGTCCACTGGATGACTCCGTCCAGCGAGCCCTCCGACAACCTCGCCCTCCCCTCGGACAACGCGATCGTGGAGCCGGAACATCGTCGCGGTCCGGCCGGGTTACCGCTGAAGGCCGGCGATTGGAATGCGGTTCAAGTCGCACTCGTCTCCGGAAAGTCGAAGGGGGATGAGGCTGCTGTCGAGACGCTCACGATCACAGTGAACGGCACCGTTGTTTACGAGCGGCCGCTGGAGCAGGACAACTCGCGCCAGTTCGGCTTCTACCACGACAAGAGTCGCCACGCGGTGAAGGTTCGCAACGTCGTGCTGACGGGCGACTGGCCGCAATCGCTGGATCAGGCGACGCTCGCCAACCTGCTCGAACCAAGCCGCCCACGCACAGTCGAACAACGACGCGCGCTGGCGAACGTCATCGACGAGAAATACCAGGCACTCGACATCGATCCCGTACTGGTACGAACGCGCGCGCTGCCGCCGGCCGAACGCTACGCCGCGCTCAAGGACTGGGTGCTGCCCAACGACGATCATGCGACGCTCCGTTTCTATGGAGAGATTTCTCCGGCCGATCCATTGGCCGTCACACCGATCGCGATTGCGGACGGCTCGCGTCTGAACGGGGGAAGTCAGTCCCCCGGTTCCAACGGCGGCAAGAGAGCAGCGGCATCGGACAAGGCCGTCGCGAAACGAACGCGTTCCGGCGGCGAGCTGATTGCGCCCGCGATCGAACTCGTCGCGGTGGCGAAGGAACTCGACAAGCTCCCCGAGTTGGTCGCTGCCGTCGAGCAAGTTCCCGAGACGACGCCGCAACTCAAGCGATCGCGGTACGCGATGCTCGTGCTGATGTCGATCGCAGCGAATGATCTCGATACCGCCGCAGCCGTGCTGAAGGAGATGACTCCCGCGCGCAGTCCCGGCTTGCCGGATGATCTCGCACTGAATGACCGCTGGCCGGAATTGATCGCCGCATGGGAGGCGGCTCGCATTCCCGAACTCCGCCCGGCTTCGGTCGCACTGTACGAGAACCTCGTCGACTCGATCAACCGCAAGGGGATCGGCCACGAGTGGGACGTGAAGGTTCGCGCCGGGCGGCAGTACGCGAAGATGATGCTCGACAAGAAATCAGACCTGCCGTCGGCATCAGCAGTCTCACCGCAGGGCCAGTGGACGCAGGGGACGCTCGTGCGCGCCACCACGCGCGGCGCGGGCCTGATCCCGCGCTGGCGTTTCGAGGGGAACACGGCTCAGCACCTCGGCGGTTACGGCAACGATGTGATCTATTATCAGTCGCCGCTGCGGGGCAAGTTCACCGTCGAAACGGAACTCTCCACGCACGGCTGGCGCGAAGCCCGCGCGATGTACGGTGCCGTCTGGGCCGCTCCGCAATACACGCATGAAGCCGCCGACATCGGCAACCTCACAACCAATTGGGTCGGACCGAAGTTTCCCACGAAAATGGAGCCACTCGGCGATTGGTACCGGCTCACGCTGGAGGTCACTCCCGAGAAGGCGATCTACAACGTCAACGGCCGCGCCATCCATGAAACGACGCTGGGCGACAATTGCGACCCGTGGCTGGGCATTCACAGCTTCGGCCAGTACGCCGCCGAAGTCCGCTCGCTCCGGATCCTCGGTCAGCCCGAGATCCCCGACGAACTGCTGCTCTCCAAACGAGACGATCTGCAGGGCTGGTTCGGCGATGTCTACAGCGATTCGATGCTGGTCGAAAACGCCATGTGGAAGAAGAACGGCGAGGAGATCACCGGACAGAAGCTCGCCGGCTGGGAAGGCCGCTCGCGGGAGAGCCTGCTCCAATACCACCGGCCGATGCTCGAAGATGGCGAGATCACCTGCGAGTTCTACCACGCGCCGGGGCAGACTCACGTCCACCCCGCTCTCGGTCGGATGGTCCTGCTGCTCGATCCCGACGGCGTGAAGGTTCACTGGCTGACCGATGCGCAGTTCGAGCGCGGCGGCCTCGCGCCGGACAACGTCTTCGTCGAGAAGGAACATCGTCGCGGACCAGCCAAACTGCCCCTGAAAGAGAACGATTGGAACAGGCTCGCACTCAAACTGACCGGCGACACGCTGGCCCTCACGCTGAACGGCGAACCGGTTTACGAACGGCCTCTCGAAGCGAGCAACCTCCGCGCGTTCGGCCTGTTCCATTACGCGGGCGACACCGATGTGCGCGTGAAGAACGTGATCTATCGCGGCAACTGGCCGAAGACGCTGCCGTCGGTGAAGGAACAGGAACTGGCCGGCAACGATCTGGAACTGGCCACCTTCAAACCGGGAGACCTCCCCGCAACATTCACCTGGAATTTCCAGGGCAAACGTCCCGGCCACTTGAATGAGTCCGGTGTGGTTCCCACCACCAAGCGGACGACGGTCGATGGCGGACTGCGGATCGTTCGCGAACCGAGCGCCGACCGCGCGAGCGAGCAGGCCGGCTTCCAGTGGCCGCAGGTTTCCATCGGCGGCGACTTCGAAGTGACGCTCGGCTACCGCGACTTCGAGTCTTCCACCAAGAACGAGGGTCACCAAGTTCCGCGCATGGAGGTCATTCTTGCGATCGGAGGCAGCTTCGCGTCGCCGCCGCATACGCACACGCTGGCCCTCACACATCGCCGCATGCACGACGACTCGATGCAACTGACGTCGATCTCGGGCTTCCGTCGCAATCCGCCCGAGGAGGAATGGCAGGCGTCCGACCGGCCGCTGGTGGCATCCGCCGGGCGCATCCGCATCGTCCGCCGGGGCGGCACAGCCTACTTCCTGTTCGCCAAACCGGGATCGGACGATTGGGAGTTGCTCGAATACCGATCGGCCTCCACGGCGGATGTCAAAGACATGCTCATCGGCCTCCGCACCGAAGACCTCGCCGCCACCGCCTCGACCGTGCTGACGGAGTTCTCCGTCCGTGCCAAGCGGCTCAATTACGAACCCCGGTTTTCCAATGGCGACGCGGCCTCGACCGTCACATGGAACTTCCGGGGCGACCAGCCGCCACAGCTCGTCGCCTCGGGAGTCAGCGCCACATCACGGATCGAACACACCGACGCGGGCGTGAAACTCACCCGCGAACTGAAGACCGTTCCCCCCACGCTCGGCTACGAAATGCGGAACGTCTCCATCAAGGGCGACTTCGTCGTGACGCTCGACTACGACCAGTTCGAGTCGAAGCTCAAGTCGACGGGCGACGACGGGACAGTGCCGCGCATCGAAATGATGCTGGCGCTGGGAGCTCGCCTGGATCAGCAGCACTCGCATATCGTGTCGTTCATGCATCGGCGAAACCACGACGGCAGCAACGTGAACTATGGATTCGTCGGCACGAAGCCGAAGCAGGGAGACACCACCTGGGTGGGCTCCAACCTGCCGATCACCGGTTCGTCAGGGCGACTGCGCATGGTGCGGCAGGGTTCGACCCTGACCTTCCAACGGGCCGACGCCGGGACGACCGACTGGAAACAGATCGGCCGCCATCCGGCGGGATCGGGCGACGTCAAGCACGTGGTCATCGGCATCAACGCCCAAGACCAGGACGCCTCGGCATCGGTGATCTTTACGGGATTTACGCTGGAAGCCACTGGCCTGGCCTCCCTCTCCGAAGCCGCCTTCGACGCAAAGGCCCTCCCCACGCGACTCGCCTGGAACTTCCGGGGCGACCGTCCCGCGTTCCTGAAGCAAAACAAGATCGCATCCCCCAACACGGCCGAACCGACCGACAAGGGGCTGAAGCTGACCCGCGCCGCCAACGTGACGAAAGGGAACGAACAACTCTCCCACCAGTGGAACGGCCTCATTCAAGGAGACTTCGAGATCACTGCGGACTATCGCGACTACCAGTCGAAGTCGGCGGGAACCGACTGGAAAGTCCCGCGCGTCGAGCTGTCGAGCTACCTCTATCCTGTCGGCGTCAAGGATCACTCGCACGTGGCCGCCGTCTATCACGAACGACGGGGCACCAGCGAGGCCATTCTCGGTCAGTTGGGAACGCGCGGCGCCGACAACCAGTTCACGTGGATGACGGGCACCCAACCGGAAGAGCGTTCCGCCGGACGCCTGCGTCTTGCGCGCAAGGGTTCGCGCGTCTACTATCTCACCGCCCCGGCCGACTCGGAGAACTGGACCCTGATCAACTTCAGCGACCTCGGCAATGAAGACCTTCGCCAACTGATCCTCAACCTCCGCAGCGACGACCTCGCCGCCGATGTCACCGCCACCCTGACCAACCTCACCATCCGGGCGGCCAAGCTTGAGGGGGTGAAGTGACGTGGGGCAGGTTTGTAACCTGCCTGTGCCACGTCCCTCGCTAGCACCTCGACCACGTTCATGAGGATTTTCATCGTGACGAGCCGAATCAGAATGCTGCCCGCCGTACTCATCGTTGCCGTAACTCTGGGCGTGGACGCGCCGCGCGTGAGCCAGGGAGCTGACCCGGCATCCGAGAAGTCTGCCGAAGAACAGCAGGCCGCGGTGGATCGGCTGGCCATGATGGAATCGCTCGCGCGGGCCTGCGAACTGTCACGCGAAGCGGACTCAACAAAACCATACATCCTCGAACCCAAGCCTTTGCTGCGTTGGTCGAATCCGATCAGTGGCGTGGTCGATGGTTCGCTCTGGTTGTGGACGCACGAGGGCCAACCCGTGGCGACGGTTGACATCTTCTCGGGCAACAAAGGGCAGACTTGGAACCAACAATGGCAGTCCCTGTCGGCCGGGCCTTTTGAGTGCAAGCAGCACGACAAATTGCGATGGACGCCACGCCAACCGGGTCTCGAACTGCAGCCGGTACCGGGAGCCGCTCCCCCGGCGAAGACGGCGGCGGGAAGGCTGACGCAGATGCGGGCCATCGCCCGCGAATTTTCGATCGAGGACGACTTCAAAGCCCAATTTCAGGGGAAAGACTTCGCGACGCACGAATTGCGCCTGCTCGCTCAGCCGCTTTACCGTTACGGCGGCGACGAGCAACCTGTGAAGGATGGCGCCTTGTTCGCGTTCGTATTGGCCACCGCCTGCGAAGCCCTCCTGATCGTGGAAGTGGGCGAGGTCGATTCGCAACCCGCCTGGCGCTATGGTCTGGCGGGCCAAACCTGCTACGAGCTCCGCGCCAAGCACGGTGAGACAATCGTCTGGACCCAGCCCTGCTGGGATCGAGCGTTCGACAAAACCAAGCCGTACTTCGCCTTCGGTCCCCGCTTGTCACAGGCGGAAAAGTAGGATGGCCTGTTTCGATCAGGGGTCGGGTCTGCGATTTGTCGAAATTGCCCGGACAGAAACGTTTCCACGTCAACACGGGTCGTCGGCTGATTTCAAAATATCGCAGACCCGACCCTGCACTCACGGAATCACGCTGACTGCGAAGAAGGACTGGGGAGGAGCAGGCTACAAACCTACGTCATGTCAGCCTCACACGAGCGGCGGCAGCGGGCCTTCTGGCAACCGGCGGATTGGCTCTTCGATGAAGTGCAGGTTGTTGACCTGCAGCCAGTGGAGCGGCGGCTGGTTGGAGAGCCAGTCCGAGTACGCGCGGGTCAGGCCGACGCCGAGCAGGATTTCGTCGGACGCGATCAGCCGTCGTTGCGCGGCGTCCACGGCGGCGGGATCGGGCGTGACGTGATCGGGGCCGTAGAGCCGGATGTCGGTCACGCTGAGGTTGAGCGGAATCTTGCCCGTTCGGAGTTTGATGCGGATGCGGTCGCAAGGCGCGTGGTGTTCGATGACCAGTTCGGGACGATGCAGCGCCACCGACAGTGTGCCGAGCGAGACCTGCCCGTGTCCCGGTTCGACCGCCGCATGTTCGTGGCCAACCGACTTGAGATCTCTGCCACAAATCTCGCTATTTGGATATCAAGTTGTTTGATATCAGATGCACAAGAACTTTGAGCGAAATGCTGCCGACGACACCAAAGGGAATGAACCTCGTCCAGAACCAATACCAATTCTTGCGCCAGTACACAGCGTTCTTGCCACGTCCGACTCCGATAATCGAAGTTGGCGGCATGGCAATGACAACAAACAATACCGTGAACAGAACGATCGTACCGAATGACCACCAATGAGAATATCGCCTCGTAATCGTAGGACCGTTGTCTGAAAGGAGCCGCAAGAGAACAGTCATTGCCTGATCCCGGTTCGAGTCGGTAACGCCATGATCAATCAACGTTCGTGCTTCCGCGCGTGCAGCATTCAAGCCACTGTACGAGGTTTCTTTTGAATCGACGATCGCAGCAATAACGAGGAACGGTATACAGACTCCAAACATCCACCACATCCATTGACGATGCCACCACTGCAGGAAGCGTTCAATTCGATGTGCTTCAGCCCATCGCTCAATTTCAACCAAGAAAGCCGCTGTTGCGGGGCCATCCGGCTGGGCCGAGACATCGATCCTGTTGCCAGCGAACCCGTCGATGAGCGATATCTCTGTCGTATTCTGTCCTGCTTGGAGCTTGACTTTGAATGTTGTCGGTTTTGCGGCAAGTAGATCGGTCCCGGTGATAGCATCCGCGAATGACCTGCATACAGCGAGTTCCTTTTCATTTGCCTTGATTGTAACTGTGCGGCATTCCTGAGAATGAGGATATCGGTCTTTTTCGTTTTTCTTGAATTCCTCCAACTGTACTTTAATGTCTTCTTCTTCAACTCCGTTGTCACGCAGTCTTTTCTGCTGATGCCGCACTGCGTCGGCAATATCACGTTGCCGCATTTTCTTGAGCGCAGCGAAATGAGCCTCGATCTTCGAGTCCAATTCTTGGAGGTCTGACTCCTCCAAAAACCAGACGCCGCTGATCTCGGCAGAAGTTCGATACGCCTGCGCAGTCATCGGTAGTTTCCTGCTTTTTTGACCATGTTGAGAGTTTCCGGCAAGATTCTACGAATAGGTTGTGATTGTCGCCATCTTGACATTAACACCGTGTTGAAAAACTGGTGATACGGCTCTCCGTACTGTTGGACGGCGGGGGGCGCTCCGATTTACGAGAGTCCCCGGTTGGCAAACTTAGGTGCATGAGCTTCCTTGACTATGGCCAACGTGCCTCTTCCGCGAGAGACGTGTCAATCACGAGATCGATCGTAAAGACCTCCACGGCAATTCCTCCTTCGCGTCGGGAAACAGCAGCAGTTGCGAGGCCCCGCCGTCGTCGGTCAGGGCCGCGTGAGTATCGAGTCGTCCGTCGCCCCGGATGTGCAGCGGGACCGTGCCCCGTTCGACGAGGACTCGCGCGACGAGCAAAAAGCGGTGGCAGACGGTCGGGTCTTCCTCACTGCACATCAGCGCGACGCGGTATTTCTGGATCCCCTTCTCGACCCGCTCGATCCCGCCGAGAAAGCGCGGGATGCGGGCGAGCGTCGAGTACAAGACATGCCCCTCGTCGTCGTAGCAGTGGGTCTCGGGAGGGCGGCCGCCGAGTTCTTCGCCCAGAAACAGGTACTGCCGTCCGGCGGCGACGACCTCGCGCTGCAGCGTCTCGCGGTTGAACTGCGGGTTGTACTGCGAATAGGGCTGAGTCCGGACATCGACCAAGACGTCGATCTCGTGCTGTCGCAGCAGCGAACAAAAAAACTCGGCCGTGTGATTGGAATGCCCGACCGTGAAGAGACGGCGTTCGGGAACTACAAGGTCGGACACGAGACACCCTTCCTGCCGTACGTCACCACTTCGCGACGCCACTCCAACGAGCGGCATGAACGGGGGGGAGTATATCGTGGCGGTCCATCAATCCCACCGTTTGGCCACCGTAGTGCGAACGACTTTGGATCGGTGCATCAATAATTGTCGGAATCGATCGCGCTGCCGCTGGCCATCAGCGACAGCCAAGCAAAGATTGGCAGAACAATGGGGGCAGAATGATGAAGACACTGAATTCGTTTTTCTCGGCATCATTCTGCCCCATGGTTCTGCCAGTTCGTTTCGTATTCCGACCGTTGTTGAAGCGCCGATTCTTACTCGTTTCCCAAGTTGCGATTCGTCGGCTACCGTGACGCCGCTGAATCATCCTTTCCGAGGAGTCCCCGTCATGCGGTCCTGCCTGCGAATCATCGGCCTGTTGTCCGTCATCGCCCTGAGTCACTCGACCGCCCTCGCGCAGAAGGCCGCTTTGAACGAGAGCATCCAGCGGCGCGAGGCGGCGACGTGGGAGATCGCCCTCAAGATTTGGGAGTTTGCCGAGCCGGGGTATCAGGAGACTCGATCGGCCAAGCTGCTGGCGGACACGCTGGAACAGGCGGGCTTCGTGGTGCAGCGCGGAGTCGCCGACATCCCGACCGCGTTCACCGCGACCTTCGGCGAGGGGAAGCCGGTCATCGGGATCATGGGCGAATACGACGCCCTCCCCGGCTTGTCACAGCAGGCGGTTCCCGAACAACTGCCGCGCGCGGGGGCCACCTACGGGCACGCCTGCGGGCATCATCTGTTTGGTGCGGCGTCGATGTCCGCCACCATCGCCATTGCCGAGCAGATCAAGGCGGGACAACTGAAGGGGACCGTCCGCTTCTACGGCTGTCCGGCGGAAGAGGGTGGCAGCGGCAAGACCTTCATGGTGCGGGCCGGCCTGTTCGACGACTGCGATGCCGCCCTGCACTGGCATCCGTCGGGACGCAACACGGCGGGCGATGCGTCGTGCCTCGCGCGGGCCGCCGTGAAGTTTCGCTTTCGAGGAAAGAGTGCTCACGCCGCCGGTTCGCCCGAGCAGGGCCGGTCGGCTCTCGACGCGGTCGAACTCACCTGCCACGCCGCCGAGCTGATGAGGGAACACACGCCCGACTTCACTCGCATCCACCACGTCATCACGGCGGGAGGCGGTGCCCCCAACGTCGTCCCCGACTTCGCCGAGGTCTTCTTCTACGTGCGGCATCCCAAGGCGGAAGTCGTGCGCGAGCTTTATCCGCGTCTGGTGAAGTGTGCCCAAGGCGCGGCCCTCGCCACCGAGACCAAGCTCGAAGAGCTGTACCTCGGCGGGACGATGGAGATCCTGCCGAACGACACGCTCGCGCAAGTCGCCCTCGCCAACCTGCGGCAATTGAGCGACATCAAGTACACGGCGGATGAGGCTCAGTTCGCCGACCGACTCCGACCGACACTCACCAAACCGCAGTCGCTCCACACGCTGGGTCAGGTCTTCGACACCAGCGGCGAGGTCGGCAAAGGCTCGACGGACGTGGGCGATGTCTCGTGGGTCGTCCCGACCGCAGGCTTCACGACAGCCTGCTTCGTCCCCGGCACGAGCGCCCACTCCTGGCAAGCCGTCGCCGCCAGCGGAACGTCAATCGGTCGGAAAGGGATGCAACTCGCCGCCCGCACGATGGCCGCCAGCGCATGGGACTTGTTCCAGCAACCCAACACCCTCGCCGCCGCCAGGGCCGAACACACGAAACGTCTCAGCGGGAGAAAGTACGACCCGCTGCTGTTGCCCGGCCAAAAGCCACCGTTGGACTATCGCAACTCCCCCACGCAGCCGTAGACGTCGGCCATCGCGACCCCGACCACGGGTCCGTGCGGGAAGCGGTTCAAACTCCGAATGTCTCGCCCGGGTCAGTTCGAGTTTGGCTTATGCGAGACGCTGCGGTAAGCTGCAACCCGCTGCCGTTGGGCATTGAGTGCCTCCCACCCCCCTTTCCCGCCAGGAGTCGTCATGAAAAGTTTGCTCGCGATTGCGTCGGCGTTGTTGCTCGTCACCAGTGTCGCGTTGGCCGAGGATGCCAAGCCTGCGGCCAAGCCCGCTGAGAAGGCTGCCGCCGCTCCGAAGAAGGTGGACATCGGGACACAGGCTCCCGACTTCAAGTTCAAGGATGCAACCGGCAAGGAGATCAGCCTGTCGGAGCTGACCGCGAAGGGGCCGGTCCTCGTCCGGCTGACCTGCGGCTGCTCCGGGTGCGACAAGGAACTCGCGTACTTCCAGGCGATGCATGAGGGCTACAAAGACCTGGGCCTGACCTCGGTGGCCGTCTTCCGCGAGCCCGATTCGAAGGTCGCGGCCTACGTCAAAGAGAAGAAGCTCAACATGCTCTACACCGTCGACACCAAGGGCGACGCCTGGAACCTCTTTGAAACCAAGACGATGCCGACCAACTTCCTGATCGAAAAGGGAGGCAAGATCGTCTCGGTCGCCGCCGGCTGCGACCCCAGCGGACTGCTCGCCAAGAAGCTCTCGGAGAAGGTCGCCAAGACGGTCAACGCCGAAACGGTCGACGTCCAGAAGAAGGTCGCCGACGAGCAGGCCAAGAAGTAACGCGGCCAGACCACCGTGGACGGACTTCGCCGGGACTCGTTGACCGGTTTCGGCGAAGTCCATGACCCATTTCGGCGAAGTCCGCTGACGTTCGACGGCCTCCGCGCGGAAGTTCCGCCCGTCCTTCCGGCACCACGGTCACTCCGGCCGCTGGAGGCTCACTGCTTTCGAACCTTTCTCGTGACCGGTGTCGGTGACGACGTAGACCTTGAAGCTGGCGACGGAGCCGGGTGCGGTCAGGCCGGCGTCAGTGAAGACTTCGCGCGGGGCATCGGGAGGCACGGACGCGATCGTCGTCTCATCGTCACCGGAATAGTCCGGTCCGGGGCAGAACCGCAGCTCATACGCCTCGATGTGGGAGTTGGGGTTCTCGGTCCAGACGATCTTCGCCTGTTCCCGCTCGGAATCCCACACGATGGTAACCTCCACGGCGGCGGGAGTTGACCCCGGCAGCGGCGTCAGGCGCGGCAGCGTCTTGAGCAGCGCATGTCCCTCGCGAACGTGCGTCGGCAGGGCCGCGCGATAGTTCTTCAGGATCGGACGAATCTCATCCTGCACCAGGTTGCGATCCGCGCGGGCGACGGCCAGATCGACCTCGCACGTGCGCAGCGTGGCGACCGCCGTTCTCAGCCCGGTCAACTCGACGCCGAACGCCTCCAGCGTGTAACCGCCCAGCAGGATGACGGGCGAGGCCGTGTCCGGAGCGGCGTTGATCAGCCCCCAGAGATACGCGGCCTCGTCGAGGGCCCCGAGCACTTTCGCGGGGGCATCGGTGAAGTACGGCAGGCGGGGGAGCCCCGCCACCCACTTCGAGCGGGGGAAGTAGGCCCGCACCTTCTCGCAAAACTGGCCCAGCCGCAGCAGGATCGCTACCTCGCGCAGCTCGATATCCACCCGGGTCAGCCCCTTGAACACCAGGCACTGCCGCGCCACATCCCGCCGCGCGAGAAGCAGTACCAGTTTCGCCTCCAACACGGCCAACGTGACCCCATCGAGCAGCACGATCTCGTGTCCCGGCCCCAGCCGCTCGTCGGCCAGCCGCCAGTGGGCCAGCATCTGTTCCGTCATCGGCCCATACGAGGCCGGACCAGTGAGGGGCATGATCGTTCTCCCGCTGAATTCTCGACTGGAGGATGGGCACTCCTGCCCGTCCTCTTGACCGACGCCAAAAACGGTTGAGCCGACCACCAAATCGGGACGGGCAGGAGTGCCCATCCTCCAATCCAGTGTCGATTCTGGCACGCCAAAGACCAATTCTATCGATCCGGAGATCAATTCAAGTGCTCCGGAGAGCAATTCTTTTTATCCGGAGATCAATTATTCATAGCCGGACTCTGATTTGAGTGGTCCGGAGACAAATATTTTTGATCTGGAGACCACGTTTTGTGGTCCAGAGACCACGTTGAGTGACAATTATTGCTATCCGGACAACAAAACGTGGTCTTCGGCGTGAAATAATCAGTCTCCGGAGCACTGATTGTCTTCTCCGGAGAGGTCAATTTTACATTCGGATTGAAAGAACTGTCATCCGGAGCGATGCAATCACTCTACGGACAATAGAGCGGTTGCATCGGCGGTCTAGCGCCAGCTGGGTAGTCTTGATAGATTGGGG
>JBBPIS010000122.1:0-24840 GCA_038040225.1 Planctomycetota bacterium
ACACAGAGACCACGGATCAGAGAAGAAATTGAAGAGAGAGAAAAAGTGTGAACCGTATCGCCCTCTCGGCCTCTTATCCGTGACATCCGTGTAATCCGTGGTCGCCTGCTTGCAAGACGAAATCAGAAACCAAAGCGGTGACGAATCACCGCAGTCCAAATGAATGAGATGGCTGACATGACAGACACACGAACCATCGAACCGCTGTTCACTCGCAATCCCGAACTGTTTTACTCCGACGGGACGCCGAAGGCTCAGGGGTTGTACGACCCGGCCAACGAGCATGACTCGTGCGGCGTGGGGTTTGTCGCGCACATCAAGGGGCAGAAGTCTCGGCAGATCGTCGATGATGCGCTGCGGATGCTGAAGCACATGGCGCATCGCGGGGCCTGCGGGTGCGAGACCAACACGGGCGATGGGGCGGGGATTTTGACGGCCATCCCGCATGACTTCCTCTCGAAGGTGGTGCAGCTTGATTTGAACATCGCGCTTCCCGCTCCGGGGCAGTACGGCGTGGGACTCGTCTTCCTGCCGACCGACCCCGAACAGAGGAAGATCGCCAAGGAGACCGTCGGCAAACTGATCGTCGAGCAGGGACAGACGCTGCTGGGGTGGAGGCACGTGCCGACCGATCCCGATGGTGCCGACATCGGCCCCTCCGCGCGAGCCGCCTCGCCCACGTTTGAGCAGCTCTTCGTCGGCGCAAAGCCGGGACTCGATCATGCCGCGTTCGAGCGGCAACTGTTCGTGATCCGCAAGCGGGCCAGCCATGTCATCCGCGAGGGGAAGCTGCCGCAGGCGCTGCAGTTCTATGCCTGCTCGCTCTCGTCGAAGATCCTGATTTACAAGGGAATGCTCACGTCCGAGCAGGTGCAGCCGTTTTTCCTCGACCTGCAAGATCCCGACTACACGTCGCACCTGGCGATGGTTCACAGCCGCTTCTCGACGAACACGTTCCCGAGTTGGGATCGTGCTCATCCGCAGCGTTACATCGCGCACAACGGTGAGATCAACACGGTCCGCGGCAACGCCAACTGGATGGTCGCGCGACAAGGGATGATGCAGAGCGAACTGTTCGGCAACGACCTTCAGAAACTGTTCCCGATCGTCGAGCCCCACTGTTCGGACTCGGGCAATTTCGACAACGCGCTGGAACTGCTCGTCGCGGCCGGTCGCAGCCTGCCCGAGGCTGTGATGATGATGGTCCCCGAAGCGTGGCAGAACCACGAGTCGATGCCCGAGGACAAGCGCGCCTTCTACGAATATCACTCGGCTCTGCAAGAACCGTGGGACGGTCCGGCATCGATCTCGTTCACCGATGGCGACGTGATCGGTGCGACGCTCGACCGGAACGGCCTGCGACCCAGCCGCTATTACGTCACGCACGACGATCGCGTCATCATGGCGAGTGAAGTCGGAGTGCTCGACATCGACCCGGCCAATGTGAAACTCAAGGGCCGCCTGCAACCGGGCAAGATGTTCCTCGTCGACTTCAAGCAGGGACGCATGATCCCGGACGAGGAACTTAAGAAGGACTGCTCCAATCGTCGGCCGTACAAGCAGTGGTTGCAGAACCAGCGGCTGCTGCTCAGCGAACTGCCCGCCTACGGCGCGCCCGAGCGCATGATCGGCGATGAGTTGCTCCGGCACATGCAGTCATTCGGCTACACGATCGAGACGCTGCAATTCATGCTCGTCCCGATGATCACGACCAAGAAAGACCCGATCGGCTCGATGGGCGACGACACGGCACTGGCCTGTCTGAGCGATCAGCCGCGTCTGCTGTACGACTACTTCAAGCAGCTCTTCGCCCAGGTGACCAACCCCGCGATCGACAGTACTCGCGAAGAAGTCATCATGTCGCTGGAGTGCTACATCGGTCCCGAAGGCAATCTGCTCGACTCGACCGAGGCGCAGTGCCATCGGCTCGTCGTGCCGCATCCGATTCTGACCAACGAAGAGCTGGCCACGATCAAGCATCTCGATTATCGCGGCTGGAAGGCCAAGACGATCGACATCACGTACCCGAAGACGCAGGGGGGGGCGGGGCTGAAGTGGGCGTTGGACCGCATCTGTGGCGAGGCGAGCCAGGCGATCGAGTCGGGCTACAGCCTGATCATCCTCTCGGACCGGCAGGCGGGCGATAAGCGTCTCCCCGTGAGTACGCTGCTGGCGACGGGAGCCGTGCATCATCACCTCGTTCACAACGCGGAACGGACGCGGATCGGCATCGTCGTCGAAACGGGTGAGGCCCGCGAAGTCCATCACTTCTGTCTGCTGACCGGCTATGGTGCCGATGCGGTCAATCCGTACATGGCGTTCGAGGCCCTGTGGCAGCTCAAAGACGACGACGAACTCGGCGGCGATTGGACTCACGAGCAGATCACGACCGCGTACCGCAAAGCCACGAAGCAGGGCATTCTCAAGGTGATGGCCAAGATGGGGATCTCGACGCTGCAAAGCTACAAGGGTGCTCAAATATTCGAGGCCGTCGGTCTGAGCGATGAGATCATCAACAAGTGCTTCCGCGGCACGTCCAGCCGCATCAGCGGCATCGGGTTTGAAGTCCTCGGTGAGGAGGCGATCCGTCGTCACGAGTTGGGCTACCCGACGCGAGTCAGCAACCAGTTGCCGGTCCTGCCCAACATGGGTCTCTTCGCGTGGCGATCCAACGGCGAGAAGCACGCCTGGAATCCGCACAACATCGCCAACATCCAAAAAGCCGCACGGCAGGGAGACAAGCAGGCGTATCGCGACTTCGCGAAGATCGTCAACGAACAGACCGTGCGCGAATGTCACCTGCGCGGCATGCTGAAGTTCAAGACCGGACTGACGCCCGTTCCGCTCGAAGAGGTCGATTCCGTGGAATCGATCCTCAAACGATTCTGCACCGGCGCGATGAGCTACGGCTCGATCTCGGCCGAGGCTCACGAGACGCTCGCCATCGCGATGAACCGCATCGGCGGCAAGAGCAACACCGGCGAGGGGGGCGAGGACTACAAACGCTTCAAACCGGAATCGAATGGCGACTCGAAGCGATCCGCCATCAAGCAGGTCGCGTCGGGACGCTTCGGAGTGACGAGTTGGTATCTGACCAACGCCGATGAGTTGCAGATCAAGATCTCACAGGGAGCCAAACCCGGTGAAGGTGGCGAACTGCCCGGCCACAAGGTCGACAAGATCATCGCCGCGACCCGGCATTCGACTCCGGGCGTGGGCCTCATCAGTCCACCGCCGCATCACGACATCTATTCGATTGAGGATCTGTCACAACTGATCTTCGACCTGAAGAACTCGAACCCTTCCGCGCGCGTCAGCGTGAAACTGGTGGCCGAGGTCGGTGTCGGCACGGTCGCCGCCGGTGTGGCGAAGGGACACGCGGACAAGATTCTCATCTCGGGAGACTCCGGCGGAACCGGGGCCTCACCACTGACGAGCATCAAGCACGCGGGAATGCCGTGGGAACTGGGGATCGCTGAAACTCATCAAACGCTCGTTCTAAATGACCTGCGCAGTCGAGTCCGCCTCGAAACCGATGGCCAACTCAAGACGGGCCGCGACGTCGTGATCGCCTGCCTGCTGGGAGCCGAAGAGTTCGGCTTCGCGACCGCGCCGCTGATCGCTCTCGGCTGCATCATGATGCGGAAGTGTCACCTCAACACCTGCCCGGTCGGCATCGCCACGCAAGACCCCGAACTGCGAAAGCTGTTCAACGGCCAGCCCGAACACGTCATCAACTACCTGTTTCTGGTGGCCGAAGAGGCGCGTGAGATCATGGCCTCGCTCGGCTTCCGCACCGTCAACGAGATGGTCGGTCACAGCGAAGTGCTGGAGTACGACGCCACGATCACCCACTGGAAACTGAAGCATCTCGACCTGTCAAAAATCCTCACGCCGGCGACCAAGCCGCACGCTAAGGTGGAAACGTACTGCACGATCAAGCAGCAGCACGGCATCGAATACCAACTCGACAACGAATTGATCCGCGAGGCGCACGACGCGATCCAAACCGGCAAACCTGTCCGCCTCAACATCGAAGTCCAAAACATCGACCGCGCGTTGGGAACAATCCTCAGCCACGAGGTCTCGAAGAAGTGGGGCGAGCACGGACTGCCCGACGACACGATCCACATTCGGTGCAAGGGTTCGGCGGGACAGAGCCTCGGCGCGTGGCTCGCGTCGGGCGTGACCATCGAAGTCGAAGGGGATGCCAACGACTACGTCGGCAAGGGGCTGTCGGGTGGTCGCATCATCGTCTATCCGCCTGCCACCGCCACCTTCAAACCCGAAGACAACATCCTGATCGGCAACGTCGCGCTCTACGGAGCGACCGAGGGAGAAGCCTTCTTCCGTGGTCGAGCCGCCGAACGCTTCTGCGTCAGAAATTCGGGTGCTTCGTGCGTCGTCGAGGGTGTCGGCGACCACGGCCTCGAATACATGACGGGAGGCTGCGCCGTGATCCTCGGTCCCACTGGCCGCAACTTCGCGGCCGGTATGTCGGGCGGCGCGGCCTATGTCTACGACCCACGGGAACAGCTTCTCGGCAACTGCAATCTAGAGATGGTCGAATTGGAGAAAGTCATCGCCCCGGAAGACGTCTCCACCGTGAAAGACCTCCTCGCGAAGCACCACAAATACACCGGCTCAACCGTCGCCTCATCGATCCTTGAAGACTGGGATGTCAGCCTCGCCAACTTCGTGAAGGTCATGCCCATCGACTACAAGCGCGCACTCGCCGAGCAAAAGAAGGAGTTGGCAAAAGCATAAGAACTGAACCACGGAAAGCACGGAAAAACATGGAAGGAAGAAGGGAAAAGAAGCTAGGAAGACAATCAAGACAGACAACAACTTGATCAGTGAGGCATCAGACCAGCGGTGCCCGATTACGTCACGGACATGCAATCTGACTCTTCATTCTTCTCGCCTTTCCGTGCCCTTCCGTGTTTTCCGTGGTTCCTTCTTGCTTCGGAGTTTTGTCATGGCGCTGTTGTTCGAGCAAGAAAGCAACCTCGTCTTGGGGGCCTGTTTCGAGGTCTTCAAGGACAAGGGTGCAGGCTACCTTGAATCCGTTTATCACGAGTGCCTCAAGATCGAGTTCGGACTGCGAGAAATCCCGTTTTGACCAAGCACAGACTGGCTCTGGCGTACAAGGGTGTCACGCTGGAATCGACCTTTGAGCCGGACTTCATCTGCTTCGACAAGATCATCCTGGAGATCAAGGCCATCACCGATTTGGACGACATTCACCGAGCCAAGGTGCTCCACTACCTCCATTCGAGCGGCTGTCGCGTCGGCTACCTCATAAACTTTCACAGTCATCCCAAACTGCAATACGAACGATACGTCCTCTGACTGAAATCAATAATCTGAACCACGGAAACCACGGAAAGACACGGAAGGAAGAGAAGAGCAAGGAAGTCGAAGCTCTGTCCGCTTGGCGACAAAGCCGAGCTTGCTCGATCATTTTCATTTCCGTCCGCATTTTCCGTGTCATTCCGTGTTTTCCGTGGTGAGTTCCTTCCGCGTTTTTCGCGGGGTAAGCATCTTCAAGATTGGTACTGAGCGATGGGCAAGCCAACCGGTTTCAAAGAGTTTCAGCGTCAGACACCGAACGAGCGGGATGCGAAGCTGCGCATTCTCGACTGGAACGAGTTTCACGAGCACATGCCCGAGAAGGAACTGCGCACCCAGGGCGCGCGGTGCATGGACTGTGGAGTCCCGTTCTGTCACACCGGCTCCCTGATGGCGGGCATGGCGGCGGGATGTCCGGTCAACAATCTGATCCCCGAGTGGAACGATCTCGTCTATCGAGGCCACTGGCGCGAGGCGCTCGATCGGCTCCACAAGACGAACAACTTCCCCGAGTTCACCGGACGGGTCTGCCCCGCGCCGTGTGAAGGCTCGTGCGTGCTCGGCATCACCAGTCCGGCCGTCACGATCAAGAACATCGAATGCTCGATCATCGACCACGGGTTCGACCAGGGTTGGGTGCTGCCCAACCCACCGAAGACCCGGACCGGCAAGCGAGTCGCCATCGTGGGGAGTGGTCCCGCCGGACTGGCCGCCGCCGCACAACTCAACAGTGTCGGCCACGAGGTCACCGTCTTCGAGCGGGCCGACCGCGTGGGTGGCTTGCTGATGTACGGCATCCCCAATATGAAGCTCGAAAAGCATGTGGTCCAGCGCCGAGTGGACCTGCTCGCCACCGAGGGGGTCATCTTCAAGACCAGCACCGAAATCGGACGCGACATCAGCCCGATGGACCTGCGCGAACAGTTCGATTCGATCGTTCTTTGCACCGGTGCCACGAAGCCGCGCGATCTGCCGATCCCCGGACGGCAGCTCAAGGGGATCCACATGGCGATGGAGTTCCTGCACGGGAACACCAAGAGCCTGCTCGATTCGCAGTTGTCCGACGGCAAGTACATCAATGCGAAGGACAAGCACGTCGTCGTCATCGGCGGTGGCGATACCGGCACCGACTGCATTGGGACGTCGATGCGTCACGGCTGCAAGGGCCTGATCAATCTGGAGATCGTCCCCGAACCTCCAGCCGAGCGCGCCGGCAACAACCCGTGGCCGCAGTGGCCGCGCATTTTCCGCGTGGACTATGGCCATGCTGAAGTCGCGGCCGTCTTCGGTGAAGACCCGCGCCTGTTCAGCACGACCACCGTGGAGTTCCTCGGCAACGACAAGGGTGAGGTCCGCGCCCTCAAGATCGCCAAAGCCGAAGCGGCTCCGCCGTTCAAGGTCATCCCCGGAACCGAGAAAGAAATCCCGGCCGATCTCGTCTTCCTCGCCCTCGGATTCCTCGGCCCCGAATCGCCGGTGGCCGAACAACTCGGCGTGAAGCTCGACGCGCGATCCAACTACGAAGCGGCCCACGGCTCATTCAACACCAACGTCCCCGGAGTCTTCTCCGCCGGCGATTGCCGCCGCGGCCAAAGCTTGATCGTCTGGGCCATCAACGAAGGTCGCGGAGCCGCCCGAGAATGCGACAAGTATTTGATGGGCAAGAGCGACCTGCCATAATCGCGTCGAAGGAGACAACCCATGACCACTGAAACCGTGATCTCGACAAAGGAACTCCTCACGGAGTTTGTTCGTGGCCTGCCTGAGAAGATCACACTGGCTGAGGCCATCGAGAAGTTGCAGATTCTGGACGGGATTCGTGAAGGCCAACGGGATGTCGCGGAAGGGCGCGTCATCACTCACGAAGAAATGAAGCGGAGAATTGCTGAATGGCGTTCCAAGTAAACTGGACGGAACGCGCATCGCAGGCGATGGAAGCTATTTGGGCCTACATCGCCCGTGACAACCCGGCTGCTGCTGATCGCGTGATCGATGGAATCGTTCAACAAGCCGATCGTCTGGAATCAGTGCCGCGGCTCGGCCCGAGATATTCGTGCAACCTGCCCGGCGAGGTTCGCCAAACGATCTCTGGCAAGTACCGCATTTTCTACGAAGTGAACGAGCCTGAGCAGCGTGTCGAGATTCTCAATGTCTGGCATGGCGCTCGACAAGAGCCGGAACTCTGAACAATGCGTATCGCCCTTGGATGTGATCATGGCGGGTTTCCGCTGAAGCAGCGAATCGTCTCGGTCGTGCAGGCGGCGGGGCATGAGGTTGTCGATTGCGGGACCGACTCGAATTGTTCGGTCGATTACCCGGACTTCGCGCGGAAGGTGGGTGAGACGATCCTCACCGGGCGGGCCGAGCGGGGGATCCTCCTCTGCGGGAGTGGCGTTGGGATCAGCGTGGCGGCGAACAAGATTCCGGGGATCCGCGCGGGGGTCTGCCACGACATCTATTCGGCTCATCAGGGAGTCGAGCACGACGACATGAACGTTCTCTGTCTGGGAGCGCGCATCGTCGGCGATGAGGTGGCCGTGGAACTGGTCCGCGCGTTTGTGACGGCTCAGTTCACGAACGAAGAGCGTCATGTCCGGCGGCTCAACAAGCTGCTCGACATCGAACGCGATGCCCTCGCCGGAAAGTTCGCTCGTCCGTAGCAGCAAGCAGCCTTGCTTGCTGCTCAGCCGGTAACGAACGTCCTTCGTGGATCGAGCCACAAGCAAGGCTGCTTGTGGCTACGACTGTCGGTAGAGTGCCTGACTATTCTGCGGTCAGTTCACGGCGTGGATGATCCGACGCAGCCATCGAGCGTTCCGGCGGCGTCACTTCCGGACGTTCGCATTCGAGGAGAGCAATCCCGTGGAAACACAGCGCCGTAGGCCCGTTCGTCGAATTGTCGGGGCCGTTGCGGTCCTCAGTTTTATCCTGTGGCGTGTGTCCGTGCTGTTTGTCGGCTCCAAGTTGGAGATCGGTCCGGAGACAACGTTCGTCAACGGGCCACTGACTGCCGACGGTCGCATCGACTACGAAGCGGCTCTGCACGAGCGGTTCTCCCAGGGAATCACGCCGGACAACAACGCGGCCGTGTTGATCGACCGAGCGTTTGGTCCGGCGGTCATCTCGCCGCCTCTGCGAGCCCGGTACTTCGAGCGGTTGGGGATTGAGCAGCTTCCCGAACGGGGTGATTACGTTGTGAACCATGGGGCCTTCGCGCAGCAGAAACTTGGCGGAGTTCCCGACGTTGCCGAACGACAAGAGGCGATCTTCAACGAACTCGGACGAGCACAGCGGCGACCGTGGACAAAGGACGAGTGTCCGTTGGCCGCCGAGTGGCTGGCTGCGAACGAGAAGCCGCTGAAGTTGATCGAGGACGCGACGAAACGGTCGCGTTACTACTCACCGCTCGTCACAACGGAACAACTGCTGGCAGTCACTCAGAATCAGCGTGAAGTGGCCCGGTTGCTCGTCACACGCGCGATGTTCCGTTTGGGTGACGATGATGTTGCCGGAGCGTGGTTGGACTTGCTGGCCTGCCACCGGTTGGCTCGACTGATCGGGCAGCGACCCCAAACGATGATCCAGTTTCTTGTCGCTGTGGCTGTTGATGCCGTAGCGACAGCCGGGGACGCCGCTCTGATCGCGCACGGCGTGTCTGCAGAACAGGCTCGACAATGTTTGGCCGACTATACTGCGTTGTCCGCTTGCATCCCCATCGCCGACGCAATTCATCTCGGCGAACGTCTGTCCTCCCTGGACTCGATGCAATCCACGTCGGGCAGTGCGGGATTCGACATCAACGTGACGCTGCGTCGCACGAATCGGGCGTTTGATGACTTGATCGCGGCGATGAGACTGAAGGGCGCTCAAAATCGGCGCGATGCGTTCGCCGAGCTGGAAGCAAATCTCAAGCAGCGAGCACTCGCTTCCCGTCAACCGCTTCGGTTGGTGGCCGGTTACGTCATCAACTCGCGCAAGACGATCAGCAACTCGGTGTGTGACTCGCTGCTTGTCCTGATGGTGCCAGCCTACACCCAAGCCCAAAACGCCGATGACCGAACTCGCATCAAGAGTGATCTCGTTCGAGTGGGCTTCGCCCTCGCCGCGTACCGGGCTGAGTTGGACGGCTATCCGATGGAACTGGACGTTCTCGTTCCGAAGTATCTCGACGTCCTGCCGCTCGACAGGATGGTCGACCAGCCGCTGCGATACGTGGCGCGAGAGAACGGCTTCCTGTTGTACAGCGTCGGCGCGAACGGACGGGATGACGGCGGTGCCATGAACGGACAGCAGAATCAGGACGACGTTTCCTTCGAGGTTCCGCCGCCCTGAATGTCCTCTGTCGGGGAGCATGTATCGGCAACGATCAGCAAGTGAGCTGTTCCTGGCGAGCCGTGTGCCGTCAGGCCACGGGTTTCCTGCGACGATCAAGAACCCGCAGCCTAACGGCATGCGGCTCGCCAGTGTCTCGTCATTGGCGGCCCATTGGCAGGACATAGTGAGCTGAGTTACTCACGAGACACGCGGCATCGCCATCGCCGCGCCGAGCTGGTTGGCCAGCTCGATGAGCAGGCTCCAGAGGGGATGCTCCGGATGCACGACGGCGGCTGTCGAGACGGCGAGGACTCCGGCGACTTCGTTGGAATTCACGAGACGGATCGGGACGGCGAGTGATGTCTGTGCTTGGAACCGTGCGATCCAGGTGGCCGATCCGTCGAGGCTGTTGTCGGCGGGATCGCGTCGGCCGATGGCGGGCTGTCCCGTGACGGCCGCCTTGACGATGCCAAGGCCGAGTTGATCGAGGGCGACCCGCCGCGTGGCCTCGCGAAAACCGCGATCGACCGCCTCGTCCATGTCGGCTGCTGCGCCGAAGCCGAGCAGTTCGAGATGCTCGTCGTGAAGTCTCCAGCATCCCGCCGCGCGGGACTTCGTTTCGACGACGAGTTCTCGCAGCGGGCCATCGAGCGATTGGCCGCTACGGAGCGCATCGATCATTTGTTCGGTGAGGGACTTCATTTGATGGATGGGTAACCAGACAAGCCGATTTCGGCGAAATCGGCCCACATCTCGCGATTCAACAGCAGCCGGTCGGGCCGCAGCAGTTTGATTCGGTGGCGAGCGGCAGCGGAGTGAAGGAGCCTGCGCTGGTTGAAGGCTCGCAACATGCGGCGGCTTCGCTGGTGAAGAGCATCTGGTTGGCGTAGGGCGGTTGTCGGAGCATGTCGGCGGTGGACTGGCAGACCGTGATGTGCTGGCCTCGTGCGAAGGTGTTGCCGCTGTCGTCCTGCACCGATTTCCACGGGCCTCGATAGACGACATCGGTCGCATTCGAGCCGTCCCAATCGGCGCAGCAGTTCAACGGCAGCTTGTGAGCGCGCACGGTGAGGCTGCGGAACTCGATCCCCTCGACGACCTGCCACGGCTCGGACTGGCGCTCGAGGATTTCGAGGCCGCCGAATCCGGCCGCCTCGAACGCGGCGAGGAACCGGTCCTCGCGGAAGGCTCCGCTCAGGCAGCCGCTCCAGAGTTCGGAGTTGTTCTGCAACGAGGCCGGTACGTCTGTGCTCGACACGATGTCGCTGATGACGGCGCGGCCGCCCGGCTTGAGCACGCGATGGATCTCGCCAAACAACTGCCGCCGATCCTCGGACCGCACGAGATTCAAGACGCAGTTCGAGACGACCACGTCGATCGACTCATCGGACACGAGCGGCGAGGTCCGTCGCAGTTCGTCGGCCCGCTCGTGAACGTGCAGCCAATCGGAACTCGATGCGATCGGCTGCTCGCGAAGCCGCACTTCGAGTCGATCCAGATCGAGCTTCAAGTCCTGAATCTGTCCCTTGAGGAACTGCACGTTGTCGAAGCCGATTCGCCGCGCGACCTCGGGCTGCGACCGACGGGCCAGCGACAGCATGTCGTCGTTGCAGTCGATGCCGATCACCCGACCGGTCGGACCGACGACCTGAGCCGCGATGAAACAGATCTTGCCTCCCCCCGAACCGAGATCGAGGACGACGTCGCCCGGCTGCACGTACTTCGACGGATCGCCGCAGCCGTAGTCGCGCTCGATCACTTCGCGCGGGATCGCGTCGAGGAAGCGCGGATCGTACGAGACCGGGCAGCAGAGCGCGGCCACTTGAGTCTGCGAGGCTTCCGAATACCGGTCGCGCACGGCGGCGGAGACGTTGAGCGTCACGAGGTCAGTCACGGTGAGTTTCCTTTCGAGCGAGGAGCAGTGGTCAGATTGTAGCCGTGTCGCAGAGCAGGGGAACTCGTCCACGCACAAGTGTGGCACGCCCTGAGTCCTCGAAGGGCGTGGACTCAGGCTCGGCGTTACTCCCACGCCCTTCGAGGACTCAGGGCGTGCCACACAAACTGACCGACTCCCGCGATGGGTGCAGTCTGCCGCAGAGGTTGCGGGGTTGGTATGCTCATTCGGGCCTGTCGTTCCCGAGTTTCTGCGCCCCATTCAACACGAAGGAGTTTCCGATGCGCATCGCTCTGCCCGCCCTGTTCGCAATGGTTGTTCTGGCCTCATCCGTGGCAATGGCCGACATCGAATCGGGTCCCAACGTCGGGACGGCGGTCACGGCCTTGAAGGTCTTCGCCACGACGGGTGATCACACCGGGAAGGAGATCGACTACGCCAAGGACCGTGGCGCGAAGCCGACCGTGTATGTCTTCATTCCGTATGACCGTTTCGACCGGCCTCTTGCCCGGATGTTGAAGACACTGGAGAAGGCGGCAGTCGATGCCGGGAACGAAGCGTCTGTCGTGACCGTGTTCCTGGCCGATGACGAAGCCGCCGCCAAGGATCGCTTGCCAAAGATCCAGATGTCGTTGCAGTTCACGTCGAACCCGCTGGTCATCTTCCCGAGCATGAAGCAGGGTCCGGAAGGCTGGCAGGTGAACACCGATGCGCAGGTGACGGCCCTCATCGTGAAGGACGCCAAGGTCGCGGCCAAGTTCGGCTACCGCTCAGCCAACGAAACCGTCGTCCCCGAGATCGCCGAGGCACTCAAGAAGGCGATCGGGAAGTAATGGGCTAAATCTCAAATCTCAAGGACCAAATCCCAAACGAATTTCAAATTTCAAAGGAGGAAATCTCAAACGACAGGCAACCGACCGGCAGTTTGGGTTTTTGAGATTTCTGTCATTGGGATTCGTTTGGGATTTGGTCCTTGAGATTTGGAGTTTCACCTCCCATGCGCCGTCCCATTCAACGACAGCTTTTGCTTCCGATGCTGTTCGTCGTGCTGGCGTGCGTGGCGGTGGCCAGCGTGGCGGGCGCGTGGACCGGGGCGCGGTTCGCGCGGGAGCAGGAGCGGGACAACCTGCGGCGGCTGGCGAGCACGCTCGCGGATGCCGGCTTTCCGCTGACCGAGAATGTGCTGAGGCAGATGGCCGGGTTGTCGGGAGCCGACTTCGTGGTGTTGAGCGACTCGGGGGATGTGGTTCGCTCCACGATCGCGCTCGCGCAGGAAGAGGCCGTCACGCTGAAGGGCCTCGACGAACGGAGCGATCCGTTTCGTCAGGGATCGGACGAGACGGTGACTCTCGCGACGAAGAGGTATCTCGCCGCGCGGTTGCCGGTGCGAACGGCCGCGCCGCGCGGAGTGTCTCAGTCGCTGTGCGTGTTGGTTCCCGAAGAGCATTGGAACCGCGTGGCTCGTCGTGCGGCGTGGCCGCCGATTTTTGCGGGACTCATCGCGGCCGTGGTCGCTGTCGGGCTGACATCGCTGTTGGCGCGACGCTTCACGCAGCCGATTCGACAACTGAGCGAACAAGCCACGGCCATCGCGGCGGGCCGGTTCACCTCAACACCGCTGCCCACGACGGACGACGAACTGCGCGATTTGACGGCGTCGCTCAATCGCATGTCCGAGCAACTCGGCCATTACGAGGAACAGGTTCGTCGCAGCGAGCGACTGCGCACGCTCGGGCAACTCGGTGCGGGGATCGCTCATCAACTGAGGAACTCGGCCACGGGAGCACGGCTGGCGTTGGAGTTCCATGCCGCCGAAGTTCCTTCGACCGTTGATCGCGAATCGCTCGACGTGGCCCTGCGCCAGCTCGACCTGATGGAGACGTCGCTCAAGCGATTCCTGCGGCTGGGTCGCGGCGAGCGAGTCCCGACGGCAGAAGTCTCGCTCGTGAAGTTGGTCAACGAGACGCTGCCGCTGGTCGAACCGAGTTGCCGTCACGCGGGACTGGTTCTCGAATGGGAGCCACCCCGCGATGAGGTCGTTCTCAACGGTGATGCCGATTCGTTGCGTCAGTTGCTGCTCAACCTGCTGGTCAACGCGATCGAAGCGGCAACAAATGCGAGCGGCCAGCGTGGCGTGGTACGAGTTGAACTCACTCGCGCCGAAGCCAATCGCGTCGTGCTGCGAGTCCTCGACACCGGACCGGGGCCTGCGTCCGAGATCGCGTCGCGTCTGTTCGAGCCGTTCGCCACGAGCAAGCCCGACGGCACGGGGCTCGGTCTGTCAGTGGCTCAGGAGATCGCGAAGGCTCACGGCGCGACATTGAATTGGCGGCGCGAGGACGATCGGACCTGCTTCGAGGTCGCGTTTCCGTAGGACTGGCAGAACGATGGGGGCAGAACGATGAAGACAGACAGGAATTCTTTGGTCTTCATCGTTCTGCCCCCATCGTTCTGCCAACGTGCTGCTTCAGCAACTTCATGAACTCGCGGAAGAGCGGCGTGTTGTCGTGCCAGGTGCGGCCGCTCACCAGATTGCCGTCGATGACGACGGGTTGATCGACGTAGCGGCCCCCGAAGGACGTGATGTCGAGGGCGCACTTCGCGACCGTCGTCAGAGTCCGTCCGGTCAGACAGCCGGCGGCCGCGGCGATCTCGACTCCGTGGCAGACGGTGCAGACCGGTTTGCCCGCGTCGAAGAAGTGCTTCGTCACGGCGAGCAGATCGCGGTCGTAGCGGATGTATTCGGGAGCGCGTCCGCCCGAGAGGAACAACCCCACGTAGTCGTCCGGCTGCACGTCACGAAACGCGATCTTCGCCTGAATGTGATACGAGGGCTGTTCGCGCGTGATGTCCCACGGGATGCTGTCGTTGGGCGGGATCTCGTGCATCACGCCGTGATACTTCCGCGCCTCAGGACCGGCGACGACGACTTCAAACCCGTCCTCGGGGAGCCGAAAGAAGGGATACAGAGTGTCCATCATTTCGGTCGCGTCGCCAATCGGCATCAAGACTTTGTGTGACATGAGAGCGTACTCGTTGAAGAGAGGAGGGTCCTGTTGGTTCGGTCGGAGAAGAGCACATCGCATTCGAGAATACATCCGTCCGCATGAGGCCGCCACTTTCCTGTGTGTGGAGATTGTTTCCGCAGGTTCGGAGTGCTGTCTCTCGTCCCCTCGCGCGTTGCCTTGGGGGGAGAGGGTGAGGATGAGAGGTTCTTCTCTGAGACAGCTCGCCCTTCACCCTAACCCTCTCCCCGCAGAGCCGGGGCGAGGGGACCAGAAAGACATTCCTCTGCCGACCGATGGGCGACGGCGATTCCCGTGAATTGACGAATGCCAGCGAACAGCTTATAGATCAAGACACTCTTTGGCGTGGACGGTCTTTCGCCAACACCGGTTGCCCCTTCCAATTACCCTCGGCGGACGACGATTCCCTGAATCTCAACCTGCTGATCGTCGTCATCCCAACGGACCATCGCCGCGCGGCGGTGTCCGGTTGTCGCTGCTTCGGCTTCACGCGGAGATCGTTTCTCTGAAGCCCACCGTCGATGCCCGCCCGCCGACTGACCCCGCGAGTCGGCTCGAGCACAACTGTCCCTCGCTGGAAGAACAAGAGTCATCATGCAGATCACTGGTTTTCGGTCGGAGCCCGCCGGGCTGTTTCTCGATCTGGATCAACTCCCCGGGGCGGTCGCCCTGAGTCGAGACACTGGAGACGTGACCCTGCGAACGGAAGTCGCAAACGGCCAGGAGGGAGGCCCCGCTCCCGAGACCATTCCCGCCGACAAGGTGGTCGATGTGGAGGCCGCCTCCCACGAGGACGGTCATCTGGAACTGAAGCTGACCGTGCGAACGGACGATGGATCGACGCGAGTCCTCTCGCTCGGCACGACCTCCGAAGCGCAGGCCGCTCGGGCGTGGATCGATGACGTCAAGACGGTCGTTTCGTTCCGTGCGCGGCGAGCCCGGTTGAACCCGACCATCGATCCGAACCAGTCGCGCGCGGTGCCGAGTCTCACGCCGTTGCCACCCACCGAAGAGCAGGTTGTCGCCGCGAGCGAACCCGCCCTGTTTGCTCCCCCCGCGCCACCAACCGATCCGGTCGAGGTTCCTTCCGCGCAGATGACGATCGACGCCGACTTGGAAAAGGAACTGGAAGCGGCGATGGCGGGACAGATGTCCGCACCAACCAGCCCACCCGCCGGTGTCGGTCCCGCTCCCTCATCTGTCAATGAGCTGCCGACGTCGGAAGATCAGCTTGAGAACGGCATGAAGCTGAAGGCCAAGGTGCAAAGCGTCACGCCCGATGACGTCTTCTGTGAAGTGGGATATCGCTGTCCCGGCGTTCTCCCCGCGCGACAGTTCCCGCAGGGGAAGCAGCCTCACGTCGGTGAAGAGTTTCTCGTCATCGTCGAGAAGTACGACACGGAGAACGGCGTGATCCTCGTCAACCTGCCGAGAGCCACTCGCAAGGTGAAGGGGAACTGGGACGAGCTGACCGTCGGCCAGATCGCCGAATGCGTCGTCAACAAGACCAACAAGGGGGGGCTGGAAGTGACGCTGGGCACGATGCGAGCCTTCCTGCCCGCCAGTCAGGTCGAACTGGGATTTGCTCCCGCACTCGAGACCTTTGTCGGACAGAAGCTGACCGTGCAGATCACCGAGGTCAACCCGGCCAAGCGCAATCTGGTCGTCAGTCGCCGCGTGATCCTGATTCAGGAACGCAAAGACGCCGCCGCCAACTTCTGGCCGAAAGTCGATGTCGGGCAGCAGTACACCGGGATCGTCAAGACGATCAAGGACTACGGTGCCTTCGTCGATCTGGGGGGGGCCGACGGCTTCCTGCACATTGGCGAGATGAGTTGGACGCGCGTGAAGCATCCGTCCGAAGTGTTGCAAGAGGGCGGTCAGGTCGATGTCGTCGTGCTGTCGCTCGATCGTGAGAAACAGAAGATCGGCCTCGGCATGCGACAACTGGCTCGCAACCCGTGGTCCGACGTCGAGAGCCGCTACAGCAACGGCAAGACGGTCACGGGCAAGGTGACACGACTCGCCGACTTTGGTGCGTTCGTCGAACTCGAACAGGGCGTCGAAGGCCTGATTCACATCAGCGAACTGGACCACCAGCGCGTCCGCATGGTGAAGGACGTGCTGGCCGTCGGCCAGGAAGTACAGGTGCAGGTACTCGAAGTCGCCACCGATCGACAGCGAATCAGCCTGTCACTGAAGGCCCTGAAAGAGAAGCCCGAAGCACCGAAGTCCGCAGAACCCGAACCGCCTCCCCCCCCTGTTCGCAAGCGCACCGAACCGCTGCGTGGTGGAAAGACCGCCAACCCGGGAGGCGGCTTGTTCGGCAATCCCAACGATTACAAATAGCCTTCACCGGGCGCGAGCCATCCGAAGCCCGGTTGATTCGCCAGCCGGGCTTCTCGTCTTTTACAGAAGATCGAGTATGAACCGCTTTCTTTCAGCATGGGTCGCGGTCGCCGTGTGGTGTCTGGTTCCGCTCGGCTGCAACAAGGCGCAGATCGGTACTCCACCTGCTGCCACGTCGGCCAACGCTCCTGCCGACGAAGCGGTCCTCGTGGCCGAGGCTCCGTCGGACGAGGCCGCTGACGCGGAGAACTTGTCGAACGAGGAAGCGACCTCCCCGGCAGATGGCTCCGACTGGCCGATCTTTCTCGGTCCGCAGGGAACCGGTGTTTCTGAGGAGACCGGCCTGCTCGACGAATGGCCGGCGGCCGGCCCCGCCCTGTTGTGGGAGCAGCGCATCGGCAAGGGCTACAGCTCGCCGTCGGTTCGCGGCGATCTGCTTGTCTTCCATCATCGGCAGCGCAACAGCGATGTCATCGAATGTGTGCGGGCCGACGATGGCTCGCCGATTTGGAAGCACGAGTACGATACCGACTTCTCGGACCCGTACGGCTACAGCAACGGACCGCGCTGCTCCCCGCTACTGACCAAGAGCCGCTGCTACACTTTCGGCGCTCAGGGTCGGCTGGTCTGCCTCGATCTGAAGTCGGGCGAGGTCGTGTGGCAACGCGACACCGCCACAGAGTGGACGGTCCCCAACCACTTCTTCGGAGCCGGATGCACGCCGATTCTCGAAGGGGGACTGCTGATCGTGCTGGTCGGCGGACAACCCAATTCGGGCGTCGTGGCCCTCAATCCGGCGACCGGCAAGACGAAATGGGAGAGCGTCGGCAAGGAAACTTGGGACGGCGTGAAGACCGACGGACCGGGCAACGCGGCTTACAAGTGGACCGGCGATGAGATGCTCGTCAGCTATTCGTCTCCCATTGCCGCGACGATCCACGGACAGCGGCATCTGCTCTGTCTGGTCCGGCAGGGCCTGGTGTCGCTCGATCCGAAGACCGGGCGAGTCCGCTTCAAGTATTGGTTCCGCTCGCGCACACACGAGTCGGTCAACGCGGCGCGGCCCGTGGTCGTAGATGATCTCGTGTTGTTGTCGGCCGCCTACGAGACCGGTGCCGCGCTGCTCAAGGTTCACGCGGATGGCGAAGGGTTCGACGAGGTCTGGCGCAACAAGCGCGGTATGTCGACGCACTGGTCGACCCCCATTCATCGCGACGGCTGTGCCTTCGGATTTAGTGGGCGTCACGAAAACGAAGCGATGCTCCAGTGCATCGACCTCCAGACGGGAGACCTCGTCTGGGAGACGAACGGATTTGAGGGGAAGGTCGATGATCTCGTTCAGGATCAGTTCACGGGGCAGATCAAGGACTCCAAGACCGGTGCGGTGATTCCGTGGCCGTACTACGGACGTGGCTCGAAGACGTATGCCGATGGCAAGTACTTCGTCCTCGGCGAGCGGGGCACTCTGGCCCTGACGAAGCTCAGCCGCGAAGGCTGGAAGGAGATCAGCCGCACGTCATTCGAAAAGCTCAAGTACCCGATGTGGGCCACGCCGGTGTTGTCTCACGGCCGGTTGTATCTGCGCAGCGAAGACTGGCTGGTGTGCCTCGACGTCGCCAAGAAGCCATGACGATGCCGCTGCAGGTCTTGTTTGAGGACAACCACTGCCTCGCCGTCGACAAGCCGGCCGGATTGCTAACGATGGGCGATCACACGGGTGAGCCGACGCTGGTCGAGGCTGCGAAGGATTACCTCCGGCAGAAGTATGACAAGCCGGGGAACGTCTTCGTCGGCGTGGTCCATCGGTTGGACCGGCCGGTGTCGGGCGTGGTCCTCTTCGCACGGACGAGCAAGGGAGCGGCCCGGCTGTCGGAACAGTTCCGCGTGCGCAGCGTCGAGAAGACGTACATCGCGCTCGTCGAGGGAACCGTCTCCCCGGACGAAGGCGTCCTTCACGACCGGCTCAGCAAGGACCGGGCGCGCAACGTGGTGTCGGTCGTTGACGACGAAGAGGAGGGGCAGGACTGCGAGCTGTCATACGAGCGCCTTCAAAAGTGGGGTCGCTTCACGCTGGTGAGGATTCTGCCGCAGACCGGTCGCAGCCATCAGATTCGCGTGCAACTCGCCTCGCGCGGCTGGCCGATCGTGGGCGATGCCAAGTACGGAGCAAAGACGCGCGCCGACGGCTTCATCGCGCTCCACGCGGCCTCGCTGACGTTTGCTCATCCGACGACGAAGGAGCCGATCACGGTGTCGAGCGACTGGCCGCCCGCCTGGCGCGCACTGACTGCGGGCGGGGGGTAGGTTTGCAACCTGCCTGTGACCCGTCGAATCACGGGACGGACCGGGAGACAAGTCGGGCCTTTGCGGAGACGCGCTCCGGACCCGGTCACCCTGCCACACGGGGCGAAAACCCGCGCGTCGGAGGCTTGATCGCAGTCCCGATACGAGGGATCGCAACTGCGATAGGACATTTCGCACCTGCGAAAGGACGGATCCCAGTGCGAAAGGACGGATCGGGACTGCGAAAGGACGGATCGCAACTGCGAAATGGCCAATCTCAGGTGCGATACGAGGGATCGCAGTTGCGATATGGGAGGAATTTCGAGTCCGAAACCGGCCTGCGGGCGGGAAACGACGCGCAACGGCTTGAAATTGAGGCGTTTACGTCGCGAGGCGTCCCGTTCACGGTGCGGGTGGCCGGGGCTGGAATCGCTTTGGACGAAGCCCCGGGGTTTCGCGAAACGCTACAACCCCGGCCACCCGACGTGGCGGAGTTCGCGGCGGAGTTTGGCGACCGTTTTTCCCCTCTTCGGTCGTCTTCCCGAGGATCGCGAGGATCGCTGGTGAGTCCGTTTCCGTGGCGGCAAGCCGCCTTGCTTGCCGTCGAGCCGCAAGCAGGCCGCTTGCGGCTACCAGAAAGAGTTTTCTGACTTTGAGATTTGAGGATCGTTTCGGATTTCGGATTTGGCGTTTGAGATTTCTCATCTCACCGGCGGCAACCGTCCGCCGCGTTCGATGAACTTCGTGGCGAGGCCCGCGCCGCGCACGGGCAGGATCACGGCGTCGTTCTTCATGCCACTGTAGCTGACGCCGTCTCCCGCCTGCTTGCCGGGAACGGGAATCAGCCGGACGGCACACGGGCGGCGATTGAGCACCGCGAACGAGACCTGATCGGCGATGATCGCGGCCAGTGTGGCGGCGTCGGTGTCTCCCGCGAGACAGATCAGATCGAGGCCGCTCGATCCGGCGTTGGCCGCCATGCAGAGCTGGTCGAACGTGAGCGTTCCGGACTGAGTGGCCTGCGCGAGCGAAGCGTCTTCCAGCACCGACAGCATGATGCGCGAGTAGGCTCCTGCCGCACACGACGCGAACGCGGAACCGGCTCGAATCGCGTTCAGCAGCAGCACGAGGGCCGTCGCCGTGCCGGGGGCTCCGACGCGCTCGATGCCGAGCAACGGCAGCAGATCGACCACGCTGTCGTGCGGTCGCAAAGTTGGTGCGAGCGTCACATCGACGCTGCCGAAGTCGGCTCCCAATCGCGCCGCCACTTCGCGTCCGACCAGTTCGGCGGTGCGAGTCGCCTGAAACACGGCGGTCTGAATCTCGGCCGCCAGCTCGTGCAGCGGTGAGTTCGGGTGCGAGATCAATCGCTGTTCGAGAGCGTGCCGGATCGTGGCCGCCGCTCCCACGCCGACGTGAATCACCAGATCGCCCCAGCCATCGCCGAGGCACGCCCCGGTCAGATGCGGATGTCCCGTGGCATCGTTGGCCAGAATGGCGAGCTTCGCCGCCGCGTCGCCGTTGCGATGCGCGGTCGCCTCCGACGCCAACTTGAGCGTCTGTGCGAGCAGCGAGATGGCGTCCATGTTCACGCCGCTTTCGGTCGTGCCCACATGGACGGCCGCGCGGACTCGCTCGGTCTGCGACAGCGCGGCGGGCAGACTGGCAATCAACTGCCGCGCGCTGGCCGTCATCCCGTGCTGCACGTCCGCCGCGAAGCCCCCGATGCGGTCGATGTGCAGGTTGGCGGCGGCTCCCTCCAGCGTCTTCGCGATGCTGACGAGATCGTCCGCGCTGAAGCCCTGGGCCACCCGGTCAATCGGCGTCACGCACAGACGCCGCTGCAGAATCGGGACACCAAACAGCGATGAGACTTCACCGCAGACAGCGGACAACCGCCCCGCCTTCGCGACGATTCGCTGATAGAGCGAATCACACATCGAATGCAGGTTGCGGTCGTGACAGTCGGCGATGTTGATCCCCAGCGTGATGGTGCGCACGTCGAGCGGCAACTGGCGCAGTTGCTGGAGGGCGGAGAAGAAGCTGGTGCTGTGTTCCATGATCGGCGTTCGACTCTGTGGGAAAATTCGATGGCAGGCAAGTCGGGTGGGACGAGTCTTCGACGGCCCACCAAGCACTTGGCCGAAATGGTGGGCCGTCGAAGACTCGTCCCACCCTACGTCTACGATCGCACTGGTCGGTCAGGAATACGGATAACCCTTCGAGACGACGTTGAAGCCCAGCGGTTCGGGATGCGCCAATGCGGCCAGGATGCGACGATGCTGGAACGCCAGTGTGATGCCGTCCTTCTCGAACTCGACTTCCAGCTCGCGCCGCAGTTGCAGGGCGTCGATGCCGAACGGAGCGTCCAGTTCCATCGAGAACAGGAACGTCCGATCCTCCTCGCGCCGCATCCCCTGCAAGTCGACGAGGTCGATCCCGTTCTGAGCCAGCCGGTGCGCAATGAACCGCAGCACGCCGGGGCGATCCGGTCCCGAAATCGTCAACACGTAACGCTGTCTGTCGGGAGCAGGCTCCAGATGTTCAAAGGCCGCTTCGTCGGCGGGATCCTTCAGCGCGACTTCGGCTCCGAACGGACGGCAGACCGCCCGAATGTGGTCGATGATGACTTCCGGGTCGCGGTTCTCGGGGAACTCGGCTGCCACGATCATCGTGAAAAACTGACGGATCACCGCCTGGCTGACGTCGAGCGTGTTGCCGCCCAACTCGTCGAGGGCATTCGCCAGCGCCGCGAGGATGCCGGTCCGGTTGGCCGCCATCACGCTCAGGATGTACTGCTTCGCCATGTCGTTCTTTCGGTCAGTTCGATCGCATGCCTCGCACTCTTACTCATAATCCTACTCGTAATCTTACTCGTGCTCGTCCTCGTCAATTGGAATAAGAGTGAGAGCAGAGTAAGAGTAAGATTACGAACAAGAGTAAGAGGTCACGGGCAACTTGGTCGTGTCTGGAAATTGGAACGCCCGACTCCGACCCCACTGTGGGTGGAGAGTATACGTGGAGTCGTCCGCAGACGCATTGACGGAACCCCCGGGCGTGGCGTATATCCCGCGCGGCACTCATCGAACCTTGCCCAGCCGTTGCCGAGTCCCCCCGTGAGCGAACCCGTTCAGAAACCGCTGACCGCCGACAAAATCGAGGCCTTGCTGCGCGCGGCCCGCGATCGACTGCCGGCGGTCCGTTCGGACGTGCTCTCCAGCGAACCGCTGGGACCGGGCGACGTGCAGCACCTGCGAAACATCACGTTTTCCGAGACTGCATTCGCGGAGAGTGGCTGGCCGGGGAACATGCTTCCCGCCGACGAACTGCTGCGACAGGCCGAGCAACAGTTGGCCGACGCGATGTCCATGCAGGGCGACTTTCCCGACACGACCCCTGCCGTCACGAAGCCCTTTCCATTGGCACCGTTCGATCCGGCCCCGGCCACTGGTTCCGCAAGCGGCCTGTCCCTGGAATCGCTCAACGACATCGAACTCGATGTGACGCTCGAACTCGGCCGTGCCGAGGTCACGATCGAGGAACTGCTGCAACTGCGCGAAGGCTCGGTGGTCCCGCTCGACAAGGCGGCCGGCGATCCGATCGACATCCTCGCGAATGGCCGACTCGTCGCGCGGGGTGAGGTGATCGTGGTCGATGACAAGTTCGGCGTCCGCATCTGCGAAGTCATCTCGCTGCGGTGAGCCGCTCCCGGCAACTCAGACCCCGGCGATCTTTGTTGGTGGGGAAACTTCGTTGGTGGGAAAACTTCAAATTCCAACGACCAAACACCAAACGAATTCCAAATGCCTAATCTCAAGGACGGAAATGAAGAAGACGAGGACGCGGAGACCGCGTGGCCGTCCGCTCGCGCAGCGTTCCTCTTCGTTTGAATCCTTCCTCCTTTGAGATTTGGAATTCGTTTGGTGTTTGGTTCTTGAAGTTTGGGATTCCCAACTCCTGATCTTGCCCGATTCTGGCTGCCAAGGTATTCCACCGCTCCGCCCGGCGGCAGATTCTGCCGGTCGTTCAAGGACGAAGCGGATCGGAACTCATGAGCCTTCGTGCAAACAGGATGTCGCCGGCGCATCGCACTCTGCTGCGATCCGCGCTCGTCTGCGCGCTGTGTCTGATGCCGCTTTCGTCCGCTCGCGCCGAAGGCGAACTGGAGCGAGGCCCCTCGCGCGCCGCGGCATCCAGCCTGCCATTGCCTCCGCGCGCGAACGATCACGACGGAGCCGCCGCCTCTCGCACGAAGACGGTTTCAAACGGCGGCGGCCTGTGGACGACGGTCCTCGCCTTGGGAGCCATCGTCGGCGTGTTGGCACTGGCCGGACGATGGCTCAAGCCGTACCTCGGCGCACCGCGCGGGTTGCCGATCGAGGCGCTCGAACTGCTCGGCCGACGCCTGATCGAACCGAAGGTCTCCATCCATCTGGTCCGCTGCGGTGGCAAGGTGCTGGTGTTGGGAGTCTCGCCCGACGGCGTGCGGACTCTCTCCGAAATCGCCGACCCGCACGAAGTGGATCGTCTGACAGAGGCGTGCTTGAACCCGGTTGACTCGCGCCAGACCGCGACCAGTCCCCGAGTGAACTCAACCCGCGATTCGGTGATCACGGCGAGTGCCGCACGCTCGCGAGAGTCTCGTCTCGCCGCATTCAATCCCACCGAGGAGACGAAGCATGCGTGATCGTCTCACGCCATTGATGGCTCTCGCCGGCTTCCTGATCGCGTGGACTGGCGGCTCTGTGGCGCAGGCTCAAGAAAGATTTGAGCCGCCGCGCGGCGCGGGCAACTCGCAAGTCGAACGTCCCGACGCGCGTCAGCCTCAACCGCGCCCGCGCGGAGCCGCCGTTCAAACCGCAGCATTCGAGCAGCCCGTCGCGCCGCCGGAACCTGCGTTGAATGGACTCAATCCGAACTTGATCGCCTCGCCCGCCGGGATCGGCACGTCGCTGAAGGTGCTCGCACTGATGACGGTGCTCGGGCTGGTTCCCTCGATTCTGATGATGACCACCTGCTTCGTGAGGTTCTCGGTCGTGCTCGGCCTGTTGAGACAAGCCATCGGAACGCAGCACGCGCCGCCCAATCAGGTGCTGACCGCGCTCAGTCTGTTCCTGACGTTTCTCGTGATGGCTCCCGTCTGGCAGCGGTGCTACGACGAGGGAATCCGACCCTACACACAGCCCGCTCCCGGTGAGCAACCGCTGGACGACGCCACCGCCTTCCAGCGGACGGCCGCTCCGCTCCGGCAGTTCATGTCGCAACAAATCGACCGCGCCGGCAATGCCGATGCCGTCTGGATGCTGCTCGACTTTCAACGCCCCGCCGAGAACTCGCCCGCCGCCTCGCGCTGGCACGAACCGCAGAGCTACGACGACGTGCCGCTGACGGTCCTCGCGCCGGCCTACCTGCTGAGCGAGTTGAAGGTCGCGTTTCTGATCGGCTTCCAGATCTTTCTGCCGTTCCTCGTGATCGACCTCGTCGTCGCCTCGATCCTGACCAGCCTCGGCCTGACGATGCTGCCGCCGTCGCTGATTTCGTTGCCGTTCAAATTACTCCTGTTCGTCCTGATCGACGGCTGGTTCCTCACCGTCGGCATGCTGCGGGAAAGCGTTCGCGTGG
>JBBPIS010000123.1:0-24607 GCA_038040225.1 Planctomycetota bacterium
GACGCGATCGCTGCGCTGGGATCTGACGCTGGGTGAGGCGTTCGCGAAGGATGTCGAACGAATTCATGCCGACCTGCGCGGTGTGACGCTCGAACAACTGTTGTCGCATCGCGCGGGGCTGGCCGCGAATCCGCCGCCATCGGTATTGCGGAAGATGCTCGCGAGCGGAGAGAGTCGCGTCGCGCGTGAACTGCTGCTCAGCGACGGCATTCTGGAGAAGGCTCCCGATCACAAACCGGGCACGAAGTTTCTGTACTCGAACCTCGGCTTCATGCTGGCGGGGTTGATGGCCGAGCGGGCGACGGACAAGGACTGGGAAGTCCTGATGCGCGAGGAGTTGTTTGAACCGCTGGGGATGAAGTCGGCGGGATTCGGCCCGCCCGGTTCGGCGAAAGAGATCGATCAGCCGCGCGGGCACGGCTTCTTCGGCAATCAACTTCCGCCCGGTCCGATGACCGACAACCCGCGCGGTCTGGGTCCGGCCGGCACGGTCCATTGCTCGCTGGAAGACTGGTCGAAGTTTGTCGCTCTCCATTTGCAGGCGGCTCGCGGTGAAAGTCGGTTACTCAAGCGCGAGTCCTTCGAGAAGCTGCACACTCCGCTCGGCAACGACAAGGACGAGTATGCCCTCGGATGGGTGGTTGCCAAGCGTCCGTGGGCCGATGGTCGGGTGCTCATGCACAACGGCTCGAACACCTACTGGTACGTGGTGACCTGGATTGCTCCCAAGAAGAATTTCGCGGGGCTCGCGGCCTGCAACACGGGTCCAACGGCGGGAGCACAGGCAACGGACGCGGCCATCGTGCTGATGCTGCAACAGGCGGGGATGCTACCGCCGGCTCCGGTCACTCCACCATCGAAGCCGGCCGAAAAAGAATCGCGTGAGAAGTAGTCCAAATTGTTTATGCACTGATAGAAGCCTGAAGCGCGAGTGAAGGTTCTATTGATGCGAACCTTCGCTCGCGTCAGGCTTCTATGCGACACTTTGTCGAAGACCGGAGAGCTTGAGCCGCTGGACTTACTCGTCAGTCTTCTTTTTCTTCGCGGCTTTCTTGGTCGTCTTTTTGGCGGCAGCTTTTTTGGCGGCTTTCTTCTTGACGACTTTCTTCGCTGCTGCAGCGGCAGGAGCGGCTTTCTTGGTGAAGCGGCCGCGACCTCGTTTGGTGGCGGGGCCGCGGGCGGCGCGTTCGGCCAGGAGCGGGATGGCCTCTTCGAGCGTGAATTGCAGCGGGTCGCGATCCTTCGGGATCGTGGCGTTCACCTTGCCATGCTTCACATACGCGCCGTACTTGCCTTCGTAGACGCCGACCGGTTCCTCGTCGTCCGGATGCTTGCCGAGTTCCTTCAGCGGCAGGACGGGAGCCTTCGTCTTCTTGGCGGCGATCAGTTCGAGGGCTCGCGCGAGATCGACCGTCAGCACGTCGTCGGTCTTGCCGAGTGATGCGAAAACTTTCTCGTGCTTGACGTAGGGACCGTACATGCCGACGCCCGCGTTCACGACGTGACCGGTCTCGGGATGATCGCCCAAGCGGCGCGGCAGGCTGAGGTAGGCACCGGCATCCTCAAACGTGAGCGTGGACGGATCGCGGCCCTTGGGAATCGAGACGCGCTTCGGTTTCGTGCCGTCTTCGCCAACTTCACCCAGTTGCAGGTAGGGGCCGAAGGGACCGACGAGCAAGTAGATCGGGAGGCCGGTCTCCGCGTGCGTGCCGAGCGATTGAGGCCCGCGCTGTTTGAGTTCGATCAGTTTCTCGGCGATCTCATTCGTCACGTCGCCGGGGGCCATGTCGGGCGGAAGCGACGCCGTGATCGGCTGGCCGTCTCGTTCTGTTTCGAGGTACGGCCCGTACTTGCCGACTCGAATGCGCGGCGTGAGTCCGGCGAACTCCAGCGTGCAGGCGGTGCGGGGGTCGATGTTCGCCTCCTGCGTCTTCACCTGTTCATCGAGCCCATCCTGACCCTGATAGAACTGCTGGAGATATTCGAGGCGGTGGCCGTCACCGTTGGCGATGTCGTCCAGATCCTGCTCCATCTTCGCCGTGAAGCCGAGATCGACGAGTCGCGGGAAGTAGTTCTCGAGCAGTTTGGTGACGGCGAACGCGGTGAACGTGGGGATGAGCTGGTTGCCGACTTTCGTCACGTACTTGCGGTCTTGAATCGTGCCGATGATCGAGGCGTAGGTGCTCGGTCGACCGATGCCGTCCGCTTCCAGAGCACGCACGAGCGTCGCTTCGGTGTATCGCGCGGGGGGCTTCGTTTCATGACCGACCGATTCGAGAGCCTGGCAACCGAGCGTGTCTCCCTCACTGAGGGGCGGCAGCGCCGACTCGGTGTCGTCGAGAGCCGCTTCGGGATCATCGACTCCTTCAACGTAGGCTCGGAAGAAGCCGGCGAACTCGACGTGGCGGCCCGTCGCGCGGAACTCGGCGTCGCCAACGTTGATGATCGCGGTTTGAAAGCGAAGCTGGGCCTCGGCCATCTGGGAAGCCACCGTTCGTTTCCAGATCAACGCGTAGAGCGCGGCCTCGCGTCCGCCAAGTCCATGCTCCTCGGACGTCTTCATTTCCGTACCGGCGGGACGGATGGCCTCGTGGGCTTCCTGAGCGTTCTTGGTCTTCGTCGCATACTGCCGTGGCTCGGGGCTGAGGTACTCATTACCGTACCGGGTGAGAACACACGAGCGTGCGGCCTTCATTGCCTCCTGCGACAGATTCACGCTGTCGGTTCGCATGTAGGTGATGAGTCCCTCTTCGTAGAGCCGCTGCGCGGTCTGCATCGTCTCGCGCGCCGACATGTTCAGCTTGCGATTGGACTCCTGCTGCATGGTGCTGGTCGTGAACGGAGCGTACGGCTTGCGAGTCTGCATCCGCGTCTCGACCGCCGCAATCTTCCACGGCTGGGTCTTGAGGCGGGCTTCCAGTTGTCTGGCCGTTGGTTCGTCGAGCAGCATCGCATCGACGCCGTCCTTCAGCCGGCCGGTGTGCTCGTCGAAGTCCTTGCCGCTGGCGACCCGCTTGCCGCCGACGGCATTGAGCGAAGCATCGAACGTCGTGCCGTTGTCTGTCGCCAGTGACGACTTCAAATCCCAATACGAACCCGACTTGAAGGCCAGCCGTTCGTATTCCCGCTGCACCAGGATGCGGACCGCGACGGATTGGACTCGCCCGGCCGACAGTCCCGGCGCGACCTTCTTCCACAGGAGCGGGCTCAGTCGATAGCCGTACAACCTGTCGATGACGCGCCGCGTTTCCTGAGCCGACACCAGATTCGTATCGAGGGCGCGCGTCTGGCTGATCGCCTCTTGAATGGCTTCCTTGGTGATTTCCGAGAACACCATCCGCTTGACGGGGACTTTGGGTTGGAGCAACTCGGCCAGATGCCAGCCGATGCTTTCGCCCTCGCGGTCTTCGTCGGTGGCGAGAATGAGTTCGTAGGATTCCTTGAGTGCCGACTTCAACTCGCTGACGAGTTTCTTCTTGTCCTTCGGGACGATGTACAGCGGCTCGAAGCTGCTGGTGACGTTCACGCCGAGGTTGGACCAGCTCTCCTTCTTGACGTCTGCGGGGATCTCACTGGCGCTGGAGGGGAGGTCACGCACATGGCCCATGCTGGCCATGACAATGAAATCGCTGCCAAGGTATCCGCCGATCTTCTTCGCCTTGGCGGGGGATTCGACGATCACCAGTCTCTTGGTTGGTTTGCCTGCCACCGTGGGTTCCAGCGAGGCTCCGCGTCGGGCGGAGGAATGATGAACGGTGAGGGATGAAGGATCAGAGATGAAGGAGGAGGAGGCCGAGTCAGTCAGCGTTTTTCGCCGGATCCCTCATCCTTCATCTCTGATCCCTCATCCCTCCTTTTTTGCTTCTCTTGTGCGGTCAATCGACATGGCTACAATGCGGCCCGCTTGCGCGGAGACTTCCAATAAGGGATTGTGCGCCGGTCTGTCAAGCGTTGCTGTCTGGCGTGAGGCTGCCGTTGCGGTTGGTCTTGCCCGCTCGCATGACCGGCGTTTGAGCAAAGGATGCCTTGATGATCAACCAGTTTTCTGAACACGTCCGTCGCAATCAGAAGCAATGGATGGTGGTGATCACCATCCTGGCGGTGTTCTCGTTTGTCTTTGACGACATGATTCGTGGCGCCGGGAAGGCGTCGGGAGGTACGGTTGTCTTTGTCGCAGTCTTTTGTGCCGCGGGAATGTCGATCATCGGCTACAAGCGAGGGAAGACGACCGAGTTTGGCATTGCGGGTCTGGTGGTCGGTGCCTTGGTCGCCTTTGTCGGATTGAGGTCTGCGGGGCCACCCGTCGTGGTGCGGACGAGCGTTGGCAACTTCACGCGATCGGACCTCACTCTGCTGAAGCAGCGCCGTCAGCGGGCCGATCAGTTCGTGAGGGCCGCCGTCAAGAAGATCGACAAGACGCGGTCCGCACCCGGCTTCGGCAACCTGGACGATCACTCGATGGTCATGTTCGCCCTGCTCCACAAGGAAGCCGGACGCATGGGGGTTTCCGTGACCGACGAGTCCGTCAACCAGTACCTGTCGCAAGTGACCGAGGACAAGTTGAGCGCGAAGGACTACAACGACACGCTGCGCGACGTGGGCCTTTCCGAGGGGGAGCTCTTCGACATCGTGCGCGGTGAGTTGGAAGTTCAATTGGTCGCCCAGTTGATCTCGGCCCCGGCGGACGCTCATCCGACAATGGCACAGTTTACGCGGGGAATGTATTCGGGACGCATCGCGCGACAGACTCCCGAACAACTGTGGCAGTCGTTTCGCAAGCTGCACGTGCGGCAAGCCCTGACAACGGTCGCGCTCCCTGTCACCGACTTCGTCAAGTTGGTTCCCGAGCCCTCGGAATCGGAATTGCGAGTCTTCTTCGACAAGCACAAAAATGGTTATGGAGACGAACGCGGGACTCCGGGATTTCTCGAACCACCCAAGGTGCGTCTCGCGTATCTTGCGGTCTCCAATCTGGAGGCTTACGAGAAGCAGGTTCCCGAGATCACCGACCAAGATGTCGTCGATTACTACCTGGCCAACAAAGAGTCGTTCCGAGTGAACGAGATTCCCTCGCCGTCCGGTCCGAAGTTGCCGGATCTCATGCAAGATCCGACTTCAGACGACTCGGCACCAGCCGACGCCACGCAAGCCGAGAACTCTGACAAGGGGAAGGACGCCGTTCCGTCGGCGGATGCGGCCCCTGAAGCCAAAGACGACGAGAAGCCCGCCACTCCAGAGAAGCCTGCTGCGCCAGACAAACCCGACGCTGCGCCTGCCAAGGAGGAAACCCCGTGCGGTGGTGAGCCATCCGCTGACAAACCGGCGTCCGACACGAAGGATGTCGCGCCGGATGCCGAAGCGGCGAAGAAGGCGGTCGAGTCACCCGCCGATTCGGAGAACAAGTCGCCTCCCGCGCCGGCCCTCCCCAGCGACGAGGCACCTGCGGATGCGACAACTCCCCACAGCGGAGCAGATTCGTCGGCTCCGGCCTTGAATTCGCTGCCGCTGCCGCCGCCAGTGGCCAAATATCGAGAACTCGATGACGATTTGAAGGAGCAGATTCGCGAGATCATTTTGCGTGACAAGGGCTTTCACAAAATGGGCGAAGCTGCTGAAAAGGCTCTCGAAACCATGATGGAGTTGAGCCTGAAGTACTCCGCGATGAATGCCAAGGAGCGGGAGGCAGCGGCCGGGGCCTTCGCCACGGGATTGAAGTCGTATGCCGAGAAGAATGGTCTGGAATACAACGAGACCAAGGAGATGACGCAGTTCGATCTGATGAATCCGTCCAACGATCCCATCGGCAATGCGACCGACCCGGTGGTGGGGGCGAATTTCTCTCGCGCACAGGTTTCGGTGGCCGAGGAAGCATTCTCATTGGAAGCCTCGGGGCGCGGGTATCGATTGCCGATCTTTTCGCCTCGGCGTGCCGATACGCGCAGTTCGCGCTATTCTTATTGGAAGACTCTGGAAGTCCCGGCCAAGGTTCCCGATTTCAAAGACGCCGTTGTCCGACAGAAGGTGCTCGACGCGTACAAGTTCGAGAAGGCCGGGCCCCTGGCGGAAAAGCGGGCGAAGGATCTGGCCGACTTGATGAGGAAAGGTGAAGCCGACATCGCAGCCGCTCTCTCGGGACAGACCATCAATGGAACGACCGATTCGCCAGCAACCACAATTCGCGAGACCCCCCGGTTTTCGTGGCTGCGCCTGCCGCAAAGCCTTCCGCAATTCGGACTGCAACGGCCGGTCGAGTCGACCATCGAAGGGATCGGGCAGCCGGGATTCCAGTTCATGAAGACGGTTTTTGACGAACTGGGGAATGGTGACACGGGCGTCACCGTCAATTCGTCACGCACGGTTTATTACGCCGTGCGGGTTCACGACCGCGATGGGTCGGGTGCGGAAGGCAATGGCATCGCGACGCTGGAATCTCTGCAGGCTCAGTTCTCGCGGGAGCGGTTCTCGAACTTCCTCCCAACGCCGTACGAGTTCCTCGGAGCCGAGATTCAACAGATCGTCGACAATCGCTGGCGTGCCGACTTCAGCAAGCGGTTGGGCATCAAATTTGAGAACGAAGCGGCGGGAGAGGCCGACGAGGAATGATCGTCCCGCAATCTCAGTGGGCCGGTCATCGTCCATCGACTGCGGCACCGACCGATCGGCGACTTGCTGGACAATCTCCAACAGTGCCAGTAAAGAGTACGTATTGTGTGACGCCGAATGGGCGAGTGTTTTCCTGACCTGCTTTCGTGAAATGCGACTCCATGAGTGACACGTCAGGTGCGATGATCGAGGCTGTGGGCCTCAGTAAATTCTATGGACCGTTTGCCGCGACACAGAACGTGTCGTTCTCGGTCCCGCGCGGCCAGGTCGCTGCGTTTCTCGGACCGAATGGTGCCGGCAAGTCGACGACGATGAAGCTGCTCACCGGGTTTCTGGCACCCACCACCGGGTCTGCCAGGATCGGGGGCTTCGACGTGGCGACCGATCGTCTGAAGGCCGCCGAGATTCTGGGTTATCTGCCCGAGAATGGTCCGCTCTATCTCGAAATGACTCCGGCGGAGATCCTGAAGTTTCTCGGAGCGGCTCGCGGCATGTCGTCCGAACGCCTCAAGGAGCGGCTGGAATTCGTCGCGACCAAGTGTTCGCTGAAGGGTGTGTGGGGAAAGCCGATCGCCAAGTTGTCGAAAGGTTATCGGCAGCGCGTCGGCATGGCGCAGGCCCTGCTGCACGATCCCCAGGTTCTGATCCTCGACGAACCGACCAGCGGTCTCGATCCGAATCAGACTCACGACGTGCGCGAGTTGATTCTCAGTCTGGCCAAGACGAAGACGATTCTGCTGTCGACGCACATCCTGCAAGAGGTCAAGGCGGTTTGCAGCCGCGTCATTCTGATTCACGAGGGACGCGTGGTGCTCGACGGATCGGCAGATGACCTGGATCACGGCGGACAGGGCATGGAAGCCCGCTTCCGCCAACTGACCGCTTCGGTTCGGTAGGTTTTCAGTCCGCCGGCCAGTGAGATTCTGGAACCGGGGGGCAACAGCGAGACCGGCTGCGTGCAGCCGTCTCGTCCTCAAGCCTTCTCTGAAGGGAAGGTGCCTGCGGTCGCGAGGAGCGACGGGGCGAGTTTGGATTGTGTGAGTCAGACACCTGAGATTTTCTTCGAGGTTTCCCGGCGATGCGAAGTCATGTTGTCCTCGCGGTCTTCAAGCGGAACTTCTGGAGCTACTTCTCCGGAATGATCGGCTATCTGTTCATCGTGGCCTTCGTCTTTGTGGGGGCGTTCGCGGCCTTCCAGGAGAAGTTCTTCACGAACAATCTGGCGACGCTCGATCAACTGAACGAGTGGTTTCCGCAATTGCTGCTGTTCATTGTGCCGGCCATCACGATGGGTGTCTGGTCCGAGGAACGAAAGCTCGGCACCGAAGAGTTGCTCTTCACGTTGCCGGTGTCGGACCTCGAAGTCCTGATCGGCAAGTATCTGGCGGTGGTGTCGGTCTACACCGTCGCGCTCTTCTTCTCGCTGACTCACGCCGTCGTACTGGCGTGGATCGGTGGTCCGGATTGGGGCTTGCTGTTCGCCAATTACTTTGGGTACTGGCTGGCGGGATGTGCCCTGCTCAGCGCGGGCATGGTCGCGTCGTACCTGACCAACAGTGCGACGGTGGCGTTCGTGCTGGCGTCACTGATCTGTGTCGTGCCGATCGTCATCGGCTTCGTGCCGATTCCGCCTCTGTTGAACACAGTGCTCGGCAACGATCAGTTCTTCGACCAGATGAGCCTGCCTCGTCAGTTCGCCCCGTTCGGGATCGGGCTGATCGAAGGCCGGAACGTCCTGTACTTCGTCTCCTTTGCGGCCTTCATGCTGTATTTGAATCTGGTCCTGATCGGCGAGCGTCACTGGAAGGGGGGCGTGCGGGGAGCCAACATGAGTTGGCAGTACGCGGCGCGGGCATTCTCGCTGGCGGCGATCCTGATCAGTGTCAATGTTCTGCTGGCGGGCAGCAGTCCGACGGTCGACATGACGACCGAACGGGTCTTCACCGTCGCGCCAACCACCCGAACTCTGCTGGGCAAGCTCAGTGACAAACGCCCCGTCACGATTCAGGCGTTTGTGAGCAAGGAAGTTCCACGCGACTACGCTCCCGTCAAGACGCTGCTGCTCGGCCTGTTGGCTCAGTACGAGCAGTCGAGCCACGGCAACATCACCGTCCGCATCGTGCAGGTTGACCCGGCCAGCCCACAGGCGGACGAAGCCAAGAAGTTCGGCATCGAGGGCCGCAAGGTCCAGTCCGAACGAGCCGGTCGGTCGCAGGTCGATGAGGTCTATCTCGGCGCGGTCATCAACAGCGGTGCGAGTGAAGTCGTGATCCCGTTCTTCGATGTCGGACTGCCGCTCGAGTACGAGTTGACCCGCTCGGTGAACACCGTCGCCGCCGAGACGCGCCGCAAGGTGGGCATCCTCGAAACGGATGCCAAGCTGAACGGCGGATTCGACATGCAGTCGTTCCGCAGTTCGCCCGAATGGCGGATCGTCACCGAACTGAAGAAGCAGTACGAGGTCGAGACCGTCTCTCCCGCCGGTCCGATCGACGAGTCGAAGTACGACGTGGTGGTGGCCGTGCTGCCATCGTCGCTCGGTCCGAATGAGATGAACAACTTCGTCGATTACGTCAAGAAGGGGAAGCCGGTCCTGATCTTCGACGACCCGCTTCCCGCGACGAATCCGCAACTGGCCCCGAGTCAGCCGAAGCCGCGCGCCGGCGGCAATCCGATGATGCAGATGGGGCAGCCCCCGGAACAAAAGGCCGAGGGTGGCAAGGCGACTTCGCTCGTCAACTCACTCGGCATTCAGTGGATCTATGACCAGATCGTCTTCGATTACACGGCGCTTTCGCTGCACCCCGAGTACTCCGATCTGTTGCGACCCGAGATCGTGGCGATCACTCCCAAGAGCGGCCTCGCCCGGGCCTTCAATCCGGACAGCGACGTCACCAGCGGCTTGCAGGAGATGTTTCTGTTCTTCTCGGGAACGATCCGGCCTCGCGAGGGGAGCAAGCTGGAATTCAAGCCGCTGCTGCGGACGGGCAAGAAGTCCGGACTGCTCGATTGGAAGGATCTCGTCAAGAACAGCTTCATGGGAATTCAGATCGACGACGATCCGCTGCGAATCATGGGTGATGACGCGCACGTCATCGCCGCCGAAATCGTCTCGCCCAAGGACGCACAGGGTGACAAGATCAACGTCATCTATGTGGCCGACGCCGACATCATCTCGGACTGGTTCTTCTTCGTCCGCGAACGGAAGCAGTTCCATCTGAATCTCGACAACGTGACGTTTGTCCTGAATGCGGTGGATTACCTCGCGGGGGACAAGAATTACATCGATCTGCGGAAGCGCCGGCCCAAGCATCGCACGCTGACGAAGGTCGAAGAACAGACGTCGAGATTCATCGAAGATGCAAACAAACAGCGGCAGAAGGCGGCCGATGATGCGAAGAAGGCTCTGGACGATGCCAAGAAGCGGTTCGCCGAAAAGGTCGAGAAGATCAAGAACGACGAGACGCTCGATGATTCCACCCGCACCCAGTTGCTGCTGATCGCCCAATCGGAGGAGCAGCGAAAGGTCGCCGTGGAGGAAGCGTCGATCAACCAGGCCAAAGAGAAAAGCATCGAGCAGAGCAAGATCGAATCCGACCGAAGCGTGCGAGCCGTCGAGCGGAACTATTACGCCGCCGCCCTGCTCTTCCCACCGATTCCAGCGATCATTCTGGGCCTCCTCGTCTGGATGCGAAGGTTGAACGCCGAGTACAAAGACATCGCCGCCTCGCGCCGAGCCCCCCCGCGCAAGTGACCGTTCCGACCGTTGATTGTCCGACCGTGTTGAATTGACTGACTCCGAACACCGACTCCTTAACGCAGAAGCTTGGTCATGAACGAATCCCAGCGCACTCTCGCCTTTGTGATTGTGGCCGTTGTTTCCGTGGTCGCCGCGCGCTTCGCCGGGCCGTCCGGTCCGAAGGCGTCGACCGAGATCACGGATGTCGGCCAGGTTTTCTATCCGGAGTTCAAGGATGCCGACGCGGCCAAGTCCCTGCAGGTGACAAACTACAACCCGGAGACCGCCGAAGTCCGGCCGTTCAGCGTGGTGCAGGGCAAGGATGGCCTGTGGCGCATTCCCACGCGGCACAACTACCCGGCCGACGGCAAGGATCGTCTTGCGAAGACGGCCACGTCCGTCATCGGCATCAAACGCGAGACGTTCGCCGGTCGTCGCGCGAACGAGCATGCCGAGTTCGGTGTCCTGGATCCGCAGGGCGATGGCGTCAGCGACCTGAAGGGGATTGGCAACCGCATCACCCTCAAGGGAGCCGACGACAAGGTGCTGGCGGACTACATCATCGGCAAGGAAGTGAAGGGTCGCCAGGGTTACTTCTACATTCGACGCTCGGACGAGATGGCCACGTACATCGCGAAGCTCGACATTCAGATCTCGACCAAGTTCGCCGACTGGATCGAGCCGGACCTGCTGAAGATTGAAGGGACACGCCTGAATGCGATCGCGATCGACACGACGTCGGTCGATCCGAATCAGCGAGCCATCGTGGAGGGCGAATCGAACAAGTTGGCCCGCAAGGTCTCGACCGATCCGTGGAAGATGGACGGCTTGGATGAGGCAGCCGAAGAAATCAATCAGGACGAGATTCGCAAACTCGTCACCGCGCTCGATGAGCTCAAGATCGTCGGCGTGCGACAAAAGCCAACGCGATTGATGCAGAGTCTGCGCGAAGGCGAGTTGAAACTCGACCAGTCCACCGTGCTCGATCTGGACATGAAGGGCTTCTTCCTCGTGCGGGCTCAAGCGGGGGGCAACTATCGTCTGATCCCCAAAGAGGGCAAGGTCATCGCCGTCACCGACCAGGGCGTCGCGTACGACCTCAGTTTCGGCGAGGTCTTCAGCGGCAACGAGCAGGAGGTCGAAGTCGGCTTCGCCTCCAAGGAAGGTGACGCCGCGAAGAAGCCCGAGGACGACGCCAAGGATGACGAGAAGAAACTCGATCCGACGAAGTCGCTCCAGAAGAGCCGCTATCTGTTTGTGATGGTCCACTTCGACGAAGCGGGTCTCGGTGCGAAGCCGGAAGCCCCCGTGAAGCCCGAACCGCCTTCTGAGACTCCTGCTGCCAACGACTCAGCAGACGATGCCCCCGTCGACGCTACGGCTCCGACAAACACGGCTGAGGATCCGAAGAAGGTCTACGAAGCCGCACTCGCCAAGTTCGAGTTCGATCACAAGAAGTATGAGTCGGACGTGAAGACCTACAGTCAGAAGATCAAGGACGGCGAGAAGCTGGTCAAGGAGTTGAACACGCGCTTTGCCGACTGGTACTACGTCGTGTCGGGTGAGAGCTTCGAGAACCTGCGACAGGGAAAGAAGACGTTGGTCAAGCCAAAGGTTGCCGCGACGGACAAACCGGCCGATCCTGCCAGTGCTCCGCCCGTGACTCTTCAGCCCGAAAACTGATGGTGGCGTGGAACGGACGCGGTAAATCAGCCGCATCCTGCCAGGCACGCTCATTAGCCCAGATATTGCGACAGGAAAGCCCGCCTCGCTGTGAAAGCAGGCGGGCTTTTCCGTTGGGACACGGCAAATCGAACGGACCGATTGGGAGAACTGAAACAGAAACGCATCCTCACATCCCCGCAGGTCGATAAGAAATCGGCTCGCCGCTTACAGCATTGCACTGCGAAAGGGATGTCGTCATGGATCGTCGTCGTTTCTGTCTGGAGCTGCTCGGTACGGGTGCCGCGTTGGGAGGGCTGGCACGATTCGCTGCGGCAGCTCCGCCACTGACCGGGTTCGCGACGCAGAAGATTCGCTGGAATCACAGTCTCAAGGCGGCGCACAAAATTGCGATCGAACAGGACAAGCCGCTGTTGATCGTCTTCGGAGCGAGTTGGTGTACCTACTGCCACAAGCTCGAACGTGAGACGCTCGGCGACAAACGCATCACGGCCGTTGTCGAGCGCGACTTCATTCCGGTTCACCTCGATTACGACCGCGACGCGAAGATCGCGCAAATCCTTGAGGTCGAGAAGTTGCCCTGCACGGTGATTCTCAGCCCGCAGGCCGATCTGCTCCTGAAGCACGAGGGCTATGCGGAGTACAAGGAATACCGTCAGACACTGCAATCGGCTTTGGACAAGCGGGCCGAAATTCAGCAGGTCAAAAACACGGACACGGCCCGTTGACAGAGGGATGAAAGATGAGGGATAAGCGATAAGGGATGAAAGATGGCGGATGAGGAGCAATCGCTTCCGACTCTGATCCTTCATCGCCCATCCTTCATCCTTTGGTCTGAGGCGTCTGTTGCAGAAAAGCGGTGCAGACGCCATAGTTTGGCCCTGTCTTGCGACTGGTCTGGCGTGGTGCCACGCGGCCGGTTCGCTCTCGCGCCGACTCCTCGTGGACCACCCAACGTTCATGGCCAAACAACCGCCTGCTTCCGGCTCTTCCAAGAATAAAGACGACGATTCGTGGGGCAAACTCGCCTCCGACTTGCTGGGCATTCAGTTCGGAGGGGCCGACGACGACTTCGATCTTCCCGACGAAGAGGCACCTCCCGCGAAGCCCGTTGTGGACGCAGCGCCTCCCGCCCCGATGGCGGCGTCCGACGTCAAGCCGATGGTGGTTCCGCAGCCAGCCGAACCGGACCTGTCGTTTTCCGAAGACGACCTGTCATTCCCCGAAGACAATGAGGTGGAAGTCGCAGCAGTCGCTCGGGAGGATGTCGAGCCGGTCGCCGCCGAAGAGACAGCCACCCACCCGCGCAATGAGAACGAGCCGGATATCTGGGACCAGCTCGAAAGCTGGAACTGGGAGGAGCCAGTCAAGTCGGCCCCTCGTTCACAAAGCGAGCCGCCGTCGGGACGTGGTGGTGATCGATCGGGCCGGCGTGGTTCGAGCGGTCCGCCGCGCGATCGAGACGGTGGTCGAGAACGGCCTCGCAGCCGTGACGAAGATCGACCTCGCCCGCCACGCGAAACCGCAGCTCCCGCCGCCGAGCAACCTCCGCGCGAAAGACCACCGCGCCGTGAAGAGGCTCCCCGCCAGGAGTCCCCGCGCCGCGAGGATCGTCCGCGCCGTAGCGAGTCTCGTGACGAGGCTCCTCGCGCCGAACAGCGACCGGAACAACGACCCGCGCGACAACCCGAATCGACCGAACAACGCCCGCCGCGCTCCGCGCCTCCGCGTTCCGTGGCATCCGTCCCACCCGACGACGGCTTCGCGGCCGGTCTCGACGACGAGCCGGCACCGCGCCGCAGTCCACCCGCCGCGTCCCGCCCCGCGGCACCGCGTCCCGCCGAATCTGCGGCCGCTCCTCCCGCGAGAAAGCCCGCTCCCGCAGGCTCCGGCGGCGAAGACTTTGCGGTCGACCTGTTTGCGGAGTTGGCGCGAGCCGCTGACGGCAACGACACCGCCGACGTCAGCCGTTCTGATGAAGGTGGCAGTGAATCGAGTGACGAGGATCGTCCCCGCCGTCGTCGCCGCCGCCGTCGCGGTGGCCGTGGGCGTCGACCGGACGGAGTGGCCGGCGCGACGGATGCGGACGACAGTCCTGATTCCGAAGAGCGTGACGACGATGAGCCGCTTGCCTTCGCGAGCGATGACGATTCGCCCGCTGGTGACACCGAAGATGACGAAGAATTTGAGACGCGTGCCGAGGGGACGGATGAGGATGGCGGCGAACAGCCGCGACCTCGCCGCCGCCGACGTCGCGGCCGTCGCCGACCGGACGAGCGTCCCGCGGAAGGGGCAGCAGTCGGAGCCGACAAACAATCCGAGAGCGACGATGAGGACGACGATGAAGAGGATGACGACGAACCGAAGTCCCGCTCGGAACGAGTCGAAGAAGAGCCGCTCGCGCCGGTGAACTACGAGGGAATCCCGACGTGGGAGGAAGCCATCTCGTATCTCATCCGGACTCGCGGCCCCGAGCCGCGCGGACGTGGCAACGGTGGCTCGCGCGGACGCGGTGGTGCTCCTCAGCGGCGATAGCAGACCGTTGAAAATCTCGTGGGGGCAGGTTTGTAACCTGCCTGCGTCACGTGGAAACGTGGGACTGGCCGGTTGCAAACCTGTCCCGCGTTCAACAGGCTGATGGCCCGATGACAAATCTCACACTGGCAGAGCCGCTCCGCAATTCAGAGCCAATGCGACACGCCGACAAGACGTGTCGGCTGGTCACCCTCGGCTGCAAGGTCAATCAGTACGAGACGCAACTTGTGCTGGAGGCTCTCGAACGCAACGGCTTTCGTGAGGCGACCGACGGGGAGCAGGCCGATCTGTGCGTCGTCAACACCTGCACGGTCACGTCCAACGGGGACTCGCGTTCGCGTCAGGTGATTCGTCAGCTTGCGAAGCACAACCCGGGGACTCGCACGCTGGTCATGGGTTGCTACGCCACGCGCGACCCCGCGGCCGTTGCTGTCCTGCCGTCGGTGTTCGAGGTCGTGACCGACAAACGCGAACTGCCCGACATCCTTGCACGCCACGGCATCGTCGACATGCCGACGGGCATCAGCCGGTTTGAAGGTCGCAAGCGGGCCTACGTCAAGGTGCAGGACGGCTGCATTCTGAAGTGCTCGTACTGCATCATTCCCCAGGTAAGGCCGGGTCTGCGCAGCCGCTCGCCCGAGGATATCGAAGCCGAAGTCCGGCGGCTGATCGGCAACGGCTATCGCGAGATCATCCTGACCGGCATTCACGTCGGGCATTACGGTGTCGACACGACGCGCGGCCGCACCGGGTTGCCACCGTTTCGACTGTCGCATCTGTTCCGCAGGCTCGACCGAATCCCGGGGCCGTGGCGGATGAGACTGTCGAGTATCGAAGCGGCCGAGATCGACGACGACTTCATTTCCGCCGCCGCCGATTGCGAGCACCTTTGTCCGCAGTTCCACCCCGCCCTGCAAAGCGGTTCGAACACGGTGCTGCATCGGATGCGCAGGCGGTACACCATCGAACGGTTCCTCGACAAGGTCGATCGCCTGCGCGAATGCCTCGATCATCCCGCCTTCACCACGGACGTGATCGTCGGGTTTCCGGGCGAGACCGACGACGAGTTTGAAGAGACTCTGGCCGCCTGCCGTCGCGCGGGCTTCATGAAGATTCACATCTTCCCGTTCAGCCCTCGACGCAGCACGCCCGCCGCCACACTGCCCGACCAGATTCACGGCACCGTTCGCGAAGAGCGAATGCGAATTCTGGAACGACTGGAACGCGACCTTGCCCGTCAGTACTATGCGTCGCTGATCGGACGCGAGGTGGAAGTGCTGGTGGAGGGTCAAGTCTCCGCGCGCACGGGCTGGCTCCACGGAACCGACCGGCGCTATGTGCCCGTCGAGATTCCCGGTGGTCCCGGTGATGTGGGCCGGATGATCTCGGGACGGGCGGCCCGAGCCACGCGGCACTGTCTCGAAGCCGAACGGGAGATTGCCAATGGCTGCACTCAGTGAGTTCAAGCCGGTCTACTTCACGATCGACGATCGCGGCACGGTGGTCGTCGCCCGCATCGCCAAGACTGGCCTGTCGGAAGAGGACAACATCGAACAGCTCGGTCAGGAACTGTCGAAACTGGTCGATCAATTCGGGTGTCGGCGGGTGGCCGTCAATTTTGAGATCGTCACGCTGATCACCAGTGCCGCGTTGGGGAAATTCATCGCCCTGCACCGCAACCTGCACCGGCGCGAAGGTCGGCTCGTCCTGTGCGGCGTGGCGGGCATGGTGCAGGACGTGCTCAACGCCACGAAGTTGAACGAATACTTCACGGTGACGTCCACAGTCGACGAGGCGGTGGCATTGTTGAGTGAGGGAACAAGCGGCGACTCGGCCAAGAGTGCTTGACGGGTTGGTTGCCGGGCCCGTCACCAAACCGGGCGACGCTGTCGCCGCAAAGGACTCGTCGTCGTGAGTGAGTTGATTGTCATCGAGGGGATCGACGGCTCGGGCAAGGGGACTCAGGCCGCTCGTCTGGTCGAGCAGCTTCGCGCCGCCGGACGCCGCTGCGAGTTGTTCAGCTTCCCGCGCTATCGCGACACGCGGTTCGGCAGCAAGATCGGCGACTTCCTCAACGGGCGGTTCGGGAAGCTCGATCAGGTCAGCCCGTTTCTCGTCTCCCTGCTCTTCGCGGGAGACCGGTTTGAGTCGAAGCAGATCCTGACGCGGGCACTGGCCGAGAACGACCTCGTCATCTGCGACCGGTACGTCGCGTCGAACATTGCCCATCAGGCCGCGAAGCTCGATGGAGCCGAACGCGATGAATTGATCGAGTGGGTGTGCTACGTCGAGCATTCGCTGTACGAACTGCCCCATCCCGACCGCACGGTGTTTCTCGATCTGCCCGTGGCCCACGCCACGCGGCTGATCGAGCTGAAGGCGCAGCGGTCCTACACCGACCGGGCCGCCGATTTGCAGGAGGCCGACGCGGCGTACCTCCAGCGAGTTCACGACATCTACACGCGACTGGCCGCTGCGGAACCGAACTGGCTGCGCATCGACTGTCTCGATGCTGGCGAACTCAAATCGGTCGACCGGATCGCGGCCGAAGTGTGGCAGGCGGTGACTCGAACAAGTGGGGCCTGACCATGTCGACGTTCGACGAGTTGGTTGCGTCGCGCAAAGCGTGGCTCAGCGATGTCCTTCAGCCGTGGTGCCGCAGCGCTTCGCTCGCCTCACTGCGACAGGCCGAACTGGAGTGGATCGACATCGCCGGTAAGGTCGCTCCCGAAAAAACGCTCTGGCCGTGGGCGTGGTCTCGCTTTCCGGACCTCGTCCACGAATCGCTCGGAATTGAAGAGACCGCCGAGGTTGAAGTCACTCTGCACGACGGCCGCACCGTGCGAGGCTTCCCCGATTCGCGAGCCAGCCAGCAGGGAAAACTGGTTCTGTGGGGAGCCGATGAGGCGGACGAGGAACCACGCGAACTGGGGCCGTTCTCCATCGAACAAATCGCCACGGTGAAGCGACTCACGTAGCGGCAAGCTGCCAGCTTGCCGCCACGCTCTACTGCGGCACCTGCACTTTGATGCGAGAACCGATCGGAATCTTGGGCCACAACTTGCCGGCTGGTTCGATCCTCACGGCCACCTGCGAATCGTCGGACGGCTCGGTGCTGCTCTCCGACATTGCCTGGGGAGGGATCGCGGCGACCAGTCCGATTCGCTTGTAGCCGGAGGGGAAGATCAGCGTCAGCTTGGTTCCCGGTTTCAGCCGGGCCACCGCCGAGGACGGGATCGAGGCGGTCAGGTGCCGGCGGTCGTCGTCGAAGAGCTCGATGATCGTGCTCCCCGGCTCGACGAGATCGCCCGGCTCGTGATGGACCGCACCGACGACGCCGTGCGACGGACTGACGATCGTCAGCGATTCGCGTTGTTGTTCGAGCGAACTCAGCTCCTCACGAACTCGCGCCAACCGCGTCTCGGCCAGTTCGACTCCCGCCGACAGCCGGACCTTGTTCGGCAGGTCTTCACCCAGCTTCTTCAGTCGTTCGAGTTGCTGTTCGCACAACGTCAATTGGGCGGCAAGAGACTCCGCCGCAGCGGCCGCCGCGTCCTCCTTGAGCATCGCCTGAACTCGCCGCTCGTCCATGACGTGCGTGTTGAGAATGATCGGGCGAAACGGCGACGCGGCCTCGACCAGCGATGGCCCCGCGTCCAGATCGGTGATCCGGCCGGTCAGGTGCTCCTGCCACGCGAGCTGTTCCACCTGCTTGTTTAACTTCTCCTGGCTCACCGACGTCGCCTTGAGCTGTGTTTGGAACAGCTCGCTCTGCAACTCGCGCCGCCGCCATTCGAGTTCGACGTCGGCCGTCGCCTTGACCCGTTGCACGTCCGCTTCGAGTTCGATCAACTCGCGCTTCTTCGCGGTGATCTGTCCCGTCAGCCGATCGTCCGCCAGTTCGAGCAGTTTCTCGCCGGGAACGACTCGCTGGCCGGTCGTCACGGTCATCGACGCGATCCGCGCGGCACGGCCCGCCGCAACCGAAGTCGTCCGCGCCTGAAGCTGCCCGGCATACGAGGTGGCTCCGCGCACTTCGATCCACGTCGCGACGCCGATCCCGGCCGCAAGCGCCACGAGACACAGAATCGCCATCCGTCGCGAGGTGGCTGGTCGCGTGAGACCGTTCGCACAAACACTGGCTGAGTCGGTCGAGTTCATGAGGCATCCGTTGACCATCGCCGCGCAGCGAGCCATTCGGGTTGCTCGCCGCCACTGATCGACGCGCTCCGTGCGTCGTCGCCATCGAGACTGCTTCCATCGAATCGGCTGATTGGGTGCGAGTTGTTCGGACAGAGTTCACTCGGCACACCAAGAACCGACGAACCAACGGTCACAGCCCGCACGTCGGGAAGAGTCGCGCGCGATGACGGCCGCGTCCTGACACTGTCCTGCTCAAGCGGCGAGTTCTGCCGGTGATGAGCTACGTCGCTCCATCCCCTGGCCGTTCCGGTGCATTCGCGCGGTTCATCGACTACGATTTCGCCTCCCACTCACCCTTCCAGGAGCCCTCTTCATGAATCGCACACCCGCCAGCCGTCGTCAGTTTCTGCAATCGCTCGGAGCCGCCGCGTTCGTCGGAGCCGCCGGGCCTCTGTCCCTTCGAGACGCCTTTGCCAAGGACGCCCCCGTGACCGACTCCCTGCTGATCATCGACCCCCACCAGCATCTGTGGGATACGACCAAGTTCAAACTGCCGTGGCACAAGGGAGAGGACACGAAGCCGCTCCAACGCAGCTTCGTCATGTCCGACTACCTGGAAGCGACGAAGGGGCTCAACGTCGTGAAGACGGTCTACATGGAAGTCGACGTCGCCCCCGAGCAGCAAGTAGCCGAGGCCGACTACGTGATTGACCTCTGCGAGCGAGGCGACAACCCGATGAAGGCCGCCGTGATCTCCGGCCGCCCCGGCACGCCGGGCTTCGAGCCGTACATCCGCAAGCTGGCGCAGAGCAAGTACATCAAGGGGGTCCGTCAGGTCCTGCACGGCGACACCGACCCAGCCGGCTTCTGCCTGAAACCGAAATTCGTCGAGAGCATTCAACTTCTCGGTGAACTGGGCCTCAGCTTCGACCTCTGCATGCGATCGGGCGAACTCCTCGACGCGGCCAAACTGGTGGACCAGTGCCCGAAGACACGCTTCATCGTCGATCACTGCGGCAACATGAGCGTCACCTCCACCGACCAAGCCGCCCGCGCGAAATGGCTTCAAGGAATGAAGGAACTGGCCGCCCACAAGAACACCGTCTGCAAGGTCTCGGGCATCATCGTCACTGCCAACAAGGACTGGAAACCGGAAGACCTTGCCCCGAACATCAACGACACGATCAACACCTTCGGCGACGACCGGGTGATGTTCGCCGGCGACTGGCCCGTCTGCACGCTGAAGGCCACGTTCTCGCAGTGGGTCAACGCCCTGAGACAAATCGTGAAAGACCGCCCGGTCGCATTCCAAAAGAAACTCTTCCACGACAACGCCGCCAAGTTCTACGGGATTTGAGACATCGCTGAGGGTGTTCGCGCAACAAGCCTCAGCTCCGTGCCCGGTGCATAACGCGATGCTACCCGTACCTCATCGAGCGGACTGGGCTTCACATTCAAGTGGCGATGACTCGTAACGGCGTGTCTACGATTCAACGTCCTGCAGAGTGAGATGCCCCGCGCACAACGAAAGCAGTTCAGCTCGTGAGCTCACCCCGTACGTCGTGTAAATCGCCCGCGAGTGCGTATGCACGGTGTTGACGCTGACCTGCAAGGCATGCGCCGCTTCCTTTTCGGAATGCCCGCGCAGGAACTCATCGTAGACGCGGCGCTGCGCGGGCGTAAGCCGTTGCTCCCGTCGTTTCCTATCGGAGTTGGTGAGGACGAGCATCGGCAGATTCCACGTCGATTCTTCCGCATCATCGGCCTCAGCTTGAGCTGAGCAAAGATCACGACACGCCTTCAAATTGTAGTGCCCGATCTCGACGACAGGCGCGACGGGCAGCACGGCCTCCACGACCGGTTTGCCATTCAGCCGCGTGCCGTTCCGACTCCCCAGGTCGCGAATCAAGAATTCTGTGGGTGTTTGAATGAGCACCGCGTGCTGGCGTGAGACCGCCGGATCAGGCAGGCACAACATATTGGTTTGAATGCGTCCAATCGTGGTTTCGGCCGTCTCGACGCGATGAATGCGTTCCAGATTTTCGTCATATCGAATCACAAAATACAGCTCGTCGTTCATGTGGCCTGTCTTTTGTCAACCCTGAGAACATCACCTGTTTAGGTGAGGACTACCTTCTTGCAATTCCCGAGAAAGATCGCAAGATACCACCACCCTTCATTCGAAAACTTTTCACACGACGGAGTTCAAGCAAACGGCTGGTTCCTTCAGAATGAAACAAAGAGTCAGCAACTCCAACAACTCTCCACGCAAGGTGGGGTGAGTGACGGGCAAATCAGAGTTCTTTTGAAATGGTGCAGCACTAACCCGAGGAGCGAATCATGGCAAAGAAGGCAAAGCAGAAGTTCGAGTCGTACATCGCCCACGCAAGCGTCAAGGCCGGGGCGTCGGCAGCCGCAATCCAGTCGGCATACAAGATTGAAGTGCGGTTTCTCGGGGGCCTGAACACGGCGCAGAAGAATGCCTTCAAGGCTGCGGCGGATCGTTGGAGCAAGGTGATCGTCGGCGACGTGCCGAGTGTCATCGTCGGTGGTGTCGTGATCGACGACCTCTTGATCGAGGCGCAAGGGGTTCCGATCGATGGCCCCGGAAGAATCCTCGGGCAAGCCGGTCCGACAAACTTGCGACCGGCATCCGCCGGTGCGAACGCCTTCCTTCCAGCCAAGGGCATCATGTCGTTCGACACCGCCGATCTGGCTCAGATGCAAGCGAATGGCACTCTGCTGGACGTCATCACGCACGAAATGGGGCACGTCATCGGGATCGGCACCATTTGGAATCTCAAAGGGTTGCTGACCGGGGCCGGTACAGTGAACCCACGGTTCACGGGTACCAATGCGAAGCGTGAGTTCGGAATCCTGAAAGGGACCGGTCCGGTCGTGGTTCCGGTCGAGAACACCGGTGGAGCCGGAACCCGGGACAGCCACTGGCGGGAGTCGGTGTTCAAGAACGAACTGATGTCCGGATTCATCGCTGCCCCGAACAATCCGATCAGCAAGCTGACGGTTGCCAGCCTGAAGGATCTGGGATATGTAGTGAACATGAACGGGGCCGAGCCGTACACGTTGCCGAATCTGCAGGCAATCGCCGAGAGTGGGTTGATGCTGACCAACATTGAGGAAGAACACGCGCACGCGCTTCCGATTCTGGCCCCGAAGATTCTGCCGGACGAGAGTTTGGTCGTTGGTTCCGACGCGTGAGCGACGAAGGGAGTACCGGCATGGATCACATGCGGCGACCGAAAGCGACGGTGTTACCGGAGTCGGCCATGGTGCCGGACCGAAACATCATTCAGCCGCCGCCAACACAGTTCACGCACGAGGTTGTCGCAGAGCAGCCGTACTATTACATCGGTCCTCACCAAGCTGTTCCTCCGGAAGGGACGTTTCCGGCGGGTACCAAGGTGGTGGTGTTGACGCACGACGATGGACCCATGTGCCAAGTGGTGGATGGTCGAGGACTCTGCGTTGTGACCGCGTTCAACGGACTCCGGCCGCATCGCTAACGACAAGGAAATTTCTGGGAAGAAATGGGTCTGTGAGTCACCGGAGCTACCGGGAGTCGGCGGCCGACAGGAACACCACGTTTCGCAGCGTGATTGCACGACCACGGGTACTGGCCATTGGCTCGGACTCTTGTTCTCGAACAGAGGAAATGGACATGCCACGAAATGACCTAGCGATGGGACCAGCCGTGCTGGCCGCTTGCTGTGCGATCTGCCTTGCGGGGTCATCCGGCGCGATGGCCGGAGACACGTTCACCAGCGGGACGGGGACGGCTAATCAGTATGCGATCGAACGCTTCCCGGAGAAGCCCGATACGACGAAGCGCATGGTCGTGGTCTTGGTCCACGGCACCGACGGCCTTCGGAAGTTCGGGGGCCAACTCCGCTCGTTCGCCAAGGATCTGGCTGGCCGCGGCTATCTCGTCGTGCTGCCCAACTACTTCGGCAAAGATGACAACGCGGAGAAGAACGGCACCCCGGTTGAGGAAGTCCAGCGGCTCTCAGACGCCATCAAATGGGCCGTGGGCCAACCCGATGTCGACAAGGGGCACATCGGGCTGGTCGGCTACTCGCTCGGAGCGGCGCTGGCCCTGCGGTACGCCGAGACGAATCCTCCGTCGGCCGTCCAGGTGATCGTGGACAATTACGGTCCCACCGACGCCACGGACACGAGGATGAGCACGACGCTTGGCCTGACATGGAAAATCGTCGAAGACGCCCCGAAGCTGCCGCCGACCCTCATTCTGCACAATCGGAAGGACGAGATCGTTAAAATCCGTGTCCATTCGGACCCGCTCGCCGCCGCGTTGCGCAAGGCGAAGGTCGAATCCGACTTCATCTCCTACGACGACGGTGACCCCGAAGTGGGCTTCCATCCTTTCCTGCCGGGGAGCAAGGCCGACATGGACTCCAAGGAGAAGATGATCGACTGGCTCAAGAAGCACCTCTGATCGACGTCCCCTCGCCACGAGGCACAGCGGCCCCCCAGTCGGCTCGGCCGAGTGGCAGGGTCGGAGTTTTCGACGGCCCTGAGTGCGAACGACGGAGGAGCAACGATCGATCAGATGCCGCTGCCGGCTTCGTGTTGGTGGGGGAACATCTGATCCATTTCCAGGGCGGGTTCGCCGATGCCCGCGCGGGCGACGATTTTGGCGGGGACGCCGGCGACCGTGCAGTGCGGGGGGACAGGATCGAGCACCACGCTGCCGGCGCCGATCTTGGCTCCCTGCGCCAATCTCAATGTTGCCGAGCACCTTGGCTCCCGCACCGATCAGTACGCCGTGCCTCACCTTGGGATGACTGTCGCACGAGACCTTGCCGGGCTCCGTTGAGCCGGAGCAATCCAAAACAAACACTGACGTATCTTCTCCCGTTCCGAACGGTATGATGTCTGCCACGCGGAGCCTGTGTCAGTCTGGAGTGGGTTCCGACGGATGACTGAATTCAATTTCGGATGACTCATTGAAGGGCAACCCGGCCGTGCCGGGGGGCTGGTTGACGAGTAAGCCGACGTGGTTGAATCCCTCAGGGGGTTCGGCCACGTCGGCTTTTTTTTTGACTTGATGACGCGGCCAGTCCTGCGCGTGAAGAATTGCGTTGGCTCCCCGACACGAAGTGATGGGTGTTTCAGATTCATGAGGAACGAATGACCAAAACCGCCAATCACCAAACGCCTGCGAATCGTGGTTGGCGGGAGTGCAAGCCGCCCTCGATTACCAACCGGACGTGGCGTTGTTGGACATCGGCTTGCCGGGCCTGAACGGCTATGAGGTCGCGAAACGGATCCGACAGGAACCAACTCTCCAGAACGTCGTGCTGGTTGCCTTGACGGGTTATGGCCAGGATTCAGACCGGCAGGCTTCACGGCAAGCGGGTTTCAATCACCACTTGGTCAAGCCCGCACTGATGGAACAGTTGGAACAAATCCTGGCGACCGTTTCGGAGCAGGTGACTGATGCTCACGGACCCCAGATCTCCGGAGCGGCGTGTGACGTGTTGTGGCCGGCCTCGTTTTCGATACCAAAAGCCTGATAGACTTATCACCCTCATGGATACGCCATCTTCATCAATGCGAGACTTAGCCCGGCGATTGCTCGCTTCGAGCCAGACCGTCTCCTATCCGCACGTCCATGAAGCGGTGCTGGTGAGTGATAAGCTGCGGATTTCTCTGACAAGATTCGCCGGCGTCGACGGCTTCACATCGCTCCAGCGGCGGGCGTTGGTGCTGGCCAGCGCGGAGGTGCCTTCGCTGCAACGCGTCAAGGTCGGCGCGAACGGTCGACTGGAAGGATTTGAACAGCTCGCTGTTGATACTGGCATGGACGTTGCTGCTGCTGCTGCTGCTGCTGCTGCTGCTGCTGCTGCTGCTGCTGCTGCTGCT
>JBBPIS010000124.1:0-24508 GCA_038040225.1 Planctomycetota bacterium
GGAGCGACGGGACTACTGTAGTCTCGTCGCTCCGCCGACGAGACGGCCGCCTCATCCGTGTCCCATAACACTGAGCCGCTCTCCAAGTCCAAACAACGAAGCCGCGTGGCACTGCCCCACACGAAGATTCGCCGCGAGTCAATCGTCATTCCGCTCGGCAGGCCGGTCAGCGAATCGCTCCAGAACGTCTGGCCGTCATCCGCCGACAGGCAATGCAGTCTCGGTTGGTTTGCAGTCGAGGAGGCTCCTTCCACCACGCACAACCGGCGACCGCTCCCCACCGGCGGAACCGTGAGAGGACCAGCAAACCGTCGAGACCACACCTGTCGCCGCTCCTGTCCCACCGCCGGAGCCACATCGAGTTTGAGGAACTCGTGCAGACCGCTTCGCGTCCCGGCCACATAGAGCGCCTCATCCAGCGGCATCAGCGGCGCAGTGACGATCAATGGCGTGTCGCCTTCGCTCGGAAACTGCCAGAGAACAGCCACCGATACCGGTACGCGGTCATCATCCGCACCGCCGCCTCGATCGCCGTGAGTCCACAGCGGTGGCTCCGGTGTCCCTGGTTGACCGAGGCACCGCAGTCCCTGCTGCGCCGTCCCGATGTAGACGTGACCATGAGCGATCGCGGGCGAACTGGCAAACGTCTCGCCGCCTCCCAGCGATGCATCCCACGCCGGCTTGAGCACCGACGCCTCCAGACAGAACAACCGCCCCGATGCCGTCGCGCAGTAGACATGCTTCAAGCCCAGCGCGGGTGACGCAACGATTGGCTCGCGCAGATCAAACTTGTGAATCAATTGACCCTCGGGTGAGACTCGATACAGATGCCCGTCGCGCGATCCGAAATAGAGCGAGTCGTCCCCGCAGACCACCGCACCGAGAATCGCATCGCCCGTCTCAAACTTCCAATCGACGGCGTGCGTCGCAAGATCGATGCACCACACTTCGCCAACCGGCTTCAGACGTTCTCGCGCTGCGGCCAGTTGCTGTTCCGACGCACCGTCGTCTTTCAGCATCTGCAATTTCATCTCGATCAGATCGGCTGCCGACTGCACGAAGTTGCCGTTGCCCGTCGCGATGTAGAGCTTCCCCTTCGCAAGGGTCGGCGGAGCAAACACCGGGTACGGCGTCTTCACTCGCCAGAGCAGCGTCCCCGTTTTCGCTTCCACCGCGCAGACCGCGAAGCCTCCATCACCGAGGCCGAAGTAAACCACGCCTTCGCTGACGATCGGTGACGATTCGCAGTCGCGGAACTCTTCGCCGTTCAAATGCCAGACGACCTGCGGCTGCCCATCGGCCGTCGGTTCCAGGGACAGACAGTAAAAGCCGTCGTCACCGGCTCCGAGGAAGACGTGTCCGTCCGCGATGGCCGCCGTCGATTCGACATGGCTCTTGGTGCGGAACTCCCACTTCTTCGCGCCGCTGCTCAAATCGAGGCACGTGACGCGCGCATCGTCAACCTGGTGCAGGCCCTCACCACACACCACGCAGTTCTCGTGAACGACGGGTGAAGAAAACGTAGCGCGGTAGTTGTCGGGGGCATACCGCCAGATCTCCTTTCCGGAATGAGCATCGACACAGACAATCGCCCCACGGCCCTCGGGAGAGAACGGCCCGATGTCGGTCGCGGTCGCGAAGATCACTCGGTCACCCGTCAGTGCCGGCGAGGAGAGCACCGTCCTGTCGCGATCGTTCCTCCAAACGGGCGTACCGGCCGTCGGATCGGAGGCACCCGGCCCTCGCCCCAGTCGCCGTGCTCCGCCGCGAAAGGCATCCCACTCGGTCCTCGCGCCGGCATCCGCCACGGACGTCGCGGGATGGCGTCCGAACAGGGATCTCCCCGGCACACCGTAGTGCCAGCAGGCCATCACAACAGCAGCACAACCGAGTAACAGTTTTTGTCGCCAGCAAAACCGGACCAGCTTCACAAAGCCCGCCGGTTTGAAGGCCGCGAACAGCATGCTGCCGACTCCCAGCAGGATCGCGGGGAGCAGAGCCAGCAGCGTTTGCAGCGGCCCGACCAGGACCGGAAACACGGCGAGGGTCGGCGAATGGCAGATGAGTTCGATCATGAGTGTCGCTGACACCACCACATCGGAAGCGATTCAAGTTGAGGTCGAGCAGAATGACCACCGCCCCCAGCGAACACAAGCGGCGTTCACGGCGTGCCACACTTGGTCCTTCGTTAAACTGACCCACGACCCGCGCCAGAGATTGCTGGCGTTCCTCGTCGGGACTCAGAATAATCCCGCTCGCCCCGCCGCCTCCGTGGCGGGATGGATCACTCTTTCCATCGAGTCCCCCATGGCCAAGCGGGCGGCGAGCCAATCCGAGCAGGGAACGATCCGAGTCTTCATCGCCTCACCGGGCGATCTGACGGTGGAGCGGCGGACTTTCAAGGAAGTGATTCAATAACGCAACGACGTCTTGGGCGATGGCGCGAGCCGATGTTCGAGGCACTCGGTCGAGAGAGAACTTTGCCATGAGCGAACCACAACCGAGTGCTGACACGACCGCCAAAGATGCAACGAAAATCCGACGAATGAGAGTCATCGTCGCGATCACTGTGGCAGGCACACTGCTCACTGCTGCGTTAATCATTGGTTCTTATTCGATCATCACACATTGGCCTGACTACGTGGACAGCCAAACACTGAACGGCGCCGAGCCGGGGTTGTTAAACAAAATCTTGAGCGTTGTTCCTCAAGAACCGCTCCGACCAATGAAATTGCAGATCGATGAACTGGAGGGCGCGTTGATGCATGTCCATTCGATGGCCGCGGGGGGGAATGCTGAGGCCAAGCGGGCTTTGGATGAGGCACGGCGTTCTGGAGACATGTCAAAAATCCAAGCCCTGCTCATCCGCGAGGCTGATCGTCTGCACGCGCAGACGGACTTTTCCGAATTCACTGTCCTGAATGGAGAAATTGCCGCCGTTGCCTATTACCGAGGCGACCTTGATCAAGCTTTGCTCCGTGTTCAGTTCGTCATCGATCATCGCCCCGCTGACCTCTATGCACTCCATCTGTGCGGAGTGATCCACAATGTGCGTGGTGAACTCATGGATTCGCAACGGTGTTTTGAACAGATGTTGAAATGGTCTACTAACAATGAACTTTGGCAATCCTTCGCTCTCCAATGCCTCGGTGTGTTCCACCGGGAGCGGGGCGAACTGGACCGGGCTGAAGAGATGTTCCAGAAGTCGCTGGCCATCGAGGAGAAGCTCGACCGCCAACAGGACATGGCCGAACAGTACGGCAACCTCGGAGTGATCTACCGGGAGCGTGGCGAGTTGGATCGGGCCGAAGAGATGCACCAGAAGGCGCTGGCCCTCAACGAGGGAATCAGGCACCTCAACGACATGGCAAGCGATTATGGCAACCTCGGGATGATCTACCTGGCGCGGGGCGAGTGGGACCGGGCTGAAGAGATGGTCCGGAAGGCGCTGGACATCGACGAGCCGCTAGGCCGACAGCAGGGGATGGCCGACCAGTACGGCAACCTCGGGAGGATCTACCTGGCGCGGGGCGAGCTCGACCGGGCCGAAGAGATGCACCGGAAGTCGCTGGCCATTGAGGAGAAGCTCGACCAACAACTGGGGATGGCCAGAAAGTTTCTCGATCTCGGGTTCGTTGCCCAAGCTCGCGGTGAGTTGGAGCGGGTACGGGAGTTGTGGACGAAGGCTCGCGACCTGTATGCCAAGCTTGAGATACCGACCAAGGTCAAGCTTGTGCAGGAATGGCTCGACGAGTTGCCTCAAGGCGGGGGGACGAAGTGAGGTGTTTGGCGGAGTGAATTTTGGGGCGAGGAGTGTCTCGCCAGAAGCCCGGCATTTCGGGAATGCCTCTGTTGTGCGCGGGTCTCCTGACCCCGCACAGGAACCGACCGCAGGTCTCCGGCTTTGGGAGAGGGACGAAGTCGGAAGAGGAGACCTGCGGTCAGACGTTTCGGCGGGGTCAGGAGTCCCGCGCCGAACGGATGTCACAAATTCGGAACGGGGAATTCGGAATTCGGAATGAACACAACGTTCCGAATTCCGCCCTCCGAATTCCGCCTTCTCACAGGAGCTCGACATGGCCAATCCAAAACACGTCAAGATCGTCAAGCAAGGCAAGGCTGCGATTGAGGCTTGGCTCAGGAAAGACCCGGCTACCGCACTCAATCTCGCCGGGGCCGACCTGAGAGGGGCCGACCTGAGAGGGGTCAATCTTTGCGGGATCGACTTCGACGGGACCATTATGTTTGGGGCAGACCTGAATGGAGCAGCCCTGGGAGGAGCCGATCTGAGCGGGGCCATCCTGGAAATGTCCGACCTGAGGCAGGCCGACCTGAGCAGGGCCGACTTGAGAAGGGCAGTTCTGTTCGGGGTCGACCTAGGCGGGGCCACGCTGAACGAAGCCCTAATTGAAAATGCAGAAATAGGTAATACGATCCTGGCCAACGTGGATCTGTCGAAGGTCAAGGGTTTGGGTTCCGTCAAACATTGGTGTCCGAGCAGCATCGGCGTGGACACGCTCTATCGGTCCCAAGGGAAAATCCCCGAAGAGTTCCTGCGGGGCTGCGGCGTGCCGGAGGATTTCATCACCTATTTGCCGTCGCTCGTCGGAACGATGCAGCCGATTCAATACCAATCATGCTTCATCAGCTATAGCAGCCGGGACGATGAGTTCGCCCGGCGGCTGCACGAGAGGATGCGTGCCGAAAAGCTGCGGGTCTGGTTCGCTCCGGAAGAGATGCAGGGGGGCAAGAAAATCATCGAGCAGATCGACCGGGCCATCCAGGTCAACGACCGTCTGTTACTCGTCCTCTCGGAGGACAGCATGAACAGCGAATGGGTGCGACGAGAAATCAAACGAGCCCGCGCGTCGGAACGGGTCGAGAAGCGGACCAAACTCTTTCCCATCGGACTCGTGCCGATCACTCCGACGATCAGGAACTGGCGCTGCGATGACGCGGACACCGGCGAAGACCTGGCCGAGAAGATTCGCGAATACCACATTCCCGACTTCTCGAACTGGAAAAACCACGACGCCTTCGAGGCCGCCTTCGCCGACCTGCTCCGCGATCTGCGGGCGCAGGCCTAGCGCGGATTATTTATGGCACACACCAACCTGAAGCGTGAGCGAGGGTGCCGTCACCATACAGGAGTCATCATGCGGTTCTCCGGATTTGTGGGTTGTTGGATTTGGTCGATCTCACTCTGGCTCGTGCCGACGCTGTCGGGCGCGGAGGAGCCGCGCTATGACCTTGTCCTGCGAAACGGCACGATTGTCGATGGGACGGGGAATCCGTGGTCGCTCGGTGACGTGGCCGTTCGCGGGGACAGGATCGTCGCCGTCGGCCGGATTCCGGCGGGAGTGGCCACGCGCGAGATCGAGGCCCGCGGTCTCGTTGTCGCGCCGGGGTTCATCGATATGCACTCGCACTCCGATTACCTGCTGTTCGAGGACGGCAATGCCCCGAGCAAGATTCGCCAGGGGGTGACGACCGAGGTGCTCGGCGAAGGGAACTCGGCCGGGCCGTACCCGAATCACGCGGGGCCGCGGCCGACCGAGGCCAAGGCCGGACGATTCGTCACGCTGAAGGACTACTTCGATGCCGTCGAGCAAGCGGGCGTGGCCGTCAACGTCGCGTCGTATGTCGGGCTGGACAACGTGTGGCAGGGAGTCATGGGGACGAGTTTCGACCGGCCGACTCCCGAGCAGTTCGCCCGCATGCAGGTCCTGCTCGACGAAGCCATGCGCGACGGGGCGCTCGGTTTGTCGAGCATGCTGGCGATGCCGCCCGGTTCGCTGACGACGACCGATGAGATCGCCGAGCTTTGCAAAGTCGTCGCCCGGCACGGCGGCATCTACTCGACGCACAATCGCAACGAGGGAACGGACGTGGTCGCGGCCGTTCAGGAGGCGATCACCATCGGCGAGCGGTCGGGCGTCCCCGTCGATGTGATTCACCTCAAGATCGCCGACCAGAAACTGTGGGGTCGCATGAATGAATTGGTCGCCCTGATCGAAGCGGCTCGGAAACGCGGCGTGAACGTGCAGGCCAATGTCTATCCCTACACGCGCGGCAACAACAATCTGGCGAGCATCATCCCACCGTGGGCTCACGAAGGGGGGACGGCCAGGATGTTGGAACGGCTGAAGGATCTGTCGCTCCGTTCCAAGCTGAAGCAGGACATCCGTGACGGCCTGCCCGGTTGGTACAACCACTACACGGCGGTCGGTGGAGACTGGTCGCGGATGCTCGTCAGTGGCAAGGGGGGCTATGAGGGCCTGACGATGGATCGCGTGATGGCCGCCCGGAACCCCGACAAAACGGCCGACCCGCTCGACGTGCTGTTCGACATTCTGATCGACCACGGCGGATCTGTGCCGACCGTCTACGAGCATCACACCGAAGCCGACATGAATCTGGCGCTGACTCAGCCGTGGTGCTCGATCGGTTCGGACGGCTCGGCGTTCGCGATTGAGGGTCCGCTCCGCCGGGGGAACCCGCACCCGCGCAACTTCGGGACGTTTCCGCGGGTGCTCGGTGTGTATGTCCGCGAGCGAGGGTTGCTCCGTCTCGAAGACGCCGTCCGGAAGATGACGTCTCTCAACGCCTCCAAGATTGGAATCACCGATCGAGGACTGATCCGGCCCGGTGCCTTCGCGGACGTCACCGTGTTCGACCCGAGTCGGGTCATCGACAAGTCGACCTACGACAAGCCGTTTCAATACGGCGAGGGGATCGAATACGTCGTCGTCAACGGCCGGCTGGTGCTCGACAAGGGAGAACCCACAGGCTTGAAGCCGGGTCGGGCACTGCGGCATCAGAAACCGTGATCACACGCTCCGATGATGGTTCATTGCCTTCACAGCGCGGCCATTGCCGCGACCAAAAGGGACGCCACTTTGATCGACGCGCGTCCCCAGGACACTCCGTTTCCTTTGTGATCTTCTGTTCCAATCGATTCTTGGAACAGAAGACAACGAAGGCAACAAAGGAAATCCTCTTATCTCGCGAGGTTTTGGATCACTTGCAGCGCGGTGTACTTCGTTCAACTCAGTAGTCGCCGCTGACGATGATCAGCCGTTTGCCGTCGGGCGTCCAGCACATGTCGGTGTTGTTGCGCGTCTCATCCTGGCCCTTCAGCAGCGTGGGAGGTGCGTTCTTGTCGGGATCGAACTCGTACATCTGCACATGGCTCCGCTCGGGGCAGTGCATGGCGAAGACAATGCGATCGCCCTGCGGATGCCAGGCGAAGTCAGCGTTCAAGGCGACCTTGCCCGAATGATGGACCTTCAGTCCGGGTTTGTCGCCGGTCATGGTCACCGTGGCCACTTCCAGAGTGCCATCGGCCTTGCTCCCCTTGAAGCAGAGTCGCTTGCTGTCCGGCGACCAGGCCGAGTTCCAGAAGATCTGCTGATACGGATTGGCCTCACCTTCGAGGATGGATTGAGTCTTGTCCGTTTCGATGTCGTAGACCTTGAGGCCGGCTCCCTGGGTGAAGGCAATCTTGGTGCCGTCCGGCGAGACCTGCGCCCCCCAACCCTCGCCGATATGTTTGTGGTTGTCGCCCTCCAGATCGAGCAGCCACACGCCGTAAACCGGCGAGCTGCGCGAGCAGGCCAGCTTCGTCCCGTCCTTCGACCAGTTGGGCATCATGCCGGAGGCGACCTCTTGCGGCTTGCCGCCGTTGATGGGCATCACGTAGAGCGCGGAGCCCCCCTGTTGATTGAGCGCCCACGCATCGAACGCGATCAGTTTCCCGTCGGGGGACACGCATGGTGAACCACACGCCGAATGCCCCTCAAACAGGAACAGCGATTTCCATCCTGTGCCGTCGGCGTTCATCACGAAGAACTCATCGGGCTCCTTCAGCGTGAAGGCGAACTCCTTCGGGTCGAGACTGCCGCTGCTGTTCACATCCAGGCGACTGAAATACAGCAGCCGCAGCAGGGGGAAGAGCATCGGAACGAATTTGAACTCGGCAAACGCCAGCGTCCGATCGCCATTGGAATCGGCCTGAATGGAGTGCCACGGCAGAACCATGTTGGCCTGCATTGTCAGCCGGTACTCGGGGAGCGAGAGCTGGCCATCCTTGTTCAAATCGAAACCCGGGAACACGCTGGCCGCGATCTTGTGCTTCCATTCGGGCGTGCCCGCCAAAAGTTCCGGGAGATCCACGAAGGCGTCGAAGTTCGCATCCATCTGGCGGAATTCCATGACGGGATCGACGACAGCACGCCCCGGCACGCGACACCACTCGTCGAAAGACAGGCTGTCATCGCCGTTGGTGTTCACCGAGTCGAATTCCTTGGCGACGCTGGCGTCCCCGTAGGACCGCTCGATGAACTCGGCCCGTTCCAGCTTGTCGTTCTTGTTGAGATCGACGTGGAGATAGAGCATGTAGTTGACGACGCGGCCATTGGGCAGCCGCAGCAACTTGCCGTCACCGCGCCTCACACCAAACTGAATCTCCAGGAATCGACGGGCCTCGTCGCGCGTGACCTTTCCATTTCCGTCGGGGTCGGCCTCACGATCGGCCAGTTGCGGAGTGTATTTCTCAAACCGCTTCGAGAACGCCGTGATGAAGGCTTGCGCGTCGACCTCGACCTTCGGGTTCTCTTTCCAGTTGTTGAGCGACTTGTCCAGCGCGGACATGACCTGATCGACCAGAACCTGCATCGGGTCGGGCAAGGGTCCGCGAAATTCCGGTTCGGCGACCGTCGGCAGCGTCGAGAACTCTTCCAGGCTGAGAGCCTCATCGCCATCCAGATCGAAGAGCAGAAAATCCCGTTTCGCAGCCTCCGCCGGAACACGATCCGCCAGGAATTCTTCCCGAGTCAACTGCCGATCGCTGTTTCGATCCGCCTTGGCGAACGCCTTCGACACCTTCTCGTCGGCGAGCTTCTTCGATTCCAGTGCAAGATCTGCGGGCTTCTTCGCGTTTTGGGCAAGACCGCGAGTCGGGTCGGTGATGGCCGCAATGACCAACAGAAACAACGCCACTCGCCACGGATGTCTCGGGAACGGATGCATGATTTTTCCTGCACTGAAGAACTGAGGAACTTTTTCACACGCTGGCGGCGTCTCGTTCTCAGCAAGGGGAGTCCGTTCCCGCTCCTGATGACCTGAGCTTGCTCAAGCAACAGCCGCCGAATCAGTAGTCGCCGCTGACGATGATCAGCCGCTTGCCGTCCGGGGTCCAGCAGGAGCCTTTATTGTGGCGAGTCTCATCTTGGCCCTTTAGCAGCGTGGGAGGACCGTTCTTGTTCGGATTGAACTCGTACAACTGCATGCGGCTGCGCTCCGGACAGGTCATCGCGAAGACGATGCGGTCTCCTTGCGGATGCCAAGCGGGGTCGTTCATGCCGACCTTGCCAGAATGATGGACTTTGAGTTCGGGCTTGTCTCCGGTCATGTTCACCGTGGCGACTTCCCAAGTGCCATCTGCCTTGACACCTCTGAGGCAGAATCGTTTGCCGTCCGGTGCCCATGTCGAGTTCCAGTAGATTTGCCGATACGGGTTGGTCTCACCGTCGAGAATGGTTTGAATCGTCTCCGTTTCGATGTCGTAGGTCTTGAGGGCGGTTCCTTCTGTGAAGGCGATCTTGGTGCCGTCCGGCGACAACTGTGCTCCCCAACCCGAGCCCACATGTTTGTGGTCGTCACCTTCCAGATCCATCAGCCACACGCCGTAGACCGGCGCGCTGCGCGAGCAGGCCAGCTTCTGTCCGTCCATCGACCAGGTTGGCATCATGCCGGAAGCGATCTGGCGCGGGTTGCCGCCGTCGATGCTCATCACGAATATCGCCGAGGCCTGCTGCTGCTGCTGCTTGAGCGGCACGGCATCGAACGCGATCAGCTTCCCATCGGACGACACCGCGGGTGAGCCACACGAGGGATGCCCCTCAAACAGGAACAGCGACCGCCAGCCCGTGCCGTCTGAGTTCATCACGAAGAACTCGTTCGGCACCTTCAGCGTGAAGGAGAACTCCTTTGGATCGAGCGTGCCGCTGGAATTCGCATCCAGCCGAAGGAAATACACGGTTCGCAGCAACGGAAACAGCATCGGATCGAACTTGAACTCTGTAAACGACAGCGTCCCATCGCCATTCGAATCGGTGAGAATTGTTTGCCACGGCAGAACCATGTTGGCTTGCATTGTCAGTCGGTACTCGGGCAGCGAGAGCTTGCCGTCTCGATTCAAATCGAAACCGGGGAACACGCTGGCCGTGATCTTGTGTTTCGATTCGGGCGTACCGGCTACGAGTTCCGGGAGATCCACGAAGGCGTCGAAGTTCGTGTCCATCTGGCTGAATTCCATGATGGGATCGACGACGGCGCGCCCCTTCACGCGACACCACTCTTCAAACGACAGGCTGTCGTCGCCGTTGGCATTCACCTCGTCAAATTCCTTATCGACGTGAGCCGGATCGCCATAGGATCTCTCGATGAACTCCGCCCGTTCCAGCTTGTCGTTCTTGTTGAGATCGACGTGCAGATAGAGCATGTAGTTGACGACGCGGCCATTGGGCAGCCGCAGCAACTTGCCGTCACCGCGCCTCACACCAAACTGAATCTCCAGGAATCGACGGGCCTCGTCGCGCGTGACCTTTCCATTTCCGTCGGGGTCGGCCTCACGATCGGCCAGTTGCGGAGTGTATTTCTCAAACCGCTTCGAGAACGCCGTGATGAAGGCTTGCGCGTCGACCTCGACCTTCGGGTTCTCTTTCCAGTTGTTGAGCGACTTGTCCAGCGCGGACATGACCTGATCGACCAGAACCTGCATCGGGTCGGGCAAGGGTCCGCGAAATTCCGGTTCGGCGACCGTCGGCAGCGTCGAGAACTCTTCCAGGCTGAGAGCCTCATCGCCATCCAGATCGAAGAGCAGAAAATCCCGTTTCGCAGCCTCCGCCGGAACACGATCCGCCAGGAATTCTTCCCGAGTCAACTGCCGATCGCTGTTTCGATCCGCCTTGGCGAACGCCTTCGACACCTTCTCGTCGGCGAGCTTCTTCGATTCCAGTGCAAGATCTGCGGGCTTCTTCGCGTTTTGGGCAAGACCGCGAGTCGGGTCGGTGATGGCCGCAATGACCAACAGAAACAACGCCACTCGCCACGGATGCCTTGGAAACGGATGCATGATTTTTCCTGCACAGAAGAACTGAGGAACTTTTTCACACGCTGGCGGCGTCTCGTTGTCGGCCCCACGGATCATGAGCGGCGCGAGTGACGGTCGCGCCCGCCACTCAACGGGCGGCTCGGACATCACACCCACCAGATCGCCAGCGGTCAGTCCGGGATGAAGGAGTTAATTCTCTGGCAATCTGGTTTCCCTTCGTGGCGCCGTATGGTATGAAATCAGACCGATTGTCTGTTATTCGCGCGTGCCCTTCATAACGGGCACTTCACACGTCGTCAATGTCTCGCAATTTACCAGGCGTCCGGCAGTTCCTCAGGGGATTCATCAATGGCTCAATCTTCCGGTCCGACGGCAGCGGGCAGTCTCAGCGACAACGATGTGCAGGCGATCGATCGGCTCCGCGAACTCTATGGCCGGCTGCGAAAGGAACTGGGGCGGGTCATCATCGGTCAGCACGAGGTCATCGAGCGGCTGTCGATTTGCATGTTCGCCCGCGGGCATGGGCTGCTGATGGGAGTGCCAGGGCTGGCGAAGACATTGCTGGTGAGCAAGCTCGCCGAAACGATGTCGCTCAAATTCAGCCGCATCCAGTTCACGCCCGACCTGATGCCAATGGACATCACCGGGACCGACATTCTGCAGGACGGAGCAGACGGCCGGCGCGAGTTTCATTTCGTGCATGGCCCCGTCTTCGCCAACATCGTCCTGGCCGATGAGATCAACCGGGCCCCCCCGAAGACGCAGGCCGCGATGCTGGAGGCGATGCAGGAGCAGAAGGTCACGGTCGTCGGGAAAACCTTCCGTTTGGAATCGCCCTTCTTCGTGCTGGCCACTCAGAATCCGGTCGAACAGGAGGGAACGTATCCGCTTCCCGAAGCCCAACTCGACCGCTTCATGTTCCTGATCGAACTGGACTATCCGTCGGAGGCGGAAGAAGTCTTGATCGCGCGGACGACGACGGGTGATGCGCTGCCGGAACTGGATCATCTGATGACCGCCGCCGAGATCATCGAGCATCAGCATCTGGTCCGTCGCGTCCCCGTGCCCGACCACATTTATCAGTACGCGGCGAAGCTGGTTCGCAAGACGAGGCCGCACGGAGTGACAGCCCCGGCGTGGCTGAAGCCGCTCGTCGCGTGGGGAGCCGGACCGCGCGCGGTGCAGTTCCTGATCCTCGGTGCCAAGGCGCGAGCCGCTCTCGGTGGCAGTTACATGGTGCGGCTGGAAGACATCCACGAAGTGGCTCTTCCCGTCCTGACGCACCGCGTGATCACAACCTTCGCCGCGCAGGCGGAAGGACTCGATGCCAAGCAGATCGTGAAGCGATTGATCGCCGAAACGATTGAGGAACAGTGAAGAAAGAGCCGTGCCCAGTGAGAAGTGATTAGTGCAACGTCAAGGAATGCGCGTTCCATGTTTTCCGATCGCCAGCCACGCAGCTTCATCGACGCGCAGGTCTTGTCGCGTCTGGCGGGGTTGCCGTTGTTTGCGAGGCGGCCGATGCAGGGGAACGTGTCCGGGCGGCATGCCAGTCCTCACCGAGGCTCCAGTGTCGAGTTTGCCGAGTACCGCAAGTACGTCCCCGGCGATGATCTTCGCCGTCTCGACTGGCGAGCTTACGGACGATCCGATCGGTTCTACGTCAAGGAGTTTGAAGCCGACACGAATCTGCGCTGCTGCTTAGTGGTCGACACCAGCGGTTCGATGGGCTTCGGTTCGACGGGCGTCACGAAGATTGAGTACGCGCGGCGGATCGCCGGGACGCTCGGTTACCTGGCCAGCCAGCAGGGGGATGCGGTGGGAGTCGCCTGCGTGGCGAAGGGGGTCGTGCGAAACCTGCCTCCCAAAAGGAATGCCGCTCATTTGCGGCAGGTGCTCGATGTCCTCGAACAGACCCAGCCGAAGGGTGAGACGCAACTCGCAACCGTACTGCACGAGTTGGCCGAGACGATCCGGCAGCGGGCGCTGATCGTCGTCCTGTCGGATCTGTTCATCGAGCCGGAACTGCTGCGCAGTTGTTTCCAGCACCTGCGATTTCGGCATCACGATGTGACGGTGTTCCACCTGCTCGATCCGCTGGAACTCGCCTTCAACTTTCGGCGTCCGATGCGATTCCTCGACATGGAGGGCGGTCCGGCCATCTTCGCGGAGCCGAACGACATCGCCGATCGCTACGACAAGGCGTTGCAGCAGTACCTGACGCAACTCAAGCAGGTCGTGCTCGAATCGGCGATCGACTATCAGCGAATCAGCCTCGACGAGAACTACGAACAGGCGCTGGTCCGGTTCCTCGTCAGCCGTGCTCAGGCAAAGGGGCTGCGATGATGGAAGCCAAGAGGAGTAGTGCAAAGTGAGAAGTGATCAGTGCAAAGTGCAAATTGAAGCGGGGCGTCGGACAGACGCTTTCGCCTCATGTCTGCGCTCGCACTACAGTTTGATCGCGGAGCAGATTCTGTCTTCCACTTTTCACATTGCACTGATCACTTTTCACTTCTTTCACTTCGCACTCGCCATTCAATCCGACCGATTGCGAACCGTCTGGAGGCTCGCCCCATGAGCTTCCTGCAACCGTGGCTGCTGTACGGCCTGCCGATCATCGCGCTGCCGATCATCATCCATCTGATCAATCAGCGACGGTTCCAGACGATTCAATGGGCCGCGATGATGTTCCTGCTGGCAGCCCATCGGATGGCGCGCGGGTACTCACGGCTGCGGCAATGGCTGATCCTCTTGTTCCGAACGCTGGCCATCGCGGGTCTGTTGTTCGCCATCAGTCGTCCGCTGGCGAGCGGATGGCTCGGTCTGGCGGGAGGCTCCCGCGCCGACACGACGATCATTCTGCTCGACCGTTCCCCCAGCATGCAGCAGCGCGGCGCGGGGACCGGCGAATCGAAGTTGGAGACCGGACGGAAGCAACTCGTCCAGACTTTAGAAACACTCGGGTCGGGCCGTTGGGTGCTGATCGACAGCACCACGCACGAGCCGCGCGAGTTGGAGTCGCCTCGCGCACTGCTGAGCCTGCCGATGGCCGGGCCTGCCAGCGCGTCGGCCGATCTGCCGATGATGCTGCAAGCCGCGCACGACTACATTCGCAGCAACCGCGCGGGACGGACCGAGATCTGGATTTGCTCGGACTTGCGCGAGAACGATTGGACGGCCGAGAGCGGTCGCTGGTCCACGCTGCGGGATGCGTTTCTGGAGTTGCCTCAGGGAGTTCGATTTCATCTACTCGCCTATCCGCAGGCCGCACCGACCAACGTGTCGGTCCGCGTGACGGATGTCCGACGACAGGCGACGACCGATGGGGCCGAGTTGCTCGTCTCACTGCGAGTCTCTCGTTCGACCGATGGTGAGGAGAAGATCAGTCTGCCGGTGCAGTTCGAGATCGACGGAGCCCGCTCGGTGATGAACGTCGAGCTGACCGGATCGTACGTCGACTTCAAGGAGCATCGGCTTCCGATCGAGCGGACGCGCGAGCGGGGTTGGGGGCGAGTCTCGATCCCCACCGATGCCAATCCCGCTGACGACGACTTCTATTTCGCCTTCGACAACCCGCCACCGCGACGGACGATCATCGTGGCCGAAGACGCACAGGCCGAGCGACCGCTGCAACTCGCGGCCGGCATCGCGCCCGATCCCGCACTGCAATGTTCGACGGAGGTCGTGACGGTTGAGCAATTGCCCACGATCGAATGGGATCAAATCTCACTCGTGTTGTGGCAGGCGGCGCTGCCGACGGGGGCCGCTGCCGATCTGGTCCAGTCGTTCGTGGATCGCGGCGGCCAGGCGGTGTTTCTCCCGCCTCGAAACCCCGGCAGCGAAGAGTTGTTTGGGATGCGCTGGAAGACGTGGGTCACGGGCAACGAATTGTTCCCGGTCGAATCGTGGCGCGGCGACGAGGACGTGTTGGCCCGCACGCTCAGTGGGGCCGCGCTGCCGGTCGGTCAGCTTGAGATCCGTCAGTACTGCGGATTGACGGGCGACGTCACGCCGCTCGCGACACTGCTGGGCGGCGCGCCGTTGCTGGCTCGCGTTCCGACGGAGCGCGGAGCCGTCTACTTCTGGATGACAACGCCCTCCCCGCGCGATTCGTCGTTGGCGACCGGTGGTGTCGTGCTGTACGCCTTCGTGCAGCGAGCGCTCGCCTCGGGCGCGGCGGTCCTCAGCAAGGCACGTCAATTGGATGCAGGCGAACTGGGCGGCGAAGACACCAACACTTGGAATCGCCTCAACGAAGGGGACCAGAGCCTCTCGACCGAGTCTGCGTTTCAGCGGGGTGTCTACAGTGGAGGCGATCGTCTGCTGGCCGTGAACCGACCACCGGCCGAAGACGGCGCGAAGGTTCTGCCAGACTCACGTGTCTCCGAGTTGTTTCGCGGCCTGAGTTTCGTCCGCGTCGATGACCAGGCCGGCAGCTTGAGTTCGCTGATCCAGGAAATCTGGCGAGTCTTCCTGGTCGCGATGCTGATTTCGTTGGTGTTGGAGGCAGTGCTCTGCCTGCCGAAGGTGGCTCGAGCTGCGGGAGCCACAACATGACGACCGTCCGTTCGCTGACGTTTTTGTGGGTGCCGTGGTCGGCCGCAGTGTCGGTGTTGATCGTTGTCAGCACAGCCGCACTGTGTTTTGTCGCTTGGCGGCGCAGCGGCTATCGCCGGGACTTCGGTCTGCTGGAACTTCTGCGTCTGGCGCTGGTCTCTCTCGTTGCACTGTTGTTCAACCAGCCGGAGTGGGTCGAGGAGTACCGTCCCGAGGAGAAGCCCTCGATCGCGGTGTTGTGGGACGATTCGGCCAGCATGGAGACGCGCGACGTTTCCAAGAGTGAGGCGGCTTCCACGACATTGATCACGCGCCGCGAATCGATTGCGCGGCTGACGGACAGCGCGTTCTGGCACTCGCTTCAGGAGCGGCTGACGGTGGTGATCCAACCGTTTGCGACAGCCGACACAACTCTGCAGGCCGGAACGACCGCGACGACCGGACCGGGCAAAGGCAGCAATCTGCACGAGCCGCTTGCGACGGCGCCTCAACGATTCAAAAATCTGCGGGCCGTGGTCCTCGCCTCCGATGGAGACTGGAACGAGGGCGCCGCGCCCGTGTTGGCGGCGTCGGCTCTGCGGTTGAAGGACATTCCGGTGTTCACAGTTCCCGTGGGCAGTTCGTCGCGGCTGCCCGACGTCGAGCTGCTGAGTCTCGACTCGCCGACGTTTGGCATCGCGGGGAAGTCGGTTCGGATTCCGTTCTCGATCGACAGTACGCTGCCCCGCGAGTACCTGACCACCGTCACACTCAAGACGTCGGACGGCGACGAGGTCTCGAAGGAGGTGCGCGTCGCGCCGATGGGTCGCACGAGCGAGTGGGTCATCTGGAAACCAAAGGTCGTCGGCGACTACACGCTCACGCTGGATGTCCCCAAACACAGTGAGGAACTGCTGGCGGACAACAACAGGCTGTCGGCTCCGATCGCGATTCGCGAAGAGAAACTGCGGGTGCTCGTCGTCGAGTCGGTCCCGCGCTGGGAGTACCGCTACCTGCGCAACGCCCTGTCACGCGATCCGGGCGTCGAGGTCTCGTGTCTCCTCTTTCATCCCGGGCTGAGCAAGGGCGGAGGCGGCAACAAGGACTACATCAAACAATTCCCGAGGGGACTGGATGAGCTTTCCAAATTCGATGTCGTCTTTCTTGGGGATGTCGGTCTGGAGGACGGGCAACTGACGGCGGAGGACTGCCGGTTGCTGAAGGGCCTCGTCGAACATCAGGCCAGCGGTCTGGTGTTCATGCCCGGCTGGCAGGGGCGGCAGATGTCATTGATTGACACGGAGTTAGGCGATCTCTGTCCGGTCGTGCTCGACCCGGCTCAACCGGGCGGCTGGGGCTCGCGCACACCGAGCCACTTTGAACTGACGGAGCTTGGTCGCCGCAGTCTGCTCACCAAACTGGCCGACACGCAGGAAGACAACATCGAAGTCTGGGAGGGACTGCCAGGCTTCCAATGGTACGCGCCGGCCGTGCGAGCCAAGGCGGGCTGTGAGGTGTTGTGCGTTCACAAAGATGTCTCGAACGAGTTCGGCCGGCTGCCCCTGTTGGCGACGCGAACCTTCGGTGCGGGCAAGGTCTTGTTCATGGGAACCGACGGCGCCTGGCGGTGGCGAAAAGGGGTCGAAGACAAATACCACTATCGTTTCTGGGGACAAGTGGTACGCTGGATGGCGTATCAGCGAAACATGGCCAAGGGTGAAACGATGCGGATGTACTACTCGCCCGAGCAACCGCAGGTCCGTCAGACGATGGCTCTCAACGCCAACGTGATGGAACGCAGCGGCGAACCGCTGCCGAAGGGAGACGTCTCCGCCCGCATCGTCGCACCATCGGGCAAGGCCGAGACGGTGCGATTCTCCTCCTCCGGCGACGAGTGGGGTGCGTTCTCCTCCCGCTTCACCGCCGAAGAACCGGGGCGGCACGAGGTCACGCTGTCGTGCAAGCAAACCGGGGCAACGCTGGACGCCTCGTTCTTCGTCCAGGGAGTGGCAGTCGAACGGATGGGCCGGGCCGCCCGACCCGAAGTGCTGGAAGAAATCGCCCGAGTGACGCGAGGTCAGGTGATCGGAGTCGATCGGCTGGAGCAGGTGCTGCAATCGCTGGCCGCTCTCCCCGATCCGCCTCCGTCGGTCAGACGGGTTCAGTTGTGGTGCCACCCGCTCGTGGCGTCAGTGCTGGTGGTGATGCTGGGTGTGTTTTGGGTGGGGCGAAAGATCGTTGGTTTGATTTGAGATTGGAATGCGTACGCCCGCAGAAAGAGCGGGAATCTTCGTTCAAGGAGTAACTCGAAATGAGCGTCGAACAGCCGAAGGCCGGATTGAAGTTGCCCGAGTCCTTGCAGACTCAGTTGCACGAGTTTCGTCGTCGCGTGTGGACGATCAAGTCGATCGAGGCCGCGTGCGGCGCGATGTTTGGAGTCGTCGTGTCGTATCTCGCGGTCTTCGCCCTCGACCGGGTGATGGACACGCCGAGTGCGGCCCGATTGGTGATCTTCCTCGTCGCAGTGGGCGGCTGTGCGTTCGTGCCGGTCTATCTCCACCGCTGGATCTGGTGCCATCGACGGTTCGAGCAACTGGCCCGGCTCGTCAGTCGGAAGCTGCCGCTCATCGGCGACCAACTGCTGGGGATCATCGAACTCGTGCGCAGTGAATCGGAGCAGGCTCGATCGCGAGTCCTCGTCGAAGCGGCGATCGGTCAGGTCGCCCACGAAACGGGGAAACGCGACCTTCAGGCGGCGGTCCCTCATCCGCGTCACCGCATGTGGGCCTGGTTGGCCGGTGTGCCGACGGCGGTTGCGCTCGTCGTGCTTTGCGTGTACCCCGCAGCGGCGGCGAATGCCTGGGCGCGATTCGTCGCGCCGTGGCAGTCGATTCCCCGCTACACGTTCACAATGGTTGAGCAGCTTCCCGAACGGCTGGTCGTCGCGCACGGAGAGTCGGTCACGGTCTCGGTGCGTCTGTTGGAGAACACGCAATCGAAGCCGCCTCGCGGGACGGTTCAGCTCGGAAGCCAGGTGGCCGTGACGGCCGAACTGCGTGACGGACGGTACGAGTTCGCTCTGCCGGCCCAGATCGATTCGGCGTGGCTCCAACTCCACATCGGCGACTCGCAGCAGCGCGTGCGGGTGGAGCCGATGCTGCGTCCCGAACTCTCCTCGGTCGTGGCCGATGTGCAATTGCCCGAGTATCTGCAACGTCCACAACCGATTCACAAAGACGTCCGCGGCGGCACGGTCTCACTGGTGAATGGCAGCGTGGCGACGTTCACAGTCACCGCCAACCGCAACCTGTCGAGTGCCCTGATTGACGGTCAGGCCGCGACGGTGCTGGCTATGAACGTGATGAGCCTTCCAACCAAAATTGATGCCTCGCGCAAGATGGTCTTCCAGTGGCAGGACGAGTTCGGACTGGGTGGCCAGGAGCCGTTCACCGTCTCAATCACGGCGCGCGAGGACGAATCGCCGTCGCTCTCCTGTGAAGACCTGCCGCGACAGAAGATCGTGCTCGATTCGGAGACGCTCACGTTCAAGGTCCGCGCGCAGGACGATTTCGGCATCAAGGTCGTCGGAATTGAGTGGCAGGGCGCCGACAAGAACGTCGTCTCGAAGTCCGCGAAGGGGGAGCGGCTGCTGGCCGCCGGAGCAACCGACAAGGAACTGCTCGAACTGGCCGGCACCTTCTGTGCGAAGACGCTGGAGATCGAACCGCAACCGCTCAACGTGCGGCTCTTCGTCGAAGACTACTTCCCCGGCCGGTCGCGCACGTACTCGCCAACCTATCTCCTGTACGTCCTCAGCGCCGATCAGCATTCCATCTGGATCACGGAGCAACTGAGCAAGTGGCACCGTCAGTCGCTCGAAGTCCGCGACCGCGAAATGCAACTGCATCACACCAACCAGCAACTGCGGCTGCTCTCGCCCGAGGAACTCGATGAGCCGGACAATCGTCGCAAGATCGAAGCCCAGTCGGCGGCCGAGCGTGCCAACGGGCGGCGACTGACGGGACTCGTCACCGGCGGTGAGGAGTTGGTTCGTCAGGCGATGCGGAATCCCGAGTTCGGTGTCGGCCACTTGGAGAAGTGGGCCGAGATGCTTCAGATTCTGAAGGACATCTCGGGCAATCGGATGCCGAACGTGGCGGACTTGTTGAAACAATCGGCGCAGGCTCCGGCCCTCGCGTCGAACTCGCCCGCGAAGCCCGCGCCAGCGGCTGGTCAGATCCGCGACACGCGACCGGGAACCGGAAAGCCGAGCGAATCGAAACCGCAGCCGGTCGTCCCGACAGTGGTTGACAGGGAATCATCGCAACAGCCGGCGAAGAAGGGTGATGGCGAAGAAGAAGAGCCGAGCAAGAGCAACTCGAAGCCAAGGCTCACGCTGCCAGTGACGACCATCGCGGGAGGCGGTTCGAAGAAGCAGCCGCCAGCTCCGGCAAGTGAGAAGCTCGACGAAGCGATCACGGCTCAACAGGATCTGCTCGCCGAGTTCGACAAGATCGCGGAAGAGCTCAACAAGGTGCTGGCCAATCTCGAAGGAAGCACGCTCGTCAAGCGGCTCAAGGCGGCGTCGCGGCAGCAGTACGTCATCGCCGGGAAGATTAACGATCAGGTCGGCGGCACGTTCGGCCAGCGCGGCAAGTCGGGCGGCGCGGCCAAAGTGGTGCTCGAAGAATTGGCCAAGCAGGAGACGAAGAGCAGCCTCGATCTGTCCAACATCATGGACGACATGCAGGCGTACTTCGAGCGGCGGCGGTTCCAGCGCTTCAAGACGGTGCTCGATGAAATGCGAGAACAGGACGCCGTCGGCAGCCTGCGACAACTGAGCGACGACGTGCGAGTCGAGACCGGCCTCTCGATGGCTCAGGCCGAATTCTGGTCGGACACGATGGACCGCTGGGCCGATGACCTGGTCGATCCGGCGTCGTGTGGCAAGTGTCCGGGCTGCAAGTCGAAGAGCAGCCTGCCGCCGTCGATCGTGCTCGAAGCGATGCACATTCTGGAGGCGGAAGTCAATCTGCGTGAAGAGACCCGCGTCGCCGAGCAGGCTCGCCCCGCACTGGCGAAGGACGACTATGCCAAGCGGTCCGGCAAGTTGAGCGAGACTCAGGACGGCCTGTCGGAACGTGTCGCCAAGTTGACGGTCCGCATCACCGAGCTGCCCGATGGCGAAGCCGAGTTTGCAAAGGAGATCGCGCTGCTCAACCAAGTCGAAACCGTGATGATGGAAGCGGCCGAGATCCTCGAACGCCCCGACACCGGCTCGCCGGCGATCGGGGCTGAAACGGAAGCAATCGAACTGCTGCTCCAATCGAAGCGCATCAACCCGAAGGGTGGTGGAGGCGGTGGCTCATCGCCGGGTGGTGGCGGGAGTGGAACCACGAACGACTCGGCCCTCGCGCTGATCGGCTCGGGCGTCAACGAAAAGGAAGTGCGCGAAGACCGCGGCGTGTCGCAAGCCACGGGCGAATCGGGGACATCTCTCCCCGAAGAGTTCCGCGCGGGACTCGACGAATACTTCAATCGGTTGGAACGTGACAGCGCGAAATGAAAGAAGAATCGAGTGCCCCAACCCCGCACGTTGAATCGACTCAAACATAGGCAACTATTAATGAAGACGTTTCTCCGTCGCGCATCAGCCTTCGCAATGCTCGTCGTTGTTCTCGTACCAAGTCTCGGTCGAGCCGACGAGCCGAAGGTCGAGGACAAGAAAGCCGTTGAGGCGCAGCCGGCTCAAGCGGAGCCGAAGACCGTCAAGAAGGAGGCGGCCAAGAAACCGAAGGCTCCGGCGGCGGCGATCGAGATTGAGGCCCTGGCCGCTCCGTTTGTGGAGGCCCTCGCGGACAAGCTCGATCTCAACGCGGGCAATGCCCAGGCCGATGCGCAATTAAAGCAGTGGATTCCCCAGTTCACGGAACAGTTCCGCCCGATCCTCACCATGGAATTGAATTTCATTCGCCAGATGTGCGACCTGACTCCCGAGCAGAGGCCGAAGATCAAGACGGCGGGTGAGGCCAGCGTGACTGAGGCGGCCCGAAAGATGGCCGAGATGCAGGTTCGCCAGATGCGGGTCGCCGTCGCACAGAACTCGCAGCCCGATCCTCGCCGCATCATTCGCGACGCGCTGGCGAAGGTGCTGAAGGAAACACTGACGCCGGAACAAATGGCCAAGTACACGGAAGAGGCCACCAAGCGGACGGCCCTTCGCAAACGCGCCGCCATTCTCAGTGTGGTTGCGCTCCTCGACTCCACCATGTGCCTGACTGTCGAGCAGCGCGACAAGATCACCGAGTCGATCTCATCCGGTTGGCAGGACAAGTGGGAGCAATGGCTGATGATGTCCGCTTACGGAGGCCAGTACTTCCCAATGGTGCCCGATCAGTTTGTGGTGACACATCTCAATGCCGAGCAGAAGTCGGTGTGGAGCGGCCTGCAAAAGGTCGATTTCGGCTTCTGGGGCGGTGAGGCCCAGGTGCAGGAGAACGATGGTTGGTGGGGCGATGAACCGGCAAAAGCCGACGCGGCGGGCGCAGCGGGCGCAGTCATCAGGTTCTTTGGCGGTAACGTGGGCTTTTGAAGTTGAACTTGCGGAGAGCGTCGATGAATCAACCGTTACGAAACGTGCGGCGCGTGTTGGCGCTGTGGGCCATTATGCTGGGGCCAGCGGCCGGGTTCGCGGCCCCCGATGATGCTGAACCTCCTCCGGCGGCTGATGTGCAGGCCAACAACGGCTTCATGATGCAGGAGGCCAACTTTGACCAATGGATTTTTCAGGGAAACGGCAATGCAGCCGCCGGTCGCGCACGGATCAATTCGCATCTGAAATTGAAGCTCGACGAACTCGACCGGGTCTGCGTCCTGACCGAGACTCAGAAGCTGAAGCTGACGCTCGCCGCCCGGGGCGACATGAAGCGGTTCTTCGATCAGGTCGAAGAGCTTCGCCGGAAGTTTCTCGCGGTGAAGAATGACCAGAACGGATTCAATCAGATCTGGCAGGAGATCAGTCCGCTGCAACAGAAGCAGGCGGCGGGCCTGTTCGGCGAGACGTCGATCTTCGCCAAGACGGTGCGCAAGACACTGACCGACGAACAGCAGGCCAGATATCGAATCGTCTTGGACGAACGTCGTCGGTTCCGCTATCGGGCCACCATCGAGGTCTCGCTGACCTCGCTCGGAAACACAGTCGCCCTGCGACACGATCAGCATGAGGCGCTGCTCAAACTCATGGTCGAGGAGACTCAGCCACCGCACCTCTTCGGCCAGTACGACAACTACGTCGTGATGTACGAGATGTCGAAACTGCCCGCGCCAAAACTGAAGGGACTGCTGGACGAGCGGCAGTGGAAACTGCTGCAACAACAATTCAATCAGGCTCGCGGCTTGGAAGCACATCTGGTTCAAAGCGGCATCATCGATCAACCCAAGGGCGGGGCGGGTGGCATCCTGAAAAGTGTGCGAACATTCATCGGCGAAGGAGGTCTCGGTGCCGGGGCTGAACGCGACGAGGCTGTCAAGGAACGAGTTGATACGCCGGCGGATGCGACAAATCCAACGAATACCACGATTCGCAAACGGCTCGCAAACTGAGACCGGGAGGTCGCCGTGAAGTCGATGCTGAGTGTGTTATTGAGCGTGTTGTCAGTGCTACCCAATACACTGTTGCCGCTACCCGTGTTTGCCGCCGATGACGATGTCGTGGTCGTGGTCGATGACTGGCGGGCGAATGGTGTCAGTATTGGCTCCAACGACGAGGCTTTTGAACGATTGATCTTCAGCCAAGATGGCAACGCACAGCGAGCCCGATTCAGAATCAATGCCGATTTGGAACGGGCAATCAACAATCTTGATCGAAAGCATCATTTGACGGACATACAGAAAAAGAAACTCATGCTGGCAGGCCGGGGGGCTCGAAAGCAGTTTTTTGATCGAGTTGAAGTGATCCGCCGCAAGTTTGTTCCAGCACCTGACGGTCAAATGTTGACCGATGAAGACAATCTTGAAATACGATTGCTGCAAACGCAGGTGACATTGGGATTGTTGGATTCCGAATCCTTCTTTTCCAAGACAGTACGGACGACGTTGAATGAGGAGCAACGGGCAAGGTTCGTCGCCGCCATCGACGAGCGTCAACGCTTGCACCACCGTGCCCTGGTCGAGGCGACATTGGTTACAGTCGCACGCAATGTCAAATTACGGAGTTCGCAACGGGACGCAATCACCAAGTTGTTGCTGGAAGAGACGGTGACCTCCACCGCTCGGCTCGATACGGACAACATGCTCATGGTGTACCAGTTCGCGGAATTGGCCGAATCCAGGGTGAAGCCGTTGCTGGATGACAATCAATGGCAGGACTTACAAAGCCCACTCACACAGTTTCGTGAGTTTGAGCCGATTCTTCGTCGGAAGGGATTGCTTGGATCGGGCCACACCGACGCCGTTGCAAAATAGGCGGACGCTGCTCCGGTGGACGCAGTTCAACGGGCGAAACTGGGGAAGGAAACAGAATGACGATGCCTTCACTTTGTTTGAGCCGCACGATGGGCCTGACGCTGCTCATGTCGTTGGGTATCGGGACGATTCCGACTCGCGCGATGGCACAGCCGCCCACCGTGCGAATTGGTGATGTGGTCCCGCGCGACGTGCGGGAGATCTACGATCGCGGGCTGCAATACCTCGCGACCTCCCAGACCGAGGCGGGAGACTGGAAGGGGGGCGGCGGCGAGCAGGGGCCCGGTGTGACGGGGATGGCTCTGATGGTGCTGCTCGCGTCGGGCGAGGATCCCAACTTCGGCCTCTACAGCAATCACGTGCGGCGGGCATTGCGGAGCATCATCTCGCAAC
>JBBPIS010000125.1:0-24073 GCA_038040225.1 Planctomycetota bacterium
GACGTGTCGAACGACAAGGACAGACGGACTCGCCAGAGGCCGTCATCCGGGGCTTGGAACTGCCAGTGCGGGACGACCGCGCAGCTCTGATGGACCAGTTCAAACCCGCTTTCGGACTGGCTGACGGTTTGGATTGGCAGCGTCCAGAAACTCGCGGGCTGAGAGGAGTCGAGAGCCACGTCGACCCCGAGCCACTCATCCACCAGACCGATTCGCGAGAGGGGCTCCGTGTCGAGCCGCGACTCCAATGGGCCGAGCGATTGGCCGTGCTCGCCATAAAAGTAGCGATCGTTCACGCCGGCGGGCATCGCCGCGAAGTTGAACTCGACCGCGAAGTGAATCGGCAGGCCGGCGGGGAGGTTCTCCAGCAAATAGTGGATGTCGAGCGTGCCACCTTCCCCGGCGTCGAGCGCGATCGTCTTCGTTACCTTCACGGGATACGGACCGAGATTCCCGTCGCGCCACAAACAGGCTTCGACTCGCTCATCGGATCGCCGAAGCTTTGATTGGTAGACACCCTCGACGAAGTCTCCCAGTCCGCCGTGGCTGTTGGCGAACGCTTCTCGCGACAGACCCGGTTGCAGGAAGTGATCGACAAGACTCTTCCGAGGCCAGGCGTCGTACTGCAGCTTCTGGTCGAGATCGGGCTGCTTGAAGCGGACGCCACCGTGGGGATCGACGCCACCACCGGCCTCGTTCGACGCCTGACCGGCATGCTGGCGGATGCGGTCGTGATACGGTTCCGGCCGACGGTTCAAAGTCGCGAGGAGATTCGTGTTGATCGCCCGCAGATCGACCTCGTACAGGTGGCCTCCCCGACCGGGGGCCAGATACGCCACAAGCCGGTCTCCCGCGAGCCGAATCTCTTTCCGCGCGTCGAGATTGAAGTCATCGGCCTGAATGTCGACCCAGTGTCCACTGCGGCCGGCCGCTCGTTCGAGCAACGTGTCGGCGGCAATCAGCTTCGAGTAGACGGCGTTGCGCAGGTGAGGCAGATACAGACCCCCGAACGCTCCGTGCCAGTACGGGCAGTTGCATTGGGCGCGATACAACTCGCGGCGCGCTTCGTCGATGAGCGGCTTCGCGCGCGGATCGACTTCGCCGGACGCGGCCTGCTCCACCCGCTGGCTGACCTGCATCATGCGCGAGTACATCTCGTTGGCCTCGGGATACTTCACAAGGAAGTTCCGCCAGAAGCCGGCGCGGACGAATTGCTTCACGCGGTGCCAGTCGTGCCGTTGCTCCTGCCCCCGGATCATCTCGCGGAAGTGCGTTTGCTTCTCGGTCGGCAACGCCCACTCGGTCATTTCACGGTAACTGCCGTCGGGGAGATAGATGCGGCCCAGGGGTGAGACGCGATCGACCGTCTCGGCCATCGTGGTGACGTGGAGCCAGTCCTTGTTCTCGCGGAGGGCCGTGAAGAACCGCCGGAGCCAGCCGTCGCGATAGACGAGATCCTTTGAACCGGGCCAGACTCCGAACTTCTCGCCGTCGTCGCCGAAGATCAGGACCGCGTTGGGAAACCGCTCGGCGATGCCGCGGCAGTGTTGGACCGTGTCATACGGATCGGCGTAGGGAATGAGATACCGCAACCGCTCACCGCCGGCGAAGACCTTTAGCAATCGGCCACTTTCCTCGGTGATGTAGTAGCCGTGCAGTTCGTCGTCGTGCAGACCCGCGTTGCGGAAGTGAGTGTCATCGAGCAGCGTGTACTCGATGCCCGCCTCGACGATGTCTCCGGCGAACGCCTGCTCCCAGACTCGTTCGGGAACCCACATGCCTCGCACGCGGGTGGCGAAGGTCTGTTCGAGATGCCGCTTGTAGGCCGCGATCTGGCCGAGTCGGTCGCGGCGGGGGATCGAGGCGAGGATCGGTTCGTAGAACGGCCCGCCGAGCAGCTCGACCTGCCCCCGCCCGACGAGCCCGCGCACCCGGGCGATGTACTCGGGATGCCGCTCCGTCAGCCATTCGAGCAGGCTGCCGGAAATGTGCAGCACGACGGGAATGTCGGGAAACTCATCCAGCAGTTCGAGAAACGGGGCGTAGCTGTCGCAGTACGCGGCCTCGAACACACCGTCGAAGTTGCCAATCGGCTGATGGTTGTGCAGGGTGAGAATCAGTCGCACAGGGGCAGTCATTGCCGGAGGATCCTTTTCACGACAGGCGGAGCACTTCGCAGGTGGAGAGGTTGTCGGGCAGTTCAATGTCAGCGATTCCAAACAATGAACGATTCGCTGAGACGCAGCACGCCGTTTCAGTCCGCAGAATCGTCATTTCTCCAACCGACCTGCAACCAAACTCGGTGGGGTCGCAAGGTCCATGACGACCGGGCAAGCTGGTCAAGAGATGCCGTTGAGAGGCTCGTTCCGATCAATTCGATCCGTTGCGTTTCCATAGGCCGACCTCGCATCTGTTGGCCGACTTCGCCGAAGTCGGCGAGATGAAAGGCAGCGAAGCGGATTTCGGCGAAATCCTCCTACAGTTTGAGATCGCTCCGCCCGTCCTAAGCGACCTTCTCACTTCAATCCAAATCCACATCGCGGAGGAACTCGGCGGCCTGCTCCGGCATGACTGAGTTGATGTAGAAACCGCTGCCCCACTCGAAGCCGGCGACGCGCGTGATGCGGGGGAAGAGCTCCATGTGCCACAGGTAGTGAGGCAACTCGGGCTGGTTGAACGGGGCGGTGTGGATCACATAGTTGTACGGCGGGTCATCCAGCGCGAGTTCCAGCTTCCGGAGGACGGTCTTGAGCACCACGCCGAGTTCTTCGACGGCCGGTCGCGTGATGTTCTCGAAGTGGCTGCTCTGCTGCTTCGGCAGGATCCACGTCTCGAACGGGAAGCGGCTGGCGAACGGACAGAAGACGACGAAGTTGGCCGTGTCGAGCACGATGCGCGAGCCCGTGGCCAACTCCTGCTGGATCATGTCTTCAAAGATGTTGCGGCCCCGGTAGTTGAAGAACTCCAAGGCACCGTTGATCTCCTCATAGATTGTGATCGGGACGACCGAGGTCGCCATGAGCTGCGAGTGGCAGTGCTGCAGCGACGCCCCGGCCAGCGAGCCCTTGTTCTTGAAGATCAGGGCGTGGACAAGGCGGCGGTCGCGCTTAAGGTCGACCAGCCGGTCGTGGTAGACCCACAGGACTTCGCGGATGTTGTCGACGCTGAGCCGCGACATGTTCGTCTCACCATGCGGGCATTCGATGACGACTTCGTGCGCGCCGATCCCGTTCATCATGTCGTAGATCCCATCACCCCGCTTTTCCAGGTTCCCTTCGATCTGGAGCGCGGGGAACTTGTTCGGGACGACCCGCACCCGCCAGCCGGGACCGTTGGCGTGCGACCCGTAGTTGCGATACGCCAGGATTTCCGGAGGCGTCGCCGCCTCGTTCCCCTCCGCGAACGGATCGAACTCCCCGTCGACGGACTTCGGTTCATCTTTGACATCCGACGGCCGCTTGGCCCGGTCGGGAGCCATCACCACCCAGCGTTGGACGATCGGGTCTTTGCGAAGTTCGGGCATTGTTAGCTCTTAGCGGTTAGCTGTTAGCGATTAGCCAGAGAAGTAAGGAAGCAAGTACGTGAAGCCGTGTGGATCGGATGCCGGATGTCTTTCTGTCTGGCTAATAGCTAACAGCTAGAAGCTAACAGCTCTCTTCACGCCTGCCACATCTGTAATTCAAAGTCCGTCGTCGGCTCAATCATCGTCAACAGTCCCTCACGCGGGACTCGGTCTTCGTTTTGGTTGTCACGGAACGCGGCGACGTAGAACTCGACGCGGGCTCCTGGCACAAAGTTGAGGGCCGCGAGCGGAGCGGCCACCTCCAGCACGCTGTGGACGGACACTTCGGCCCGCGAGAGTGCGACCATCTGTTCGGTGAGATAGATCGCGGCGATCAACTCCCCCGTGCGGAAGCCCGAGATCCGGATGCAGACTTCGTTCGGTTCGGCGAAGCCGATCCGAATCTCGTCGATCGTTCCGAGGTCATCCAGTGCGCGGTCCACGGTGTCGATGCGGAGCAGGAACCGTTCGGCGTCGAAACCGAAGAAGACCTCGCGGATGATCCCCAATGTGACCATCGTCATCGTGCCGCGTTCGCTGCCGCTGACGTAGTGTCCCGCGTTGATCCACTCGAAGTACGTCTGCCGCCCGTCGACCTTCACCTTCAGAAAACCCTTCGGCTCGGTCTGAATCGGCTTCTGCCCCACACGGCCGATGGGGCGATCGAGCTGCGGAGGGTACGCCGCCTTCAACAGGATGTAGACGTTCTTCAAGTGCTTGCGGAACAACTGGTCGAACAGACCGTCCTGGGCGCAGGAATGATCGTCGCCGAACCACCAATACCAGTCGCTTCCCTCGGCGATATAGATTTCGTCCCACGCGCGAGCCAGCACGCCGGGCGAGTGATGGCCCTCCGACTGCGTCTGCCGGAGGAATTCGCGCGTCTGATGGAGCAAGTCCCACGCGGTGTGGTCCTCGGAGTGCCCGATCCAGATCCCGAAGTTGTGGTTGATCCAGCTTCCCGCGAAGAGTTGCGAGATGTGGTCGGTGGCGGGGAACTCGCGGATGTGATCCTGGACTCGCACGGGCTGCACGCTGGGCCTCGACACGCAACTGCGGTAGAGCGACCGGAGGAATTGCACTCCGCCGTCGGCGAAGTATTCCCAGCAATTCTCGCCATCGAGGATGATCGGCACGAGTGCCGGCCGGCCCGCGTTATGTGGTGCCGTGGCGAAGCCGATCGCGTCGATCCTGCCCAGCAGATCGTTGGCCGCGTGCTGTGGATCGGTCCTCTGGTACTGAAAGCCGATCAAGTCGCTGAGGGCATGGTCGCGGAAGATGATCTGCAACTGACGGCCCTGCTCCTCCAGCCGCCACGGACGGAAGAGCATCTCCGGGTTGCGCATGAACCCGCTGCCGTCGCGTGAGACCCAGCCGTTGGTCGACGCGGCGAGGATCTCTGCGTCGGTGGCGATCCATTCGATCCCCTGATCGGCGATCGTGGCGATGACTTCCTGCGAGACCGATCCCTCGGACGGCCACAGCCCGACAGGATTTACTCCGAAGAGCTTCCGATGGAATTCAACCCCCTTCTTGAGTTGGGCGACAGCATCTTCGCGGTACGAGTCGAGATGCTTTGGCAGCACGCAGCCGGGCATCGCCTGTCGCGCGCACCGCTTGTCCCACAGCAACGGCAGAATCGGGTGGTAGTACGGCGTCGTGGTCAGCTCCACCTGTCCACTGAGCATCAGCTCGCGATGCAGCGGGATGACCTGCCGCAAGACTTCGAGCTGCTTGTGCAGGAGCCACGCCTTCTCGGCCTCCGTCCAGTTGCCCCCCTTCTGCTGGAAGGCCTTCAAGTCGGAGTCGAGATCAAACAACAGCGGATGAAACCACGTGAGGTTCGACCAGACTTGCAGGTCGCGAATGTCGCGTTCGTTGAATCGCTTGATGGCTCGCTCGAAGGGATCGACGTTGGCGGCCCGCTTCTGGTGCAGTTCGGCGTAGCGCGGATACGGGCGGATCATGTTCGCGTGATGCGCCATGAAGAACTGGTCGAGCAGGAACCGGGCGTCCGGTTCGCCGAGCCCATCCGCCGGCATCCGCGACACGTCGAGATGCCTGTCGCTCGCCCCGTCGTCCGTGTAGGCGAGGAGTTGCTCGAGCAGACTCGGAACCAGATTGATCGTGCAGCGGAACTCGGGCACCTCCTTGATGTGCCAGGCCATCCCCCAGTAGTCCTTCGTCCCGTGAAGCCTGACCCACGGCATCGGGTTCTCGCCCCCCACCCGATCCGGGTAGTACGGCTGATGCTGATGCCAGACAAAGGCGAGATTCACAGCGGGCATCGGGGGAGGACTCGTCAGTGGTTGGGTTCGGTTCGGGTGAAACAAATCTCAAATATGAAGTTCCAAACACCAAACGAATCTCAAACGGAGAATTCCAAAATCTCAAACGAGGCACAGCCAACAACCGGATGAACCGGAATTCGTTTCCTTGATTCTTGATTTTGTCATTGAGATTCGTTTGGGCTTTGGAACTTGGATTTTGGATTTTCCCGCTTCGGTCTTATCGTTCGTCACCGGCGCATTCCGATTCCAGTCGCCTCTTGGCGATGGCTCGTTCGTAGACGCGAACGTATTCGGTCGCGCTGTGCATCCACGACCAGTCGCGTCTCATCCCGGTCAGTTGCAGCTTTCTCCAGGTCGGTTTGTCGGCGTACATCGTGCGGGCGCGGCAGATGTTCCAGAAGAGGGTCTCACCGCGAAACTCGTGGAAGCTGAATCCGTTCGCCGCGCCGGCCGCGAGGTTGTGGTCGTTGGCATCGACGACCGAGTCGGCCAGACCGCCGACCGATCTCACGACGGGAACCGTGCCGTAGATCAGGCTGTACATCTGATTGAGGCCACACGGTTCGAACTCGCTCGGCATCAGAAACACGTCGCAGCCCGCTTCGATCTGGTGCGACAGTTCCTCGCTGTAGCCGATCGTTGTGGAGACCTTGTCGGGATGCTCGACTGCCAGTTGCTTGAGCAGCCCTTCGTAAGTCGGATCACCGCTGCCGAGAAACACCAACTGCACATCTTGATCGAGCAGCACGTTGGAGCACTGGGCTATCAGTGAGTAGCCCTTTTGTCCCGTCATCCGTGACACGCTGCCAAACAGTGGCACGTGGGGGCGAACCGGCAGGCCCAGCCGCTTCTGCAACGCGGCCTTGCACGCGGGCTTGCCGATGTCGAGGGTCTCCGCCGAATAGTTCTTCGCGATGTACGGATCGGTGGACGGATGCCAGATTTCCGTGTCGACGCCGTTCAAGATTCCGACGAGGTCACTCGAACGCGAACCCAGGATCCCGTGCAGCCCGCATCCGTACTCGGGCGTTTGAATCTCGCGCGAGTAAGTCGGGCTGACGGTCGTCAACATGTCGGCGAAGGCGATCCCGGTCTTCAACAGATTGAGATGCCCGAAGAACTCCATCTGCCGCCAGTTGAAATACTTCCAGTCGAGTCCCGTCAGGTGCATGTCCCAATGCCAGTAGCGGCCCTGAAACGCCATGTTGTGAATCGTGAAGACGGTCGCGGTGTGCTCCAATCCCGGCTGCTGTCGCATCTCCACCGTCACGAGGGCGGGAATGAGGCCGGTCTGCCAGTCGTTGGCGTGAATGACGTCGGGCTTCAGATTCAGATGCCGCACAACCTCGATGACCGCCCGGCTGAAGAAGACGAAGCGTTCGCAGTTGTCCCGGTAGTCCTGATCGTTCTCAACGTAGACTCCTCGGCGATCGAAGTAGATCGGCTGGTCGATGAGGTAGACGGTGACGTTGGATCCCGGCAGCTTCCCCTTCAGGACGTGAGCGTCCACCGTTTTGTGACCCACGGCCACTCGCAGGGTGAGCGACATCGATTCGACCGGAGGCGCGTCGGGGGTCTTGGCGTGGAGTTGCGGGTAGTGCGGCACGATCAATGTGACATCGTGCCCGGCCCGCGCGAGAGCCTTCGGCAAGGCCGAGGCCACGTCGGCGAGGCCGCCCGTCTTGGAAAACGGTACGGCCTCGGAACTGGCGACCACGATGCGCATGTCGTCGCTCCCCTTCGGCACGAACGGCCGGTTGCCTGGCAATCACAACACCTTCGCGCCGACGGACTCGACGCACAAACCGGCCGCTCCGCCACCGAACTGCATGAGCCGCCGCGAACTCGAACACAGACTTTACCCGGCCGCATGCCACTTCGCAGCCGAGACGCCACTCAAATCGGGGCGCGTCCGAGTTATCGGCCATGCCGCCGCCGTCCCTTCACGCGAGAGAGGACGGCCCAGCAGAAGGCGTGAACAAAACACCGACCTCTCGGTTCTGGACGCCGCTCGAATCGGGTCGGTATACTCCGCGCGTCAGTCGAACAGTCACAGTTCCCGGTTCAATCCGCACTCTTTCAGGAAACCGAGGTCAGATCATGGCTCTGTACGAGATCGAGACGAACGCACACATCATGATTGCCTGGGCAAGCGATCAGACGGCAGCCGAGGCCATCGCCCGCGAGAACTATCCCGAGGATCAGTTGAAGCGAGTCGCCAAGCGCCCGCGCGACGTGTGGGTGATCTCCAAGAGAATGCTCGGGATCGAAGGGTCGCTCGAACCGTGCGACAAGGCCCGCGATTGCCTCAGCCGCGCCCGGGGCGACAAGCTCCACGCGATCCGCCTCTACATGCAGGACACCGGCGCCGACCTCCACGAAGCCCAGCGCGCGGTCGAAACCAACATGTCCCTCGGTTGGTGACCATTGTTCGGCTACTCTCCCACCTCCAGCAGGACACACCACCATGAAGGCATGCCTCCAGCCAGTTCTGTATTTGCTTGTCGCCACTGCATTGAGCGCGGATGAGATCTCCCCCAACAAGAAGACTACCAAACCGGACTCACGCGACGGCGTCGCAACAGTCGCAACATCAGATGACTCAGTCGAGGCGCAGCCGAAGTTACTTCGCATCTACGCGACAGTCGATGGAACCGGACGGATCATCGTCACCGGCCGCACCGTGTGTTATGAACGCAAACGCGGGGGACAACTAACCCAGGTCAAGTTCGATGGCGAGCCTTGGAGCGATCTGGACAAGACGCCTCCCGCATGGCGCGACATCGGCGAGCGATTGGATCTGACGAGAGCGTGGATCGTGAAACGCAAAGGGCGGGATGTCATTGCACTCGAAACCACGCCGGACGGTTTTGACGTTTACTTTTGCGATTCGCCGGGCGGCGCAGGCGACTACGAGGTCACCATCGCCATTCCTCGCCGTAGGTGAACGGCCCACGGCCAAACTCGGTGGTTCGCGATCACGAGGATTTCAGCGTTGGCGACTCGGTCGCGCGATGGACGATTCGTGAAGATGAAGACTTTTCGGAGCGGGGGACGTGAGTCCCCCGTTTCATTGAGTGACGCCAATCCACGACGGCTTGATTCGCGAGGCAACTCGTCTTTCGGCGATCCGGGGGTTCGGATAGATTCTCGACGCGAACACACCGGCCCGACTCGGAGAGTGCGGGCGACGTCGAAACTGGGAAAGGAAGCCCGATGCGCAGCATCTGCGTGATGAATCAGAAGGGTGGCGTCGGCAAAACCACCACCAGCGTGAATCTTGCGGCGGGACTCGCCAAGCAGGGACGCAGCGTCTGCCTGATCGACCTCGATCCGCAGGGACACTCCTCGCTCCACCTGGGTGTCGATGCGTTTGGCCAGACTCCCACGGTCTACGATGTCTTCTCGGGCAAGAAGACACTGGCCGAGGTCAAGCAACTGGCGGTCGACAACCTGTGGGTCGTCCCGTCGGACCTCGATCTGGCCGCGGCGGAGGTCGAACTGGTGGATGCTCCCGGACGCGAACTGATTCTGCGCGGAGCAATCGATCGACTGATTCAACAGCAGCCGTTCGACTACATCGTCATGGACTGCCCGCCATCGCTGGGAGTCCTCACGATCAACGCGCTGACGTCGGCGAAGGAAGTCTTCATTCCGTTGCAGCCTCATTTTCTGGCGCTGCAGGGAATGTCGAAGCTCTTCGAGACCACGGCCCTCGTGAAGCGGCGGCTCAACCGTGAACTGAAGGTCAGCGGCATCATTCTCTGTCTGTACGAGACCGCCACCCGGTTGGCAGCCGACATCACGGACGACCTGATGCGGTTCCTCGAACAGAGCGACCCGCAGGCCCCGTGGAAGAACGCACGGATCTTCGACAGCCGCATCCGCCGCAACATCAAACTCGCTGAAGCGCCTTCTTTCGGGCAGTCAATCTTCGACTACGCCAGCAAGAGTCCCGGTGCCGTCGACTACGCGGCCCTCGTCGCAGAAGTCATCGCCGCCGAAGTGGTGGCCGCCCCACAGCCCGCTGCTGCGTGAGACGATTCTCGACGCGCCGAAAGTATTCCGCGCTGTCGTGAATGAGACGTTTTCATGTTTCGCCCCAACGCCAACGGTGTGGGAGCGGACGCAGGCGAACCGCTGATTACACGCTCGCCATTGGCGTTGCGGCCAAACGACTCCGTCGTATCCGCTGAAATCGGTGGCGACTGAGCCTATAATCCGCCGCACTCCGACAGGCCGTTCCGTCGGAGATGCCCGATGGATGGCTCGCCTGCTTCAGTCAAATGGTTCATCAATGTCCGACCAGTTCGATCAGGAATCCGCCTCGCTCCCGCAACGTCCCGAATTGTCCGACGACCTGCCGCCGGTGCAGCCGCCGTCCGCGGGCTTCATCGTGCAGCTCTTCGTCGTGCCGGGGTTGATCGTGCTGGCGGTCGTTGCCGTGTGGGCTCTGTTCGGGCGGATCGCGGCAGGCGAGCAGGATTGGCGGAAGCTCGTTCAGGAACTGCAAAGCCCCAACACGCACATTCGCAATCGCGCGATGTACGGCCTCGCGCAGGTGCTCGACCAGGACCGACGACAAGGCGAGCAAGGTCAGCATCTGTCGAGCAATTCCGAGATCGCGCAGGGCCTGTCCGATCAGTTGGCGAAGGAGTTGAAGTCCGGCTCCAGTTCAAAGGACGGTGTGGCGATCCAGCAATACCTGACGCGAGCGATGGGGCTGCTCGATCCACCCGACGACACCCGCAAGGAGCCGAACTCGACTCAGAATGACAAGCCTCAGTCAAGCGCCGCCGCAGCGGTTGCCACCGCGCTCAAGCTGGCCCTCGAACCGACACGCGACATCGAAATCCGCAAGAGTGCCGCCGCTTCGATTGCGTTCATCGCGGGCCGAGCGTTGGAACGCGGCCAGCCACTCGAAGCGCCCGGTCTCGTGCAGGCCCTCATCGAAGTCTCGACCGACCAGCAGACCGTCATGCGCCAGGCCGCAGCCTTCGCGCTGGGACTGTTCCGTTCCCCGGAGGCCAGTCAGCAGTTGCAGGTGCTGCTCGGAAACGACGACGGGATGACCCGCATCAACGCCGCGATCGCCCTGTCACGCAGCGGCTCGACCGACGGACTGGCGGTGTTCAAACAGGCGCTGACCGCGAAGGCTCCGGACACTCCCGATGGCCAGTCCGAGCACTTGCTTGTCCTGAAGAACTCACTCAAGGCGATTGCCGACTTGGGCCCGAAGATGGAACCGGGCGACAAGGCCGAGTTCCGCGAACTGACCGAGTCGCTGATCCGCACCCACGCCGAATCCCGGATCCGCATTGATGCTCAGAATGCACTGAGCTCGCTGAAGTAACCGGGGCGAAGCGGGTTTACTCCTTCGGTGAAAGATGTTTGATGTCGAGTTCGAGTCCGCCAACCATCGCTGCCGTGGCGTTGTACAGCATCGCGGATGCAACCCCGAGGGCGAATCCGGTGGCTCCCGCGACGAGTGGTCCCAGAACCAGGACGATGAACGGTGCCGCGATTTGGGCTGACGCTGCCATTGAGGTTGGCATCCGGAGCAGCCACGGCTGCAAGCCGGCCGTTGAAACCGCGACAGCCAGAATGCCGAAGACTCCACCGACCGTCATCGACAGGAATCCAAACACTCGGCCCATCGAGAGGGAATCAATACTCCGAAGAATCATGCTCGCGCCTCCTGAATGGGAACGGTTTGTCCGGCGGTGACACTACCGTTTGCCAAGTGCTTCGACAAATGCGGCGGCTCGATCAACACGGCGGAACAAGTTCAAGGGACGTTGCATGGATGAGGATTTCATGACGGGACTAGACTCGGCCAGGAATCGCATTCGTCTGGCGTACGATCCGGCGCTGTTGCGATCGGCCGGTGAACGACTGGTCGAGCAGTTGGCGAGCCATCTCGCGTCGGTCGAGGCTTCGGCGGGGAACGTGCTGAACTGGGCGTCGCCTCTCGACAACATCGCGCTCGCAGGACGGATGGCCGACGAGTGGAATGGCTCGGCGAACGCGGAACAACTCGCGGCGAGGTTTGCATCGCTCGTCCAGGAGATGCTGTCGCGCGGGCACAACCTGCACGATCCGCGTTACGTCGGACACCAGGTTCCCGCGCCGGTGCCGCTCGCCGGACTGTTCGATGCGGTCGGCTCGGTCACGAATCAGGTGATGGCCATCTACGAAATGGGGCCGTGGGCCACGGCGGTTGAACAGGCGATGGTCCGCAAGCTGGCCGGATACCTCGGCTGGCGCGAGGGGACTTACGCCGGCATCGTCACGCACGGCGGTACGCTCGCCAATCTGAACGCACTGCTCGTGGCGCGGAACGTCGCGTTGAATGGCTGCTGGGAGGAAGGGGTTGATGGTCGAGGGTTGATGGTTGATGGTCAGACGAATGCGGAAGTCACTTCTCAGCCTCTCAACCGTCCACCCTCGACCATCAACCCACCCGTGCTCGTCGTTCAAGCCGACGCTCATTACTGCATCGCACGCGCGGCGGGGATACTGGGTCTTGGGACGAAGCACGTTGTGAAGGTGGGGCTCGATGACCGGCGGCGGATGGATGTGAATCAGCTAGACAAAACGCTCCGCGATCTGAAATCGAAGGGCCACCCGATTGTCGCCGTCGTGGCGTGCGCGTGCTCGACACCGATCGGGGCTTTCGATCCGTTGAACGCCGTTGCCGACGTCTGCGAGCGGCACCAGGTTTGGTTGCATGTCGATGCGGCTCACGGTGGATCGGCGTTGCTCAGCGAGCGGCATCGTCCTCTGGTCGCGGGTCTCGAACGAGCCGACAGCCTCGTCTGGGACGCACACAAGATGATGTTCATCCCCGCACTGTGCGCCTTCCTGTTCTTCAAGGACCAGCGGCACAGCTACGAGGCGTTCCACCAGAACGCGCCGTACCTGTTCGACCCCAGCGCCCCGGGCCTCGCCGAGTTCGACCTCGGCCTGCGCACATTTGAATGCACCAAGCGCGCGGCCGTGTACGGGCTGTGGGGAGTCTGGTCGATGTTCGGGCCGCAGCTTTTCGCCGACCTGATCGACGTGACCTTCGACCTGGGCCGCGTCTTTCACGAGAAGCTGCGCGCCGCGTCCGACTTCGTGCCGCTGCACGAACCGCAGTGCAACATCGTCACGTTCCGGCACGTCCCCGCCGCGTTGGCCACCGCACCGCCCGATCGGCTCGGCGAATTCCAACGGCAACTTCGCCGAGCGGTCATCGAATCGGGTGAGTTCTACCTCGTCGCGACCAACCTGAACGGAGTCGATGCGCTGCGCGTGACGCTCATCAACCCCCTGACCACGGCCGAGCATCTCGATCAATTGCTGGAGACGCTGCGCCAACAGGGCCGCGAGATTCTCGCTGGCCAATGACACTCACCGCTCGATCAGGGGACGAGTGGCACGCCATGAGTCCTCGAAGGGCGTGGTGATGACGAACCGGGGCGATGACCACGCCCTTCCCAAAGCGTCAGGGCGTGCCACCCAGCCGGTTCACGGCTTTGTTCGTCCGTCTTGATGCCCAGTCAGTTCCCGTAGAACTGCTTGTCTATTCTGTCGGATGAACGCAGCTACCACGCGATCGATGTTACGCGATTCACTCCAGAATAGCCTGTCGATCTCAAGTCGCTTTGACTCGTTGAGGGCGGTGTAGTAAGCGTCCTTTGTGTCGTGATCGTCAATGATTCGGCCATCTGGGAAAACTGCAAATAGCCGCCGGAAAGCTTCCGCACACTTGGTTGCCCCAACTCTTTCAAATGCATCCGCAATCAATCGCATTTCCCGGTCGTTACCACATTTGTATTCCAACAGGTATCCAAACCCGCCGTTGTCGATAACACCGGAAGCTAGCCAAACCATCGAGATGGTCTTCAGCGGCTCATCTTCTGAGTCAAAGTCAACTTCGTTGTTGGTTAAGTCCGACGCAGCACAGAATACTCCGTCAGCAAGTCTGAAGTCGTCCTCTTGATCAAGTATTTTGAGAGCAGCGGTTTCGCTCAACATGGGCGAAGGCTTTCTGGTGTCGGAACAGGGACGTAGGGACTACCGCCGCTCGGCCTTGAAGTGGTCGGTGATGAGGGCGACGACGGCGTCGTTGCAGGCCTTGTCGTTGGCCTGGTTGCAGGCGACGAGGACGGCGAAGTGTTTTTTGGGGGCGATCCAGGCGACGGCGTACCACATCGTGTTGCTGCCGGCGTGGGTCAGGGCGGGGCCGCCGGCCCAAGGTTGGCCGTCGGCGATGATCCAGCCCATGGCGTATTTTGGCTCGCCGGGGGCGGGGGTCTGGAGCTTCTCGAGGGTTTCGGGTTTGACCAGTTTGGTTTTGGCGGAGGGAAGGTTGGCGGCGATAAACTTGGCCCAGTCTCCGATGGAGCAGTGGACGATGCCAGCGGGGCCGATGGCGACGGGGTTGTCGGCGCCGGGGCCGGGCTCGACGGGGGATCCGTCGGCTTTGTGGCCGCGGGGCTGATCGTTTTTCGCGCGCGTGCCGGGGGGGCCGAAGCCGGCAGTGGTCATGCCCAGCGGACGGAAGATCTTCTCGCGCGTGAGGTCTTCCCAGGATTTGCCGGTGACCTTCTCGGCCATGTGCCCGGCGATGGAATACCCGGCGTTGGAATAGATGTACTTCTCACCGGGAGTGGCTTCGGGCGGTTTAGACGTGACGCCCTGGAGGAGCATTCGCCGCGCATTCGTGGGCGTCCCCTTGTACTGCCAGAGTTTGCCCCACAGTTCATCCTTTTCGATCGCACCAGGTGCGCCGCCGCGTTGGGTGAGGAGCTGTTCGAGGGTGACGGCCTGGTACTTTGGGTCCATGGATTTCTTGAGCTCGGGGAAGGTCTCGCCCAAGGTCTGACCCCATTTCAGTTTTCCTTCATCGACGAGGATGCCGCAGAGCATGGCGGTCAGCGTCTTGGTGTCGGAGCCGATGTGAAAACGGTCGGCGGTGGCGATCTTGTCCGGCTTGCCGCGTGTGCGGACGCCAGCGACCCCCAGGGCGACGGTTTCGCCGCTCTGGACGATGGCGGCGGCCAGACCGGGGACGTTGTGCTTCAGGATGAGGGGGGCGAGGAGCGGGGAGACGTCCTTTGGCGGTGGGGTCTCGGCGTGGACGGTGACGGGGATGAGCCAGAGCACGGTGAGAGCGATGGCAAGAATGGGTTTCATACGTGTGGCTCCTAGTTGGGATGTCATGCGCCGGGTGCCACTGGCGAGGGGCTTCACTCGCCAGTGTTCTTCAAAGCCACTGGCGGCCCAAAGCCGCCGCCAGTGGCACCCGGCGGCGAGCGAATATCCATGTCAAATTCGGCTCATCCGCCGCTCCGGTTAACCGCCTTGTTCGGCGGCTTCTTCGTACCAGACTGAAATAAGCCACAGGGTCGGCTGATAGTCGCTACCGCTCGCGGATTGTTTGATGTCAACAACCTTGATCTTGGGGTTCTGCGACAACCAAGCGTTGATCTCGTCCTCCAGGTCTTGCGATTTTCTGAACGACAGATCCTCGCACCACCCGGCATTGGGACTCCCAGGTTGGTTCTTCCCGGACCACCAGTCTTTGAACGAAAAAGGCTTGAGCGTGCCGTCCTTGTACAACTCATTGAGACTCACACGAGCGTTCTTCCAGAACAATTTGACGCGCATGGTGGATTTCCTTGGGCTCCAACCTCTGGCCGCCTAACAGTGAATTGACCCGCGCGCCGGGTGCCACTTTTTCTGAAGTTGCTCGCGCCGCTGGGTGGCCTCGGTTGCCGAGGTGGCGTGAGCCAGAAGAGGTTGTTTGAACGGAAGCTCATTTCCCAATCGCTTCTTGTGCCGTTGGCACACAGGTAGCCGAAACGGCAACCTGTGCCACCCCGCGGATGAATAGGAAGGCCAGCGCCACGCTCCCCACCAGCAGGCCCCCGAGACTCCCATCATAAGTCGCCATCGAGAATGTCGTCAGCGGGAATAACGCCGTCAGGGCCGGCAGGGCGATCCACCAGCCCTGCATGGCAAAGCCTCCGCCGGTGGGCGTTGCGCTCACGAACATCGCCAGCGGCCCCAAGACCCAGACACCCAGACTGACCGCCAAGGGGGCGAACGCCGCTCCACCTGTCGAACCTTGCAGACGCTGAGCGGCCACAGCAGCCACGACTGCCAGAACCGGAAGAAGCCCCGTGAGGGCAAGGACGTCCACGCCGCAGAAGTTCTCCCCCCGCACAGCGTGCAGCGTGATGCTGGGTAGCCAGAATGCGACTCCGCCCAGCAGGAATGTCCCGACGAAGAATGATGCGGCCTTCATATTACGTAGTCCACTACAAACCGTCACCTCTTGCGCCTAACAGTGAATTGACCCGCGCGCTGGGTGGCACAGGTTGCCGCTTCGGCTACCTGTGTGCAACAGCACAAGAGGTTCTCAGTGAGGTTCAGTCTAATCAACCTCTTGTGCCTTCGTCACCCCGCCGCGAGATTCTCGCTGGCCAATGAGGCAGTTATGGCTTGGCGGCTCCATCGACTCGCCCGACCGGGCGGACGTTCTTGCCTGTCACCTTCGTCAGTGAATCACCCAAATCGTCGCGAGCCTGCGTGGCGATGTCTTGCAGCCGCGCGACGATGTCCAAGTGCTGATCGGCCACGTTCTTCGTTTCGCCGATGTCTTCCTTGAGGTTGAACAGCGAGAGACCAATCGATTCGACACGATAGCCGTGCCGGCTGGCGATGCCGCGGATGCCCGACTGTTCGATGGCAACCGGTTCGAGCTTTCCATAGTTCGACGGCTTGCCTCCACGTCCCGGTTCGGCGGCTGTGGTGAGGTAGTCGTGCGGCAGATGCAGTTTCCACTGACGCCAGCGCACGGCATGAAGCTCGTCGCCCGAGTAATAGTAGAAGACCTCGCGCGGCTTCGCGTCGGGCTGGCCCAGTAACAACGGGGCGATGTTCTGCCCGTCGATCCGCCGAGACGGCAGCTTCGCGCCGGCGAGGCCCGCGAGAGTCGGATACAAGTCCAGCGTCGAGGCCAGTTCATCGCTGACTCGCCCCGCGGGAATGCGGCCAGGCCAGCGCATCAGGCACGGCACGCGAACGCCCCCCTCGAAAGTCGTCAGCTTGCCTTCGCGCAGGGGACCGGCCGATCCCGCGTGCTCGCCATAGGATAGGAACGGGCCGTTATCCGAGGCGAAGATCACCAGCGTTCGTTCATCGAGGTTGAGTCGCTTCAGTGTGGCAAGGACTTCACCGACCGAGTCATCCAGTTCCTCGATCACGTCGCCGTACAAGCCGCGCGCCGTGCGACCGCGATACTTGTCGGAGGCGAAGATCGGCACATGCGGCATGATGTGCGGCACGTACAGGAAAAATGGGCGAGCCGCATTCCGTTCGATGAATTGCACCGCGTGATCGGTCATTCGCCGCGTGAACTGTGATTGGTCTGGATCGGTCTCGATCAGCTTTTCTCCTTCAATCAGCGGCAGCCCGGGAATGTCGCGGATCACGGGGTGCAGCGGTCCGTTGTCGTTCGAGTAGGGGATGCCGAAGAACTGATCGAAGCCGTTGCGCGTGGGCAGGAATTGCGGGTGATGTCCCAAGTGCCACTTGCCGAAGCAGGCGGTGACGTATCCGACATGTTGGCAGAGTTCGGGCAGCAAGACCTCGTCGGCCGCGATGCCGGTCGGGCTGGTGTGGTTCAGTGCGCCGGCCAACCCCACCCGGTTCGAGTAACACCCGGTCATCAGCGCCGCGCGCGAGGCGGTGCAGACCGGTTGAGCCACGTAGAAGCTCGTGAACCTGGTCCCTTCGTGAGCCATTCGGTCGAGGTTTGGCGTCGCGAAGCCCTTCGCACCGTAGCAGCCGATGTCTCCGTAGCCCAGGTCGTCCGCGAACAGGATCACGATGTTTGGCCGTTCGACGACGGTCGGTTTGGCCGCGAGCCGCTCGTCTCCCGCGCAAACCAACGCGCCTGCCAGTAGCACGGTCGCGGCAACCAGCAAACTTTGGAGGCAGTTCATGAATCGAGCTTTCACAACCGAGACAGAAAAGAGGCGTGGGCAGTGACCAGGCCGTTCAAGGTTCACCGTACAGTTCGTCGAGAAGCGTGGCAACGACGGACACGAACAAGTTCGGAGGGGCAGATTGACTTCGACTTTGTCCCACCGAAACAAGAAGACCCGATCCGGATCGACAACCCCAAGTCGGTCCGACTACGATATCGCCCGATGGTTGAGACGGGTTTGTTCTGGAGACAGTGATGCTCAGTCTTCAAGCGAGTGGTGTTCGGTTGTGTGACCGCGTGTCGCGGCGTGAAGTCGTGCGAATTGGCGGATTGAGTGCCTGCGGTTTGGCATTGCCTCAACTCCTGCGACCGCAGTCGGCGTCAGCGGCCGGGACTCACACCGGGACATCGGGTGGAAAGGCTCGCTCGTGCATCGTCCTCTTTCTGCTGGGTGGCCCGCCGCAGCATTCGACGTGGGATCCGAAGCCCGATGCACCCCATGACGTGCGTGGTGAGATCGCTCCCATCGCCACAAATGTGTCGGGCATGCAGTTCGGCGAGCTGATGCCTCGTCTGGCATTGCAGGCCGACAAACTGGCCGTGTTGCGGGCGGTCTCGACGGGCGACAACGCTCATTCGTCGAGCGGCTACTACATGCTGACGGGCCGGCCTCACACGCCGATGAACGCCGAGAACGTGAATCCCGGTCCTCCCAACGACTGGCCCAACCTCGGTTCGGTCGTGCAACGACTGAGCGGTCAGGCGGGCGATCTTCCGTCGGCAGTTCGTCTGCCGGGACACATCTTCAACACCGACGGCTCGGTCTGGCCGGGGCAGGATGGCGGGATGCTGGGCCATTCGCTCGACCCGTGGCTGTTCAAATGCGAGCCCGCCTCGCCCGACTACCGCATCACCGAGTTCCAACTGCCGGCCGACGTGTCACTGGAGCGGCTCACGGCGCGGCGCAGCCTGGTTCGCACGATCGACCGTCAGCAGGAGGAAGCCGCCGCGATAGGTCGCCTGCAAACATTTGGTGACCAGCAGCAGCGAGCTTATGGCGTGTTGTCGTCGGCCGCGTCGCGCGGTGCGTTCGACCTCGCGCTGGAAACACAGCAGACTCGACAGAGGTACGGCATGTCCCAGTTCGGGCAAAGCTGTCTGCTGGCACGACGAATGGTCGAGGCTCACGTGCGACTGGTTCAAGTCAACTGGTTTCGCGGCCCGGATGAGCCGTCAGACAATCCGTGCTGGGACTCGCACACGCAGGAGACGAAACGGCTCAAGGAGGTTTTGGTGCCACCGATGGATCAGGCATTCGCGGCGCTGATCGAGGATCTGTCCGACCGGGGCTTGCTCGATGAGACACTGGTCGTCTGCATGTCCGAATTCGGCCGTACCCCCAAGTTCAACGGCCGCGCCGGCCGCGATCACTGGGGACCGGTCTTCTCGATCGCGCTGGCGGGAGGCGGCATTCGTGGCGGCACCGTGTACGGAGCGTCCGACGCGATGGGAGCCTATCCCCGCACGGGCCTCGTCCGTCCCGAAGACATCACCGCCACGATGTTCCACTGTCTGGGATACTCGCCGGACACCGAGTTCCTTGACCGCCAGGGCCGCCCACACGCCATCAGCCGTGGGCAGGTGATCCGGCAGATTCTGGCATAGACGATTTCTTCGACGCCTACCAATTGGAACACGCGGGGTCGGGTACACCGCTCGCCCCTCACCCCCGGCCCCTCTCCCCAGAGGGGCGAGGGGAGGAAGAGTCGCGTCACTTCGTTTCGCGGCCACTGTCTTGCGGGTAGAGCAGCAGGCGGTCGTGAGTCAGCAGCAACAGGTCGGGCAGGCCGTCGCCGGTGACGTCTGCGATCAGAGCCTCGCGCGGTTCGGCGTCTCCCGATTCGTCGTCGTTGCGGAAACTCTTCTGCTCGAAGACGCGGAAGTAGAGCGCGTGCTTCAAGCCCGAGTCGGCCCGGTATTGGAGCACTTCAATGAAGTGGCTCCGGGTGTCGGTCATGACGAGATCGATCTTGCCATCGCCGTTCAGGTCACCCGCGACAACGTCGGTCGGATAGATTTTTTCGAGCTGGCTCTCAAACGACGCGACTTCCTTCATGGCGGGAGCCGATGCACCGGCGTAGAGCACCGCGAACTTGTCGGCTCCGAACAGCAGCAGGTCGTCGCGCTTATCGCCGTTGAAATCGGCCACCTTCAGCGACTTGAACGGGAAGTCGCCGATGTCGATCTCCTTCCACTGGGTGTAAGTGCCATCGACTCGATGCAACACGCGCAGTTTCTTGACGCCGGTGTCGACCAGGACGATCTCGGGCTCGGGTTTGCCGTCGAGTTCGATGATGGTCGCGCCGACGATCTTCGAGTTGGACTCGCCCGCGTTGAACTGCTCGACCACCTGCCAGCGCTTGTTCTCGCCGAGCACCATGAACCGCGCGAAGTTGTCCTGCGCGACGAGCACTCCCTTCTTCTCACCCAGGGTGACGAACGACATGGCCCCCGCCGAGACCGCTCCCAGACCGAGGTTGCCGCTGACGACGATTTCGGCCGGGATCCCTTCGGCGTTCAGGCCGTACAACTGCGGAGGCTTCGACGTTCCCTGAAAGATGAGAAACTCGGGCCGTTCGTCTCCGAAGATGTCGGCCTGGATCAGCCGATCGGGCGTTCCCTTCAGTTCGAGCGTGATGGACGTCTTGGCACCGAAGTTATGCGGTTGCCATTCACCATTGGCGGCACGCTTCATCGCTTGCAGCGAATACTCGGACGAGCGGTCTTTCTTCGTCTTGGCGATGAAGACGACTTCGGGCCGCTGGTCGCCGTCGAGGTCGGCCAACTCCAGCCCGCTGGTTTCGGCTTCGATCGGAAGCGACTCGGGAAATGTGAGTCGTCCGTCGTCAATCCGGCTCAGACCGAGAGTTTTCTCGGGACCGCTGTGAACGACGACTTCGGCCTTGCCGTTGCCGTCGAAGTCCGCCGCACGAATCTGATCCGCACCACTGAGGCCGGGAAAAGGAGTCCCCAAATCGAGGCCGCTGCCCGCTCGCTGGCGGAAGACCAGCACGCGCGACGCATCCGGATCGGTGACCGCCAGGTCGATCAGGCCGTCACCGTCGAGATCGGCTGCGGTTAGGTCGCGGTCTCGCCCCGAGCCCTGCTTGCCAAACCCGAACTGAATCAGCCGCTCGGGCAACTCATTCTCACCGGGCTTGCGGCGCTCGACGTTCAGGATCTTGAGCCGCCCCGTGCGAGATTCGATCGCCAGAATCTCGTGCCCCGGCTTGCCATCGACATCGCGCAGCGAGACGGCTCGCGGTCGTTCGAGATCGAAGATGTATTCCGGGCCGAGTTGTCCGTCGGCCAGTTGCAGCCGCGCCCCCATAGAGCGAGTCAGCCCCTCCCCGGCCAGATAGCACAAGTCGTTTCGTCCGTCGCCATCAAGGTCCGCGATCTGAGCCAGCCCGAGCTTGTCCGAGGTGTTCATCAACTTCTTCGGTTCGGCGAGGATTCCCTTCTTCGTCTGGTAGAACACGATGGTCTCGTGCTTGCCGAGGATCACCAGATCGTCGAGCCCATTGCTGTCGAGATCGCCCGCCGCGAGAAACCACTGCGAGGGCGAAGCATCGGGGACGCGCTGCTGCTTCTTCTGAATCCACTCGCCCTTTTCGGGCTGGTAGCGAATCACCAATTGATCCGGGCTGCCAAAGTAGACGATGTCGGTTCGGTCATCGCCGTTGAAGTCTCCCAGCGCGACCGCGGACACCTCCTGGTCGACGGCCAGCTTCTTATGCTCGAACCTCCAGTGATCTTCCACCACGTTGACATCGGTCCCGCCGATCTTCACGTCCTTCGTCGCGGGGACTTCCTTGCGCTGAATCAGCAGATCGATCCGGCTGTGCCCGTTGTCGACCAGCAGCAGGTCGGTCAGGCCATCGTGGTTCAAGTCGCCGCTCAGCAGATTGGCCGAGCGTTCCGAGAGCTTGAAGGACTCGATCGGTTTGAATCCGTAATACTGCGACAACGGCGCGTCTGCAGCCGATGCAATCGCACCGACGACGACGGACCACAGAACAAGCAGGCGACTCAAGCGGTGGGCACGAATTGGCATGGAGGAGCCTTTGAAAATCCGAACTTTCAAATCCGAAATCCTGTCTGTCGCTGAACTCGCAAGAGTTCAGGGCTTTGCGATTCATGGCTGAATTCTTGCGAATCCAGCTACGTCGTGCAGTAGCACCGCCGAATTCCCGCGCTAGGACGGATCGCTCGGAGGTGGGTTTGGCGGTGGTTGATCGCGGTCGTCACGCGGGCCGGACGGACGATCCGGTCCCGAGCGAGGGCCGCGGCCTCCACCCTGACGATTCTGGTCGCCGCGCGGCCGATCATCGGGACGTCGCTCGCCGCGGGGCTGATCGCCGCGCGGTCGATCATCTCGTGGCTGGCCTTCGCGGCGCGGAGCCTCTGGCCCGGCTCCCTCCTCCGAACGTTCCTTCGCGGGCGGCGTGTTGGGCTTGGACGACTTCGTGCTGACGACGGTCACGATGTCCTTCTCATCGGTCATGATGTTGCTCTGGCCTTCGTACGCAATCATCAACTTGCGCGACAGCAGCTCCTGGCCGATGATCTTGCCCGTCCCGTGCTTCGTCACGACGGTCGCTCCCACGGGAGGCAGCTCCCGGCGATTCTCTTCGTAGGTGTCGTACTCGTACCGCAGGCAGCACTTCAGCCGACCGCAGCGCCCCGAGATTTTGGACGGGTCCAGCGTCGCCTTTTGCAGCTTGGCCATCTTCATCGAGACGGGAGGCATCTCACGCAGGAACGTGTTGCAGCACACCGGCTGCCCGCAGTCGCCGTAATCGGCCAGCAGTTTGGCTTCGTCGCGGATGCCGATCTGCCGCATCTCGATCCGCGTGTGGAACTGCTTGGCGAGGGCTTTGACCAGGTCTCGGAAGTCGATGCGCAGCTCGGCCACGTAATAGTAGACCAGCCGCTCACCCCCGATGACCTGCTCGACGTCGATGAGCTGCATCTGAAGATTGCGTTCGCGGATCTGTTCGAGGCCGCCGGCAAACGCCTCCTTCTCGAAGGCGATCGCCTTGTCGCGGTTCGTTTCGTCTTCGGCATTCGCCAGACGGAGGATGCGCCCGTGCTCGTCCGATGCGCCGAGGTACGTCCGAGTCTGCTCGGTCGCGGGGCTGAGGACGATGCCCCACTCGTGGCCGCGCTCGCCACGCACGACGACGGCGGCACCGCGCGGCAGGGCACCGAGACCCCGCGCCGAAAACTCGCCCAGGATGCGAGTCGTTCCGTAGCGGACGACATACGATTGGTCAGTGACAGGTGTATCCATACAACCTTCTGTGGTGAGGCATTGCAAGTTCGACGTGACGTCCCTGCGCGAGGCAAGGCGGGGCGGAGTATACACGGCACCTTGCCCCAGACGCCAAGCCGCCACGATTTGACGACAGGTTTCATCCACAAGGAAGCGACCGCGACACCAGCACCAGAGACCGCCGAAGTTACGGGCGTCGCAAACCGAGGCCGCAGGCGTCGCGGACTCGTTGCAGCACCTGCTGGCCTTTCGCGCGAGCCTGCTTCGCGCCGGCGAGCAAGACGTCCTCCACCTGGCTCGGGTTGGCCGCGAGTTCCGTTCGGCGGGCACGAGCGTCGGCGAAATAGCTCATCGCGGCATCGAACAGCGCCTGCTTGGCCTCGCCGTAGCCCATGCCTCCCGCGCGATAGCGGTCGGCGAGCACGGCCTGCTGCTCGGGCGTCGCGAAGAGTTGGTAGAGGGCGAACACGGAACAGGTCTCCGGATTCTTGGGGGCCTCCATCGGCGTTGAGTCGGTCTTGATCGACATGATTTTTTTTCGCAGCGGCTTCTCGGCCTCGAAAATCTCGATCGTGTTGCCGTAACTTTTCGACATCTTCTCGCCATCGGTCCCCGGCACTTTGGCGCCGGCTTCGAGGACGCGGGCGTTTGGCAGATGCAGGAACTCGCCGCCGTAGATCGCGTTGAACCGCTGGGCGATGTCGCGCGTGACTTCCAAGTGCTGGATCTGATCCGCGCCGACCGGCACCACGTCCGAGTCGTACAACAGGATGTCGGCCGCCATCAGGACCGGGTACGTGAACAGACCGGCGTCGGCCGAGAGGCCCTTCGCCACCTTGTCCTTGTACGAGACACACTTCTCCAGCAGACTTTGCTGAGTCACCGTCAGCAGCAGCCAC
>JBBPIS010000126.1:0-23882 GCA_038040225.1 Planctomycetota bacterium
CAAAGCCTTGCCGAGTTGAACCTTTCTGTTAGAGCCACAAATTGTCTGGAATCGGAAGGTATAAACACCGTGCGTGATTTGGTGACTCGAACTGAGGATCAGTTGCTTCAGGTTCGCAATTTCGGTGACACGACGTTGATTGAAGTCAGGGAGCGATTGCTAAGCATAGGTTTGCGATTGGGTATGAGGTTGCCGCAGGGCAATTCAAAGAGAAACTGATGTGGTTTGATGTGGATTCGATTGCAGATAGGTGACCATGAGACACAAGAGGCGTGGGAAAAAACTCAACAGAAACTCGTCGCATCGCAAAGCTATGCTACGAAATATGGCTGTCAGCTTGATACTTTTGGCAAGGCCGACAGATGACGCTGGAGGTGCCGGTCATGGCCGATTGATTACAACTGTCAGTAAGGCGAAATTTCTTCGTCCGTTTGTCGACCGGCTTGTAACACTCTCGAAGCGTGCCGCATTGGCGATTTCAAAGGCTCCTGAGGTGCCAAAGCGGGGAAGTGTTTCATGGAATGAGTGGCGAGCGTCACAAGGCTGGCAGGATTGGGTAAACATCGTTTCACCAGCTGTTACGTTGCGTCGACGCGCGTTCGCAATGCTGAGAAGCGATGTCGCGGTTTCAGTACTTTTTGATGACTTGGCTCGCAGGTTTGAATCCAGAAATGGCGGCTATGTTCGTGTTGTTCGGATTGCGGCTCGCAGAGTCGGCGATTCCGGGCAACAAGCATTGATTGAGTTTGTTGGTGAGCGAGATCGACGTTTGGGCAACTTAAAAACGTGAGTCATGTGTAGTTCCAGTTAGTCCGCTTCATAGCACCGTGTAGATTCGGAATGCGTCAAAGAGTTTTAGGCACAGTTGTATGACGTTGGTGGCGGCGGAGCCGAGCAGGTTGTGATGCTCCGCATTTTGTTCCACCAAATCGCATGCAATTGATAGTGTAGTGTGGCAGCATTCGCCGATTGCTTGTGCCATACGTACTGTGCGGTCAAAATGGTCGCTGCTGAGGTGCAACGCTCGCGTTCTGTAAATGGCTCACCCGGCAGATCGGGTGGGCCGTTAGCACCTAAGCACCCAGCGTGAAGTTGATTCTGCGGTCCCAGCGGGTGCAGTTTCTCGTGAAACAGTTGGCGGTCAGTGTGCTAGCCGTGTTTTCATTGAGGTCATCGAGGTGTGTGTGACTGGCAGCCGCGCTGAGTTGGTTAGCGCAGAGTCGTCGGGTGGGAAGTGATCGAGGGAGACTCCCCAGGGCTGTTGCCAGTTCCAAAATGGGAAAACTTTGACGGCGCGCATATTTGACGTAAGCCGTGAGCCATCAATCCGTGTTCGCGAGACTTGATGCCCGCAGAGTCAGCCCACTTTGAAACTGGCACTGGCCGTGGGAGACTTCCGAGGCCTTCGACTGCCGGATTCCACGCCAAGCAGTAGCCGCCATGAACTTGATCCAACAGACAAAACGCGGTCGCGGTGGCTGACTGCATCGGTTGGGTGCAGATCAAGAACTCCATCGGTTAAGCGAACAGTTCTCGGACCGGCTCGCCACCATCGGTGATCGGAACCGGGCGGTCTCCGGCGTAGAGGTGGGTTTGGGTGTCGATGCCGAGTGCGGCATAGATCGTCGCGTGGAGATCGGGCACTGAAACGGGACGCGATTCGACCTTCATTGCCAGTTCGTCGGTCTTGCCAATCGTGATGCCGTTCTTCAAGCCACCGCCAGCCAGCGCGATACTGAAGCATTTGCCGTGATGCCCGCGTCCGCCTCCGCCGTCGAAGGAAGCCGGTCGGCCAAACTCGGTCCCGACGACGATCAACGTCTTGTCGAGCAGTTTGCATTGCTCCAAGTCGAGCACCAACGATGAGAGGGCTGTGTCGAGTTCCTGAATCAGTTTGTGCTGGTTGAGAATCCCGTCGTTGTGTACGTCCCAGCCGGTGCCGTTGAGGAAGTTCAGATTGTGAGCGACCTCGACGAAGCGAACACCCCCTTGCAGCAGCCGCCTCGTCAACAGACAGCGCTGGCCGAACTCGCCACCGTAGCGGTTCCGCAAGTCGGCCGGTTCCTTGTCGAGTTGGAACAGGCTCATGAACTGCGGCCCCGCCAGTTTTGCGGCCTCTGCCACGGCGCGGTCGTAGTTCTCCACCAAGACATTCCCGTCCGAGCGGCGTCGAAATTCGTCTCGCGTGTTGGCGAGCAGTGCATCGCGGCGTGACTGGCGTTCGGAGGTGATGTCGCTCGGACGCTGCAGGCTGCTCGGGCCGGAGGACGTGTCGGTCAGGTAGACGTAGCCATGTTGAGCTCCCAGGAAACCCGGACCGCGTGTCGGGCTGGGATAACCGATCAGAACATACGGAGGCACTCCGTCACCCGCCGGGCCTCGCTCCTTCACGACGACGGAGCCGATCGACGGATACGTGACCGTCTCGCTGACGGGCCGTCCGGTGTGCATCCGATTCACGGCCGAGGCGTGTTCGTCGATGACGTCGTGATTGACGGTGCGAACGAGGTTGAACCGATCGAGAATCTTGGCGCACTCGGGCAGGTGTTCGCAGACCTTCGTACCGGGGATGGCCGTGTCGATGGAGTCGTAGTACGACCCGGCTTTTTTTGCTTTGGGATCGCCCTTGGTCTTCGGATCCCACGTATCCATCTGAGCCGCGCCGCCACCGAGCCACAGAAAGACGCAGTGTTCTGCCTTGCCCTTGGGATGTGGCGCGACAACGGTCTTCTCTTCCGCAGCGTCTGCTGTTCCCAACGCGCTGAGCGCACCAGCGGCCAGCGATGTTCCCAGAAACTCACGTCGCGAGGCACGAGACATGACGAGACTCCTCGATCAGACAATCACTCGGCCAGCGAAGGCCACGATGAACACAAATACAATGCGCGGGGGACGCTGGCGTCCAGCAACGCCTTCCACGGATCGACGGGCTGCCTGGCTTGAATCGAACTGCCGAGAATCTGCTCGGCCAGTGTCTTCGAGACTTCATACGTGATGACCCGAGCCTCTTTCAACTTCAACTGCTCCTTCAACGCGTCCAAGGATTCCTCTTGGAAGCCGATCTGATCGATCAGTTTGTTGGCCAGGGCGTCGTCTGCTGTGTAGATCTGACCGGTAGCGAGAGCTTTCACGGCGTCGGCGTCGAGTCCTTCACGGTTCTCGTCGATGACGCCGATAAACTTCTGGAACGACTGGTCCAGAATGTTCTCCCACAGCCTGCGTTCATTGTCGGTCAACGGTCGAAACATGCTGGGGGAGTCTTTGAACTCGCCCGTCTTCAAGGGATCAGACACGGCACCGATCTTCAAGGCAAGCTGGCTGAGGTCGTAACGCGGCATGATGACGCCGATCGAGCCGGTCCAGGTCGTTGGCTCGGCGAAGATGCGTCCCTTGGTTCCCGCTCCCATCGCGATGTAGTAGCCACCCGAGGCCGCCATGCGCTTCATCTGCACATAGATCGGCTTCTTCTCGGCAAACTTTTTCAGGCGGTGATAGATCTGGTGGCTGTCGGCCACCAATCCACCGGGACTGTCCACGGCGAGCAGCATCCCTTTCACATTGTCATCCTTGGCGGCCCGTTCGATCTGCTTGATCAGGCGCTCGGTGAAGGGGGGCATGATCACACCATCGACCTCCAGCAGGGCGATCTTGTCCGTCGCCGTTTCGTTGCCCGAATGGAAACGCTCGAGTGGCGGTTCCACGTTTGCGAAGTATTCGCGGTAGGTGGCAAACAGGCTCAGGTTGAAGATCACCGACAGACCGAGCGCCGCCAGCAGCAGCCGGGTGCTCCAGCGTCCCCAAAAACCGGGAGCCGATTGCAAGATAATGGTCTGCGGAGGTGCAGTGCCTTCCGGGCCATTCGCTGTCGGAATGGAAACCTGTGATGGTGTGAAGATTCTGGAATCGGCCATGAACGGTGCCTCAGAGAACGATCGCGAGTCGAGACGCTTGCTTCAGCGTGAGGCCAGCGTAGTTCAGCCGCTGACGATCGTCCAGTAGCTGGAGTCAGACTTGGCTACGGTCATGAGAACTTCGATCGGACGTGTCGGCTGCGGATGTGCCGCCGGTGAGGGTGAGATCATTCCTCGTAGAGCCGCACGCGGATCGTGCCGTCCTTGGTAATGCACGCTCGATAGAGGCCCTCGGAATTGTAGGCCGTGGCGAACCGACCGGCCTTGTCTAGCACGATCGCGGCACCCTCGCCCCCCGCATCCGTGAGTTGCCGGTTGATAACGTCGTGCGAGGCGTCCCTGGCCGACGAACCCTTGTACTTCATCTGGGCAACGATCTCGTGTGAGACCGCATAGCGGATGAAGAACTCACCGTAGCCGGTACACGAGATCGCTCCCGCCTCGTTGTCGGCGTAGGTTCCCGCACCGATGATGGGCGAGTCTCCAACTCGGCCCGCCATTTTGTTGGTCATCCCCCCCGTGGACGTTCCCGCAGCCAAGTTCCCGGCTGCATCCAGCGCCACAGCACCGACGGTTCCGTACTCGGACTTCTTCTTCGGGGCGAGCGGTAACTGCAAGTCGTCCGCCCCGTTCGTTCTGTCGCTGCGTTTCTTCTTCGCCTCTTCCTCCTGACGCCAGATTTTCTCAATCGCCTTCCGGCGGTGCGGAGTCTCGAAGTACTTGGGATCGACGATGTCCAAACCCTGCTGTTTGGCAAAGGCGTCGGCTCCGGGGCCGATCAGCATGACGTGCTTCGACTTCTCCATCACGGCCCGCGCGCCGGTGATGGGGTTCTTGATCGTCATGACGCCTGCGACGGATCCGGCTTTCTTTGTCTTGCCATCCATGATCGAAGCATCCAACTCATTCGTCCCGGCGTGAGTGAATACGGCCCCCTTGCCCGCATTGAAGACGGGCAGGTCTTCCATGACTCGAATCGCCGCTTCCACGGCATCCAGACTCGAACCGCCACTCTTGAGTTTCGCCTGCCCCGCCTGGAGAGCCGCCGTCAGACCGGCCCGCACTTCCTTGTCGTGTTCCGGAGTCATGTCCTTCTTATCGACGCCGATGCCGCCATGAATGCCCAGTACCACGTTCGAGACCACATCGTCGGCCGCATGAGTCAGGTTCGTCATCGTGAACAGCACCATCCCTGAAAGAAGAAGAGTTCGTGACATGACTGGTTCCCCAGAGTGAGTTCGATTGTCGAGCGAGGCGGCAGCGTACCGAGTCGGCGTGAGACGATCCAACTCATACCTCCCCTCGCCCCTCCGGGGAGAGGGGCCGGGGGTGAGGGGAGATTTGTCCAGCGACCCGAACCGCGGACATGGCTCAATCACAGTTGCCCCTCACCCTCACCCTCTCCCCCGGAGGGGCGAGGGGACAAGAAGATCACACCGACACCGCGACGCTCATCACGGCTTCTTCGGTCCAGTCGGTCGCGGGACGAATCTCTTTCAATCGACCACGGGCCATCACGCCGACTCGATCGCAGACGGCGAGCAACTCGGTCAGGTACGAGCTGACGAAAATGACCGCCTTCCCCTCGGCCGCCAGTTCGCCCATCAGGCGGTAGATTTCGGCTTTGGTCCCCACGTCGATGCCGCGCGTCGGTTCGTCGAGCAGCAGCACCTCGGCTTGTTGATGGAGGACGCGGGCGATGGCAACCTTCTGTTGATTGCCGCCCGACAGTTCACCAATCGTCTGCTCGGGTGAGATGGCTTTGACTCGGAGTCGCTCCATCCAACGGACGACCTCCTCGCGCCGGCGCGAAAGATTCAGCCAGCCCCAGCGCGAGTAGGGCGTCAGTCGGCTGTAGGTCATGTTGTCGGCGATGGCCCGAGTTTGCGCGAGACCCTCAGTCTTGCGATCCTCCGAGACGAGGCCGAGTCCTGCGCGGATGCAGCCGCGCGTGGAGTGCGGCAACGTCAGTTGAGCAACCTTCACTTCGCCCCGACTGACAGAGTCGAGGCCGAACAGGCAACGGAGCGTCTCGGTCCGCCCGGCTCCGATCAAACCGGCCAGTCCGAGAATCTCACCTCGCCGCAACTCGAACGTCACTCCTTGAGGAGATCGCTCACCACTGAGGCCCTTCAACGACAGCAGCACTTCGCCCGGCGAATGCGGCACCGTCGGAAACAACTCCGACACGCCTCGGCCGACCATCAGCGACACGATCTCGGAGTCGGTCGATCCGTCCAACTCGCCCTGCCCCACCGAACGACCATCGCGCAGCACGGAGTAACAGTCACAGACCTGCCGGATCTCTTCGAGGAAATGGCTGATGTAGACGATCCCCAACCCGGCGTCGCGCAGCTTGCGGATGACGGCGAAGAGACGCTCGACATCCTGACGAGTCAGCGAACTGGTCGGCTCATCGAACACGATGACCTTCGAGTCGGCCGCCAAGGCCCGCGCGATCTCCACAAGCTGTTGTTGAGCAATCGACAGTTGACCGACTGGCGTCTCCGGCCGCAGGTCGGGATGGCCGAGCGTGTCGAGGGCCTTGCGCACCTTGTTGCGCTGAGTCTTCCGATCCAGCAAAGCCAACCCGCCGCGCGGGCCGCGCCAACGGCATTCCTGGCCGAGCATGATGTTGTCCTCGACCGACAAGTCCGGCGCGAGGTTCAGCTCCTGATAAATCATGCTCACCCCGGCCAGCCGCGCGTCGTGAGGCCCCGTCGGCGCGTAGGGCTTTCCCGCCAGCAACATGCTCCCCGAGTCCGGCCCATGCGCCCCGCTGAGCACTTTCATCAGGGTGCTCTTCCCCGCGCCGTTCTCACCGATCAGCGCGAGCACTCGCCCGGCCGGAACGCTCAACGAAACATTCGCCAGCGCCTGAGTCGCCCCGAAGCGTTTTGAAATGCCGGTCATGGTGAGAAGGAGAGACATGGAATCACTCGAACCGCTCCGGGCTGAGCAGCTTGTCCATTTCGGGGGTCTTCATGTTCTCGGGGGTGGCGAGGAACTCGCCGGTGCCGATTCGCTTTTCGATGGTCTCACCGCGAATTTTCTTCACCAGCGCCATGATCGACTCGTAGCCCATCGTCACCGGGTCTTGCAGGACGATGCCGTGGCATGTGCCCGCTTCCATCGCTCGGATCAGGTCTTCGCTGGGGTCGAAGGCGATGAATTTGACCTTGGTCCCGAGTTCGGTCTCCTTCAGCGCGCCGAGGACTCCCGCCGCATTCGGTTCGCAGACGGCGAAGATGCCGTTCACCTCGTCCTTGAACTTGTTGAGAACTTCCGTCGCCTTGGCCAGCGAGTCCTCCGGCGTCGTCCCGGCATACTGATCTGACGAGAGCACCTTGATGTCGGGGAAGTCCTTCTTCAGCGTGTCGAGGAAGCCCTCTTCGCGTTGCTCAGTGCTTTCGCTCCCCTGGTAGTAACGCAGCATGACCACACCGCCCTTGCCTCCGAGGGTCTCTCCCATTTGCCTGCCCGCGAGTTGGCCACCCTTGTAGTTGTCGGTGGCCACGTAGCTGACGATCTTCGATTCGTCTTGCAGTGCGCTGTCGAAGACGATCACCGGGATACCAGCCTCGACCGCTTCGTGAACCGGCCCGATCAGAGCCTGCTTGTCGAGAGGAGCGAGGCAGATGCCATCGACCTTCTTCGTCACGAAGTCCTGCACGACGCTGATCTGGCCATCGCGATCATGTTCGAGCAGCGGTCCCTTCCAGAGGATCTCCACATTGCCGAGTTCCTTCGCCGCCTTCTCGGCTCCCGCGTGGACCGACTTCCAAAAGACATGCGACGTTCCCTTGGGGATGACGGCGATGCGGAGCTGCTTTGTGGCTGAGCCGCCACTCGCGCCGGTGCCATTCGGTTTGGGATCGGTCTTCGTGTTGGAGGCGTCTCCACCACAGCCAACGAAGAGCGACAAAACTAACATCAATCCCAGGGTGCGTCGCATCGGTCGGGTCTCCCGCAGAGGTCAGGTCGAATGGTGAAGGTCACGTGAGGGCGGGCATCCTACCAGCGTGCCGAAACTGCGGCCAACGTCGCGGCATTCGACCGACGACGATTCGTTCGCGAGGCTCATTTTTCGATCGGCAACCCCGCTTCCTTCCAGCCTCGGAAGCCGCCATCCATGCTGATCACGTTGGTGTAGCCCATCTTCTGCAGGTTGTCGCCCGCGAGCGCCGAACGGAAGCCGCCTCCACAGTAGAGCACCATCTCCGTGTCGGGGTCGGGAACGAGGGACTCAATGTCCCGCTCGATGATCCCCTTGCCGAGCGACTTCGCGCCGGGCAGGTGTCCGGCGGCGAACTCGCTCTCCTCGCGGACGTCGAACAACAGGAACTGTTCGCCGCGCGCTTGTCGTTCGCGCACGTCGCTTACCGTGCATTCGCGGATGTTGATGCGCACAGCCTCAACGATTTGAAGAAAGCGGGGAGCATGATGAGCCATGAGTCATCCTTCTGAGATCGCCGAACATCTTGGAACGGGAAAACCTGACTGAATGAGATTAGCGTCGTGTCGGATTGGAAGGAACGGATCAATGCTTTGTGTCCACAGTCTGCCGAGAGATCGCCGTTCGCTTCCAATTCGACTGGTGTGACAGCAAGTCACATTGTGGGACCGGCAACGATTATTCGGGCTCTCACGAGACGGTTTTTTTCGTGCCCGCTTTTCATCGTCGTTTGAGCGAATAGCGCGCGACGATCAAGGGACAACCACCTTCAGAAAACGATGTGAGAAAACCTTCGGATATCGGCATGACGTTGTGTTTCTGATCGCGCACGCCACGTGTGTGAACGGGCGATTGGCCCTACCACGCAGGGTAAAAACTCATTTCAAACAATCAACGTCGGCACACTTCGGTCAGTCGCATTGCGCCGCGAAATGAACCACGGATTGCAGAAGGTTTCTTCGGTTGATCGCCGGGTCAAGGCACGCGAAATGCCAAGGTGTCGGGCAGTTGGAGACCCGCACTTTGCACGGCTCCCGCGATTGTTTGGCCCTGGTCTTCCGTTCATTGCGATGGTCGGAAGCCGCGTTTTGAGGAGACGTCTCATGCTACGAACACGACGCCGTGGATTCACATTGATCGAACTGTTGGTGGTGATTGCGATCATCGCCGTTCTGATTGCGCTACTGTTGCCGGCGGTCCAGCAGGCTCGCGAAGCGGCACGCCGGACACAGTGCAAGAACAATCTCAAGCAGTTGGGTTTGGCCTTGCACAACTACCACGATTCCACGTTGGTTCTCCCGCCGGCGCACATCGGCCGCTGCACCACCCCGCGACTGAACGCCACCGGACTGACGATGCTGCTGCCCTATTTCGATCAGGGAGCAATGTACGGTCAGTACAACTCGAACGGGTCCGCGACGACTTACGTCAGCACGGGGGGAGCCGCCGTGACCGATGATCCGACGACGAACGGCAACGCGGTTCTGGTCAAGACGATCCTTCAGGCCTTCCTGTGTCCGTCCGACACCGCCAACCCCGCGATCGCGGCAACGGGGTCGAACTACGGCATCTCGGCGACGAATACGGGGCGCGGGGGAGCCAAGACGAACTACGACTTCATCACTTACGGCTCGGCATACATCAGCTCTTGCGAAGACTGGGCGAACACACCCGGCAACGTGCGTCGCATGTTCGGCGACAACAGTCGCTGCACGTTGACCGACGTCAAGGATGGGACCAGCAACACGGTGATGATGGGAGAGACGACGAGGGACGTGGCCAACGGTGGAACGAATGCGTGGGGCTATCGCGGATGGGTGATGGTCGGGCTCGACCTCGCAGCCTACCCGATCAACAACTGGACTTATGGAGCGACCACCTATCCGCAGGGAAAACTGGGCAGTTGGGCCTACTCCGGCAGCTTGCATACCGGGGGAGCTCATTACCTGTTCGCCGATGGCTCCGTCCGCTTCATCAGCGAAAACATCGACACGGTCACGCGCCAGCGATTGGCCTACATGTCCGACGGACAGGTGATCGGTGAGTTCTAGGGCTGCGTGAGTACGTGCTCGATGAATTGACGGGCACTCTCGTTGTGAGAGCCGGCAAAGTTGTGAAGGCCGTTCGGTCGGCGTGTCGCGGTCAGGAAAGTTGAGTCGGTTCAGGCCGCGTTTTTCAATGTCAGTTTTGAGGAGATGAATGTGATGTTGCGCACGTGTCTGTGTCTTGGAATTGTCGGAGGAATAATTGGCTGCGGGAGCAGCATCCCGTCGAAGCCACTCCCGAAGACCGCGCCGGCGGTGGGCATGGTGACGCTGGGTGGGGCACCGCTTGCGTTCGCCTCAGTGACGTTCGTCCCGCGAAGTAAGGCGAATGGGATTGAAAGTGTGGGAGTCACGGATGAACAGGGACACTTCGCCTTGAAACAGGTACGTGGCCAGGCGGGTGTGCCACCGGGTGACTACACCGTCGTCATCAACCGTTTTGTGAAGAGTGACGGAACACCCGTGAGCCTGAACCAAGGGGAATTCCCGGCAAATTTGGGAGCCGTGGAATCATTGCCGCCCCAGTTCAGCAATTACTCCGAGTCCGTGTTGTTGGCCAAAGTGCCGGATACCGGCGGCGAGTTCAAATTCGACCTGCCGAGACGGTAGAGGTGGTTTCTGGGTTTTGAAACCGCTTCTAGCTCGCTTCCGAACTCGTGTCGCGTGCGAGGCGGATCACTCGGTCGCACCCTCGCGATGCGGATGGTGGCGACACTCCTCGAACGCGAGTTCGTGCCGGTCCACAGTCAACGAGGGTTCCAGCCCGAATTTCGTCGTCACGGTGTAGCGGAACTCGCAAGAGTTCCGATCTGAAGTCTTGCGAGTTCAGCTACATTTGCCCGCTACACCCAATCGAAATGAAGCCAACTGCGCACCCTGACCCCGGGAATTCTGCTCGTGCTTGATTCTCGCTCAACGCGAGCACAGGCAATGGGCAGCACACGACGCACTAGCATCGTCGGATCCTGCTGTCCACGCTTCTTCGGATACAGGAAGCGTGTCGAATTCAGGGATCGCTCGCTTCAACGATTCACCACACGAAATCGCCCTTCCCAAAAGCCTGGAGTCATTCGCTCGCGACGACGAGTTCGAGCGGCACAATGGTTGCTTCCACGTTGGACTCCGGCGAGTCTGAAAAATTAGCCGTTAATGTTGAACTTGCAGTAGTGCTCCATCGCGTCTGTTTTTTCGATCGCGGAAGTCGCTCGTCAACCGCATCGGATAGACAATTTGACTTGTCATCGGGATTTTCCGTTGTTAGCATCGTCAACACATTTCAAGCGTTGAGTCGTGATTCTGTTTTCCGAAATCCACCGTGTCGGCGTGTCACCTCTTCCCCCAGCGGAAGGGAACGAGTTCTAGTCGTCAGGTTTTGTTCATTTCGAGGAGATTCTGATGAAGCGCACTTTTTCAAAACGTCGTGTCGGTTTTACGTTGATTGAGCTGCTGGTGGTGATCGCCATCATCGCGGTGCTCATCGCCCTGTTGCTCCCCGCAGTCCAGCAGGCGCGCGAATCGGCGCGTCGGACTCAGTGCAAGAACAATTTCAAGCAACTGGGACTGGCCCTGCACAACTACCACGACAGTTTTGGTGTGTTTCCCGCGTCGGGCTATGCGGTGGGGGTGGGTGGTTACGATTACGCCAGCCCCGTCACATCCACGCCCGCCATTCCAAGACAGTCAAATACCAGCGGCTTTGTGATGTTGCTGCCTTACTTCGATCAAGCACCCATGTACAACAAGTGGGACTTCGACCATGCCGCCAGTGCGTCGTGGGTGTACGGGCTGTACTCGTGGACCACAGTTCAGGGAAACCCCGACGTGAACGCACCGATTTCAAAGAAGGTGATGCCGATGCTCACCTGCCCAACGGACAATGGCGGCGCGAACTACACGGGTATTGGCAGCCAGCATTACTCGATCGGCCAGGGTCAACCGGGCGGCTACCGAACGAACTACGAATTCAGCGTGGAGTACCAGGATTACTACTACGACCATCGGTGGACTGCTCTGGGTTTGGCGCAACGCCCGTTGTTCGGGACAGACACTCGCACGAACATCCGCGACATGAGCGATGGGACAAGCAACACGGTTGCGATGATTGAGCAGTCGCGCGAGAAATACAACGGTGCGCTGGGCGGTTGGTCGTATCGTTGCCATGTCGGCATTGGGATCGATTTCGGTTGGGTACCGATCAATAGCTGGTGTTACCCGCCAGGATCAACCACCAATTGTTTGCCTGGTCGACTGGGACAGTGGGCTTCCGCCGGTAGTCTGCACACGGGTGGCTGCCATGTCGTGCTGGGCGATGGCGCGGTGCGATTCGTCTCGGAAACCATCGACGCGACAACCCGGGCAAGACTTGCCACGATCTCTGATGGTCAGACGGTGGGCGAGTTCTGATCGCGAACAGGTTGTGTGTCGGCAATGCGATTCGAGGGTTGCCGTCGCACAGTTGTGTTTCTGTCATGATTGGGGAATAGCGTGCGAGAAGTGTCCGGTGGGTGGAGTCTCGATACGCGGATGCCAGCTTGCTTTGTTTTTCTTACCACTCTGAGGGAGTCGCAACAATGAGCAATGTTCGGGCTTGGGGTCTGTTGTTCTCGATGGCAGCGCTCGGTATCGCCGGATGTGGCGGTCCTCCGCCATTGAAGCTGGCAGATCCCGTGCCGGCCAAGGGAACAGTGACCGTCGACGACAAGCCTCTCGCGAAAGCGCTCGTCTACTTCGTCCCGGACGGTGCCAAGGTCAAGGGGCCGGGTTCAAGTGCGATCACCGATGAAAGTGGAAACTACGAGTTGGTCACCGTGATTTCCGGCAAGTCCAAACCCGGCGCGATCCCCGGGAACTATCGAGTCTGGATCAGCAGTCTGGTCGGACCGGACGGCAAGCTGATCGTCCCGGATGGCGTAACTCCCCCAGCCAACTTGGCCGCGCGAGAAGTACTGCCAGAACGATTTTCCAGCCCGATGACGAGCGAACTCAAGGCCGTCGTTGCTGACAAGGGTGGGACGTTCGACTTCAAGGTCTCCATCAGATAACCCTTCCAACTGCGAGGTGAAGCAGCAATCGGAAACGACCCGGCTCAGTCCCTGAGTCGGGTCGTTTCGTTGCCGCATCTCACAGTTCTGGCTGGAATTGATCGGCCCACTTGGACGAGCCGCCGTATCGCATGGCGAGGTTTGCGAGATGAGCGGCCGACGCGGCCGAAACGCCTGCCTCAATGGGAGCATTCGGTTGCTTGCGACTGCGCAGGCAATCGACCCAGTTCGTGAGGTGGACCAACTCGCCATCGGGCTTGTTGTAGAAGTCGGCGTTGCGCCAGGCCGGTTCCGTACCGAGGATCAACTCGCTGGCCGGAACCTTGGACTTTCGTTCGGGGATGACCTGATAGCCGCCGCGGTCGATGTGAATCGAAGCGTCGGTTCCCTGGAACTCGATCCTCGCGCCGTTGCGGGCGTTCGAGAACGTCCCTTCAAAGTGCATCTGGATGTTGCCGGGATAGGTCATCACCGTCTGCACGGAGTCGGGAGTCTCCCACAGTCCCTCGCTGTTGATGTGCTGGCCGATGCTCACCGCGTGTTCGGGATGATCGACGTTCAAGACCCAGTGCGCGACATCGATCCAGTGAACCATCAGGTCGGTGAAAATGCCGCCGCCAAAATCCCAGAACCAGCGCCAGTTGAGCAGCCGGTACTCGTCGAACGGCTGATCCTTGACGTTGCCGAGGAACTTCTTCCACTCGACGCTCTTGAAGTCGAGTGCCGGGATGTTGCGCTTGAAGCGGTCCTGATTGCGATTCCAGCTCATGTGGACTCGCATCACCTTGCCGATGTGCCCGGCCTGGATCAGTTCGCGGGCGGCGACGATGTGCGGCATCGATCGCTGCTGAGTCCCCACCTGCACGATCCGCTTGTGTTTCTGAGACGCCTCCAACAGCGCGGCCCCCTCGGACAGATCGTGAGTCAGCGGCTTCTCGACATACACATCCTTGCCCGCCGCGCACGCGGCCAGAGTCAGCGGCGCGTGCCAGTGATCGGGGGTCCCAATCACCACGGCGTCGATGTTCTTGTCATCGAGCACCCGCTGCCAGTCCTTCACGACGACCGCCTTGTCATCCGCCAGCGGTTTGGCGATGCCAATCGGATGATCCCAGATGTCGCACAGCGTCGTGATCTTCACATCGGGAATGGTCCGCAGCGATTCCATCAGTTTTCGGCAGCGGCCTCCCACACCAATGCAGCCAACGCGAATCGTCTCATTTGCAGCCAAGGCCCGTTCGGGTGAGAAGATCGCGGACGAAGCGGCAAGAACTCCGGCCGTTTGCAGAAATTCGCGACGAGTCGGACTGGTCATGGTGAGCCTTTCTTGAGGATGGCGAAATTCGGTACTGGCTGTCACGTGAGTTGAAATTCAGCCTTACCCCTTCGCCTTTCTTGGCGTAGCTAAGGATAAGCCGCGCCGAGAGTATGGTCAGCGGAAGTATGAGCGACCAGTAGGGGACGATCCATAATCCTGTTTCTCGCGAGTACAACCACGAATTCCCCTTCCCGGCTCCGAAGTTGAATCCGCCCCATTTCCAACGCCAGTGCAGATCGTAGTGCGTTCACGGGTCGAACTCCCGGTCAGAACCTAGAATAGGGGTAGACATCGTTTCATACGTCATTCCAAACTGTTTCGGAGTGTGTCGTGCCCACCAAATGCCGCCGTTGAACGATTGCACCTCCGCGATGATGATGACCGGGTGGGGCGGTGGCGAAGTGAGTTGAGTTTGGCGCAGGCCTGTGAGCTACATCGGAACGCTGGTGCAGCGGGAGCAAATCTCATGACGGTCGAGTCCCGAGTTTCCTGTCCCAAACCACGATGGTTAGGTGTCACCCTGGTGTTGATCGTGATCGTCGTTGCGGTTGGCTATCGACTCGTGCGACCGCCGCTCTCGGCGCTACTCCTCAATGCGCGCAAGGCTCTTTCGACAGGGGATGCTGACATTGCCATCGAAAAAATTCGGCAGGTGGTGGCGCGCTCGCCTGAATCGGTCGATGGCTGGATTCTGATGGCGCAGGCCGGTGTTCTCGCCAAGGATCGCACGGTCTGGGAGCCGGCGATTGAGAAAGTCGAGCGATCCAGTCCCAGCGAGGCGTTGGCGTTGTGGGTGAAAATCGGCGGACAGGAGATGAGAAGTCTTCACGCTGCGCCTGCTGAACATGCGCTCCGACGTGCGATCGCCATTTCTCGCGACCGACCCGAACCCTGGCGGCTCCTCGCCCAACTGCTGTCAGTCCAGGGGCGACCACGTGAGACGGCCGAATGTTTGCTGGCGCTCATCCGTCTCAGCGATTTCACGAGCGGCGACCTCCATACTCTCGCCTGGCCGAATTCCGCCATCGACGATCCGGCGCGAGTTTCAGCCTTGTTGGAAGCGGACCCGCAGAATTTGGTGCCGATGCTGGGGCGAGTCGGGGCCGCCCTCAATGAGAATCGCACCGCCGACGCCGAACAGTATCTCAAGAGCATTCTCGCGCGTCATGCCGACAGTAGCTGGGCCATTGCAATGTTGGGCAGGTTGCTCGCCGATCGGGATGCCGTCGAGTTCACACAATGGCAGCGCGATCAGTCGCCCCATGCCGTCGTTGAGCCAGAGACCTGGATCGCGCAGGGAATCTGGCTGCGAAGTCACGGACAACATTCTGCGGCGGCACGATGCTTTCATCACGCTGCGGAACTGGATCCCCGGCATCTGAATGCGCTGTCCGAGTTGGGACAGACCATGCAGGCACTCGGCGAGTCGTCGCTCGCCGCGACGTTCCTCGAATGGGCACGCCAGCAGCAAGAGATTTCAGAGCTCGCAAAGCGCATTGAAGAACAGGGCGAACCGCAGAACATGCGGATGCTCGTTGAACGCTTGGAGCAGGTTGGTCGCCTGTGGGAGGCGTGGGCCTGGTGCCGTCTGTATGTGAACGCGTATCCGCAAGACACCGTTGCGGCGAAGGATCTGGCGCGACTCAAGAGCCGACTGACACCCGATCTTCCCCGAACTGTTCCAGAGGCCCTGCCGGGACGCGAATTCGACTGGTCGCAACTCGCCAAGCCGGATTGGTCGCACGGCGGGGCGGAACCGACTGGCATTGAGTCGGTGTCGGATTCTGCCCTCGCATTTGATGACGATGCGGCTCGGCTGGGTATTGATTTTCATTTTGAAAACGGCCCGGCGAAAGGGGGAACCATTGTCCAGACGAGCGGTGGCGGTGTTGCGGCTTTCGACTACGATCGCGATGGTTGGTGCGATCTGTATTTCACGCAGGGCGGCCACGATCTGACAGCCACGACACAAACAGTGAACGATCCACTCTACCGAAACAATGCCGGTCGAGGCTTTCAAGAAGTCACTGTTCAGGCCGCCATTCAGGAAGACCGGTTCAGTCAGGGAGTCGCGACGGGCGATATCGACAACGACGGCTTCCCCGATCTTTATGTGGCCAATGTCGGGCAGAACCGGCTGCTGCGAAACAACGGGGACGGCACCTTTACCGATGTGACTTCCGGCTCAGGCCTGTCATCCACCGGTTGGACCACCAGCGCCGCCATTGTCGATCTGAACCGCGATGGACATCCCGATTTGTTCAGCGTGCGCTATGCGGGAGGGCCGGAAATATTCACGCGCATCTGCCGCGACCCGACCGGACGTCCCGGCGTGTGTCGGCCAACGATGTTTCCGGCTGAGACGGATCTCGTGGCGATCAACTCCGGAGACGGACGATATGCAGAACTCTGCAACGAGGCGGGATTGGACTTGCCCGATGGCCGCGGATTCGGACTCGTCGTCGCGGACTTCAATGGCGACCGACGCCTCGACGTGTTCGTCGCCAACGATCAGACGGCGAACCATTTACTGATTCAAGAGGATGCCGGCCAGGGGCCGTTGCGCTTCTCCGACCAGGCCATTGTGTCGGGAGTCGCGTTCGACCGGGATGGATTTCCCCAAGCCTGCATGGGGATCGCGTCCGGCGACATCAACAGTGATGGCCGGCCAGAATTGTTCATCACCAATTTTGCCGACGAATCCGACACGCTCTACGTCTCGCAGCCGCACGGCGGCTATCTGGACATGACTCGTCAAGCCAGACTGCGCGATCCCGGATTCAGACTTCTTGGCTTTGGGACACAATTCCTGGATGCGGATCTCGACGGTCGGCTCGATCTGGTCGTGCTGAATGGGCACATTCTCGACGCGTCGGATATCGGCAAGCCGCCTGCCATGCTGCCACAGTTGTTTCGCGGACTGGCCCACGGTCGTTTCGCCGAAGTCTTGCCTGAAGATCCGAAATGTTTTTTCAACATTCCCCGAGTCGGCCGGGGACTGTGCGTGCTCGATTGGAATCGTGATGGGCTGCCGGATTTCGCCGGATCGTTTCTGGATGGTAAAGCTGTTCTTACCACCAACCGCACTGCTCCCGTCGGCCACTGGCTGGCGATGGAGTTCGTTGGAGTCCAAAGCAGCCGGGATGCCATCGGCACACGCGTCCGATTGGTCTTTGCCGATGGAACGGAGCGGCTCTGGCAGTTGACCGCCGGGGACGGCTTCGCGGCTTCGAATGAGCGCCGGATGCATCTGGGCCTCGGCTTGCACCCGGGTGTTGCGCTCGTCGAGATCGAATGGCCATCCGGCCTGTCACAGAGTTTCATCGATGTGCGTGGAAACGCACTTTGGATCGCCATCGAGGGGCATTCGCAGCTTCACGAATTGTCACTTCGGTAATTGGTCCAGTCGTTCGAGCGCTCGGCCGTGGTCGGGGTCGAGATCGATGCAGCGCTGATAGGCAGCGCGGGCCTTGTCGTATTGTGACAAGGCAAAGTGGGTTTCACCGAGATAGAAGGAGGGCCGCGCGTCGTCTTTGAGAGCTCGCTGCGCCCTTTCCAACTCCGTCAACGCAGCCTCCAACTCATTGTCACGGTACGCCCCAATTCCCTGAAACAACGCCGCCAAATCGAGGTCGCGTTCTGCCTGCGAAGGGTTTCCAACTCGGGCATGCGCTGCGGACAGTGATCGATAACTCTGACCATCTGGAAGCAGCCTGTTCGCGTATTCCCACGTCTTGATGGCTTCGTCGAGTCGTCCGACCGAGCCCAGTGCGTCCCCCCAAAGATGCAGGGCCGACGGGGTGAGCAGCATTCGTTTTTGAAATCGACTCAGAACGTCCAACGCGTCATCTGACTGTCTCGCGCGCAGGCAGAGCCGGACGCCCTGCTCAAACATGCCCTCCGAGTATTCGGGCGCATCGCTGTTGAGCATCGACTGGAAGACCTGGGCTGCCTCAGGGAATTTTCCTTGTTCCGTCAATGCCCGCGCGCGGGAGTATTGGGCCATTAAGCCATACCGTGAACGAATCGGGTGCAGATATTCCCAGTGATCGGACAGCCGCAATCGTTCCTGTGATCGGTCGGCGCGTTCGGCTGCGCGAGCCAGTTCAACGGGATTCTTGAGCGCGCGCATCGCTTGAACCGCGAGCATCTCGGTTTGGATGTCGAGCGTCAGCTCGCGCCGCAGCGCCTCGATCTGCACGAGGGCTTCGTCATTCCTGTCGGATCGGATGAGCAGCCTCGCCCGCGCATGCACTGCGGGAGCATGACGGTCTCCCGCTCGAAGGAACGCCTGCTCCGCCTGCGGTGCGTCCTCTCTCCGGAGATGATTGAGTCCAATGTGATACCAGCAATTGCTCGCTGCCTTGCCATTGGTCATCGCTACGGCGGTGCGAAATCGGATTTCGGCCTCCGGCAGCCGACAAAGGCGATCCAGACTGTAGGCGTGTCCGTACACGGCTGCAAAGCTGTGCGGAGTGAGATTCGCCGCTCGTCTCAGGCACGCCTCGGCCTGGGGAAAGTATCCATAGGCGAGATACGCCTCACCGAGTTCGAGCCAGGCGGCGGGTCGATCGGTGCCGACTCGTTGCTGCAGTCGTCGCACGTCCGCTGCGGTTGAGGCGGGGAGACGCCCGAGATTCACTGCCGGGGCAACTGCGACCGAGAGACGCCAACGGATCGCACCGAGACCCAGTGCCAACTCCACCACCAGCAGCGCTGCAAACGCGAGTCGAAGCCGAGAGTTCATGGGCGTTTTCCGTCACTCTTCCAGACGGCAATCCCGACGGGGTTGTCAAACGGAGGGGCCACGTACATCGCCCCGGCAACGATGTCATCCCGACCGTCGCCATTCAGATCGCCGCATCCGACGCTGACCAGATGCGTCGGTTGGTCATCAATCTGCCAGGTTGTGAAATTCTGATGACCGTCATTTTCCAGATAGACGAGACTGGCATGCCCGGGCTCATCCCAGTCATTGAACATGCTGACCAGGACGACGTCCTGGTCGCCATCTCCGTCGAGGTCTCCTGCGGCCGCTGCATAGGTACCGCCCAGGTTCGCGATGCGGTGCGCCTCAAATGTCCAGTGGCCACGATTCTCCAGCCAAACGCATCCGTGATAGGTTTGGGGATAACTGTAGAGATCCTCCAGGTTGTCACCGACGGGGAGAATCAAATCTTGATCGCCATCGCCGTCCAAGTCCGCGCGAACCAGACCGGCGCTTCCCAAGTCGGGATTGAGTGACCGGAACAACAGTCGCGGTTCAAAACGACCTGCTCCGAGGTTCTCGAACGCCCAGACTTCTTCGTCGTCCTGCGAGACGACGGCGGCGATGTCCAAATCGCCATCGCCATCGTAGTCTGCAAGGGGAACATGAATTGTCCCGGCGGCAACGAACAGTTGATGCGAACGCCACCGCTCGTGACCGCGATTCTCCAGCCACAGGATCTCGCCACGGGCGTATCCAAAGACGGCGACCGCAAGGTCCAGATCGCCATCCCCGTCCAAGTCTCCGGCCTGCGCATCGGCGACTCGGCGGACGTCTGTCAGAAGTGTGTGCGGTGCAAAGCGGACACCGACATTCTCCAGCCAGACAACGCTTCCAATCACGTCATCACTCGGCGAGACTCGGCCGAGGACTGAGACAACGACGTCCGTGTCCCCGTCGCCATCGAGATCGACGACGGTCGCATGGGCTGGCCCCGGTAGATCCGTTCCGATCACTTCCTCATGCCACGATTCATCGGTTTCCTGCCGATACCAGATCACGCGACCGAAGCGCGCATCACACGCCACGAGATCCTTCCGTCCGTCCTGGTTGAGGTCGACAATCTGCACATTGGTCACCCAAGGCGGAATGTCCGGCGCAGTTTCCAGGTTCTGCTTGTGAAGAGACAAGCGTGAGAGGGGATGGCTCGTCCCATTGGACGGGAGTTGGTCGAGATGTCCTTGGCCAGGACATGCAGCCCAAGCCGCGAAGAGGGCGACAGGCAGCAGAACGGCGGCAATGCCCAATCGCAGCACACCAAAGAATGGAATCCTGCGAGTGTTGAGATCGGGCATAAACAGGAGACCTGGCCGACCGTTGGAGATTTGAAACGGCGCGTCTATTTGGACTTCAAATCGAAGTCGAATGTCTTGCCACCCTTGGGGACGGAGACCGTGTTTTGAGGATTGTCCGTGGTGCGATACCGTTCGTGAATCTGATCGATCGCATTGACATCAGCGGCGGTCTTGTCCGCTGGAATTGGGGAACCGTCCGGCTGAGTCAGTTTTGAGAACAGGACAACATAATCTCCGGCAGCAATACCAGAGGATCCCGCTCCCGTCTTGTACTTGAGAGTGTAAGCACCACTGGCGTCCGTCGATCCGAAAGCTGCATTGCTCTTATTGTTCGGAGCCGGATAGAAACTGACATTCACTCGCTCTGCGGGCTGACCGTCTATCGTCACTTTTCCAGTCACGGGTTCCAGTGGAGGAACGACTTCCCGTTTCGCCCCGCCCGAGCATCCAATCAACAAGCCAACCGCAAGAAAACCAGAGGGGAGGGCATGACGCAGAAACATGGACAACCTCGTGCTAGAAACATCAAGTGTGAAAAACGTCCGAACTGTGGAAAACACGACTGCCGGAGTGCAGAGCAGTCTTCCGGCAGTCGTGTGCGTAAGATCGCGGTTTGATCGGATCATTACTTAGAATTCGCCAACAGCTCCACCGTCACCAATCCGCCCAAGTCGCATGCGCGTTGTGGGGTCCATCATCTCATTGAGGAAACGAACCGTTCCGTCACCAAGGGTCACGTGGCATCCGCCCGGGTGCATACTTCCGGGCGAACCCCATTCGCCGAGACGACCTGGTGTCGGAGTGCCCGCCTGGAGCCATGTGGGGGTCGACCATGAGCAGCATCCCCATTCGTTGATCTTACGGTAAGGGGCACCAACAATGTCGGCAGCTCCAAAATCCACTCCATCGCCCACGTGCTTGTAGACGCCCCACGACGGAGCCACTCCATCCCAGACATTACGGACCGTTTCGGAGATCATGACTACATTGCTTGTGCCATCCGAGTAGTCTGCGAGCCTGGAGCACGAGTGCAGGCCGAATGCGCGCCGTTGATCTCGCGCTAGTACTTCAAAGGACGTACAGTTTCTCCAGACATTGAAGTCGTAATTTGTATACGCCGCAAACAGGCCGGCAGTCTGGGCTGCAGGGCTGATGTTGTAGTTAGTGCTGGTGGGTCGATAGTGTGTGTCGTTCGTGTCCGACGGGCAGAGAAAGATGTTCATTTTCCTGGAAACGACTTGGTCGTTGCCAACCGAACTTCCGGCGATAACGGTACCACCACCACCAGCGAACTCGCCTGCGGGAAGGTCGGAATTGAACTTTCCGTAAAGCGGCGCTTGGTCGAAGTAGGGCAGAACCTGAACCCAGCCCTTCTGATTCAAAATCCTAGTGAACGGTGCGTTGTTGCAGGTGCCGGGGCCGATGGCCCCATAAGGGAATACGCTGTGAGTGTCGTGGTAGGTATGCAGAGCCAAGCCGAGATTCTTGAGCTGATTCTTGCATTGAGTCCGCCTCGCCGACTCACGCTCCTGTTGCACGGCGGGCAGTAGCAACGCGATCAGAACGGCGATGATGGCGATGACCACCAGCAGTTCAATCAGCGTGAATCCCGCCGTTTTTCCCAGTGATTTCGATCTTCTGATCATCGCAATCCTCCATCAGACTTGAGAACGGAAACAATAAGCATCAACCGCGGCCCTCAAAATGACTCCGACAACAAATCGGACATGGCTGATTCTGCGCGACGGCTGCCAATGCGTCAACAGCCATGTCGATCTGCAGCGAAGATAGCGACAAACAGCCGATTTCAGGTACTGGCTGTCAAGTGACTTGAAATCCAAGTAACGCCGTGCCGTGGACGGCCCGGTGGAGCGAGGCAATACCGTGCGAAGAATTGTCCGTCAAGAATCCACGGCGTTGCAAGCTGTTTTTGATTCCAAAGAATGAGAAAACCCCGCTTTGAGGGACACAACAAAGCGGGGCTTGAACTTGATTCACCCCAACACAGAATGAACAACATCACTATCGGGCTCATTGGCGCCACGCTTCAGGGTTAATTGAACTGATCTCGCCGGGTGACAAGAGTTGCCGATTTCAACTCACGTCACCGCCAGTACCCGAAATTCAGCGAGCTCCCGGGATTCGGCCCCCCCCGTTCAGGCTAGGCGATGATCTGCTGGATCGGCATTCCGAAGTCGATTTCCAGCCGCTTGTGGCCGGGAATTTCGAGGCGTTTGTGGTCGAGGCCGAGTTGGTGCAGGACCGTGGCGTGGATGTCGGTCACGTAGTGGCGGTGCTCGACAGCGTGGAAGCCGATCTCGTCGGTCGAGCCATGCACGGTGCCGCCCTTGATGCCGCCTCCCGCCAGCCAGACGGAGAAGCCATACGGATGATGGTCTCGCCCGTCGGACTTCTCGGCACCGGGGGTCCGTCCGAATTCGGTGGCGAAGACGACGAGCGTCTCATCGAGCAGCCCGCGCTGTTTGAGATCCTTCAGTAAACCGGCGATCGGCCTATCGACCGCCCTGCTGCGAGTCGTGTGGTTCTCCTTCAGCTTGGCATGAGCATCCCAGCCGTCGTCGTAGATCTGGTCAAACCGCACGCCCCGCTCGACCAGTCGCCGCGCGGTGAGGCTCATCCGGCCGACCGACTGCGTGGCGGGATCGTTCAGGCCGTAGAGGTCCTGCGTGGCCTGCGTCTCGTCGGACAGACGGACGACCTCGGGGACCGACATCTGCATGCGGAAGGCCAGTTCGTAGGACTTGATCCGCGCCCGCATCGCCTGATCGTCGGGATACTCGACCCCCGCGAGGCCGTTCAGTTCGTTGAGCAGATCGAGCTGGCTGCGTCGTTCGGCGACCGTCACGTTGTTGCCGGGCGTGCCGAACGGCAGCGGGTTGTTCGGGTCGATGGCCATCGTGACGGCGGAATGCTCGGGGCCGAGATAGCTGCCATCGTGAGCCCCCACGCCGCCGCAGCAGTCTCCGGGTCCGCCCCCCATCACGACGAACTGCGGCAGGTTGTCGTTGAGCGATCCCAACCCGTAATGAACCCACGATCCGATCGACGGATGGAAGCCGTCAAAAATGTGGCGGCCGGTGTGAAACTGAAGCTGAGCCGCGTGATCGTTGTCGGTCGTCCACATCGACCTCACGACGGCGATGTCGTCGATGCACGAGCCAACCTGCGGCCACCAGTCGCTCACCTCGATCCCGCTCTCGCCGCGCTTCTGGAATCCGATCTGCAACGGATACAGCGTCCCCATCAACTCGCGCGGCGTCCCGGCAAAGTCGCGGACGTTCTTCCGATAGAAGGGCGAGCCCACCACCGCCGCCTCATACGGCGACTCCTTGATCGTCTTCCCGGCATGCTTGGTGACTTCGGGCTTGGGATCGAAGCTCTCCAAATGGCTGGTCCCTCCGAGCATGAAGTACCAGATCACGCTTTTTGCTTTCGGCGCGAACGTCGGCTCGCCGGTGAGAGGCGTCGCCTCCGCATGAGCCTCGTCCTTGGCGAGGCCATCCCGCGCCAGCATCGACCCGAGCGCGA
>JBBPIS010000127.1:0-23571 GCA_038040225.1 Planctomycetota bacterium
GTGAGCCGGGCGGCGTCAGCCCCCGGACTCTTCGGTAGGAGTCCGGGGGCTGACGCCGCCCGGCTCACCATCACATCCGGCCGCAAGTCTAACCTGCGAACGGGCTCATCGACGAATCACTCGTCCGGTTCGACCGAGAAACCTCAGTTCAACACGGGAAGCGCGACGCGACCGGCGTGCGGTGCGGCCCTTTGCTCGTCGACGGAATCGATGTAATCGTAAAAGACGTTCCGCTGGCGCGGGATGTAGCCTGCCTCGCGGATCAGTCGCTTGATCGTGTCGAGTGTCAGATGGTGGACCGTTCCCGCCTCGGCCACGACGTTTTCCTCGATCATCAGCGACCCCATGTCGTTCGCGCCGAAATGGAGCGCGAGGCCGCCGATCTTTTCCCCCTGAGTCACCCACGACGACTGGATGTTTGGGAAGTTGTCGAGGTACAGCCGGGCCACCGCCTGCGTCTTCAAATACTCGAACGAACCGGAGGGGGGGATGTGAGCCATGTCGGTGTTGTCGGGCTGAAACGTCCAGGCGATGAACGCTGTGAAGCCGTGCGTCTCATCTTGAAGCTGGCGCAGGCGTTCGAGGTGCTCGATCCGCTCGGCCAGCGTTTCAATATGGCCGAACATCATCGTCGCCGACCCCTTGCCTCCGAGCCGATGCCACTCGCGACAGACGTTCAGCCACTCGTCGGACAGGCACTTGCCGCGCGTCATTTCTTTCCGCACCCGATCGACCAGAATCTCTCCGCCGCCGCCTGGCAAACTGCCGAGTCCCGCTGCCTTCAGCCGTTCCAAGACCGTCCGCACCGGCAGCTTGGCCAGTTTGTGAAGGGCATGAATCTCGGGAGGCGAAAAGCAGTGCAGGTTCACCCGCGGAAAGCGTTCCTTGATCGAACGGAGCAGGTCTTCATACCACTCGATCGGCAAGTCGGGGTTCATCCCCCCCTGCATCAGAATCTGATCGCCCCCGAGTGCGACGGTCTCTTCGATCTTCTTGTAGATCGTCTCCTTGTCGAGCGTGTATCCCTCGGGACTCTTCGGCTTCCGAAAGAACGCGCAGAAATCGCACACGGCGGAACAGATGTTCGTGTAGTTGATGTTCCGGTCGATGTTGAACGTGCGAAATGGCTCGGGATGCATCCGCCGCGCCACCGCATCCGCCGCCGCTCCAATGGCGACGAGATCATGAGACTCCAAAATCCGCAGCCCCTCCTCAGACGAGAGACGCTCCCCCAAGACGGTCTTGTCCAACAGTCGATTCAATTCGGCAGACACGATTCAAATTCCTTCAATTTTGCCACAGCGATTCGGTCACGATCCAGCCAGCACCGACTTGGCATCTTTCAGTAACAGCATGAGGTGGAATTCGTCGATGAGTGACGGCTCGAAGCCTAAGCTTTCGTAGAACTTTCGGGCGAGGTCATCCTTCGCATGAACAACGATGGCTCGCAGCCCGGCGATTTCCGCCGCCTTGAGTGTGCGGAGAATTGCGTCCTTGAGCAGGCCGCGTCCGATGCCCTGCTTCTGCTCCATGACATCGACCGCCAGGCGAGCGAGAAGCATGATCGCAATCGGATGCTTCGCCAGTCCTCTTCTGACACGGTTCGATGCCTGGTTCGGTTCGATGCTGCCAAACGCGAGCGTGTAGTAGCCGACAATCCGATCACCGCGCGTGGCCACATAGGTTCGTGCCGCATTGGCTTGCTGGTTCGGCATCGCGAACCGCTGCAAATAGCCATTCAGCGCGGCAACGCCACAGTCGAACGAGGCGGTTTCATGGTGAGCCTCCAGTGGAACCGGGCCACGAAGTGAAGACTCATCGATCGCCATCGAAGACTCCCGGCTCTTGCAACAGTTTCCTCACACCCGACGGCTGTTTTGCCGGTGCATCGAGCGCGGCGAGAAAACTCTTCCATTGAGCGTCGTTCAGTCCGAACCGCGTTTGCTCGGCTAAGACGGCTTGGGCATCAGTGTAGGCACGCTGCAAGATGAACTGACTGACGCTGACATTTAACAGCTTGGCGGCTTGGGCGATGACTCGCTTCTGTTGGGAACTCGGTCGAATGCTGAGGGGTTGAACGGTCTTGGCTGACGAGGTGGACATCAAAAAACTCTCTTTCACTTCATGTCGTTGGTAGGACTTGCAGACTCGTCGCATCACCTATCTTCGACTCACATGACCTAAATGCTAACTCCACGCAAGTGGGAGCCAGCCCCATCCCCGACGCCAATTCGTAGAACAGTTTCACGCCGTTTCGTTCGGCGGGGCCGAGGTGGTATTGGAGGTTTTCGGAAAGGTAGCTGACGGTTGTCGGCAGGGACAGGCCGAGCAACGGGGCCTCGCGCCGCGCGATGTCGTCGAGGCGCGCGACCCCCAAATCACGCGCCGCGCTGAGGAGGTGATCGATGGTTGAAGGTTGAGGGTTGAGGGTGGAAGACGAAGACTTGCCGAGCGAGTTCTGACCATCAACCATCAACCCTCGACCCTCAACCCGCCTTCCGACCCACATCGCAAAGACGAACGGCAGGCCGGTCCACTCGAGCCATTCTTCGCCCAAGTCCCACGTTCCGAGGAATTTTTCATGCGGCGGCGAAATGGCGCGGTCTCCAATCAGCAGGATCGCATCGGCGGAACTGTCTTGCGTGCGGTGATCGAGCGGCAGCGGTTCCAGCTTCGGGAAGACGCCGTGTCGTTCGGCGAGCAGGATGCGGGCGAGAGTCGCACTGGTCCGCGATCCCTCATCCAGCGCCAGCGACTTCACGTCACCCCACGGCACGCGGCTGTAGAGCTTCACACTGAGGACCGGCCCGTGCGCGGCGACGCACGCATCGGAGATGATTTCGTAGTTCTGACCGCGAAAGTATTCGATGCTCGGGATCAGCGCGACGTCCAGCGCGCCCGAGGCCAGATCGTCGGCGAGACGGCTCGGATAGTCGAGCCGCAGCGTGGCGTGGCCGTTCAGCAACTCATCCAGCCCTTCGATGAGCGGCTTCGAGTTGAGATAGCTCACGGCCCCGACAGCGACTCGCGGCGGAGCGACCGTCGGGACGGAGGCGGGGGTGGAGTTGGACTCGATCGGCAACGTGGCGGGCATGGTGGGAAATGGTCTTGTCGAACGTCGCGGTTTGCGAATCGTCGGGGTTGGTGTACGTGTGGGCATCGTTCGGCGACCTCCGGTTCTCTGATTTGAAAGAGGGGCACACTTGCCCGTCCGACTTGGAACGCGAGTTGGCAATCTCAGAGGTCGCGATTAGGATGCGTCCTCTTTTCACGGCCCGCAAGGAAGGGACCGTAATCATGCCTCGGCATTAACCGATGGACCGATCTGCCGAAAGGATCAGTTGTGCCTGCGTCGCCACTTCAGCTTGCCATTGTCGGTCTCGGAAATGTGGGAACCGGCGTCGCGAAGATTCTGACCGAACATCCCGAACGCATCCTCCAGCGAGCCGGTCGTCCGATCGAAATTCGCCGGGCCGTCGTTCGCGATCTGAACAAACCTCGCGATGTGAGCCTTCCCGCCGGAGTCCTCACCAATGACATCGAGTCGGTCATTCGCGACCCCAACATTCATGTCGCCCTGGAGTTGATGGGAGGCATCCACCCGGCTCGTGAAGTGATGCTGAGGCTGCTTGAAGCGGGCAAGGATGTCGTCACGGCCAACAAGGCGCTGCTGTGCGAGCACGGCGATGAGATCTTCGAGTGTGCCCGCCGCCACGGCCGGACAATCTGTTTTGAGGCGGCTGTTGCGGGAGGCATCCCGATCATCGCGGCCGTCGGTCAGTCGATGGCCGCCAACCAGATCATCGGCATTCAGGCGATCCTCAATGGAACGACGAACTACATCCTGTCCGAGATGCTGTTGCGCGGGCAGTCGTATGCCGAGGCGTTGCAGCAGGCGCAGGATCTCGGATATGCCGAGGCCGATCCGACGCTCGACGTGAGCGGGACCGATGCCGGTCAGAAGCTGGGCATCCTCGCGCAGCTGGCGTTTGGCGTGAAGGTGAAGGCGACCGAGTTCCATGTCTCGGGGATCGACAAGCTGGAGCGAACCGACATCGAGCACGCGAAGAACCTCGGCTACACGATCAAACTGCTGGCGCGCGTCAGTCTGAACAACGGCCGGCTGGAGATGAGCGTTCGGCCGACGCTGATCCGCGCCGACCGACCGCTCGCGCAGATTCACGGCCCGTTCAACGCGATTCTGCTCGACGGCGACGTGGTCGGCAACGTGTGGTACTCGGGCCGCGGAGCCGGTCAGCTTCCGACGGCCAGCGCCGTGACGGCCGACATCATCGACCTGGCCATCGGCCGCGCACAGCTCACGTTCGCGCATCTCGATCTGTGGCGCGAGACCCCGCCGTTTGAACTCGCCCCGCTCCACGAGTCCTCCAGCCGCTACTTCCTGCGGTTGTCGGTGGAGGATCGTCCGAACGTCCTGGCCGAAGTGACGGGCGTCCTCGGCCGCAACGGCATCAGCCTCTCCACGATCATCCAGCCGGAAGCCCCCGAAGTGGATGCCAGCGCGGGTGCAATCCCGACCGTCCCGCTCATCATCATGACTCACCGGACGAGCGCCGGAAGCCTGGCCGCCGCCGAACGAGACCTCGACCGGCTCGCGTCCGTTCGCTCGCCAAGAATGGTGCTGGCCGTCGCGGATTGAGGATGACCTCCTACGGAACTGCAAGGATTCCGTGATAGGCAATGTGCCATGATAATATTCGGTTACGTTTTGCTGCTCTTGGGCACCGTTGTCGCGTGCGGCAACTGGTATGCACCGATTGCTTCCTATAGGTCGAAACGCAACGTCTCCATGGTGCCACTTGTGGGCGCGGCCCTTCTTGGAACGGGGATTTACACGGTCACTTCATCGGTTTGGTGGTCATTGCTCGCCATCCCACTCGACCTTGGAACGCTATGCCTCATTTTTGCTGTTCCGGCCATCATCGACAGTGAATGGTCAACGTCACGATTCAACCTCGTCCACGAATTTCATTCAACTCAGGACTTTCAAAGTATCTCGCTTAGGCTTTACCGTAACAGCACGGCCTGCTTCAAATTGGAATTTGACCCAGAATTGGCACCGTCTGATAACTGTGCGACTCCCATCAGCCTCGGGTTAGCGGGCAAATGGGAACAATGTTCTAACGGTTTCAGAATCTACAACTACGGGAGCGGTCGCGAAATGATGCTAACCTCCAAGGGAGAGGCGTTCATATCAAGCGAATCGGCAATTCCCGACACTTCGCCCACCTATTCTCGAATGGATGGGTTAGCGTTCGTCAAAACTTAGAACGGTTCTTCGTTGGATAGGGTGGCCCGGCTCGACATCACGAACAACTCTGGATGTGCCACGATCTCGACGGTCACAGATACTCGTCGTCGTCCTGCAAGTCGGACTCGGTGATGACGCGGTGGCCGCCGGCGTTGAGGACGTTCAGGGCACCATCGACATTATCGACGAAGAGCGCCACCGCGCCGTGGCCTCGACGGCGGTAGAGCAGCGGGTAGGCGTGGTGGATGTTGATCTCGGCCTTCACCAAAGTCATGCAGACTTCATGGAACGGCTTTTCGACTTCGGAAAGCTCCACACCCACGACATCACTTTCGCTGTAGAGGAAGCCGGAGAGTTCCAGCTTCTCACGGGCACGGTCGGCGTTGTTGAACATCAGCCGGACCATCGCGAAGTCGACCGAATCGACGATGCTCATCGCGAGGACGCGCGTGTCGAGCGACTCGACCTGCCGCATCAGATCGCTCAGCTTGCCGACTCGGTTTTCGAGGAAGACGCAAAACTGACGCAGACACGGCCAGGCACGGCCCTGCATCGTTTCGGTCTCGGTGAATTCGTCACCGCTGAAATCCTCTGGCATCGGCTGGTTCCTCTCTGATGACGACCAGGACGAAGTCGAACATCGCGGCTCGGTCTACCTCGTCCACGTCAATTGTGATAGCACTTTAGGCCAACCCGCCGAGGTGGTCAATTGGCTTCTCGAACAAGGCCCCGTGGCGAGGATTCAAAGCAACTGGCGAGGACATCACGTGATTCAGACATTTCTGTTCGACATGGGCAACGTGCTGGTTTCGTTCTGTCACGAGCGGATGTGTCGGCAGATGGGCGAACTGTGCGGTCAAAGCGGCCCCGAGATTCGGAAGCTGCTGATCGACACCGGACTGCAATGGGAGTTCGAGCGCGGCGAGGTCACTCCCGACGAATTTCATCAGCGGTTTGAAGTGGCTGTCGAGACAAAGGTCGATCGTGACCGGCTGGCCGTCGCCTCGTCCGACATCTTCACACCGAACGAGTCGCTGTTGCCGGTGCTCACCCAACTCAAATCGCGTGGCCATCGTCTCGTGCTGCTGTCGAACACGACGATCTGGCACTTCGAGTTCGTGCGTGAGCGGTTTGATGTCCTCAAGCCGTTCGACGACTTCGTCCTCTCGTGCCGCGCGGGAGCGATGAAACCGGATGCCCCGATTTACGAGGCGGCTCTGCGGGCGATTCAGTGCGATCCGGCCGACTGCTTCTACACGGACGACATCCCCGACTACATCGTCGCCGGGCGGAAGCACGGACTCGACGCGGAGGTCTTCTTCGACACTCAGGCGTTGATTCTCCAGTTGCGGCAGCGCGGGATCACTATCTGAGATCGACTTCGGCGAACAGTTCGAGCAGCGCTTCGAGCGGCAGGCCGACGACGTTGCTCAGGCTCCCCTCGACCTTGTCGATGAAGACGCTGCCTGCACCTTGCAATGCGTAACCGCCCGCCTTGCCGCGCGGTTCGCCCGTCAGCAGGTACCAGTTCAGCCAATGATCGACATCGGTGCGAAACGTGACTTGTGTTTCGATCAGCCTCTCGGCGTGACGGCCATCGGGTGTAACCACGTGAACGGCGGTCGCGGCGATGTGAGTCCGGCCCGCGTAGTACCGACGAAACCACTCGCTCACCACTTCCCGCCAGTCGGCGTGGTCGGGGGGTTGACCGAGGACGATCGGCGAACCATCGGCTTCATGGGCGATGACGGTTGTGTCGGCGGCGATGATCAGCGTGCGAGGCCGCTCGTGGAGCGACACCTCTTCGGCGTTGAGGGCGCCGCACACCTGTTCGGCCTTGTGGCGGGCAATCTCTTGCAACCGCGCACGAATCGACGAGACATCGCCGCAATCGTCGAAGCCCTGCTCGTGCGAGGACTCCGGCGGCTGGACCACGATCAGTTCGGGATGAACGATCTGGCGCAGCAACTCCAAACGGCGAGGCGAACGTGAGGCGAGGATGTAGCGGCGGAAAGACATCGGACGGAATCTCGTCTTGCGAACAATGAAACTCGACAACAACCGATCCGAAACGAGGCAATACGGGAACGAGGAAACGCACAAGCTGGCAGCATGTGCTACGGCTTTTTCAAATCGCCGCTATTCCCGGACATCCTTGGACGAGGATTGATTCTCGTGCAGGTCGTCGGGTGGGGGGTTGTCGATCGAATAATTTTCCGTCGGCAAATCGTCCGTCGGGAAAGCGTCGAAGGGGAAGTCTTCCAACGGGTCGGGTGGCTGCTGCGGGGCATCATCCAGGAGCGCGCGGCCCGCCTCGATGGATCGGACTTTCGGCGCACGGGAGTCGTGTTTGGCCTTCAACTCCCAGCAGCAGTGCAGCGCGTAGATGTCGAGCGGAGACATCCGGTCGTTCGTCTCGTCACCGAGCGAATGGGTGATGCTGCCAACCATGCCGATGCCGGTCTGGTCGTCTGCCGCGACGGCTTCCTCGACATCAAGGGACTCGTCCGATTCCTCGGCGGCGTACCGAAACTTGAACAGCCAGACGGGTCTCCAGTCCCTGGTGGGAGTCCAGTGCAGCTCGCGCGCGTCGAACAATTCGATGTCGTCGGGGGGGTGACCGAACTCCTTGGGAAGGCTGAGCCATTCGCACATCCTGGCCTTCGCACGGAAGCCGGGTTCGTCGGCCTCTTTCGGAATGGCGTCTCGCAGACCCAACTCTTCGAGGTAGGCGCGAGCCGCCATCGAGTAGTTGTGATCGAGGCACTGCCGCGCGAGGATTTTCCTGCCGGCGTCGTGTCCCAGTCGAGCCGAGGCCCACGCCGCCTCCATCTGCACGTTGATGTCCGGATGATCCATCGCCAGCGCGAGCAATTGAGTCCGGGCGGGCTCCACCACAAACGGGATCGCGGCGGTGGCGCTGTGAGCAAAACTGAAGTCGTCTTCGTCGCTGCTGGCCAGCCATGTTTGCAGCAATTCCGTTCCCTCGGGTGAGTTGAACGGATGCTTGAGAATCGTCCCCTTGCGAACCAGCCGGTTGGTCCAGTCGAGAAACGCCACGCGCGCGAAGCCGCCCGGCAACGGCTTGCTCAAGCGGCGGATCAGCTTCGACAGGATCGGGTCTTCCTCCTTGAGTTGCTCGAAAATGGCCGGCCACAGGTAGCCATCGCTGAGTGCGGGGTTGAACGCCCCCGCGACGACTCGATCCAAACCTTCTTCGACTCCGTAGCGCGCGAACATCTGAAGCGCGAACAGCAGGTCACCTTCCCGCTCTTCGGCGTGGCCCAATCGGGCGTCGTAGGCCTCGAGCAGCAGTGGTATTCCGCGCCGCGTCAACTGGAGAAACGCATCTGTCTCCAGCACCGATTGAAACAACCGGGTCAGTTCGCGAAACGCCGGATCCTCGTCGCCACCGGGAACGGGTCGCTCGACGAACTTTTCGAGTGCCGCGATCAATACGCCGGCATCGTAGTACGACGTCAGGACACACTCGCCCAGAGCCTGGAGCTCTTCGCGCAGATTGCCGCCGTCGGCCAACCCGCGCGTGAGCGCCTCGCGCAGGCCATCGGAATTGTCCATCGATCCAAAATCTCCGGAGTGCCAGGAGACCTCGCCGTTCGAGGGCGAGGGTTTTGCAAAACGCCCGGTGATTCTAGCCGCTGCCCACGCACTTGTCCCTCGGCGTGACTCACCATCGGGCGATCGCCTCTTTGTAAGCGATTGTCCTGAGTCGAGCGTGAAAAAGGGAATGGTTCCTGAATTGGATCGCCGCGTCAAACTATTGGCAATCATTGCCTTGTGAAGAATATGCAGCGGAAACGGCCTCTCGAAAACCTCTCAGGAATCCTCCCGCGTCGTTCCCGAGACCAGAAAACCTCGCAGGAGTCCTCCCGCGTCGTTTCCGGGACCAGAAAACCTCGCAGGAATCCTCCCGCGTCGTTTCCGGGACCAGAAAACCTCGCAGGAATCCTCCCGCGTCATTCCCGAGACCAGAAAACCTTGCGCTTGCCGTCGCGACGGCGAGCGAAGCTCCCGATCCGACGACCGTGGCGATTGGATCAGCCGACGCCGTTGATCAGACGTCCGAGATCAGCACGATCCCGACGAAGACGTCGTACACGGCGTGCGTTCCCACCGTGATCCCGAAGCCGCGCAGGAAGAAGAGCGCGGCGAAGAACATGCCCGCCAGGGTGCGGAAGATGAAACTGAAGCAGAGCGAACGGCTCGATTGCACGCGGGCGACCGCTTCCGTCAGCAGTGACATCGACTGTCCGTCGGCCGCCGGGCCAAGATAGTGCGCCAGGGAAAAGACCAGGCTCGTCAAAACGATGGTCCCGCCGACCGACCAGCGATGCGGAAGGAGCAGCGCCCGCAAGGCGGCATACGTCACCGGGATCAGGCAGAGTCGAAACAGAAACTCTTCGTAGATGCCCGCTCCCATGAAGGCGATCAGCTTGACCAGAAACCCGGCGTTCCAAGCGGTTTCCTCGACTTGCAGTCTTGGGGGCGAGGCTTGTCGAAAACAGAAGTCCGTCAGTTGGCCGAGCAGGATCAAGACAAAGGCGAACAGCAGACTCTCGGCCAGCATGCCACCGAGCGTGTCCCACGACATGCGCCACGGCTGGCGACTCGCCCACTGCCAGGAGAGCAACGCGCCCACCAGCAATGCGGGGAGCAGCCACAACAGATCGACGCCCAGACGTTGCAGGCCGAGTCTCATCCACGCATCGGCCCCGTTGCGGACTGAATCGCCGCTGGGGCCGCCGATCAGGAAAACACCGATCTCGTAGGCCAGCAGCAGCGGGAGCAGAAAGACCAGATTGCAGAAGGGCCGTCGCGTCTCGAGCCAGTACTCGGGCTGCGATGAGACCGGCGGGACGAAGGCATCGACGAAGAGGCTGCGAAACGTCATGCCCGAAGACCTTCCCCTTCCACGAAAATCCAAATCTCAAGGACCAAACACCAATCGAATTCCAAATTCCAAATCGCAAAGCCTCAAACGGGAACCGATCCCAACCCAGTCGTCTTCGTTCTGGTTTTCGTTTGAGTCTTTGACAGTTGAGATTTGGGATTCGATTGGTGTTTGGTCCTTGAGGTTTGGTATTTCGACACGCGAAGGGTCATCGGCGGGCAGAGGGTGGCCATTCCAGATTCGTTCCCGGGGGCTGCAAACTCACCCCACAGCGGCTGCGATTTGACCGACCGCCTGGCAAACCTTGACGATTGCGAAAACCGGGGCAGACGTTCCGAACCTTCTCGGAACGCGGAGCCTCACTTTGGATGCAGTCGCACCGAAAACGACGCCGATCCCAACCAGAGACTGTTCGGCGACACAGTGACAGGCGCGAGGTCGGGCGGGCGACCATTTCCTTCGCGGTCTCGGGAGGCAATACTGCCCTCGCAGGTTCCAGTCTGAGAGATCTCACACAAGGCGCGTCTCATGGCGACAGACATCCGTCTCAAGGATCGGCTTCCGGAACTGACGGACCGGATCGTCGATACGTATCAGGAAATCGAGACGACCAACCACCTTGGCCACTGCCCCCTGCCAAGCATCGAGGCGGTCATCGGCATCGCCGACGATTTGCAGGAGATTCTGTTTCCCGGTTACCGCAGGCGGCAGAATCTGCACTTCGGCAACGTGACGTATTACGTCGGAGACCTGATCGACGGGTTGCACGATCGCCTGACTCAGCAGATCGCCCGCGCCCTCCGGCACGACTTCCGTCGCAAGAATCGGTTGGACTGCGGCGAGGTTCAACCCGATTTTGAAGCGGTCGGTCAGGAGAAGGCGATCCAGTTCCTGCAAACGCTGCCCGCCATCCGCCGCACTCTGGCAACCGATGTGCAGGCCGCGTTCGACGGAGACCCCGCCGCCGGGAATCTCGATGAGATCATCTTCTGCTATCCGGGTCTGGAGGCGGTCACGGTGTATCGCCTCGCGCACGAACTGTTTCGCCTGCAGGTACCACTGATCCCGCGCATGCTGTCCGAGTGCGCCCACAGTCGGACGGGGATCGACATTCATCCCGGAGCGACCATCGGCCCCTCGTTCTTCATCGACCACGGTACGGGCGTCGTGATCGGAGCCACGACGGAGATCGCCAGCGGAGTGACGATCTATCAGGGCGTGACACTCGGTGCGCTCAGCTTCGCCAAGGACGAGCAGGGCAATCTGGTCCGCAACTCAAAACGACATCCCACCCTCGAAGAAAACGTCGTCGTCTACGCCAATGCCACGGTGCTCGGCGGCAAGACCACAATTGGCCGGAACTCGGTCATCGGTGCCAGTGCCTCGGTTTACGAAAGCATTCCTCCGAACACGGTCGTCACGCTCGAAAAGCCCACGCTGCGCATGCGTCAGGCGTCGTGAGAGACAAGTGCCCGACCCCAGCCGTTGTGATGGTGTTGTTGGAAACAGTGTCCCGGACGCTCGCAGCGCCCGGGACACTCTGCTCCGGCGCAGGAATAACTGTCGTGGCCGACGCTGCCAGCGTCGGTTCGGATGCTGGCAGCACCCGCCACGAGGGAACACTGAATTGATACGCCGGTCCTTTACTTCGCTTCGCCCATCATGCGGGCGACGTGGGCTTCGATCGAATCGGCCCAGGTTTGGTAGGCGGCCGGGGTGAGATGCAGCAGGTCGGGCATCACCTCCTTGCTCAACACCCGTTTGTCGTCGAGGAACTTCGGACCGATGTCGAGGTATTCAACCATCTTGCCGTCGGCCAGTTTGGCGACGATCTCGTTGGCCTTCATGTTGAGCTGGCGCTTCGGATCGTTGTCGTCGGCACCGCGGGGGAAGATGCCGAGCAGCAGGATCTTCGTTTCGGGCAGCTTGTCGCGCAGCTTCTTGACGATGGCCGTGATGCCGTCGGCGATCTGCTCGGACGTGTTCTGACCCGACCCCGCGTTGTTCGTGCCGATCATGATCACGGCGAGCTTCGGCTTGATCCCCTCGATGTTGCCGTTGTCGAGCCGCCACAAGACATGCTGAGTCCGGTCGCCGCCAATGCCGAGGTTGACCGCGTTGCGCTTCGCATACTTCTCGGCCCACACGGCCTTGCCCGGTCCGCTCCACGCATCAGTGATCGAGTCGCCGATGAACAGCAGATCAACATTCCCCATCTTGATCCGTGCGTTGAACGCATCGTGCCGCTTCATCCAGTTGCCATCCTTCGGCACCGGCTTGACGGCATCGTGATCCTGAGCGACGGCGTGCGCGGCCCAACCGAGGACGAGGGCGAAGAGAGACAGTGAGGCAACTCGCATGATGCAATTCTCCAAAAGAGGAAAGTCCGCTTGAGATCGTCTTCACCGCGCGTGCGACGAATGGAGTGACGTTCTACCACAGCGCAGGCCGTTCGGCACTCGACCGAACACGGTGGATTGCCGAGTCGTTTGGGGATCATGTCCTGCGCGGAGGTCGGTTGCTCCACTGTAGGACCGGGCATACACTGCGACCCTTGTTTCGCAAGGCTTTGCGATTCGCCCGCCCCGCCAGCGCCACGGCTCATCACCCCGGAGATCGGCATGTCCTCGCTCCCCCTCGAACAGCCACCACGCCTGACCTCGACTCAGTGGCTGATCTGCGTCATCGCCGCCATCGGCTTCGCGTTCGACATCTACGAATTGCTGATGCTGCCCCTCATCATGCGGCCCGCGCTGATGGAGCTGACCGGGGCGGCTCCGGGTACTCCGGAGTTCCAGATGTGGGTGGGTCGACTGTTCTACATTCCGGCGTTTGTTGGCGGGATTGTCGGAATGCTGGGAGGCTACCTGACCGATCGCCTCGGTCGCCGCCGAGTCCTGACGTGGAGCATCCTGCTGTATGCGTTCTCGGCCTTCTTCGCCGGGTTCTCGACGAACATCTGGATGCTGCTGGTGCTGCGCTGCACGACCTTCATCGGCGTCTGCGTCGAGTTCGTCGCCGCGGTCGCGTGGCTGGCCGAACTGTTTCCGAATCCTCACCAGCGTGAAAAGGTCTTGGGTTACACGCAGGCGTTCTCGTCCGTCGGCGGGCTGCTCGTCGCGATCGCCAACGAACTGGCGGGAACGTACGGGAGCAAGTGGTTCACGATCGCCGTGCCCGGATTCCTGACCGGCCTCGTCGGTTCGGTCGCTCCCGATCATCAGCACGAGGCGTGGCGCTATACGCTCATGTCGGGTTTGATCCCTGCGATCCCGCTGATTTTGATTCGCCCGTTCCTGCCGGAGTCGCCCGTGTGGGAGAAGAAGCGAACGGCGGGAACACTGCGCCGGCCGAGCATCGCCGAAATCTTCTCACCGGAATTGCGCAAGACGACCATCGTGACGGCCCTGATGTTTGCATGCAGTTACGGCGCGGCCTTCGGAGCCATTCAGCAGTTGCCTCAGATCGTGCCGGGCCTGGCCGACGTGAAGGCCACTGTGGCGGCCGAAGTCGCCAAACTGGAACTGCCGAAGGATCCGGTCGCGGCGAAGAAGGCGGTGATGGCCAAGACGCGTGCGATCGAACAGAAGGTGGCGTCGCAGTACACGAAGATGCAGGAGATCGGCGGATTGCTGGGCCGGTTCCTGCTCGCGCTGTTCGCCGTGCGAATTGCCAGCCGCCGCAACCTGCTGCGAATCTTCCAAGTCCCCGGGCTGATCTTCATGCCGGCGATCTTCGCCTGCTTCCTGCTGGTCGAGAACCAGACGTTCTTCACCATCAATCTCGACTTCATGCTGCTGGGCAAGCTGCCGGTGACAACGATGTCGATCGGCGTCCTCATCGCGGGTCTGTTCACTGTCGCGCAGTTCAGCTTCTGGGGGAACTACCTGCCTCAAGCCTACCCCGTCCATTTGCGGGGTACCGGCGAAAGCTTCGCGGCCAACATTGGCGGTCGCATGATCGGAACATCGTTCGCGTGGGTGACGGCCACGATCGCCGGGTTGGAGGCCACCCCCGGAGGCTCGCCACCGATGAAGTTCGCCTACACAGCGGCGGGGGTCGCCCTGTTCGTTTACGTGGCCGGTGTCATCCTGAGCTTCTTCCTGCCCGAACAGAAGCCCGAGATGCACCACGATTGATTGTTCGAGGAACAGCAGAGGTGAAGTGATGACAACGGCTGAATTGACGCAAATCGACTCGGTGTTGCATGTCGTTTTGACGTGGCCTCGCGAGCGACAATTGTCACTGGCGAGACGCGTGCTCGATCATCTCGACGAGACCCCGGCAACGATTGTCCCCGCCCAGTCCGTGGCGCGTTCCGTCGTCTCGGTGGAGCAGATTCGTCAAATGCTGGCAGCAGCCGAGGAAATATCAGGCGACGAACTCACTCTGGAGGAGCTTGAAGGCTGCTTGGCAACCGATGCTCCGCCTCCTTCGGATGAGGAAGTGGAACGCTGGCTGGAAGAAGAACGCATGAGGAAGTACGGCTGATGAGGGTTCTCGTCGATACCAACGTCGTGCTGGACTTTCTCCTGCGCCGTGAGCCTTGGATGGCTCAGTCTCGTGAGTTACTCAGAGCGCAGCGCGAGGGAAAGGTTGAGTTATTCATCAGCGCGAATTCGGTGACGGACCTGTTCTATGTGATCCACCGCCAAGGGGGACGCCACCGTGCTTGGGCAGCGATCAGGGCCTGTCTCAAGAATCTCACCGTTGTCCCCATTGGTCGTGCCGAGTTGTTGGCGGCGGCACAACTGGACGGGTCGGATTTTGAAGACAACCTGCAAGTCGTTTGCGCCGTTGCGGCGCAGGTGGAGACCATCACCACTCGCGACGTAACGGGCTTCGATTTCAGCCCGATCCCCGTGATGCTGCCCGCCGATGTGGTCAGCATGCTCGCTGCATCGTAGTTAAAGAACCGGGTCGGAAATCCAATCGCTTCGGCCCATGTCTTGGAGAAAGAGGATCATCATGTCCACGGAAGAGACCCCGGCCACGAATGGCCCCGTCACCAGCGCCCCCACCAATTTCATTCACGACATCATTGCTGAGCACGCTCAGTCGGGACGATTCGGTGGACGAGTGCATACTCGGTTCCCGCCCGAGCCGAACGGCTACCTGCACATCGGGCATGCCAAGTCGATCTGCCTGAACTTTGGTCTTGCGAAACAGTATGGCGGGAAGTGCAACCTGCGGTTCGACGACACGAATCCGACGAAGGAGGATGTCGAGTACGTCGACTCGATCATGGACGACGTCCGCTGGTTGGGCTTCGAGTGGGATGGCCTCTTCTACGCGAGCGACTACTTTGAGACGCTCTATCAATATGCCGAGCAGCTCATCGAGAAGGGGCTGGCGTACATCGACAGTTCGACGACCGAAGAGGTCCGCGCCCAGCGCGGTTCGCTGACGGAGGCAGGGCGGCACAATCCGTATCGCGACCGGTCCGTCGCCGAAAATCTCGACCTCTTCCGCCGGATGCGGGCGGGAGAATTCGCCGACGGGGCGCATGTCCTCCGTGCGAAGATCGACATGGCGCATCCCAACATGACCATGCGCGACCCGCTCCTCTACCGGATCCGTCACGCCCATCACCACCGCACCGGCGACACGTGGTGCATCTATCCGCTGTACGACTTCACGCACGGCTACAGCGATTCGCTCGAAGGGGTCACGCACTCGATCTGCACGCTGGAGTTCGAGAACCATCGGCCGTTGTACGACTGGCTGATCGACGCGCTGGGCCTCTACCACCCGCAACAGATCGAGTTCGCGCGGCTCAACCTGACGCACACGATGATGAGCAAGCGCAAGCTGCTCGAACTGGTCGAGACGAATTCCGTCTCGGGCTGGGACGATCCGCGCATGCCGACCATCGCGGGCATCCGCCGCCGAGGCTACACGCCCGCCGCGATGCGCGCCTTCTGCGAAGAGATCGGCGTCACGCGGTTCAACGGCATCACCAGCCTGGGTGTGTTGGAGAATGCCGTCAGGGCCGACCTCAACAAGAACGCCCCGCGCGCGATGGCCGTTCTCAAACCGCTCAAGATCGTGCTGACGAACTATCCCGACGGGCAGGTCGAGGAATTGGAGGCGGTCAACAATCCGGAAGACCCGGCGGCGGGCACACATCTCGTCCCGTTCTCAAAGACGCTGTACATCGAGCAGGACGACTTCCGCGAAGACCCGCCCAAGCAGTTCTTCCGGCTGGCCCCCGGCCGCGAGGTCCGACTGCGTTACGGTTACCTCATCACGTGTCAGGAGGCGGTCAAAGATCCCTCAACGGGTGAGATCACCGAACTGCGCTGCACCTACGATCCGCTCACGCGCGGCGGCAATGCACCCGATGGCCGCAAGGTGAAGTCCACCATCCACTGGGTCTCGGCCGAACACGCCGTCACTGCGGAAGTCCGCCTCTACGATCACCTCTTCAGCATCGAGAACGTCGCCGACATTCCGGAAAGCGAAGACTGGAAGGCGTATCTCAACCCGAAGTCACTCGAAGTCGTCAGCGACGCCAAACTCGAACGCTCTCTCGCGGCGAGCCAGCCCGGCTACCGCTGTCAGTTCGAGAGACTCGGCTACTTTTGCGTGGACTTGAAGGACTCCCAACCCGACCACCTCGTCTTCAACCGCACGGCCACACTGAAAGACACGCTGGCGAAGATCGAGAAGCGGGTCGGGTGACATTTGACCGGCAGGTTTTGCAGGTTCACCCTTCGAACGGATGCATTCGATGCTGGTTCCGTTCCAGCGAACTTGCCTAATCGTTCGTCCCGGCACGGAGTGGTTTTGAGCTTTCAAAAACCTTACGGCCACGATGAGCGCAGCCCCTGCTTTCCGTCGATCATTTCTGGTGAGCGGGCCTGAGTTGGGTTACGGCTCGGGAACCGAATCGACTCATCGTGCGAAGGGATGCGAACAGCGATGGAACGCCATGTGGGATCGAACGCCGCGCGAGGCCCGTTGAGCTGGGTGTGGCCGATGGCCGTCGCCGTTGTGGTGTGGGTCATGCCCCTGCGCGTGGTGGAGGCCGCCGACGTCGGTGATGTCTTCGAGGATGCCGAGTTGCGTTCGTCGGCACAGTCGTTCGCCGAGCGACTCAGGTCGCCGTTCCTGCCGTCGGACGATGAGCCTTTGGAAACGGACCGTCCCGACTTCGTGGAGGCCAGCTCGTTGGTTCCGCGCGGCCGCGTGCAGCTCGAAAGCGGCTACACGTTTGTGCGCGATCGGACCGGGGACATTGAATCCACGGCCCACGCCGTCCCGCAGTTCGTCTGGCGTATCGGCCTGACCGAGCGCTTTGAGATGCGGATGGTGTGGGACGCGGGCTACCTCTTCGAGCGCGAGGTCGATCACGGCGCGGGGACGGTCACCAAACGCTCGGGCGGTGGTGACATGGACCTCGGGCTCAAGACCGCGCTACTCAAACCCGATGGCTGGATTCCGGAGGCGTGTCTGATCTCGACCCTCTCCGTTCCCACGGGGGCCGACGAATACCGTTCGAGCAAGACGCAACCGAAGTTCAACCTGCTCTACGGCTGGGATCTCACCGACGATCTGTCGTTCGCCGGGAGCACCGGCTTGCAGTATCTGTTTCAGGACGATGACAACTTCACTCAGATCAGTCAGGCGTTCACGACGGGCTACTCGATCACCGAGAAGTTGGGAATGTATGTCGAATGGTTCTCCTTCTACTACGACGGAGCCGACGGCGGCAAGCCACAGCACTACGCCGACGGCGGCTTCATTTACAAGTTCACGCCGAACTTCCAGGTCGACATCCGCGCGGGCGTCGGACTGAATGACGCGGCCGACGACTTCTTTACCGGCGTCGGCTACGCCATCCGCTGGTAGGAGCCTCGAAATCACATGGCTGGTGTCGTCTGCCGTCGTCGGTACATCAGCGGTGAGATGAGGCAGCCGGGCAGGATCGACAGCGCGACGATCGCGACTGTCATCAGAGCGTTGTGAGCGGCGTACCACTTCATCCCGCGCACCAGCCAATGGTTTTCGAGGAGGGCTTTGGCGACCTCGTCATTCGCATGCAGAGCAAACGCTCCGCCGCCGACGGCATGGTCGTGAGCCATCGCTCCACCCCCGAAGGCCGAGTGGTAAGCCACAGCACCACCACCGCAGGCCACATCCCACGCGATGGCGACTCCACCACAGGCCTGCCAACCGATGGCTCCGCCACCGACGGCGATCCCGCCAAGACTCAGCCCCCCGAGGACGATGCCTCCCAGTGCCACGCCGCCGAGCGAGACCAGGCCCAGCGCGACACCTCCCCCACTGACGATGCCCATCGCCATGCCTCCGAACGCGAAGCAGCCGCGTGCGACGCCCCCGATGGCCAGCAGAATGCCGTCGGCTCTGTCGCCGATCGCGATCCAACCGCGCGCGTACTTCCGTGGCGGAGGCGAGGCATTCGATGAGTCTGGTGTGAAAGCCGGGTCGCTCACATTGATGTCGATCAGCGGCAGGCCCAGCAGCATGGACCGACTGCGATAGACGCGGCCTTCCCAGCGCGAGGCTCCGTTCGCCAATGTGGCTCGCTGCTGGAAGTACGCCTTCACCGGTGAGTCGTTCGGGTCGGACTCCGGCGGCGTCTCGGCACGGATCCGTTTGATCGTTCGGACCAGCAGCAGGATTTCGATGGCGATGTACACGTTCAACACCACGATCCAACCGAACAAGATGCCCATGAACCAGGAGGATGACACTCGCGTGACGAGCACGATCATCAATCCCGTCAGCAACAACGTCATCACCGCGCTGACCACGAGCATCCGGCGGCCGACCTGGAGTTGATACCGCCGCTCGCGGTTGGTCGGCGCGAATTGAGCGGGCAGCCAGGTTCCCAGCCAACCTCCCGCCAGACCGATCGCCGAACCGGCCAGTCCGCCCGCGAGACCAGCGGTGCCCGCAAGTGCCATTCCTCCGGGAACGGCGGCGGCAGGCGCGGCCTTGATGGCGGCGACCGCTCCTCCCGCACCGGCCGCGGCGGACGCGGCACCGACGGCACTCGTGCCGGCCAGCGCGGCTTTGGTTCCCGCCGACATCGCGGTCAGTCCAGCCATCACCGCCATCGTGAAACCCGCTTGAGGACGGCTGCGTCGCAGTGCCCCTTCGACCACGCTGGCGACTTGCTCGCGCAGCATTTCCCGTCCGCGCGACAGACGCTGCTTCACGGCATCGGAACTGAGTTCGAGAGCCTCGGCCACTTCCGACACCGACTGATGTTCGCGATAGAACAGGATCAGGGGCTCACGATAGTTCTCGGGGATTTCTTCGAGAGCCTCCCAAACGAGCATCTCTTCCTCGCGCGAGACCGCTTCATCCGCCGGCTCGCGAGTTGTGGCCATTGGCTCCTGGGACTCATCGAGTTGCGAGGCGGCTTTCGCCGTGCGGCGATTCGAGTTTCGAGCCAGGTTCCGCGCGATGCCGCACAGCCACGATCGGAGTCGCGTCGGATCGAGCAGGGCGGCTCGTTCCCGCCACGCCGCCCAGAACGTTTCCTGCGCGATGTCCTCGCTCAGCGTCAGGTCTCCGCACCCGTTGTACGCCACGGCCGAGACCACCGACTGATGCCGCCGCACCAGTTCTTCAAACGCCTGCCGGTCATCGTGGCAAGTCAACTGCCACAGACTCGCGTCGGTCAAGTTCGGTGTGGATGCGGTCATGAGGTCACCTTCCGGATGAGGAAACGGTTGCCGATTGCTGTCGCCTGAGGACTCGTGTACGACGAGTCCACGCAGTCTAGTGGCACCTCGCCCTTGATCGGTGACAAAAAACAGCGAACTCGTTCGCGAGGATGACTTCTCTTGTTCAGGATCACTTCTCCTGTTCCCCTCGCCCCTTTGGGGAGAGGGGTTAGGGGTGAGGGGCGATTGCAGTGGGACGCTCGGCAACGATTGCCCCTCACCCCCCGGCCCCTCTCCCCAAAGGGGCGAGGGGAGTAGAAAAGAAAATTGTTCCGTTCCTGTCAGACCACCTTTGAATGACAGCACCTCGCCCAAGCGGAAGCCCCGAACTGGTTGACCGCGCCTGGTCAGCCACATAGAGTTGTCCGCATGCCGAGCAACCTCCCACCGTATTCTCGTGATGGCCTTCCTGCTTTGAACTCACCTGCCGACAACCGCCGCGGTCGCGAAGACCTCGCTTTGCCGATGGCCGATCCCGATTCCAACGACTCCGGTTCGGAACGGCCCAAGCCGCAGCTTCCTTTCGGTGGCTCGAAGAAGCCCGAAAAGGGGCAGGGCAACAACCTGTTCTGGTTTCTGCTGGTGTTGCTCGTCATCGGAGCAATCGTCTTCGGGTTTGCGAACAAGTGGCGCAGCGCGACGCTGTCGTTCAGCGAATTCAAATCGAAAATCACCTCACATGAACTGCACTCGGCGAACGTCCACGAGCTCAAGATTGGACTGCGCTCCCTGACGTTTCAGGATCAGCCGAAGGATTTGGTCAAATCCAAGGTGACACCCAATCTGTTTTCGGTCTCCATCGTCGGGATGCAGGGCGAGAACGAAGCCAAGCTGACCGACTTGCTGGACAACAACAAGATCAAATGGAGCTACGAGGAGGCCGTCACTCGCTGGTTCGACATCGCGTTTCTGACGATCTTCACGCTCCTCTGCCTGGGCCTGATGTACACGATGCTGAAACGGCTGGGAGGCCCCGGTTCGGCGATCGCCTTCGGTCGGAGTCGCGGCAAGCTGTACGCCCAGGAAGAACTCGGCATCACGTTCAACGACGTGGCCGGAATCGACGAAGCGGTCGAAGAACTGCGCGAGATCGTCGAGTTTCTGCGCAACCCCGGCAAGTACCAGGCGCTGGGAGGCCGCATTCCGCGCGGCGTGCTGCTGGTGGGTCCACCCGGTACGGGGAAGACGTTGCTGGCGAAGGCGGTCGCCGGGGAAGCCGGTGTGCCGTTCTACAGCCTGTCCGGGTCTGACTTCGTCGAGTTGTTCGTCGGGGTCGGAGCGGCCCGAGTCCGCGACATGTTTCAACAGGCGGGGCAACGCTCGCCCTCGATCATCTTCATTGACGAACTGGATGCCATCGGCAAGGTTCGCAGCCACGGAGCACCCGGCGGCGGCGAGGAGCGGGACCAGACGCTCAACGCGCTGCTCGTCGAGATGGACGGATTCAGTTCCGATCAAAGCGTGATCGTGCTCGCCGCGACGAACCGTCCCGAGACGCTCGATCCGGCGCTGATGCGGCCCGGTCGGTTCGATCGCAACGTGCTCGTCGACCGCCCGGACATCAAGGGGCGCGAGGCGATTCTGAAGGTCCACGCGAAGAAGATCAAAACGGACGACAGCGTGAACCTGAAGTATCTGGCCAAGTTCACCGCGGGCTTTGCGGGTGCGGACCTGGCCAATCTGGTGAACGAGGCGGCGCTGCTGGCCGCGCGCAAGAACAAGTCGGCCGTGACGAATGCCGAGTTCGAGGAGGGCTTCGAGCGGGTCGTGGCGGGTCTCGAAAAGACCAACCGCGTGATACCCGAGGATGTCAAGCAGCGAGTCGCCTGGCACGAGATCGGCCACGCGCTTGTCGGCTGTTCGCTGCCGCATCTCGATCCGGTCCACAAGGTCTCGATCATCCCGCGCGGCCTGGGGGCGCTCGGCTACACACTGCATCGGCCCGAGGACGACCGGCAACTCTCGACGCAGACGGAACTCTTCAACCGCATCTGCAGTTTGCTGGGAGGGATCGCGGCCGAAGACCTGATCTACCAGGAATGCTCGACCGGCGGGGCGAACGATCTGCAACGGGCGACCGACATGGCGCGGCGCATGGTCACGGAATTCGGCATGAGTCCCAAACTCGGCCGCGTCCACTACAGCGAATCGCGCAAGAGCGCGTTTCTGATGGGCTCGGTCGGCTCGTCCGATTACTCGCACAGCGAAGAGACGATCCGCGAGATCGACCTCGAGGTGCGGCGGATCATCGACGCGGCCTACGTGACCGCGCGCGAGATCCTCGATTCTCGACGGCCCGCGATGGAACATCTGACGCGCGAGCTACTCGAAAAGGAAACGATCGAGGCCCCGCTGATCCAGTCGATCCTCGAGCAATACAAGACCGGCCCGCAAATCAAACCGGGCACGTACGTCGAGCTGCAGACATCGCCCACGCGCGACATCGACACCCACGAATCGAGCGGTCACGGCGAGACCGCCCAAAGCGGTTGAGCGAGTTCGCGACGGGCGGTTCGCCTTCATCGGTTTGGCTGCTTGCCCTCAACCCTCAACCCTCAACCGTCAACTCGTCAGAACTGCTGCGTGGCCAGCGGCAGTCGCGCGCGGTCGCCCGTCAGACGCAGTTCTTCGAGGATTGCCTGGCTATCGGGTGTGATGAAGCCGTTGAATTTCTGTCGGCCCTTCGTGCGGACGATGACTCGCTTGTCGAAGTCGATCAGATTGGGCAGGAACCGCACGGTGAATTTCTCGGTGGCGGATTCAAACGTCAGCACGTTGCCGACATTCACGCTCGCCTCGATGTTCATCTTGTTGACACGAGTGCCGGCTCCGGGTGGCAGTGGCAAGACCGTGGTGCGCGGCAGATCGACGGCTGTCACCCAGAAGAACCGGTTGTCGGTCTTGCGCAGCGATTCCATTTTCAGGACTTGAGGCGGCGCCGCGCGGCGGTGCAGATCCATCCAGTCGAACACCTTGGGAAGCTCTTCGAGGTATCCGTCCAATCCCCGGCCGAGGTACGAAACGAACATGAAGTCGAACCGGGCACCACGTTTTAAGATCTCGTCGAACACGCCGTAGTTGTTGCGGTCGGGGGCCTCGTTACCGAAGCCCCGGCCAACGACATACCACGCCGTATACCTGCCGTTCTCGTAGGTGGCCTTCGGATAGAGGTTGCAGTCGCCGCCGATCGGAATCACTCCGGCGAACTCGTCGGGGTGAGACATCCCGAGGTCGAAGGCCGCGTCCGCTCCCATGCCATGTCCGGCGAGAAAGACTCGGTCGGAATCGACGCTGAACCGCCGCCGCGCGTCGCGCAAACAGTCGATCACCGTCTGGTGGACCGCGACGTTGTAGGTGTAGTCGGCCTGCCTCTCGTCGGCGTACTCGGGAGCGATCACGATGTACCCGCGCTTCATCGCCGGGCCGGGAGAATCGGCCTGACCTCCCCACCAGCGCAGCAGTTCGTCGTTCGTGCGGCCCCGCGAACGAAGGGCGATCAGCAGCGGATAGCTGTGATGCGGCGAGTACTCCGGCGGGAGCAGGACCGAGTAGGCGACTTCGGGCAGGTGACCCTCCGGCGTGGCGAGGACTCGGTACGGTTCGGCGGTTTCGATTTCACTGGCATCGAGCGAGGGGGGCATTTGCGACGCGAGTTGCATCACGATCTTCGGACCAACCCCCTCCAC
>JBBPIS010000128.1:0-23492 GCA_038040225.1 Planctomycetota bacterium
TTTCATTTTGGTGACGGTCTTGGTTCGAGGGGCTCGACGCTGATCGCCATTCCGCTCGTTCTGGAGCGGCCACTCGACAGCGGGGAGATCGTCATCCCCGCGCCGTGGATGTCCTACCGAAATACCAACGCTCCCGATGGCAAGCCCCCGTCCGCCCTGTGGAACTTCAAATTGAAGGAGTGGCAGGAGCGCGCCGAACCAAGTTCCACATGGCTCCGTTTTCAAATCCCTCACGAATTGCTGCCCGTGGCCGTCAGCCGGGCCCGGGTCGTCATCCAGGTCGCCGGTCCGGTGGGTCGATTTGAATTGTTGGGACGGCGTGACGGTGCCGCTCAAACGATTCAGACGATCACCGATCCCGTCGGCCAGCTCGTGGTTGAGATCGCCGATTCCAAGCTGCTTCAGATTTCGGAGGCCGGCGAACTGGTTCTCGGTCTGAACGCGGGCGATCCCAGCCGGCCCGAGCTGACCCACACGCAAGGCGGTCAAGACACGAAGATCAACTACTGGCGGATCGAATCACTGGGCTTGCAGTTGTGGGCGAGGCCCACCGGAACTTCCACCGAGGAATGATGAATGGCATCCGACAAACCGGTCGTCGTCATGGAACGGCTGACCAAGAAATACGGGACGTTCACGGCGCTCGACGATCTGACGCTCACGCTCTATGCCGGGCAGATTCTCGGGCTGATCGGCCCGAACGGTGCCGGCAAGACAACGGCGATCAAGATTCTCGTCGGGCTGATTCGACCGACCGCCGGAACGGCGACAATCGCGGGGGCCGACTGCGTCCGAGACTCCCACAAAATCAAGCGTTTGGTCGGCTACATGCCCGACACGTTTGGTGCCTACGACAACATGCGCGTCCGCGAATACCTCGACTTCTTTGGAGCCGCCTTTGGAATCCGGCGTCGTGACCGCATCCAGCGCATCGAGGAAGTGATGGACATCACCGGCACGGGCTACATGCGCGACAAGTACGTGGTGAGTCTCAGCCACGGCATGCAGCAGCGAGTCGGACTGGCCCGGACGCTGCTGCACGATCCGCAGGTGCTGATCCTGGACGAACCCGTGAATGGACTCGATCCCCAGGCGCGCATCGAGATGCGCGACCTGATGATCCGGCTGGCGGCCTTCGGCAAGACGCTGTTGGTCACGAGCCACATCCTTCCCGAGCTGTCCCGCATCTGCGACCGCGTCGCGATTCTGACTCACGGAAAGATGCGAGCCTTTGGAACCGTGGAAGAGATCGGACGACAGGTCAGTCAGCGCCGCACGATGGAGGCCACTCTCGCTTCGGCAGATCAGGTCTCCGCAGCGGCCCAGACGATCCGCGAAATCATCGAAGCCGACGCCGAAGTGGTGGAGGTGGCTCAGGAGGCGACGGTTCGCTTCCGCACGGCACGACAAGAGTCCGAACTGGGAGATGTCCTGACTCGGCTGGTTCAATCGGGCATCCGCGTGACGCAGTTTCGTGAGGTGCAGACGGATCTCGAAGAGGCCTTCATGACGTTCGCTCGGGCCACGGAACCTGCGGGCGACACCCCGCCCGTGTCCGGAGGACGAGCCCATGCTTAGTGCGCTCGTCCATCGCGAACTGATCACCGTGCTGCGCCAGCGACGGATGTTGCTGCTCCAGATTGGACTGGTGGGCTTCTTTGCGCTGCTCGTCGCCGTGCGCTGGCCGACCGACGCGCGAGTCGCCTTGTCGGGCGTTCGGGCTCAACAGGTCTTCCGGCTCTTTTCGTTCGGCCTGCTGGGGATGCTGCTCCTGTTGCTGCCGGTCTTTCCGGCCACCAACATCGTGCACGAGAAGCAACAGGGGACGCTGGCCTTGTTGCTCAACACGCCACTCGGACCGTGGCGACTCCTGTTGGGAAAGCTGCTGGCCGTGATGGCTCTGGCGGGAATGATCCTCGCTTTGAGTCTGCCTGCCGCCAGCGCTTGCTACGCGATGGGAGGCCTGTCCGCCAAACTTCTGTGCGCCGTTTACGGGCTCCTCGCGCTGGTGGCGATTCAGTACCTGACCTTGGGACTGCTCATCAGCAGTCACGCGAACTCGACCGACGCCGCCGTCCGATGGACCTACGCGTCGGTGCTCGGGCTGGGTGTGCTGTCGCTCGGACCACACTACTTTTTTCAGGGGACTCAGGGATACATGGCCGATGTGAGCGAGCATCTGCGGACGCTGTCCCCGTTCGCGGCGCTCATGTCATTGCTGTCGGCGGGTGATGTCGGCGGCAGCGGCCTGATCTCGACCACCGACGTTCCCGGACGATTCGCCATCGCCTCGCTGGTGATCGCGATCGTGGCGGCATTGCTGACCGTGATGCGTCTCAACCACACCATCTTCGACCAGGCCCGGCCCGCCGGAAAAATCAGCAACGATCAATCGTGGCAGGTGCAGACGGTTCGACGAATCTTCTTTCTCGTGGATCCTCAGCGCCGCTCGCACGGGATCGGCTCACTGACCAATCCGGTGATGGTCAAGGAGTTTCGCTGCCGTCGATTCGGCCGCCTGCACTGGCTGCTGCGGTTGGTGGCGGTCTGCGCGGTGCTGTCGCTGGCGTTGACCTATGCCACGACCGCCGGAACTCTCGACTGGGGTGTGGAAACCATCGGCAGCATTCTGGTGGTGATGCAGGTGGCGCTGATCGTGCTCATCACCCCCAGTCTGTCATCGGGCCTGCTCAGTCAGGAAGTGGAAAGTGGCGGCTGGCAACTGCTCCAGATGACGCCGCTGTCCACGATGCAGATCGTCTGGGGCAAGCTCCTCAGTGTGGTGTTGCCTCTCGCATTGATCCTCTGTGCGACGCTCCCGGGCTACGTCGTGATGGTCTACATCGAACCGGGGATGGAGCTCCAGGTCCAGCGCGTCGTGATCTGTCTCGTCGCCACCGCGGTCTTCGCGATGCTGTTGAGTGCGGCGGTCGGCAGCCTGTTTTCTCGCACGGCGACCGCCACGGCCGCCGCCTACTCCGTCCTGTTGGGGATCTGTGCGGTTCCGATGCTGGTCTGGTTGGGACGCGACGCACCGTTCGGGCACGATGTAGTCGAGCGTGCCCTGCAACTCAATCCGATCGCGGCGGCGCTGTCGGTGATTCGTCTCCCCGGCTTTCAGGATTACAGTTTGATTCCCGCCAATTGGTGGTTTCTCGGAATCGCGTCGGTTGTTTCGTTGATCGTGCTGATCGTCCAGACCTATCGTATCTCGCGACCCCGCTAGCGCTGACGGAGGTCAAAAAAGGCTTTTTTGGAGTCGGTTAGTGCTGACGGACCGCAAAAAAGGCTTTTTTAGAGTCCGTTAGCGCTAACGGAGGTCAAAAAAGACTTTTTTGGAGTTGGTTAGTGCTGACGGACGGCAAAAAAGGCTTTTTTGGAGTCGGTTGGCGCTGACGGACCTTAAAAAAGGCTTCTGGAGAGTTGGTTGGCGTCGCCGGACGGTAAAAAAGGCTGTTTGGGGGACTATGGCTCTCGGTTGGACCTGCTCTCACGTGAATTTGCCCTCGGCTGAATAACGAAAGTTGCCGTCATGCCACGCCTGCTTTGGTTGCTGCTCCTCTCCAGTCTGATTGTGCCGAAGGTGGCCCGCGCCGAGATCCGTCCCGAGTTCCTCATGGACAAGGATCCGGAACTTCGCGTGCCCGAGCCGTTGAAAGTCTGGTCACCCCGGTTCAAGCAGTTGTGGCTGGAGGCATTGTCACGTCCCGAACAGGACATGCAGCGGATGGCGGCCGACACGATTGCGAAGGCTCACGAGGTGGGTCTTCCGGGCATGGAGGAAGCGGTTCCCGTCCTGACGAAACTCCTGACGGCCGATGGTTCGCTGCCGGCAACCCGGTTCGCAGCGGCCCGGGCGCTCATGGCACTGAAAGCCACCCACGCGGCTCCGTCCCTGTTCGAGGCCGCCCAGCACCACGACGCGGAGTTGAGACAACTGATCGAGCCGGCTCTCGCGGAATGGGACTTTCAACCGATCCGCTCCGTCTGGCTCGATCGATTGGAGAATCGGTCGACGCGACCACGGGAGACAGTCCTGGCCATTCGTGGTCTGGCGCGCGTGAACGAAATCAAAGCCTTGGTCGGCGTCAGGAAGCTGGTTCTGGACAAACTCCAACGTCCCGACATCCGACTCGAATCGGCCACCGCCGCGGGTCGATTGGCCGACCAGGGGTTGGAGCCGGATGTCACACGCCTGACAAACACGGCGCAGGGCTCGTCCGTCGTGGATCGAGTCTGCGCGGTCCGGTTGTTGGCCAGACATTCAAATGACGCGTCTCAAACTCTGCTGATCAAGATGGCGGGCGACGCCGAGCCGTCAGTGGCCTCGGCAGCGCTCGCCCGACTCAACGAGATTGACCCGAGCCTGGTCCTGCCCCTCGCCGAGTCGGCGCTGAGTCACCCCGATCCGCATGTTCGTCAACAAGGTGCCGCCTCCTACATTCAACGGCCGACGCCGGAGCGGATGCCGTCCCTCGCGCGACTCCTGGACGACCCGCATCCTCAGGTGCGCGGCGAGATTCGCGAAGCACTCTTCCGCCTGGAACAGACTGCGGAACTCAGTCAACCCATCCGAGTGGCCGCCATGCAGGAACTGTCTCGCGACGGTTGGCGCGGTCAGGAACAGGCCGCCCTGTTGCTGGCAGCACTCGATCACAAGCCGGCCGCCGGACGACTCGTCGAGTTGCTCGAATCGAAGCGACCGGAAGTCATGATCGCCACGGCCTGGGGTCTGCGCCGGTTGGAGGTTCTGGAAACGCTGCCTGCGATGCTCGACAAGGCGACCCGACAGACAGACCTTCGGCCGACTGGAGAACCAAACGCGCTCGACGCGCAGGTCGGACATCTGTTCGAGGGCTTTGGTCGGATGAAGTACTCTCCCGCCGAGCCGCTCCTGCTGAAGTACGTGCCGAAGCCGGGCCTGACCGACAAGTCGATGGGAACCTTCTCACGCGGAACGGCCATCTGGGTGCTGGGCTGGCTGCATGAGGGAACCCCCGACACTTCGCTGGCCGAGAAACTGATCGGCCGCGTCATCGACCCCGGAACATTCCCACCGGAAATCGAAATGGTTCGCCAGACCTCGGCCGTGGCCTTGGCTCGCATGAAGGCGGTCTCTCAAGCCGAAACGCTTCGGGCTTACACCAAGCAGAAGTCGCCTCACGAGCAGACGGGGTTGGTTCTGCGCTGGGCCTTGACCGAACTCGCCGGTGACACGTTCCCGCCCGTTCCGCTGATCACAACCAGCCCCGGAGTCTGGTTCCTCGAACCGTTCGATCCGCCGGCCAAGTCCAACTGATGATCGAGAGCCGCTGGAACCAAGGCAACTTCGAGCGGAATCGCGACCAAACCGGGAACGGGAAGCAACAGTCAGATCCGTCCAACGGGCGACACCGACCGATCAGGATCGCACGCCGTACGTCAAAGTCCTGGTTTGGGGCGAAAAAAGAACCCCTTGTCTCGCAGCGAGAGCCTGCAAAACAAGGGGTTTTCCAATTTCGGTCAACCCCCAGCGGGATTCGAATTCTCGCGTGATGCTATGTCGAAAACTGAGGATCTTGGTGAGAGCAGCACGGAATGAGGCACAGTTGAATTGCAAACCAGCTGTTCATCGCCGAAATAGAAAAACAGTTTCAATCGCCGGTTCACGTGCTCAGTTGATTTACGGCTTATCTTCGGGGTCGCCATCCATTTCCGCCTGGTCGGCGTTGGGCATCTTGTCGCCTGGCCCGATCTCAAAATCATCACGCTCTTCCTGGCCGTTTTCGTTGAGTGCGACAAAGTGGATCGACTCCGCGATCCCCAGCAGTGTCGGACGCCACTTGTCGCGAGCTGACTGAGGGCACTCGAGCATTAAGGTGCACGGCAGCACAGGGCCGATGACGGTACAGCGAACTCCGTATCCTTTACCAAACACACCTTTGTATTCGTAGTCGCTCCAGATAACTGGTCCCCGCTTCCCCTCGTGAACGCTCAGTTCGCCCTCCACCCAATCGGTGTTCTCGACCTGCAACTTACCGCGACGAAGGGTATGAGACATTTTCAGCATTTCACCTGGCCCCCCCTTGCTGGTGGTGGTCATCGTTTCCGCTCCACCCACGAGAGACCGATTGGACGAAAACTTAATCACCTGGCCCTGTCCTTTCATCGTTGCCCACGGCCACCGTTCGTGTTCAATGCTTCCTTCGCTCGTCCAATTCAACGGCATCTCAAACTTCATCCGAAACTTGGCACCGGGCCCGTCCACTTGAGCCTGCACAACTTTCGCTTTCTCAGACGGCTTTGCCTGGCCTCCGCCGGCGACTTGCGCATTCGTTGCTTGAGCGGGCGGCTTCGTCGCAATGAACACGATCACCGCAATCATCAATACGCCAGCCAGACTGGAACCGGCCACAATCGCCCAAACCGGAACCTTGCCGCCCGAGCCAGACTCCGATTTCTGGGAAGCCTTTTTCTTTTTCCGTCTCGGCGATTGAGGCAATTCCTCCAACCCATCGTCATCGTTCGTTCGGCTTCGACGAGGTTGACTGCGTCGAGACTGTTTCGAGCGCGAAGAAGTTGAAGACGACCGGGTTCGACTCACGACATCGTCATCATCGTCGTCGTCCGATCCCCCATTTTCAGCGGGAACCTGATTGACCGCATCACAATGCGGACACCGAATCTTGCGGCCAATGGACTGTTCCTTCACCTTCAAAGCCGTGCCGCAATCCGAGCATTCGAATCTGATTGGCATGCCGTACCTCCTGGTGATTAAAGACAATGATCAATTCGCGGATTCACCCCGAAAATGCTAATGGAAGTTCAATTGGTTGTCTAAGCATTCGCGCGGGATATTTCGACCATGTCAACTCGACTCCAAGCCATCGCGAACATCGCTAGCCAGAGTTTCCGACTCAGATCTCAACGGAAGCCTTCTACGAGCATCTCGGCCTGTTCAAGGTGGTCTATTGGATCTTGAAGTGCAACGAAATGACGTGGGAACCCATTTGGCGTTGGAAGGTCAATGTCAGCGACGCCGATCCAGACGAGAACACCAGAGGATTCAAGCGAACGACATTTCAAGGAAAGCCCGCCATCCACGTCGTCGTGCGGTGGTTGGGAGATTCCGCAAAAGTCGCGATCGCCCACTATTTGGAAGTCCGCGACAAGGATTTCGCCAAGGCGGCACAGATTGCGGCACAGCAACCGCCTGAATCGCCCCGCAAGACGCCGCATAGCTTGGCAGACGAAAACGTAAACCCCCTTGTCTTGCAGGAAACTTCTACAAAACAAGGGGGTTGCGAGAACCCAAAAGATACCCCCAGCGGGATTCGAACCCGCGTGTCAGGACTGAGAATCCTGCATCCTGGGCCTCTAGACGATGGGGGCCAAAGGTGAGGCGTAATAAACGTCATCTGGAGGCTAAAGTCAAGGAATGAAATCGGGTTGCCACGAGATGGCCGGTCCGAGGCGATCTTCCGGCCGATTCGTTGAAGTTTGCGATTGCCCGGGATCGATAAAATCCTGTTTGGCAGCTTGACTGCCCCCAAGTCGTCTAGTCGGAATCAGCATTACCTGTTACGGTCCCGGCCCACTTCGTCGAGGTTTTTCCCCGCAACTTCTGAATGCTCATGCCTCCGTCTCGCTTCGTCTTCGAGCCGTCGACTGCTCCTCGAACCGCCTGTAAGCAGAAGCGGAGAAGCTGCCGGTGCGCGGAGCGACCGGTTCGGCGACCGCGGTCTGGGACGAGACTCCTGCGTGTGGTCGGGATCGTTGTGCTGACCTGGCTGAGCGTGTCCCCCATGGGATGTGCCGCGATTCAGCAGAAGATCACGCGACGCTCCGAAAAATGCGGCTCCTTGTGCGAGCAGGCCCGCGAGGCGCGGACTCAGGGTTGGCCGGATCAGGCCGAACTGTTGCTGGACGAAGCGATTCGGCATCGACCCAAAGATGTCGAGACACGGCGACAACTGGCCGAAGCGATGTGGGAGGCGGGGCGTCACGGCGAGGCACTGGAGGAACTGTCCGAGTTGGTTCAGTTGCATCCTCACGACGCAAAACTGCGCACGCAGCAGGCGACGCTGTTGTGGAACAACGAGAACCCGGCGGCAGCCGCGCGGGCGGCCGATGTCGCATTGCGACTGGATCCTCAATCGATCGATGCGCTGTTCGTGAAGGCCCGATCCGATGCCGCACGCGGACAGTACGAGGACGCGCTCGCGTCGTATGTTCGACTGTTGCAACTCGTGCCGGATCGACTGGACGTTCGCTTCGAGTTGGCGGAGGTTCACATCCAGCGCGGTCATCCCGATCAAGCCTGCCCGTTGCTGCGCGACGCGCTGCCGACAGCGCCGTCGACGTGCGAACAACGAGCCGATGCGGAATGGCGGCTCGGCCTGGCCTACGCCGCCGCCGAGCGATGGGCCGATGCCGCCAACTATCTTGGCCGCGCGATCGAGCAGCGCGAGGCCTCCGATCGGGACTGGCAATGCCTGGCTGCGGCGAAGTCTCTTGCGGGACAAGATGCTGGAGGAGTCCGGGCCATGGCCCGGCTGGCCTCCGCTCGCCAACCCGGCCAGGAGCCGACCAGCGTCTGGACAGAATTGCGGGATCGTGTTGCCAAACGCGGCTCGCCGGAAGGCAATTCCGGCGATTCCCTGACGGCCGGAACGACGCGTGAGGGTGTGGTCCGTGCAGGCTTCAGCAAGAGTGCCATGGCAGATGAGTCCCGCTCAAACGGCACGCTGGACTGAAGGATGAAGGATGAGCGATGAAGCGTACTCTCATCATCTTTCATCCCTCATCCGGCTTCATCCTCAGTCGGCTTCCGCAACCACCGGGTTGACGAGCACGCCGACGTTTTCGATCTCGACCTCCATGCGATCGCCTGCCTGGATGAAGACCGGCGGTTTGCGTGCCGCACCAACTCCCGGCGGTGTCCCCGTGAAGATCAGGTCGCCAGGTTGCAAAGTCGCCAGTTGCGAGACATGAGCAATCAACTCGTCGACGCCGAAAATCAACTCGCGCGTGGAGGAGTCTTGCATGGTTTGGCCGTTGAGTCGCAGGCCAATTCTCAGGTTACTCGGATCGATCTCATCGGCGGTCACCAGATGCGGACCGGTCGGTGCAAACGTGTCGGGAGTCTTCCCCAGCAGCCACTGGCCGCCCGGCCGTCCCTTCTGCCAGTCGCGAGCCGACACATCGTTGCCGACCGTGTATCCGGCCACGTGCTGCATCGCGTTCGCCTTGGAAATATTCTTTCCCCGCTTGCCGATCACGACCACCAACTCCGCTTCGTAATCGACTTCGTGAGCGACCCTGGGCAGCACGACGGCATCGTCGGGACCAACGACGCATTGAGGGAACTTGTTGAACACGACCGGCTCCTCCGGGATCGGCGAGTTCGTCTCCAGTGCGTGATCGCGATAGTTGAGGCCGATGCAGATCACCTTGCCCGGATCGGCAATCGGAGCGAGCAACCGACCCGTCACGAACGGACCCTTCGCCAACCCGGCGGCCAATGCGTTGGCCGCAGCCATCAATCCCTGATCGGCGGAAAGGATCGCCTTCAATGTCGACGGAAGCTTCGCGTCAATCTGGCACAGATCAATGTAGCGGCCATCGAGTGCGACGCCGACAACACGGGGACCGGTCTCAGTTTGCAGGGTGGCTAGACGCATGAACAGTCTCCGTGTGATGCAGGCTCGTGGTGAATTCCATTCGCAGCGGCGGGCAGGTCACCCACCGGACGCGGCGAGATTCTAAAGAGGAACTGTGGCGATCGAAAGCGGGCAGCCTGTGGTCAGCGAAAAGCATGCGCGGCATCAGCGCGAGAACCGTGAACGGCTGCGAACGGTCTGCCGGTCGCAGCGATTTGGCGGTCCGGGCGAATCGCGCCAGTCGTGACTGCATCAGCAGCGGGCTTTGTCAGAAAAATCCCTATTCGCGACTTGTGTTTGGTGGGGGAGTTTGGCCAGCATGGATTCATGCTCAAGATTTGTCACGCACCGCTGCCCCAGTCGCTGCTCAGCTACGTCGCGTTCCGCGTCGCATTCCGCGAAACGTTCGAGCGGCTGTCCCTGCACAAACTCCAGGCCGGCGACGCCTCGGACGCTTACGGCTATCTCGGCGAAGTTCCGTTTCTGCGCGAAGTTCCCGCGCAGGTGCAGTTGGACTTGCTCGCCGCGACGTGGCACAAGCATCTGAGTCGCGATTCGCACCCCGCCGATCTCGTCGATGAGAGTGTGATCTACGCGGTCTGCGAATCGGCGGCGAGGCTCGTCGAGCAGGATCCCGAGGTCTTCGCCAGCCACATGCGCGGCGGTCCGCTCGATCTGGCGGTGCCCGTCGATGCGTACCTGTGTCGCGAACTTAGGCTGCTCTATTTGGAACTGCCGAACGACGGCGACTTCCTGCTCATCAGCCAGTTCCTCGACCTCGAACCCGACGAATCGAATCAGCAGAAGCTGGAGATGGGCGTCGATCCGAAAAAGCTTGGTCCGATGTTCGACGTGCTGGGCCGCTGGCATGTCTCGCCGCAGTTCCTTGCGCATTTGAAGGGCCTGCTCACGGAAAGCGAACTCGGCCGAGTCGCGACCATTTTGCAGACGCCTTGCCCGGCGTGATGGCCTCCGCCGATGGAAATCAACTTCGCGCCGTCAGTTTCGACATCAGCACCCCCGCCGCGACGGAAACATTGAGCGACTGAATCGGCCCGTGCGGTATGAGTCGACACAACTCGTCGCAGTTCTCTTGAGTGACTCGACGCAGCCCCTGCTCCTCGTTGCCGAAGATCAAGAGGTGCGAGCGATCCAGCGGCACGCTCTCCACGCCGCGTTCGGCATGCTCGGACGTGCCGAGGATCGAGATTCCCACTTCGCGTGCCAGAAGGATCGTGCGACTGAGACTCGGCACGATCGCGAACGGGACGTACTCCAATCCTCCCGACGCGACGTCATACACGGTGGCCGAGAGCGGTGCCGAACGCTCGCGCGTCAACACGATCCCCTTCACACCGAAGAACGACGACGTGCGGAAGATAGCGCCGACGTTGTGCGGGTCTTGCAATTGTTCCAGTGCCAGCCACAAGCCCGGCGTCTCGGTCATCTCGGGAGTGAAGAGTTCATCGACCAGCAAGTCGTTGCGTTCCTGAACCGTGGCCGACGCCGCGCCGACTCGTTCGCTCTTCCCCTGATTCGACGGACGCCGATCGGGTGCGGCGAGGCTCGTGCGCACGGGAATCTCGTGCTGATGAGCCAACTCCGCGACAACCGCCCAGCGCGGTGACGGTGCGCCGGGCGCGAGGCGAACCTCGAACACATCGGCCGGCCGGGTTCGGAGCGCCGCTTCGACGCTATGGGGATTTCGCAGGATCAGGGACATGCAGGGCCTTGAGGGAAGAAGGTTGAAGGTGGAAGGTTGAAGGTCAGAGGAAGAGCAGGCATGGTTGACCTTCAACCTTCAACCCTCGACTTTCAACCCTCTCTGACGTCGCATTTCGTAGAACAGGATTCCGGCCGCCACGGCCGCGTTGAGCGAGCCGACCGCGCCGCTCATCGGGATGCTGAGCGAGCGGTCGCACCGCGCGAGCAACTCGGGGCGAATGCCTCGCCCTTCGTTGCCGATGATCGCGACCGTCGGCTGGCGAAAGTCGGTCTCGTACAACGGAGAGTCGGCTTTCTCGGAAGCGGCCACAATCTGATAGCCCCGTTCGCGGAGTGTATCGACTGTCTGAACCAGATCGTCGGTGCTGGCGATCGCGATGTGATTGACCGCACCCGCAGAACTCCGCGCGACGAGGCTGTTCACCTCGACCTGCTCCTTCTGGCCGATGACGATGCCGTTCAGACCGAGCGTTGAGGCCGATCGCACGATCGCGCCGAAGTTGAACGGGTCTTGCAGTCGATCCAGCACGACGAGCATCGCGTCCGCGGGCAGTCCGCCCAGCAGTTGCTCGACGGTCGCATACGGAAACGGAGCCATGCGCGCCGCCATTCCCTGATGCTCGCCCGAATGACACGCCTTCGTCAGCGTGGCATCGTCCATCGCGATCGCCCCGATCCCGTGCTGCTTCGCGAGTCGCACGGCCTCGTCCCAGAGGACATCGTCCGCGCGGTCGCCGATCAGCAGCTCGATGATCGGCCAGCGGCCCGCGCGCAGCGTTTCGAGCACGACGTTGCGGCCCCAAATCCAGCAGCGGTTGTGATTGGTCAGCACGTCGCGGCGCGAACTGCGTCGGCGGGAGGAATCGACCATCGGGGAGAAACTCCAAATCTCAAATCCGAAATCCGAAACGAATTCCAATGACAGAAATCTCAATGCTCCAAACGAGACGTCGGAGATGAGCTGCAACCGGGGCAATCATGCTCGCCGGTCCGACCAATCGTCGGTCCGTTTGGGACTTTGAACATTGGGATTTGAGATTTGAGTTTTCCCGCGGCTCACGGCTTGGGTGCCTTCACCAAATCGGCTACCAGCGGGTCGATCTGCTTCTCGTACGAAATTCCCTCCACTCCGCCGCCGACGGGAGTGCGGTTGTCGAACCGCTTGGAGAGCTTTCCCTCCCGATCGAACACGTACACGGCGGGGATCGAGTCGAGATCCATCTGCACAAACAACTCGTCAGCCGCCACGGTCGACATCAGGTTGATGATGGTCTCGGCCTTCAAATCGGTCAGCGCCTTCAGGACTCGCTCGCGGTAGTAATCGACCGGCTTGTTCTTCGCGCCGATGAAGTCGCAGTCGAACGAAATGCACACCACGTCGTCGGCATGTTGTTGTTGCAGTGCGACCAGATGGGGAAACTCTTGCAGGCACGGTTCGCACGACGTCGACCAGACATCGACGACGACAACTTTCCCCTTGTGTTCGGCCAGGGAGGCTTGAACCTGTTCCCAATTCATGTCGCGCAGTTCGAGAGGCTTCGAGACGGTCGCCAACCCGGTGTCTGCCTTCGTCGGTGGAGAGGTCGCCGCATCGGCGGTCGAGACCAGAGGCACGCGTGCCGGCGCTGGCGGGACACCGGACGGAACAGACACACCGCACCCGAGGCAGACAACAACCATCAAACTCAGGCCCCTCAAGGGGCTGTCGGACAACAGGCGGCTCATGGAGTGCTCGTGAGGCTGGGGGAAGGACGACCGGACTGATGGCAGATTGTTCCGACAGACCCGCGCCCCCGCAAGGCACGACGCGGCAACTCCGTTTGCGGAGAGCGAACGAGTGGTCGCTTCACACGGTTGCGACGCCGCGAACACTGCGGCAGACTGTCCCCCGGAGATTGGCTTCAGCGTTTGTCTGAGACGGTTCCCGCATTTCCAAGGACTCCGGAATGACGAGCTTGTCTGCGACTGTTGTCCGTGGCGTGATCATCATCGGAACTCTGAGCCGGCTTGGTGCGACGGACTCCAATTTCGCGAGGGGAGCCGAATCGGCGCAGTCTCTGCGAGCGGCGGCCTTCGCGCAGGACATCACGCCGCCCGAGTTCCCGATCTCGGTGAACGGCAACATGGCCGATGCCCTGGCGAAGTCGGCTCACGATCCGTTGCACGCGCGCTGCCTCGTGCTGGCGAATCAAGAGGCGACGCTGGCGATCGTGGTCTGCGACAGTTGCATGCTGCCGCGCGAACTGCTGGACGAAGCCAAGCGGCTCGCCAGCGAGAAGACCGGGATTCCGACGTCGCACATTTTGATCTCGGCCACGCACGCTCATTCTTGTCCGACTTCGGCCGGTGTGTTTCAGAGCGATCCCGACGCGAAGTACGTGAAATTCCTGCCCGTTCAAATTGCGAAGGGGATCGAGCAGGCCCACAGGCAACTCGAACCGGCTCGCGTCGGCTGGGCCGCGATCGACGAACCGTCCCAACTCTTCAATCGCCGCTGGCTGCTCAAGCCGGGTGAGACGAACGAAGACCCGTTCGGAGGCCGTACCGACCGGGCGAGGATGAACCCCGGCTACAGCAATCCGCAGGTCGACAAGCAGGCGGGGCCCGTGGACCCGCAAGTCTCGTTGCTGTCCGTGCAGTCTCGCGACGGGAGGCCGATCGCGTTGCTGGCGAACTACTCATTGCACTACGTGGGCGGCGTGGGCGGCGGAATGCTGTCGGCCGATTATTTCGGTGAGTTCTGTTCGCGCATCGGCCGACACCTCGGTGCGACCGAAGTCAAACCGGCCTTCGTCGGGATCATGTCCAACGGCACGAGTGCCGACGTGAACAACGTCAACTTCAGCCTGAAGTCCGGTCCCAAACGGGAGCCCTTTGAGCAGATCGGCATCGTCGCCGAAGTCGTCGCTCAAGCGGCGGCCAAGGCCCACAAGGGGATTCAGTACCACGACTCGCTCCCTCTGAAGGTGCGTGAGGCCGAGATCGAACTCGGCGTGCGTTTGCCCTCGCCCGATGAAGTCGCCGCCGCCGAGAAGCGGCTCGCCGAAGTGACCGAGCGCCCGCTCAAGGGGATGCCGCTGATCTACTCGCGCGAGACCGTGCTGATGTCAAAGTACCCGGCCACGGTGAAAGCCAAGTTGCAGGCCATTCGGATCGGACAACTCGGGATCGTGTCGAGTCCCTGCGAAACCTTCACCGAAACGGGGCTGGCCCTGAAGAAGGAAAGCCCGCTTCCCGCAACCTTCACCATCGAACTGGCGAACGGTTACAACGGCTACCTGCCCACCCCCGGGCAGCATGAGTTGGGCGGTTACGAGACCTGGCGAGCGCGTTCGAGTTACCTGGCCACAGACGCGGAACCGAAGATCCGTGCGGCATTGCTCGGACTGTTGAAGGCCGTCGCGGAGTGAGACCGAAGCCGGATTGAATGTGATCCACCAGAACCAAATCATCACCGAAAGGAGTTGAGATGAAACATGTGCTGTCGCTGATTCTGGCGGGAGGCAAGGGGTCGCGGCTGGATCCGCTGACTCGCGACCGGGCCAAGCCCGCCGTGCCCTTTGGCGGCGCGTATCGCATCATCGACTTCACGCTCTCGAACTGCATCAACAGTGGTTTGCGAAAGGTGCTGGTCCTGACGCAGTACAAAGCGGTCAGTCTCGATCGGCACATCAGTCTCGGCTGGCGGTTTCTCTGCCGCGAACTGGACGAGTACATCGACATTCTTCCGCCACAGCAGCGGCTTCACGAAGACTGGTACAAGGGGACGGCCGACGCCGTCTACCAGAACATCTACTCCATCGAACAATGTCAGTCGGACTATCTGCTGATTCTGGCGGGCGATCACATTTACAAGATGGACTATTCGGCGCTGATTCGAGACCACATGGAATCGGGCGCCGCGTTGACGATCGGCTGCATTCCCTGCTCGCTGAAGGAGGGGTCCGAGTTCGGGATCATGCAGGTCGACTCGGACCGCAGAATCATCGAGTTTCAGGAGAAGCCGAGCGAGCCGAAGCCGATGCCCGACGACCCGACGAGGTGTCTGGCCTCGATGGGCATCTACGTCTTCAATACGAATCTGCTGTTTGACCGATTGATTGCCGATGCCGCGGACACGAAGAGCTCGCACGATTTTGGCAAGAACATCATTCCGTCGCTGATCGACTCGCATCTGGTGCGAGCCTTTCCGTTCCGCGACAAGAACACCGGAGTCAGCCATTACTGGCGCGATGTCGGGACGCTCGACGCGTTTTACGAGGCGAACATGGACCTGATCACAGTGGACCCGCAATTGAATCTGTACGACACCTCGTGGCCGCTGCGCAGCTATCAGCCCCACTGTCCGCCGCCAAAGTTTGTCTTCGCTCTGATGATGGAGGAACCGACCCCGCGCGTGGGGCATGCCCTCGACAGCCTCGTCTGTGCGGGCAGCATCATCTCGGGCGGAACCGTGCGGCGATCGGTGCTCGGATACAACGTCCGCGTCAACAGTTGGGCCACTGTGGAGGATTCGATCCTGTTCGATGGCGTCGTCATTGGCCGCAGGGCTCGCGTCCGGAGAGCCATCATCGACAAACAGGTCCGCATTCCCGAGGGGGCGAGCATCGGCTTCGACCACGACGCCGATCGTGCCCGCGGTTACGTCGTCACCGAATCGGGAGTCGTCGTGATCGGCAAGAGCGAGGATTGACCGAGCCGACTCCGCAAACGATCGCGCTCCACCTACATTTGCTCTGCGACTCCGATGCCGAGCAGTTCCAAGCCCTGCTTCATGACTCGGGCGGTGGCGTCGCACAGGAGCAGGCGGCTGCTGCGCAGCGACTCCTCCGGTTCCTTGAGCACGACGCACTGGTCGTAGAACCGCGCGAAGACATTGGCCGTCTCGTACAGGTACTGCGTCAGCAGGTTCGGACGATAGTCGGTCACGACATCATTCAGAGCCTCGGCAAACCGATTCAATTGCAGGGCGAGCGACCGCTCCTGGGGAGTCGTCAACAGAATCGAGGGGCCGGCGCTGCGGAGTTCGGCCGCATCGACTTCGCCCTTCCGCAGGATGCCGCAAACCCGGGCATAGGCGTATTGAATATAGGTCGCCGTGTCGCCAGTCGTCGCCAGCATCTTGTCCCAACTGAAGACGTAGTCGCTGTCGCGGTTGTGGTGCAGATCGACGTAGATGATCGCTCCCATGCCGACCAACTCGGCGATCTTCGCCCGCTCGTCGTCGCTCAGATGAGAGCTGTTCTCGTCGACGATCTTTCTCGCGTTTTGAATCGCCTCGTCGAGCAGGCTCTCCAGTCCGATGGTGTCTCCCGAGCGGGTCTTGTACGGTCGGCGATCCTCGCCGAGCACCGTGCCGAAGCTGACGTGACGGAGTTCGGTCGCGTCGAAGCCCATTTGCTTCGCGGTGGCGAACAGCAGTTGGAAATGCTCGCTCTGGCGGGAGTCCACGACGTACAGGCAGGCGTCGGCCTTGAGCGTCTCGACACGGTGGCGAATCGTCGCGAGATCGGTCGTGGCGTAGGTGAAGGCTCCGTCCGCCTTCCGCACGATGAACGGAGCGGCGTTCCCCTCGATGAAGACGCATGTCGCACCCTCGCTCGTCCGGGCGAGACCTCGTCGCTGAAGCTCTTCGACAATCCCGGCCAGCATCGGGTTGTACCAACTCTCGCCGTGAGCCATGTCGAACTGGATGCCGAACCGCCGGTAGATCGTGTCGAGCGCGGCCATGCACTGTGGCACGAACTCGTCCCACAACCGCTTGTTCTCGACATCGCCCTCGTGCAGCTTGGCCGTTTCGCGACGAGCCAATTCGGCAATCTGAGGATGAGCGTCGGCGAGCGACTTCAGCGCGGCCTCGGCTTCGACGGCGGCAATCTTCTTCTCGGCCGAGACGATCTCACCGCGCTGGTCGTTCAGTTCCTGCTCGGCCTTGCGAGCCGAGCGGGCGGCGTCCTTGTCGGCCGGGCTCGCCACAGCGGCTTGTTGAGCGGCGGCCAGCAGCCGCTCCTGCAACGGCAACTGAGCCTTCAGTTTCGGCAGACTGGCGACCAGTGTGTGGTAGTCCGACAACTGATTGACCAACCGGTACAAGCGGGCCAGTTCCGAAACGGCGTCGCGCTCGTAGGCCGCGTCGTCCCTCAGGTGCTTGTAACCATGGATGATCATCCCGAACTGAGTCCCCCAATCACCCACGTGGTTGTCGGAGAGCACCCGATGTCCGAGAAACTTGAGGACCCGATACAGGGCATTGCCGATCACCGTGCTGCGCAGGTGCCCGACGTGCATCGGCTTGGCCACGTTCGGCGATGAGAAGTCCACGATGTATGTGCGCGGTGTCGCGACGAGCGGCACGCCGAGCCGGTCGTCGCGCGTCAGCCTGGACGTTTCGTCAGCGAGCCGCTCCGTCTTGATCCGGAGATTGATGAAGCCCGGCCCGGCGACTTCGGGCGGTTCGCACAGGTCGGCGATGTCCAGCTTCGCGACCAGCGCCAGCGCGACGTCTCGCGGCGGCTGCTTGCTCAACTTGGCGAGTGGCATCGCGCAATTGGCCTGGAAGTCGCCGAACTTCCCGTCCTGCGTCGGTTTCAGCATCTCGACGAACGAGTCGGGCGTGTCGGTGAACGAGACGAGGGCGGTGCGCAGTCGGCCACGAAGTTCGGCAAGCAGGTTCATCGAAGGATCCGGTGTACTGTCGCTGGCTGTTTCGCCGCGCTGGACTTGGCAGCCTTGTTGATAAGGGATTGATCGAGTGCCACGGCTGTGTCAGCCGTGTGTCTTTCGCGAGATTCGTGACCAATCTCACGGCTCACAGAGCCGTGATACTCCAATTTCCACACGCTGCTAATTGGATGAGGTCACAGCCGGGACACCGGCGATGCTCTGCCAGTCGACGCGCTTGGCATCGGCCCACAGTCCTTCGAGGTCGTAGAGTTCGCGCGCCTCGGGCAGCATGAAGTGCGCCACGATGTCGCCCCAATCCTGGAGCAGCCACGTGCTGACCTTTTCTCCCTCGGCACGGGGGACGGAGTTTCCGCGAGCCTTCATCTGGACTCGGGCCTCGTTCGCAATGGCCGCCATCGTGCGCGGGTTCGTGCAGGTCGTGATGACAAAGAAATCGAAGACCGGGGTGACGGAGGTCAGGTCCAGCACGACCGTGTCCCTGCCTCGAAACTCCTCGCACAGTTTGGCCACGAAGCAGGCCGATTCGAGACTCTCGCGGCGGCGGGCTTCCAGCGCCGGGTTCGTCGGGGCGGGCGGCTGGGCCGGTGAGTTGGTATCCAGAACCATTCGGGTGGAATTGCTAATCGGAAAGTCTCCAGGCAAACAGGCGACCAGAACAATTTCTGGTGCTAAGGACGATGCCGGTCGAACGCGGGTTCGCTCGATGGGCCGATTTCCCGGCCGGCGTTGAGTTCGAGCCCACCCGTTGAGTTCGCGACTACCAACAAAATGAGAGGGGCACCGGTCATTGGCACCCCTCCCGCGTTCATCCTTCGGCATCTTCAAACCGACCGACCTTCGATCCGATCAAAAGATCCGCAGGGGTTACTGCACGACAAACCGGCAAACACGACGGGCACCATACTCATCTACCGGATGAGAATGTTCAAGCTCGGAACGAATTCGCCCTGCAATGAGCCTCCCCCACGGTCGACCGCCGCAACCAATTTCCCTCTCGACGTGCCGACTCCCCTTTTGAAGTGACTGCTCCCCCTTTGAAATTGGTAGAGTGGTCCCGTTCGATCGGTTGGCCAATCCGAGTCGAGTGAGTCGGCTCAATCAACAGTATCCGTAGAATTGCTCGCTTCGCATCAATTGTTAGGACCGTCCTGGTCGTCGTCGTGAGGGCTGGGGTTGGCCGGTTTCTTGGTTTCGCGGTGACGTGTCGTGGGAGCAGGCGCTAGTCTACTGATGACGCCGCGCGACGAGCGTGTCGCCGAATGTCCACGTCCAGCCGCCTCCCGAACAACGGCGCGATGCCGATCGTCTCGCGAAACGCCACGCGAACTCATCGGACTCGCGACCACTGTGTCTCTGTCTTGCTTGCAGGTGAAACGATGAGCGGAACCTTGGTCGACGAACCGCCGGTTGCGGATGAGCCTCTCGAACAGCAGCCGTCGAACGGCCCGGACCTCTCCGTCCTCGAAGACCATACGCCGGTCTACCTGCGTGCCCCACGGGCTCTCGCCGGACTGACGTTGGCCGTGGGCCTGGTCTTCCTGTTCTTCTGCTTTCGTCCGCTGTGGCACACGGATGTTTGGGGCCATCTGGCCTACGGTCGTGTGATCTGGCAAACGCAGTCGCTGCCGGCCACCGAGCCGCTGATGCCGCTTGCGCAGGGAATGCGATTCGTCGATACCGCATGGCTCAGCCAGTTGATTGGTTACGGAGCGATCCGCCAATGGGGCGTTCCCGGCCTGCAAGGGTTGTACGCGCTGTCGGTCACGATCTGTGCGGGCCTGCTGGCGTGGCGAGCTTATCGAACGAGCCGCAACGGGTGGTTCGGATTCCTGGCGGTGCTGGTCTTCCTGACGGTCGCCTGGAGCCAACTGATCGTGATGCGCCCGCAACTCGCCGGGCTGGTCTGTTTCGTGACGCTGCTGTCACTCTGCACGAGCCGCAAGTCGCGCGCGGCGGACTGGTTCCTCGTGCCGGCCCTCTTCGCGGCGTGGGCCAACCTGCATGGCTCGTTCTTGATCGGACTGGCTCTGCTCGGCTGCTGTGTCGTCGGTCGTGCCGTCGATGTCGTCCGTCGAACGGGTTCGCTGCGAAGCGTCGTGCGCGACGATCGGACTCGCCGCCGCTTCCTCCTGCTGGAGTTGGCGGCGGTGGCCGTGCTGCTCAATCCGTATGGAATCGGGTTGTATGTGGAGGCTCTGAACATCTCATCGAACGCCAACCTGCAGGAGCTGACCGAATGGGCTCCGCTCAGTCTGCGTGAAGGTCAGGGCCAGATGTTCGCGGCGGTGGCCGTGTTGCTGGCGATGCTCTATCGCTGGTCTCCGCGTCGCGTGCGAACGTGGGAGGTGTTGGCGCTGGTCGGTTTCGGCGGAGCGGCCTTGTGGAGCAGTCGTCTGTTGATCTGGTGGACTCCCGTGGCGGCACTTCTTGTGGCGACGCATGGCTACGCCGCCTGGAGAGCTTCGCGCCGCCTGCCGCTCGTCAGCGAACCATCGCCGCGCGCGGGCAAGTGGTCGGTGGTGACGGTCGGGCTGATCTGGATTTGTTTCGCTTACAGTCCACTCGGTGTGAAGGTCATGCACGGCAAGAACCCGGAGTTGAAGAAAGCCGTCTCCACCTACACGCCCGTGGTTGCCGTCGAGTACCTCAAGAAGAACCCGCCGCAGGGGCTGGTCTTCAACATCTACGAGTGGGGCGACTTCCTGCAATGGAGCGGGCCACCGGGGATGAAGGTGTTTGTGAACTCGCACGCCCATCTGGTGCCGCGCGACGTTTGGCAGGCGTACATGCTGATCATCGAACAACGCGGCGAGTGGGAAGAGGGCTTGGACCGTTACGGTGTGAACACCGTCGTGCTCGACGCGGAATTCCGCGAGCAACTCATCAAGTCGCTGAAGGAAAATGAGAAGTGGAAGGTCGGCTTCGAGCAGGACGGCCAGGTGGTGTTCCTTCGCAAGCAGCCCATCTGATTGGATGAGGAGGGTTGATGGTCGATGGTTGAGGGGCGAAACAAGAGGCAGTGTTCTTGTCTTCTCTGACCTTCAACCATCGACCTTCGACCATCAACCCTTTGTGCGAGAGCGAGAAGAGACGATGAAGACTGGACGAATCTCCAAAGAACACGTGCTGCTGGTGCAGTTGATCGTTGTCGTGGCGCTGGTCGCTTCGTGGGCGAGTGCCTCGACGGTGACCCGGCAGCAGGTGCTGCGCGAGGTCGGCGGGCCGAGGTATTCACCCGTCGTCGCGGTTCCGCGCGAAACGCCGCTCGCCATCGAACCGTTCTACGACGACCCTGAAGTGGTGAGCGACGAGGAACTCGCGGCGGTCCTCGCCAAGATCCGGCCGAAGTTTCCCCGCGAGAAACTCAAGTCCAACCACGTCGAACACGCCATGCGCACCTGGTGGCTGAACGCGAAGTTTCACGATCCGAAGGTGATGTCGGGTGAGGCGATGAAGGACTTTCTCGTCGATCACGGCCAGTTTCTGGCGGCGTGGGGCGACAAGGTGAAACCGATTCTGCAGGATCGGACCGACGGCGTCGCGATCCGCTGGGGCAAGGAGGAGTGTGCGTCGATCCATCACGATCACTGGCTGGCGTGTCTCACCGAAGCCGGCATCAACCTGCACGATCCGGTCTTTACTCCAAGCCGTCGCCGCGAAATCGCCGATGTCTTGCAGGAAGCCCTGCGAGATCTTCGCCTCGACGAGGCCGAAGTCGAATGGTCGGCGCTCGCCTTCGGATTGTGGATCGCCCCCCAAAAGACGTGGATGACCCGCGCCGGCCGCGAGCTGTCATTCGATCTGCTGGCCGAGCGTCTGATGCGGGGCCACAAGAAGTTTGGAGTCTGCAGCGGCCTGCATCGGGTTTACTCGCTGATGGTCCTCGTCCGGCTGGACGATGATCACGACATCCTGTCCGACACGATACGCGAGCAGGTCATGGAGCACCTGCGATCGGTGCGAGACCTGATGACGGTCAGCCAGTTCCCTGACGGCCACTGGCCCTCGAACTGGTCCGAGGGAGCCGACTCTGTCGCGAAGCCGATCAACGACGAACTCTACAAGCAGGTCATCGCGACCGGTCATCAACTGGAGTGGCTGGCGATCGCCCCGAAAGAACTGCATCCTCCCCGCGAGCAGATCCTCAAGGCGGCCGACTGGGTCATCAAGACGACGACCGAGCAATCCGACAGCGACATCCTGCAGCGATACACGTTCTTCAGCCACGTCGGCAACGCCCTGGCCCTGTGGCGCAAGACGCATCCCACCGACTTCTACATGAAGTGGGAGGCGGCCCACCCGCCGGTCGTCGAGGAACTCGACCCGCCTCCCGCCGCAGACGCCAAGCCCGCCGCCGAGCCGGCTCACTGAGTTCGACGAGGCTCGCCTCGAAAACCCATTGAGTTCCAACTGGTCCCACGTGGCGCAGAATCAAATCGCGTCCTCCCGTCGGCGGAGGGATCGGCGAACTCAGATTCTCGCGTCGTTCGCGGACGACGAATCCTCAGCGTCAAACTCACGGCGGGTCGCTCCCTGCTCGAAGCCACGACTGCCGAGCTTCTGCCTCCATTGCTGAGCCACCTGATCGCGAAGCTCGATGCGATGGAGACCCAGCAGCAGCGCGAACACGGTGTCGAAATAGTGGCCGTCGTCGCGGAAGTCGCTGCTGACCCGAGGCCGCAGTAACGGCGGCAGCGACTCGTCGGGCGATCCTTCCAGAAGCAGCGGGATGACAGTGGCCTTCTGAGCCTCCGTCCCCAACAGCCGTGTGTTGACCAACGACATCTCGGCAGCGACGACCGTGCCCGTCTGCGGATCTTTGTTCTTGTACTTCTTCAAGTAGGCGGGCGTCCCCACGATCAGCACGAAGTCGGACTGGTCAATCCGTTCGACGAAGCCCGGCAGGTCCGCGCCGGGATGGTTCTCCCAGCGATCGAGAATGACCTTGATGCCCCCCTTGTGCAGGTCCTTCGCCAAGTGGTGCTCGACCCAGCGTTCGTGAGCCCGGTTGCCCCACGCGTAGCTGACGAAACAGATCGGGCTCTTGCGCTCTTCCGACTGCACCCACCGCTGCACGTCGAAGGCGACGGCCTCGAAGCGGGTCCGGAACTCGGCGACCGCCTTCTCGTGAGCGACCTTGTCTCTTTCCGTCGGTGGCAGGCGGAGCGGTTCATCCGGCGGCAGGACGACTTCCCGGAAGCACTCCTCGCAGCCGACGTTGGTCTTGCCGAGCTTGAGGCGGCGGGACATCACGGCGCGGTCGACCGTCGTCTGGCAATACGGGCATCGGGCCGGTCGCAGCCGACGCACTGCGACTTTCTTCTGGCCGAGGATCTTTTCGACGAGTCCCTCGAAGACGTCGCTGGCCTGTTTGCAGGTCTGCGTGTTGAAGTACAGCACAAACGTTCGTTCTACGGTTGGTTCCGGGATCTGTCGCACGCT
>JBBPIS010000129.1:0-23345 GCA_038040225.1 Planctomycetota bacterium
GCAAAATAGGGATCGGGTGGACCGGAGATCGAGATGAGCTTTCCACCGGGTTTCAGCACCAGTAGAGATTTTTCGAGCGTATCCTTCCCCAGGCTGTTCAAGACGACGTCGTAATCACGCAGGACTTTTTCGAACTCGTCTTTCCGGTAGTCGATGACAACATCGGCACCGAGACTCTTCACCAGATCGACATTCGCTGTACTCGTTGTCGTCGCGACGGTCGCGCCGATGTGCTTTGCGAGTTGAATGGCAAATGTCCCCACGCCACCGGAGCCGGCGTGGATCAGGACTTTTTGCCCCTTCTTCAAGTCCGCCCGTTCAATCAGCGCTTGCCAGGCGGTCAAGCCGACCAATGGGATGGAAGCGGCTTCCTCCATGCTGAGCGCCTTTGGCTTGATTGCCACGTCGCCTTCACTCATCGAAATGAATTCCGCGAACGTCCCGATCCGATCTTGATGCGGCCTCGCATAAACCTCGTCACCGACCTTGAATCGCCGCACTTTGGGTCCGACCTGGATCACAACCCCGGCCGCTTCGTTGCCCAAAATGAGCGGGAAGCGATAAGGCAACAGGAGTTTGAACTCTCCTGTTCTAATCTTGGAATCCAGAGGATTGACACCAGCGGCGTGGATCTGGACCAAGACGTCATCGTCCCGCAGCTCCGGCTCCGGCACTACGCCCAACCGGACGCCTTCGCTCATTCCATAACGATCGAGGATGAATGCCTTCATGATCTTTGGGTCGCTCCACGGCGAATCGAAAATTGCCAGCCGCTTGTGGTCGGCGCGTGCGAGGGTTACTGGGGAAAGCACTTTCCGAACGCCACCAGCAGCTTGAGTGGGCCATCGAGCTGAATCTTCCGCCGCAGCAGTGCCCACACCACGTTTTTTTCCTTCCGTAGAAAGCCGGTCCAGGTTTGCGAGTCCGCGGTCACGTGCAGATCGGGCTGGCCGACATGCCCCTCCTTCACGCTGAGCTTCTGTTCCTGAATCACGACCGTTGCCTGCCGCTGCTCCTGGCCGGTGAAGGTGAAGTGGAACGTGGCGTTCAATCCTGCTGACTTGCCGGGCTGGAAGACGTTCGGCATTCCTTTCAGGAAAACCTCGATGGTGCTCGGCCGCAGGCTGTTGCCCACGTGCTTGATTCTTTTGTGGGGGAACCGTTTGGCGACATGATCCTCAGCATCGGAGTTTTTGGTGACGTAAATCGTCTCTTCCTTCTCCTGAAGGGGCCGCACGACTTCCTTGAGATGGGCCTTCCGATCGGTGAGGAACGGTCCAATGACGTCTTCTCCGGCCGGGCAGACCGCCAGACAGTACGCCGCTTTGTAGTTCGCCCCGTAGGACAGGCTCTGCCACATCGAGGCCGACTCCGCATCGCTGACTCGACTGCGGTAATCGCGGGCATTCTTACTGTCGGCCACCTGCTCGACCCAATCGGTGAAGCCGCCCATGAACTCACGGTAATTATGGGTGTAGCAGGCCGAGAAGTTGAAATCTCCCTCCGACGAGATGGCCCCCACAGGACATGCGGCCACGCACAGTTTGCATTCCAGGCAAGGGTTGTAGTTGATCGGCTGGCTGGACTCTGAAACCTCGGCATCCAGCAGGATGGTCCCGAGCAGGATGAAATTGCCGAACTTCTCATGGATCACGTTGCGGTGAATGCCCATCATTCCCAGACCTGCCGCCACCGCGACCGGCTTGTGTGAGACGACCCAGACCTTGCCGGGGAACCGGTCCATCTCCATCGGGAAGCCCATCGCCGGGTTCATGGCTCGGATCCCCCGGTCTTCCAGAGTCTGAACCACGCTCCGGGCAATGTCATTGACCTCATCCCCACTGTGGTGGAATTCAGTGTTGGAGACCGAGCGAGCCGGCGTCCGAATGGCCTCTCGATTCATGCGAACCACGAAACTGATGAGTGTCTTGGTGTGTGGGAACGCCTTGAAGATGTCTTCGCGCTGATCGTCCAAAGCGGGTCTGCCGATCTCGACAAATCCGACGTCATCAGCGCCGGCATCGAGGACGAGTTGCTTCAGCCATCCGGCATCCAGCGACTCCTTCTTCGACGGAACGGAAGGTGCGGTCTTGAGGTGCATCCGCTGCACTGTCGGGTGATCTTCGAGCTTCATGGCTGCTCCTTGGCCTTGGACTGCTTCACGCGTGCGCCGACACGAACCACGACACCCATCGCGAGCCGCTCCGCTGTGGCTGCGCCGATACCTGACGAAGCGCCCGTAACGAGCGCTGTCTTGGCCGAGCCGCGTTCACTTTGCTTGTTCATGCTCAATCTCCGAGGAATTGGGTTCGCGTTGGACCGTCACACGGCTTCACTTAGATGACGACCGTCATGTATTTGAATAGATTACACTCGTCATCTATCATGTCAATGGCTCGTGCGAAAAAAATTTGTGCTTGCCGACGTGTGTCGAGGGAGGTTGAAGAAATGAGAGTCAGTAGAGAAGAGGCGGCCAAGAGCCGGGAACGGATCATCGAGGTTGCGGCGAAGATGTTTCGCGAGCGCGGCTTCGACGGCATCGGCGTGGCGGATCTGATGAAATCCGCGGGACTGACCCACGGCGGGTTCTACGGCCACTTCGCGTCGAAAGAGGATTTGATGGCGCAGGCCTGCTCGCGCGCGATGGAGGGCTCGCAGGACACTTTGCATCAACTGGCCGAGCGTGGCGGCGGGAACGCCTTGTCTGCCGTCGCGTCCGCTTATCTGTCTCCCCGGCACCGTGACCGGCCCGGCGAGGGATGCGTTCTGGCGGCGCTAGGTGCAGAGGCCGCGCGGCATGGCTCGCCGGTGCGCGGTGCCTTCACCCGGGGAGTGCGTTCCGCGATCGATATGCTGGCGCGGCTGGTGCAAGGCAAGTCCAAGCGAGCGAAACGCGAGCGGGCGTTGGCGATCTATGCGAGCATGGTCGGTGCGCTTGTGCTGGCGCGCGCCGTCGATGACCCTGAACTTTCCGAGGAGGTGTTGCAGTCTGTATTGGCGTCGATCGCCCCAACCGCTTCGCCCTCATGAGAACATTCCGTATCCCGCGTCGGTGTCCATCGGCGCCACTTTAGCGCGGCCATAACTACGGAGGTCAATCTCAGCGACGCGAGTTACGGTCGAACGCAAGCTGCCGAAATTGATGCAACCGCCGCGAGTTGCAGCGAGCGCGAATAGACAGTGGTGGCGACACCTCAGCAGCTTGGGACACGATTCCTGAACCAAACAATGGCCGTTTATTGACGCGAATCGATGCCAAGCTCTCGAAGTAACTCGATGATTTCCCGATATCCTTCCTGCTCTTAGGCAAAAGGGTCATCTCGCATTTATCTCCTGACGAGGGTCTCGCCAATCTCCAAAGCGGCACGGGCTGCGTCGATTCGCCCGAGCACCTGGATAATCAACCGACCATCGCCCACCGCCGCGGCCGCGGGAATCGCTTGGCCGTCAACTTATACGGTTCGCGGCGCTTCGCCTTTCCAGCCGAGTACTTTGAAGGCCGGCGCGAAACCGGCAGCGTCGCCGCGCTCGTACGTGAACCGCAGCGGCGCGGAACCTGTGAGAACGTGCACCGACTGAAAAATTGGCCCAGATCGTGGTGACAAAATGAAGTTCGTCTCGATATCTAGGTGAGAAACCAACTGGTGAAGGAACTCCGTATCTACGAGTGCCAAGCAGCTTGTCTCATACCAAGTAGAGATCGCAGTGAGTGTTTCGTGGAATCAAATTGTCGTCGATCATGGCGAAATGATCTTTCGAGCCGCCTACCGCGTGCTGCACGACGACGGTGATGCGGAAGACGTTACACAGGAAGTCCTGCTGGAGGCTTACCGCAAGCACCAAACGCGTGGAACAGTGCCGGAACCGGGGTTACTGAGCCGCATGGCAACGGTACGGGCCATTGATCGGCTGCGACGACGAAAGCCTGTCCAATCACTCGACGACGTGATCGCGCCTGACGAAAGAGAGTCGCTGCTGATGCTCAGCGAGCGGCAGGAGCAGATGAGCCGGCTCAAGCAGGCTCTCGCAACTCTTCCTCGGCGGGAAGCCGAATGTTTTCTGTTGCGATATGTCGAAGGGGCGAGCAATCGCGACATCGCCAAGATGCTGAACACGACCGAGACCGCGATCTCAACCGCGCTCCACAAGGCACGGACGAAACTGCGACAGGCGATGGAGCTTCATACAGATTGCGGGAGGAAACCATGACCGAGAATCAAACCCGTCCGTTGTTTTTCGCCGACGAACTCGATGCCAGCATCCGTGTTCCCTTGAATGATCTGGCATCACAGGGACCGGATGAATCTCGGCTGCGGGCTTCGTTGGAACACATCCGTCGGCGGTCGCCGGTGAATGATACGGTCGAGATTCGGAGATCAGCGCCGCGCGGACACCGCTTGATGGCATCGGCGGTGTGCCTGTTGATATTGCTGTGGTTTGGCGCACAGACAAAAGCCTGGGGACAAGTCGCCCAGGACCTCCAACGGACGGCGGTGGCTGCGTCGTCGGCAGACCAATCGCCGATCAATTCTCCCAAAGAGGTCGGTCCTGTGATGCGTTTCGTGTTAATCGTGCATGTCTTCAGTCTTTTGGGAGGAATCTTCGGCCTGATGATCGTCTGGATGTTGAGCCTTTGGCGCTGGCTGCTGGCGATGTGGCGACCGACGAAAGCTCCCCACCGAACTCGGAGGATTCACGTTGTTGCACTGTCTCTTTATGGATTGGCGATTGTCTTGGGTTCCTGCTGGGGTCAGGTCACATTCGGCAAGTTTTGGCAATGGGATCCTCGAGAAGCATTCGCGTTATTGACTCTCGGCGTCGGAATCGTGTGGTATCTGAGTGTCGATGAAGACCAAGGCAATGCCATTCTTCAGGTCATCCGTCGCACCGTCATTGCCTCGATGTCATTCGGTCTGATCATGCTGATGCAGGGCCTGGCCATCCCTTACAGTCGGCAAAACCAGTCGTATGGATTTCCATCAATCATCCTGATCCTGCTGGCTGCGAACCTGGCGGTTGTGCTCGCATCGCGGTGGTGGTTCGCGAGAAGACAAGATGCGTCCCCGACGTGAGGGAATCATCCCTGAAAACCACTCTTCCCACGGCGGAAGAAAGCGAACGCCGAGCAGTTGGCCGCTTATTGACGCGAACCGATGCCAAGCTCTCCAAGTAACTCGACGATTTCCCGATATCCTTCGCGATCAAGGCGAGGGTCATCTTCGAAGTCACCGGCCAATCCGCGCAGCGCACAGTCCATGGCGTGTGTTGCATCGGCACCTCGCTGAACCAAAGTTCGGATGATCCTCTTGTGCCGATGCACGACCGCGGTGAGCAGCGGCGTCGAACCGTAGTCCTGTTCGCGGCGTTCAATGTCGGCTCCGTGGTCCAGAAGCCACTCAAGCCATTCCGGTCTGTCTCCGTAGATGCAATCGTGAAGCGGCGGCGGGATGCCATCCACGGACTCGACCGCAGCGGGATCCGCAGTGATGACTCGTAAGGCCAAATCGAAATCGTTCGCGTCGATGGCATCGAAGATGGACGGCGATCGTTCCTGCGTCGGAAAGTCATCAATCGGCGGACTCAGGTCGAACGAGTCCGTCGCGGCAGCGAGCAATCGAAAACCGCAATAGCGTCCGCGACCGTTCGGACCCCAGCCCCAGCGCTGGGCGGAACGGCAAAAGCGGGCACTGTTGAAGTAGCTCCCCCCGCGAACGGACCGACAGGAATTAGCCACAAACCAGTCCTGACACCATTCCCAGACATTGCCGAGCATGTCCTGGAAACCCCACGGGTTGGGCGTCTTCTGACCGACGGCGTGCGGTTTTTCGTCCGCATTGTCGTGATACCACGCAACGTCCTCCGGTTGACCGTGCCGTGGCTCCGAGCTTCCCGCCCGGCAGGCGTATTCCCATTCCGCTTCCGTCGGCAACCGATATTCCCAGTCGTCAGGGAGCACTCCTGCTTCGCGGTCGAGTTTGGTGAGCTTTTGACAGTATTCATTCGCCGATTCCCAGCTCACCGAATCAACCGGTGCATCCCCAATCTGCTCATGGTCCGTCGGATTGGTGCCTGTGACCGCTTCATACTGCTTCTGCGTGACCGGCGTTTTCCCCAGATAGAAGTCGTTCACGGAGGTGACTTCGCGCTGCTGTTCCCAAACCTGATGGCCGTCCTCGGACTCCGGGCTCCCCATGGTGAAAGCACCGGCAGGCACCCTGATCATCACGCCGCCGGCGGAACTCTGGAATTCTGAAGCTGGAGATTTCGACATGACGATCCCAGAAAAGGTGGCAGGAACCGTTTCGCGCACATGAATCCGCTAACCGATCCCGCAAGCGGTCATTTCGTGGGCTTGAGAACTGAACGAATCCAGATCAAGCCGCCGATCGTGATGCAGACCAGGCCGGATTCCAGCTCCCAAACGAATTGCCTAAACACGACGGCTGGCAGCGGATTGGGTCGGCTTGCTCTCTCGGCAGCCTCGCATTGAAACCCAGAGACAAGAAACATCGTGATGCCAAACACGATAGTCGCGAGGCAGAGCCAATCGCGGATCGTGAAGCGAAAACGCTGGGCGACTGGCGGTGAATCGGCAAGCGGCGTGGAGCTAGCGGCGAGCAGCCAGACGAGCAGCATCACACCCAAGATGAAGGATGCCGCCGCAATGAAAAACACCATTGCTGGCGGGCCATTGAGCACAAAGCCGCAGACCGGCAGAAGCGGCAGCGCGACAAGAATTCCGAAAGCACCGCGGTTTGCAGTTGAACGTCTCATTTTCGGCTCTCCGTGCGGTGGACAGGGCTTAGTTTAGTCGATTGGCATCCACGGCGAAGAGTCTTTCCGGGGATTCTTCGGACTGTACGTTGTGGGCAATTGGCTGGCTTGCTTCACCCAAGCGGCGAGTTGAACTTCGTCGAGCGGGTCGTCCTCGTGGATGTCGAGGTAGCGCACTTCCTTTTGCTTGGACTCGCCCGGGGTGCCTGTGTCGGAAGTGGGATAGGTCGTCCATCCCGCATCGGCCTCAGCGACCACTGACGCGCGCACTTGGGGCCTACTTCAATCGCTCGAGTTTGCCCTTTCGTTTCACGATGTTCTTGTAGTCCCACTGGATCTCGATCGCCTTCTGGAGCCACCGCTTGAGATCGCTGGCCGCCATCTGATCGTCGGAGGTGTACCGTGCTTCGGCGGCCTTGAAGCTGCCTTCGGGCTCAAGCCCAGGCTCGTCGAAGGATTGGCCGCTCCAGAACAGGAGGCGGATACAGTCCTTGAGCTTGCTATAGCCGACAATCGGATTTCCCACCAAGAACCACACGGGGTGCCGGTGCCAGATCTTGTTCTCGGCGTCCGGCAGGTGTTGATCGATGGCCTTGGCGAGGGCGTTGCAGATCCGCTTGTCGCCAGCCGATTGCGACGCGTTGTAGGCGCGGATGTCCTTGTGAATTGGCATGTGATCCCTTCGGTGCCGCTGAAGCGGAAGATAACACTTCGCTCTGGCCACGTCACATTTTTTCGCCGGGCAATTGGCTGGCTTGCTTCACCCAAGCGGCGAATTGAGCTTCGTCGAGCTGGTCGTCCTCGTGGATGTGGAAGTAGCGCACGTCCTTCTGCTTGGACTCGACGGGCGGGAGTGGACGCAGCGACGCGCCGCGGAAGAAAGCCACCTTGATGTACTTCGTGATGCAATGGACGCCGAGGAACCAAACCCCGTCCTCGACTCCGTACAGTGGCGAGTTCCATTTGACAGCCTTGCGCACGCCGGGGACGGTGCGCTCGATGAGCGCGTCGAGGCGGTGCCCGACCTCGCTTTTCCAGCCCGGCATGGCCGCGATGTAAGCCTGCACGGGAGCGTCGCCGTACGCCTTCGCGATCTGAGGGTTGCCGCCGGAGAGGAGTTTTACTACTGGCTTCGCGGCCGCCACGCGACCCTTGCTCTTGGTTGCGGTGGATCGCTCGCCTTTGCTGGCCGCCCCCTTGGGTTTGGTCGCGGCGGGTTTCTCATTGACGGCGCGCGACGGGCGCTTGGCCGCGGCGGCCTTCTTTGCGACGTTCGCCGACTTCTTGGACGTTTTGCCGGCCATTGTGTTCCCTTCTCATTTCAGATGCCTGACGACACGCATCACCCGGCCGCCGGAGTGACGCCTCCACTTCAAAAAGCCCGATTGGCAGCTCGGGTGCATGCCAGGTCATCCTGCGTGCGGATATGCAGTCGGATGGGTGCAGTTTCAGCCTTGCCGTCTCACCATTTCGTTTATCCAGATCGGAGCGAAGGGTGAGGTGCAACCCTTGGAACAGGGATAGTCGCGATAGATTCCCAACTTCTCACCGATCGCGAGAGCGCGCTTGCGGTGCTTGGGAAAGTGGATTCCGATTTCCGCAAGACAGGCGTTCATCGTCCATTGCACTTCAGGGGCGGCGCTACCCATTTCGGACTCGATGCGATCGAGCAGCGCTACGAGGTCGAGGCCTTCCGGGCTCTTCGCAACCCGCCCAGCCGTCAGTTGCCAGCCGGCGCGGGCCGCCCACGGGTCATCCGAGGTCATCCATTTCTTGCGCAGGGTCTCTTTGTCGGCATGCTCCTTCACGACATAGGAGTGGAGCCAGTCGGCCACCCACGCAAAGGTGACGCTTTTCACCATTCGTTCCATCTCGTCGGCCGACAGATCCTGGGGCTTGATGAGAAGCGTTGCCAGGAACTGGGCGTCGATGTTCCTCGTCTTCCAAAGGGCCAAGGCCAACTCGTGATTGGTCTTAATCTTGTTCGCCAGGATCCGAAGGTCGCCGCGTTTGACGCCGAACTGATTGTCGCCGGCACCGTTTTTGGCGTTGTGCGCACGCGTCTTCTCGTCGCCCAGCGACTTGAGTTGTGAGAGCGTTTCTTCGAGGGTTGTTGTTGCGCTCTTTGCCTTAGCGGACGCCGTTCGGGCCACTGGTGCCTTGGATTTCGTCGTCTTCGCCGATGTCGTTTTTTTTGCCATCGCTTTTGTTGCTCTATGTTCGCGGCCGAGATTACGAAGAGGGCTGACAGTGAAGAGGGCTAACAGTTAAGTGAGCCGCACGCGGCCTCGCGAGGTAGCGATTTTGAATGCGGCGGTTGATGCGGACACCAAACTATCGCCGCGACAATCACTTGCCAAGTTGTGATCGTCCATAGAGCCGAACCGAACGATCGTGTTCGGCCGCACGTTCGTCATGTCTTCAAGCTCCCTCCGAATGCAATCCTGCCTTGGGCGTCTGGCTCGTACAGAATGTGGACGTTCTCGACGGGCCGCCCGCAAACTCGCGCGACGCCCTCCGTCAGTGCACGTACCTCGGCCTCCAGCGCCGAGCCTGTCGGCCGCTGCGCCTTGCGAACAGTGACGAACACAGAACGCCACCCCTCTGGGGTCGCAGTACCGTTTTCGGCGTAATGTTCCTGTGGGAGTGACCGTACGCGAACCCAAGTACTGGCTGGTGGGCCGCCGAAAACCTGCGCCGCCAGGTCTGCAATCCTTGCAGCAAGACCGCAGGCCAGTGACTCCGAAGTGATGATTTCGACGTCGACGATTGGCATGGGTGTGCCTGCGGTGCGGCCTAACAGTTCAGTGTGCCGCACGCGGCCTTTCGCGGTCGCGATTTTGAATGCGGGGTTGATACGGACACCAAACTATCCACGCGACAATCGCTTGCCAAGTTGTGATCGTTCGTAGGGCCGAACCGAAGGATCGTGTTAAACCGCATGCAGCGTTGTTTAGCCCCAACGCTGGGTCGCAGCGTGACAAGAGCAAAAGCTCAAACGGCTCGACTGGTCATCGACCTCTTGTGACTTCGTCACCAGACGTCCAAAGCGACGTCTGGGCCACCCTGCGAATGTGAGCCAACTCTCCACCGCCACTGCTTCTCCGCAGACTCCGAAGCAGTGGTACATCCAAACATTACAAGCCGATCAAGCAGGGCCATCCCGTCTACACTTTTTTCTGAAGCTTGCCCCTTTTTTTCAGTATATCCTGACGTTTCTTCTCATCGCGCTTTCTTTGCTCATCTAATTTATATTCAAGGGCTTCCTGTGTTTTGTTTTCGGTCTTGAGCCGGTCTTCCCAGAGCTCGGCGACCTTTTGAAATTCAACGTATATATCAGTATCATTAAACTTTTTGCGAACTGCATCGATGTAGCTCACAAGGTTCCTGTAGAGCCTGGTGACTTGAAGGTATTTCAGGGCGTAGGCGAAGTCCGGGTCCACCGCCCCTACGCGGATGGCCGCGCACATCTCCTCGAATTCGTTCAAATATAATTTGATTGCGTTAGTAGCATTTTTATCGTCGAGGAGGCTCTGGGCTTCCGACTCGCTCAATTTATGATTGTACCTGACATCGTCGAAATCAATGCCATGGGCCTTGAATGCCGCGACGGTCTTTGCTTCCGACTCGGTGCTCGGTTTACTGGTGATCACCGTGTTCTGGTTGAATCTGTTCCAAAGGGTAGCTTGCTTGATCTGCCACCAGACAAGGACCAATGAACCTAATCCAACTGACGTCAAGATAGTTTGGATGATAGGCACAACATCACGGCTGAACTCGGTCAGGGTCATCGGAGTCACCTCGCTGATCGTCGTGACATTTACTGGATCACCGGAGTATGCCGCCCAGCAGTTAACTATGCCGCGCAGCATAGTACGTCTTGAATATTGGCTGCCACTCACATTTATAGACGAGAGTATGCCGTGTTTGTCAACCAAGTCAAGCATCGGCTGTTGTTTTCTGCCCGCGTGCCTGTGCTGTGATATCCCGCGCGCTGCAAATCACCCTTCCTGGCTGCGCGGCGGATGGCCGGGGGCAGGAGCGACTTCGCGATGTCCCGGTTTGCGAGGTTGATCTTCCTGTGACTTCGCCCAGAGCGGCTCCAGCTACGGCCATGCGTCGAACACTTCATGCACCTGATTTGTCACTTATTTCCCGGCCTCAAACGGGCGCGGTACTTTTCGTAAAACCGGGTCTGGCGGCTTTCGGGTTGGAAGGGTTGGCCTTGGATGAGGATGGCTTTGATCTGCGTTGTCTGTTGCAGTGGGGAGCCGTCGGTGAGGATGAGGTTGGCCGATTTTCCAACCGTCACCGAACCGATGTGGTCGGCGGTGCCGAGGATCTCGGCCGAGGTGAGTGTCACGCTGCGCAGGGCGACTTCGGCGGGTAGACCATACGCGACCGCTTGAGCCGCCTCGAATGGGACGTTGCGACTGTTGGACGCGGAGTCGGAGCGGAAGCAGAGTTTCACTCCCGCCTCATGCAGGCGGCCGGCGTTGGCGTAGGTGGCATCGAACGGGTCGTACTCTTCGACCGGCTTCCGCATCACGGGGCCAACGATCACGGGAACGTTGGCCGCCTTGATTTGAGCGGCCACCTTCCAGCCATCGGTCGCGCCGCAGAGGACGATCTTGAGCTTCTCCTGCTCGGCAAACTTGAGGGCTTCGACGATTTCCTGTTTTGTGTCGGCTTCGATGAAGACCGGCTTCTCGCCGCGCACGTAGGGACGCAGCGCCTCGTAGCGCGGGTCGATGATGGGGTTGAGGGGCGGCGGGTTGATGGTTGAAGGTTGAGTGTTGAGGGGCGGAAGGGCGGAACCATCAGTAGTCTTGTCTCCGCCTTCCTTCTGACTCCTGACTTCTGGCTTCTGACTTCTCCCAGCTTCGTACAGCCGCGCCTCCTTCAGCCAGCGTTTCAACTCCTCGATCGGCTGCTTGCGTTCCTTGCCGCCGGGCCAGTTGATGTGCAGGCCCGCTTCCAGGTTCTGGACCATCTCGGGCATCGTCCAACCGGCGAGTTGCACGACGGAGGCTTGTCCGGTGATGACGCCGCTGCCGCCGGACCGGCCGGGCGACGTCATGTTGCCGCCGCCGGAGGGGAGCGCGAGGATCGTCGTGATTCCTCCCGCCCGGGCGACCGGGATCAACTCCGAATCGGGATTGATGGCGATCCCCGCGCGCAGGTCGGGTTGAAACAGTCCGATCTCGCCAATGTCGCTGGTTTCTCGGACCTTGCCGATCTCGATCAGACCGACTGCGGTTCCGGCGTCGATCAAGCCGGGATAGACGTGCAAGCCCGTGGCATCGAGCACCGCTGAGGTCTCCGAGATGGAGAACGTCGCGGGACCAATGGCGGTGATCTTGCCGCCATCAATGATCACGACACCGCCCGGAATGTCCTCGGCATCGACCGGGTGAATCGTCGCACCGACGATGGCGTACTTCGAGGACTTCGCCGCAGTGAGGTCGATCTTCGTGACTCGCTCCTCCGGTTTGGGCAGCTTCAGTTCGACGGGCTTCGCGGAACGGGCGGCTCCTGCGTCGCTCATCGCGCTCGGCTGCTTGTCGCGTGTGAAATAGACTTCGCCGGCGATCAGAGTCTGCTCGCAGTGCGAGAACGCGTTGAGTGGGTGGCCGCTGAAGATGGCAAGGTCCGCCTGCTTGCCGACCTCGATCGAACCGAGGCGATCGGCCAAACCCAACTCCTTCGCGGGGTTGAGCGTGATGGCTTGCAGAGCCGCGTCGGGAGGCATGTTGCCGTAGCGAACGGTCTTCGCCGCTTCAAGGTACAGGTGGCGAATCAGCTCCCAGTCGTCGCTTTTGATGACCGAGTTGGCTCCCGCTTCATGCAGCAGCGCGGCGTTGTGCGGGATCGCGTCGAAGGCTTCAACCTTGTAGGCCCACCAGTCGGCGAACGTGCTGCAACTGGCTCCGTGCTTCACGATCTCGGGAGCGACCTTGTAGCCCTCCAACACGTGCTGCAACGACCAGACACGGATACCGTGACTCTCGGCCACCCGCAGCAGCATCAGGATTTCGTCGGCGCGATAGCAGTGCGAATGGATGAACTTCTGATGGTTGATGATGTCGGTCAGGGCTTCGAGCCGCAGATCGCGTCGCGGGGGGAGAAGGTTGAGGGTTGATGGTTGAGGGTTGATGGCAGGAGTATCGGACTTCGGTGTGTTCGCGTCTTCTCCGCCCTTCAACTCTCGACCCTCAACCATCAACTTCGCCCTCTCGTACTCCAGCCAGACGCGGCGATAGTCGAGTGCTTCGAGGAACGCCCGGTTGAGAGTCGCCTCGACACCGAGCCGCGTGTTCGGGAAGCGGCCTTGGCGGAACTTCACGTTCTCACCGAGGGCGAACTTCACGCCCGAGTGTGCTCCGGGGAAAAGGTGCTCGGCGGCGGTCGTGCCATGTTTGAGTTGCACGACCGCGTCCTGACCGCCGATGCAGTTGGCCGAGCCGTGCAGTAGCCGAGCCGTCGTGACGCCACCGGCCAGGGCGCGGTATTCGGATGCGTCGGCCGAGTTGACCACGTCGCGGACTCGCACCTCACAGACGATCGACGACGTCGCTTCGTTCACGCCGCCGAGGCCGTTCGAGATCATGATGTGGCTGTGCGTGTCGATGATCCCCGGCATGACGAAGCGGCCGGTCGCATCGATCACCAGCATCCCCGGCTCGGGCATCAGATCGGGACCGATCGCGGTGATCGTCCCGTTCTTCACGAGGATCGAGTGGTTCGGGAGTGTCTTCCCGGTCGCGGTCAGTACCGTGCCGCCCTTCACGAGGGCATTGCCTCCCGTTTGAACCGGCCTTGCTCGGCGGTCCTCGGGGAATTCGACGGGCTGTTCCAACGTCGACGTCTCGCTCCGCGAGACGTTGGCCGCCGGAGCGTTGGCGGGCTGAGTCGCATCGGCCGTCTTGGCATCGGGAGCGCTGGCGACATTCGGCTGATCCTGTCGCGGAGCGACAGGGCTACTTTGGGGCTTCGCATCTTCGACTCCTTCAATCGTGGTCAACTGGATCGCAGAGCTGCCCTGTTGCTTGGAGCCGACTCGCTTCGCGCTCCACTTGGTCGCGGCACCGAACGGCGACTTCAAGTTGCCTTGCAGTTGATCGCCCTCCAGCTTGGCGTCGAACTTGAGTTGGATTGTGTTGTCACCCGCGCCGATGGCCACGACGAACTCGATCCCGTCCTTTGTCGCCTTGCCCGATGAAAGGCGTCCGTCTCCCTGATCGCTTTGGAAGCGGCCGGACAACGTGCGGTCGCTTTGAGTCAGTTCCAACTCGCCGCGCAGTTTGCCGTCGGCCGAGTCGATCTCGACGGCCCACGTCCCGGCGACTTGGAGGGGCTGCGGTTCGCCGGGCTTGGTCGGTTCGACCGGCTTCGCGTCCTTGTGGTACTCGTACCGCTGGCCATTGATGACGACATGCCGCACCTTGGTCTGCTCGTTGTCGAACGGAGCGGTCAGCGCGATGAAGTAGGCCGGTTTGCCGATGGCGATCGTGCCGAGTTCCCGTTCGAGTCCCAGGATCGCGGCGGGTTGAGTGGTCAGCGCCGCCAAAGCCGCATCGCGGTCGAGGCCGTTCGCGATGGCTTGTCGCACTCCCTTGAGAACGTCGGCCTGAGACTTCGCGTCGCGCGAGGAGATGGCGAACCTCACACCGGCCTTGTGCAGTTCGGCCAATCCCGAGACTCGTTCCTTCCACACCTGCCGCTTGTGGTCGCGGACTCGCTGCGGTTCGGGGAGGTCGGGGAGTGGATCGTCATTGTTGGGTTTGGGGGCTTCGAGTTTCGGCTCGTCGTCGAAGTCGACCTGCACGATGACGTCGGTGTCGGTCTTCTTGAGCCGCTCGGCGACGCGATGCGCTTCGCGTCCGCCCCAGATCACCGCGCGAAGCTGATGCTCGGCGGCGAAGTTGAGGGCGCGATCGTGATCGTCCCGCGTGTGTGCGAGGAAGATGGTCCTCTGCTGTCCCGACCGCATCACCGTGAAGGCATCCAGCGCGGGATCGACCGGCGGACGCTCGATGTTCTCCGCGCCGGCGGCGAAGAGTTTCTGGTGCTTCGCGTGACGTTCGGCATCGAGGAACGTCTGCCGAAGATGGGCGTGAACTCCCATCAGCGTGGCCGGGTAATCCGAGCCGCCTCGTTCAGAGAGCTGCATTGTGGCGAAGGTGGATGATGAGAGCAGAGCTTCGCGCACGGGCAGCGACACCAGGTTGATGACGGCTCCCTGGCCGCTCGCGATGCGTCCTGAGGGCAACACGTGAACGGCCACGAAGCCCGCCTGCCGATACTTGTCGAGATCGGCTGGCTGCGGCTTGAGGTGCTCAGCGGCCGTGAACTCGGGGGTGAGACCGTTGCGATCGTCGGACTTCATTCCGGCGAGGGCGTAGCGTGCGAGATCAACGCCACGTCCCTCGACGGGTTGCGGTTTGAACTCGTCGAACAGGGCCGAGGCACCCGCATCGACGAAGCCGGGATAGAGGTGCAGTCCGTCGGCCTCGATCACCACGGCATCGGCCGGGACGGCGGCATCCGGTCCGATGGCGATGACTTGCCCGTCTCGAACAACCACATGTCCCTTCTCGATCACCTGCCCGGGGGCCACGGTGATTTTGGCGTTCGTGATCGCAAAGGCCCGCGGCCGAAAGCCGGCACTTTTCGGAGTGTCATCCGCAAACCCGGTTGCCGCACGCGAGACAACGGCCATGAGCACGAAGCATCGGACGAGGAAGTCGGCCACTCTTTGCGAGGGCCACAGGAATGTCAGGCGTTTAGTCACAGTGGCGATTCCAAGCATGAGTCGACTCATTTGTTCCCGCCGACAGGGTGCGGGACGGCTCAGCGTATCCGTCTCCCCCCACCGTTCGCCACCCGATTGTTGGCGTTCCGGTGGTCATTTAGATGGTAAAGACCGGAGGACTTGAATTGACAGAACGCAAACGTTCGATATTATCTCACCAAGTTTGAGGATGGACTCGCGGAATGCGAGGTCTGTCCTAGTCTGTGGGAAAGAGGCAACAAGTGGTGCGGTGTTTCCGCAGTGGCGTTCTTCCCACGGTAATTGTCTTCTAACGAATCTCTTGTCAGACTCCGACGGCGTGGATTTGCACTCGGGTGCTCCGCCGCAGTAACCTCGCGAGTCGTCTTCGTCGAATCAACCGCAACTGTGCCCGGTCGGTGCCCTGTGGTTGAGACAGACGCTGGTGACGCGAAGGCTGCCGATGCGGCGGACGTCCGACCGGGTATACGCCTCCCGTCAAATGAACGAGACTGTCTCTGAGACTCGTGGCTTTTTGCAGGCAGTCGCGTGATGCGGTTCTGGGTGCAGGGAGGCTGCCACCGGGATCGGCTTGCGGCAGGTTGACTTCCAGATTCGTTCAGACTGGATTCGTCGAGGTTCTTGTCAGCGTGAGTCAGTTCTTCCCCTCCGGGCTGTGGGACTGCGACGAAGGCCGAACCGAAAACGCTTGGTGGCACGACGACCGAGCGGATCGACGAACCAAAGCAAGCGAAGAGCGTCCCGAGTCGCGGGCCGCGTTGGCTGAGGATTCCCCCCGGTGCGACGAGATCTGATTTCTCGGTGGGGCGCGTGGCGAATCTGTATGGCCGACAAAAATGTTGGTGGCGGCGTTCAAAGTTCTTGCCGCGATGAGGCCATGTTCGTGATGTGCCTTGATGGCGGGTGATGTTCAGCGCGGATGGCGGGTGCCGTTCGCTCAGGGTTTTCAAGCGGAGAAGGTTTGTATGACAGAGATGGATTCCGGCGCACCGAAGCGGACGCCTCGGCCTCGGCGACAAAAAGTTCAATCGGCGGAACAGGTCGAATCGGGTGAATTGCTGGAGACGGGAATGGCGGAGGCGCGGCCTCTGAAGCCCGTCATTGAAGATGTGCTGGAGGAAATCGCGGCCGCTCGAGCCGAGTTTGAACAATCACCCCCCTCCGAACGCGACATGGATTTTGAGTCGACCGACGCGCCGGTGGGTGAGGGCGAGACTGACCGGGAGCCCGGCGCGAATGGCGAGGGGAACGGAGGCGGTGGTGAGTTCGCGGGTGGGGACGATCCGAATCGTCGCCGCCGTCGTCGTCGGGGACGGGGACGCGGTACGACCGGTCCGGGCGACAACACCGGGTACTCGCAGCAGCCGTCTCAAAATCAGAATCGGCCTCCGCAACGAGGACGCAACGGTCAGGGCGACCGCCGTCACGGTCAACAAGGCCAACCACGTCGCCCGCACGACGGTGGTGGTCAGCGGGGCTACAACAACGGACCACCTCGTCAGCAATCCAATGAACCGCGAAGTTCCGAACCGCGCGGACCCGAAGTGCTGGTTCCGGTTCAGGGGACGCTCGAACTGCATCCCAAAGGCTACGGTTTCCTGCGGGATGCCAAGGCGGGGTATGTTTCCCAAGAAACCGACGCGTTTGTGTCGGGATCGTTGATCGAGAAGTACAGCCTGCGCGAGGGAGTCCACGTCACCGGCGAATGCGTCTCGATGGGACGCGGTCAGGGGCCGAGGCTCAAGTCGGTGCAGACAATCGAAGGCCGGCTGCCCGAGCTTTATCCGGCGGTCAAGAAATTCGATGACCTCACGCCGATCAATCCTTTTCAGTTGATCAAGCTCGAAACGGGGCCGACTCCGATCACGATGCGGGTGATGGATCTGCTCTGTCCGATTGGAAAGGGCCAGCGGGCTCTGCTCGTTGCGCCGCCGCGGTCGGGCAAAACGATGCTCCTGCAGGAGATTGCCGACTCGGTCAGCAAGAACCATCCCGACATCTACCTGATCGTGCTGCTGATCGACGAGCGGCCCGAAGAAGTGACCGAGATGCGGCGTCGCGTCAACGGCGAGGTCGTGGCCTCGTCACTCGACCGCGAAGTCGAGAACCATGTCCGCGTCAGTCAGCTCGTGTTTGAAAAGGCCAAGCGGATGGCCGAATCGGGACGCGACGTCTTCCTGTTGCTCGACAGCATCACCCGCACGGCCCGCGCGTTCAACAAATGGACCAATACCGGACGCACCGGGACGGGCGGTCTCGACGTGAAGGCGATGGACATCCCGAAGAAGATGTTCGGCATGGCCCGTCAGTTCGACGAGGGGGGCTCGCTGACCGTGGTCGGCACCGCGTTGATTGAGACCGGCGGTCGGATGGACGACGCGATCTTTCAGGAGTTCAAGGGGACCGGCAACATGGAAATGGTCCTCAGCCGCGAACTGGCCGAACGCCGCATCTGGCCCGCGATCGACATCGGCAAGTCGGGGACGCGCCGCGACGAGAAGCTGTTCTCACCCGAAGTTTTGGAAGGTGTGACACGGCTCCGTCGAAGTCTGGTCTCACTGAGTCCGGTCGAGGCGATGGAGATGCTCACCAAAACGCTGGCCAAGTACCCGACGAACGCCGACTTCCTGGCGAAGATTTGCTCGATCCTGTGAATCGTGTGCGAGGGAGTGTCGGGGTTCCAGTGCCCCAAGCGTCAAGGGCCAAGTGTCATTTCGCAACATCATTTCTCCGTTTCGGTCGTGCGGCATGTTTCAGTGGCTGGCACTGTTTATCGAATCTGGACGCGAGCGGGGACTTGGCTGCTGTGTGCTCGTGGGCAGACGATCTCGGTGTGTGTGTTGCTGACAACTCAAGCGGGCCTGCTCGCCTTTTCGGCGACACAGCACAGCCCGACACACCTTGAACCGGCATTTCTCGCCAGCGGCGTCAGTCATTGGGAATTCGGAAGATTCGAGCCTTATCGAGTCAATCCGCCGTTCGTTCGGATGGTAGCCGCATTGCCGGTACTCGCTGTTGGCTATCAAGCCGACTGGACCGGCTTCCATGAAGGCCCCGGAGCACGATCCGAGTTTCCTCTGGGAGACGCGTTCATCAAAGCGAACGGGAAGGAAGTCGTTCCTCTTTTCTTCTACGCTCGCTGGGCCTGCATTCCCTTCAGCCTGATCGGAGCCTTCTTCGCCTATCGCTGGGCCAGGGAACTTTACAGCCCTGCGGCGGGTCTGGTCGCGCTGATTCTTGTTGTCTTTGAACCAAATCTTCTGGCTCATGGAGAACTGATCACACCGGAGGGTGCCTGCACCTCGTTCGGGATCGTTGCTGGCTACACCTTCTGGAGGTGGCTGAAACAACCAACCTGGATGCGCGCTGCTCTCACCGGGGGCGCGCTCGGACTCGCCGAACTCTCGAAAATGAGTTGGCTGATTCTCTTCGGACTCTGGCCGATGTTGTGGCTCATCTGGCGCTGGTTGGAACCGAAGAAAGTCGAGAGTCGAGAGTCCGAAGGCACGAGCCAGACCGAAAATGTGATCGCAGCCTCCTCGTCTTCCCATCAACCATCAACCATCAACCATCAACCCTCCGCCCCCCAACTCGCCACGATTTTACTTCTCGCTGTCTATCTGATGAATCTTGGGTATGGCTTCGACGGGACGGGGACGCCCTTGAAGGAATTCCAGTTCGTCAGTATGTCACTCACCGGCTTGGAGAAATCCGGGACACCAGGCAATCGCTTTCGAGACACTTGGCTGAGCCAGATCCCGATGCCACTCCCCAAACAATATATCCTCGGCTTCGACAACCAGAAAAAGGACTTTGAAAAGTTCGGGCATCGGTCCTATCTTCGCGGTGAATGGAGGGATGAGGGGTGGTGGTACTACTACCTCTACGGGCTGTTGGTGAAAGTCCCCTGTGGAACGTGGGCGCTCTTCGCGTTCGTAATCATCTGCCGATTGGTGCAGCGAAATCGTCCCGTTCCGCTTCGAGACGAACTGGTGCTGCTGACGCCGGCAATTACCCTGCTGGCGCTCGTCAGCTCTCAGACAGAATTCAGCATCCACTTGAGATACGTCTTTCCGGCCCTGGGACTGTCGCTCATTTTCATCAGTCAGGTCGGCCTGTCTGTGACGCGCTGGACACCCTTTCGTTCACTGTTCGTTTGTGGCGCGATGGCCTATTCCGTGGCGAGTGGTCTGTTGGTGTATCCCCATCACCTCGCCTACTTCAACGACTTCGTCGGAGGCCCACGCAACGGCCACAAACACCTGCTCGGTAGCAGCCTCGACTGGGGCCAGGGAACCCATGCAGCCATCGCTTGGATCAAAGACCATGAGCCGTCCTCACGAGTCGAGTTTGCCATGTGGTCGCGCACACTAGCCACAGTCTTGCTGAGCCAACCTCCGAACACGATCACCGACACCAACTCCGGCACGGCCCCGACAAGTAAACTGATTCTCTTTAGTGCAGATCACTTCTCCGACAGAGAGCAGCATTCAAGATCGAACAAGCACCAACCCGTCGAAGAGGTCGTGAAGCGATTCGCCTCCGGAAGCGTTCTGGTTCGGGTCAAGCAACCAGCCGATGCCCAGTGAACGGGCTGTTCAGCTTTGACGCGATTCGGGCGGTTGGCGACGCGGTGCGCGTGACCGTTGAGATTTGCGGGTCTCCGCCAAACATGTTGACGGCATTGTTCGGCGCGGGTCTCCCGACCCCGCCGAAAGGGTTGACCGAAGGTCTCCACCACAAGATTCAACACGGATGGCAAAGAGCCCAAAAATGGCATAAGTAAGTTAATGGACAGAAAAACTTCAAGAATCTCGGTCGATCTCGGTTGACGTGCTCAATTGCGGCGTCATGATGTCGCATGTCAATTCCGTTGAGCCACTCTCTTGTGGTTGTTGGTTACTGTTGGTCATCACTCTCCCCTGTGGTGCCGTCATGCAGTTTGCCGAGTTTTCCATTGTGGCTGGCCTTGAGCGTCGCTTGCGACAATTCGGTCGTTCGAGCTGCGCCACTCGCCACGAAGCTGAGAAGGGGGATCGCCTCTGGCAAAGCCAGAAGGGAAACCCTTCGCGGACTGCTTCCTCACTCGACTCGGTCGCTGGCAGATCCACTCGCGCTACGTCGCACGCCACTGCCAAGCACTTCACGGCTTGGGGGGAGGCAGACGAGTGCGGCTGTGGCTTATCTGAGACCAGTCGCCGTATCCGCCATCACACAGGTCAGACATTCCTAGCACTTGAATTCATCCGTCGCCCGCTTCAGATGGCACTTGGGCGGATTCAAATCGTCCATGATCCACCAACACTCGTTTCAAATCCAATCCTTGGCAAGAGTGGTTTGCTTAACAGTTACTAATTCTACATTACTAATTCTGGAGCGGGGGCGGTTGACGTGAAGGAACGATATCCGTTACCGTGCGACCCACTTCAACAAATCGCGTTCTTTAGATTGCTATAACTACAAGCCCTGCGAGCGGCAGTGCCATTCGTGTCAGGAACGAATGGTGCGCTGATGATGGTCAAGTTCAGTCAATGTTGGCTCGTCGTGTGCGCGAGCTGGTTCGGTCGTAGTTCGTTTCGATGAAAGGGTAACGTAATGAATGTTCTCCGTCGGCTGGTTTCTCTGAAGGTTGCATTAGTAGTGCTAGCGCTCACTTTATCTGCGCAGCTCGCCTTGGTGTCTGCGTGCGAGTGCAGGACGCCAAGTCTCATCGTCGCAGGAGTACAGATCGGGGACATTTTGATCTGCTCCGGCGACTGCTGCGGATGCGGCTTGATTTCCTCTGCTTGTGGAAACTGTGCGAACAAGATACCTCCCGAATCCTGTGGTGGCAGCGGGAGCATCCTTGGCGTCGGGTGGTATAATTGCGTGCCTCAGGGCAGCTGAGATTGCGAAAGTATTGATAGCCATTACGCCGAGATATTACTAGAGCCAGTTTCAAAACCCAATTCATCCATTTCCAACATGATCCGTCCTTCGGAGCGGGAGGCTAAGCCTCCTGAATTCGGCCCCATTGACAAACCAGGCGTCTTCAGGGGACTTACGTCCCCCGCTCCGAATCGGTTTTGAAATGCGCTCTAGGATGCATAAGATTGGATTTTTTCCTCCTGCTTATGCCAACATTTCAGGTATGCGAGAAACTTTTTGCGGATGTATATCTAGCGCTGCGGAGGGTAAACGGTTCTGGCCTTTTCGCTATACCGGTCATCCCCGCCATGTGGGGTACAATACCGGATTTCTCAGCCTGGTTGGTTTCCATCGCGGAATCGGCAGCCTCCGATGCAATTCCTTTTATAGAAAAGATGAAAAGGACAATATGAAGCGTAATTTGATCGTTGTCGTGTTCCTTGTTTTTATCGCCGCAAACATCTCTGTGCTTTTTTTCCTTCAAAGCAGGCCAATCTCTACTGCACTAACCGACGCGGCTCGAAACAATCAGGCTCGACATGCGGCCGCCACGTCTCGACTCTCCCAATGGCATTCAAAAGGCGTCGTTCGATTGGCGGCGGACCATGATTTTGAGCGCGTTATCAAATCGATTGTGAGCCAAAACTGTCAGCAAAGCGATTCTTCTCCGATCACATTGACCGATGATCAGACCGACAACCTCCACCAGGCAGTCATCGGTTTAATTAACGTTTACAGCACGAATCAGCCCCAAGCTTTGATCGATTACATGTCGTCGCGCACCGAGAAGATTGACCCTAAGTCAGTCGCCGGTTTGCGAAACATTTTGACAAAAGAATTAGCGATAGACTCGGGTATTGCCGCAGAAATGACTGATGACGACGTGCTGAAATCGTACTTTGAATTGGCCAAAGTCAACTCGCATTGGTCGGCAATTATTGACGGAGAAGGATGTACGCAAATCCATTCGGTATCCACAAATAATCTCAAAGATGTCCTTCAAAGCCTCGGCAAAACGGATCGGACGACGTTTTCAAATGTGAACACGTTTCATCATATATTTTCCGGAAAGCGCGCATTCGGAGAGGAGCTGGCATCCGCCGGAAGCGTATTGTTGGCGGACGTCCATTTTGTGGTAGAATACGATCAGACATTCGATAGCGCACACGAGCCATACTACTTTAGACTTTGGTACGACAACAGCAGCCGCCTCTGGCGCCCCTTGCAGCTTGTCACCATCAGGACGGAATCATCTGCGCCCATCATGCTTGTGTTTTAATTCCCACCTATAATAAACAACAGTGGCTGAGCAAACAAATGCGTCATTACTTGTCAATTGTGGTCCTCGTGTCGCTTGCTGTTTGTGGTGCTGCGTTCGAGTTTTATTCTTCAGGTTTTGAGCAGGCATCGAGTGCTGACTTTGATGAGGATTGTATCTCATGTGAGGCAGTGGACCTCGGGTCGGTGGATACAACGGAGGTTCGGAAATTTGTTGTTACTGTAAATAATAAGTGTAATTCTCCTGTTTCATTGGGGCCGCCGGAGGTGTCATGCGGCTGTGTATCTGGTCTCAAGGATGGCTTTTCCGTTCCTGCGAACGGTTCAACTGTTCTCACCTTTAGTTTTCGCGCTCCAAATCGTCCCGAGAAAGTCAGCCAGACAATTCGCCTTCGATCAGTCATATCTCCTCAATTCAGTTGGCCGATCGGAATTGTCGGAGAAGTGTTGGCCGACACATGGGCCAATCCGAATCCGCTGACGCTCAGGTTTACGGATGGTTTGGAAGCGTCTGCCGGATTAACTATAGCGTCCAATAGCGTTATGTCAAAGAATACAATGATTACACTTTCAGAGGAGATATAGGTGGCTG
>JBBPIS010000130.1:0-23343 GCA_038040225.1 Planctomycetota bacterium
ATCATGCCGTGGCGACGTTCGTTGAGGATGTCGCCGCGCGGGGCCTTTCGGAAAACGTGCTGCTGGTGATCACGGGCGAATTCGGGCGCACTCCGCGCATCAACCGGAATGCCGGCCGCGATCACTGGGCACCGCTGAGCACGCTGGCTCTGGCGGGAGGCAGCCTGAAGATGGGGCAGGTCGTCGGTGAATCGATGCCGAAGGCGGACGTTCCCAAGACGATGCCGATTCGTCCTCAAGACCTGATGGCGACGGTGTTCCATCACTTGGGCATCGACCCCAAAACGCAGTTCGTCAATCAGGGAGGCCGTCCAGTCTACGTCCTCGAACAGGGACAGCCGATTTCCGAACTGGTGTGAGTCTCCTCGGTTCAAGACTGTTAAAACAATTGGCCCGGCCTCGAAGTTGATTCGAGGCCGGGTCGTATTGTTTGTTGTGGTTTGAATGAGCCGCGAATCAGTGTCGAAGGACTCGCCGCAGAATGTAGCTGGCGATCAGTCCGAGCAGTCCGTTGGCGCTCCAGACGGCCCACGCTGGGTCCACCGCTCCGGTCTTCGACAGGTTCAGCGACATCATCGAGATCGGGTAGTAGATGACCAGGATCGGCACGAAGCAAAACAGGAAGCTGGTCAGAAACTGGTTGCGAGCCATCAGGATGGCAAACGGGCTGCCCAGCATCACGAAGAAGAAGCAACTGACCGCCATGGCGAATCGGTTGTGTTGCTCGGTTCTCAGCCGGCAGGCCCAACTGTCGCTGTCGGCAACGGCACTCTGATGCGACTGAAATTCCGGCTCGTCGAATAGGTCGAAGTTTCCCGTCGTGAGGGCAATCGCGGCCTCCATTGCCTGCAACTGCTGAGCCCGCTGGCGGCTGCTCGCCAGTTTGGGCAACTCCCGCTGGATGTCGTCAATGCTCAGATCGCGTCCGCGTAACCGTTGGCTCTTGCCGGGCAATGGGAATGCAATCACGTCGTATTCGAGGTAGGCCGAATTCTGCTGACCGGGCAGGCTCGACGCGGCCCCGTGCAGTTCCAGCCAGACCTGATCGCGCGGCAGATCGAAACTGACTCGGGCTTCTTTCGCTGTGACCGTGACGGCGTTGTGGCCCTTGGGAGCATAACGAATCACCGGTCCGATCAAAGTTCGATCTCGAACACCCAACACTATAATCGTGATGCCCTGCTCGGGTACGCTGATCGTGCTTTGCGTCTTCAGCCTGTCGATGAAGATGTCCTCCATCGCCAGCGTGGCGATCCGCTCGATGTTGCCGAAGGCCCACGGAATCACCTGATCGCTGAACAGCAGAACGGAGACGCTGAGCAGTCCGCTGAGAAAGAACGAGGGCCACATCAGACTCAGCACGCTGATCCCCGCTGCCTTCGCCGCGATGATCTCGTTGTCACCGGACATCCGTCCATAAACCACACAGACGGTCAGGAGCAGCGTGGCCGGGATCGTGTAGGGCAGCAGGCTGGGCACGATGAACGGCAGAATTTGCAAAATCTGCCAGTGGCCGAGGCCATACTCCTTGGCCTGACTAAACGCACCGACGAACACCAGAAGTGAAGTGGAGACGGTGACGAGGATCCCGAACACTCGCAGCAGTTCGCTCAGGACATAGCGTTCGAGCAATCTCATGCGGCCAGGCTCGTCAGAAATTGAGGGACGACAATCACAGACCGAAAGGCCACGTCGCGGCCCATGTCAATCCTTGTCAGAATCGCGACCAAGACTTCGACAATCGTGAGTTGCCACACTTCCGTTGAAGCCGATCAACGCAGACGGACTGCCCAGAACGGCAGTCCACGTGAGCTATAGGCCAAATCAACGACATAGGTCAAGGTGGCCTTCGACTCGCCGCCCCCGAGAAACGCCTGTCTGTAGGGGTTGCCTGTCTGTAGCGATCAGAACGGCGGACGGCGGAACCAGCCGGGGCTCGGCACGTCGCTTGCAATCGCTCCCGGGACGTGCGAAATGAATGGCAGTTGGACCGAGATTTCGCAGAACGACGTGGTGTGGCGAATTGTCAACGCGGTCGCGTTGCCGATGTGAGTCGTCGGTTTGAGAAATGGCCCGTTTGCGGAGTAGAGTCTTATTCGGTTGAGCCCGGTCTCCGCCGCGCAAGGCGACACGTCGTTTGCAATTCTTTCCGTACCGAGTGGTCTCAGTTTGTAAGGTTTTCGAATCGGGTTGGGCTCGAAAAATCGAAACAGGTGGAACCATGAACAATTTCCGTCCGACCGTTGCTTCCGTGGGTCGACTGGGTGAGGAACGCCCCTTCCGTTGGTTGCTGTCCGCGCTGTGCCTGGGCCTCGGTGCATTGGTCGCATTCCCGCAAGTGACGATCGCTCAAGATCGTTCAATCCGCCCGGTGCCGGTGGAGCGGCGGAGCATCGCTCCCGTTCCACTCGAATCCGGGCTTGCTCCACCGATTGCTCAGCCGTTTGGAACCGTGCCGCCGATGGCGATCGGGCCGGCTCCGGCGTTCTATCCTCCTCCCGTCGTCTTCGGACCGCCGCCGGGTTACTTCGGTCCGCCGGCGTTGGCTCCATCGCCGTTCCTGCCGCCACCTGCATCTCCATTCGGACCTCAACCGCTTCCGCAGGCAACGAATTACCTGCCGTTGGCACCAATCCCCGAGCCGCTGAACGGGCCGTTTCCGGGTGCCGTTCGCAAGGTCCTCGGTCCGTCCAATCTCCGAGTATCGGTGAGCGAAGCGTTTCTGAATCGCCTCGTCGCGCGTGAAGAAATCCAGCCGGGCGAGGTGCAAGACAACATCCTCGGTGCGCACGTGACGGGTCGGCAGACAACGACCTCGCGGCTGAAAGTCGATCTGCTGCCGTCGGCCGATCAGGGACGGGCCGCGTTCGTGCTGACCGGCGACGTGCAGACGCTGACGACCGGCGTGACGCCGCAGGCGATGATCGACACCGCCGGACAACAGCAGTTTGTCGCCGTGAAGGACGTTTTCTTCGACGGTCGTGTGTTTTCGACGAAGCACGCCACGGTCCATGTCCGGGCGCGGAATCAGACGCTCGGCGCGATGACGCCGCTCAGCGGATCGCTCTTCGGCGGACTGGCCGATCGGATCGCGTACCGCGCCGCCGAACGACGCAAGCCCGAGTCGGAAGCGATCGCGCGCGACCGCGTGGTCGAGAAGGTCTATCCCGCGTTCGACGGCGAGATCGACAAGAAATTGACCACCGCGAATCAACTGCTCGAACAGACGGTCCGCAAGCGGCTGGAGACTGCGAAGCTGGCACCCACGTCGCAATCGGTCTGCACAACCGACAACTGCCTGACCTATGCCGCACTGATCGGCAGCGACGCCGTGAACGCCTCACTCTCGCCGCTCGACGGCCAACTGGCGGGAGACGGTGGACTGAATCTGTCGGTTCACGAAAGCCTGTTGAACGATGTGATTGGCCGCGCCGATCTGCGGGGCTTCAAGACCACCGACGAGGAGTTGAAGAAGCAGACTGAGGATCTGTTGGCGATGCTGGACGGAGTCAAAAGCACGTTGCCGGACGATCTGACCGGAGCGGCTCCGCTGGCCATTCCTTTGCCGGGGCTGAGCATCGTCACCGACATCGAGTTCGATGAGACCGATCCGCTGACGGTCCGTTTCGATCGAGATCGAATGAGGGTCACGATGAAGGCCAAGTTCAAACCGGCCGGACAAGACCTGCTGCCCCCGATGAAGGTCGTCATCGAATACCAGGCCGTTGTCGAAGGGAACTCGGTGCGATGCGTCCCCGGCAAGCCGCGCGTGACCGCTCAGGATCAGACCGACCTCACGGCCGAACCGACCCTGGCCGAGATGGCGGTACAGAAGTCGATCGAATCCGCGCTGCCAACGTTGGAGTTCGATCGCACTCTCCCGTCGAAGTACTGGAGGCTCAACGGGCCGGCTCCGCGTGTGACGTCGATCAAGTCTCAAGACGGCTGGGTCTCGATCGCCATCGACTGACGTGAGCCCGTCTCGGCTTGGCGGTTGACGGGCCGTGGTCGATCCGTTGTGATCCCACTGGATTGAGAAGGCAGGCGGATCACGAGGACGGGCCATGTTCGACGTCGGTTCTTTTCGGGCCAGCACCTGCAACGGGATCGGTCGCCGTTCGTTCCTGAAGCTCGGCGCATCGGTTCCGGCGGGACTGATGCTCGGCGCGGCGAGTGATCTCAGGGCGGCGCATGCTCCGCAGGCGAAGTCGGTGATCTTCGTCTGGCTGTGGGGTGCACCGAGTCATCTCGACACGTTTGATCCCAAGCCAAACGCCCCGTCCGAATATCGCGGTCCGTTCGCTCCCATCGCGACGAAACAGCCGGGGGTCTACTACAGCGAACTGTTGCCGAAGCTCGCCGCGCGCAGCGACCGGTTCTCACTGATTCGGTCTCACGTGACGACCGAGCCGGGCCACCCGGATGCGGGAACGGTGGGGCTGACCGGATTCCAAGAGCGTCCCGAACCGGTGCAACCCAACTTCGGCTCGATCGTCGGCAAGCATCGCGGCCACAAGGGATCCCTGCCCCCGTTCGTCATGGTGGGTCGAGGTGTCCCGCGCGATGTCGTTCGCAAAGTGGACGGCTACGGTGGCGGCAAGTTCGGCAAGGCGGCCGATCCGTTCATGGTCAGTTGCTCGGACGAAGGCCACGTCGAAATCCCGTCGCTGCAGTTGTTGGAGGGCCTGACGCCGAACCGCATCTCGGACCGGAACGACGTGCGAGCGCGACTCGATGCGACGCTGCGGCAACTCGACCGCGCCGGCTTGTCCGAGTGGGACCGTTCCTACCAGCGGGCGTATGGCCTGATCACCAGTCCTCAGGCGCGAGCGGCCTTCGATCTGACTCAGGAATCGCAGCCGACCCGCGACAACTACGGACGGACCACCTTCGGCCAAAGCTGTCTGCTGGCGAGGCGACTCGTCGAGGCGGGCGTTCCCTACATTCAGGTCAACTGGTCGGAGTACGTTGAGTGCATGACGCCGAACTGCGACTTCGGCTGGGACACGCACATCTACAACTTCGAGTTGTTGCAGGACACGCACTGCCCGATCTTCGACCGTGCCTTCGCCGCGCTGCTGGACGACCTCGCCGCGCGAGGGCTTTCCTCCTCAACGCTCGTGGTCGCGATGGGCGAGTTTGGTCGCACTCCGCGCATCAGCAACCGAGCCGCCCGCGATCACTGGCCGGGCTGCTACTTCTCGCTCTGGTCCGGCGGAGGCGTTCAACCCGGCCGGGTCATCGGAGCGAGCGACAAGAACGCCGAAGCCCCGGTGACCACCGCGATCACTCCATTGATGGTCGGGACCACGATCAGCGAACTGGCCGGCCTGGATACTCAAGCCCGCGCCGAGATGCGAGTCCTCGACGGCGGAACCGTCATTCAAGAGTTGTTGTGACAAACGCATCCCCAAAACGATCTTGAGGACCAGTTGAGGCATGGAATCAAATGGGCGAGCGAGCCGAACAAATCCTGTCGTCAGAGCGACTCGAACTGGAGCCCATCCAGACGCGACACGCTGCGTTCCTCTTCCCCATACTCCACGACGCGTCCATCCATGAATTCATTCCGACGGTTCCTCCCGAATCGATGGACCAATTGCGAACCCGCTATGAGCGGCTGGAGACCCGTCGTTCACCCGATGGAAGCGAAGCGTGGCTGAACTGGGCGATTCGGGTACGGGCGACAGGAACATACATCGGCACGACTCAAGCGACCGTACGACAAGACGGCTCGGCGCTGATCGCCTACGAATTGGGAGCGGAGTTCCGTGGGGTTGGATATGCGATAGAGGCATGCCAGACGGTGATTGATGAACTCGTTCAAGGCTATGGGGTCGGAGAGATCAGAGCCCAGGTTGACACGCGGAACGCTCCCTCAATCCGCCTGCTGGAACGACTGTCATTCCAACGGATTGGAAACATTCACCGTGCCGACTACTTCAAAGACGCTTGGAGTGACGAATACGTGTATGTCCGATGCTGTTCTGTCGATGGCAGTCGGAGTGCGGTGCCTTGTGGCGAAAGGCCTGCTCACTGCTGAATCAGATTCTCTTTTCAACCTGCTACTCAGGAGGCGACCATGACGCGCGAATGGTACTTCCAAGTGATGGGCCAAGAACTCGGCCCGCTCTCGGTCGGAGAATTGAAGGCCAAAGTGGCGAACGGGCAGATTCAACCCGATACGCTGGTCCGCAAGACGGCCGAAGGGAAGTGGCTGTTCGCGGGAAAGGTAAAGGGGCTGTTCGCGGTTCCCGAAGAGCCACCGCCTGCGCCGATCGCGACGCCGAAATCGTCGGCCACGATGTCCGTCGTCAAACCCAAGTCGTCGGCGACGATACCGGTGATGAGCGACTCGACAGCACACAGCAAGCGCGGCTCGAGGCCTCCTCCTCCGTCGTCGGCGACCATTCCGGTCCACGCCATCAGGCTGGATGAGGACGATGCCGACTCCGCGCCGCCGTCGGTTGAGTTCTACAACTTCGTCGGATTTCGAGAGGCCATCTCGCCCGTGCTGTATGACGCCGTGAAGAAGTTCGTGTCCGATCGCGGCATCACGATGAGTCAGTTGAACCGGAGGGCCTTGGCCGACTTCATTCAGCGCCCGGAACTGGCCAGCGATCTGTTGATCACGGCGGTGTCCGGGGTCCAGCAGCCGGTGAATGAAAAGTCGAATCGGGACGGCAGCCGACCGCTGTCCGAGCGGGAAAAGTTTGAACTGGCAACGTTTCGCTTCACGCTGTTCAACAGCGGTCACAACTCGATGCAGGTGGGCGAGGGAGTCTTCCTGCCAGAGAGTATCGAAGAGCGGTCCTACGACACCGTGGCCGAGGAACAGTTTCCAACACTCAATCATGCGGGGCATGTACCGGTACAACTGAGTCCGCTTGTGACCGGCAAGGCCGTTCGCATGACGCTCGATGTCTCAGTCCCGCCACAAGCCACGCGAGACATCTTCGTCTGGTTCCACGCCGACTCCAAGCCGAGCCTCACCAAAGTCCGCGGCCAACTGCTGGTTGGCCACGGCGGCGAGTTGGCGATGAGCGAGTTTTTCACCATCATCCTGCACGGCGACAGCCCGAGTCCGAATTCCTGAGACGAACACCGAGGATTTTCGACGATGAGATTCACGACCATTTCGCAAACCGCTTTCTGTCAGGTCGTCTGTCGCGCGGTTCTGGCTGGATTGGCCCTCGTGGGACATTTCGGAGCGGCTTCGGCGGCCGAGCCCGCTTCCAAACCGAACATCATCTTCATCCTCGCCGACGATGTCGGATACGGCGATCTGGGGTGTTACGGAGCGACGAAGATCAAGACTCCGAATCTGGACCGCATTGCCCGCGAGGGGACTCGGTTCACGGATGCTCACTCCCCGTCATCGGTCTGCACACCGACTCGGTATGCGCTGATGACGGGCCAGTATGCATGGAGGCATCGTCCCGGCGCGGGGATTCTGAGCGGAGTCGCTCCGCTGGCGATTTCGCCCGGCACGGTGACGGCTCCGGCGCTGCTGAAGCGAGCGGGCTACGCGACGGGCGTGGTCGGCAAGTGGCATCTGGGATTGGGCGACGGGGAGACCGACTACAACCGCGAGATCAAACCGGGTCCGCAGGAAATCGGGTTTGATCGAGCCTTCATCCTGCCGGCCACGGGGGATCGAACACCCTGCGTCTACATTGAGGATCGGCGCGTGGTCGGCTACGACGCGAACGATCCGATTCGGGTGAACTATCAGCAGAAGATCGGCAACGATCCGACGGGCAAAGAGAACCCCGAGCTCCTCACCAATCAAAAGCCCTCGCACGGTCACGACATGACGATCGTGAACGGCATCAGCCGGATCGGCTGGATGACGGGGGGCAAGGCGGCGCGATGGGTCGATGAGGACATGGCCGACACGTTCGCGAAGAAAGCCGTCGCATTCATCGAGCAGCACCGAGAGCGACCATTTTTCTTGTACTACTCGACACACGACGCTCACGTTCCGCGCGTGCCTCATCCGCGATTTCGGGGCTCCAGCGGACACGGTCTGCGGGGCGACTGCATTCAACAACTCGACGGGTGCGTGGGCGAGGTGTTGGCCACGCTCGACCGCCTCAAGCTGGCTGACAACACGCTGATCGTCTTCACCAGCGACAACGGCGGCGTGATGGACGACGGCTATCAGGACGGCACGGGCGACGATGCGAGCGGCCACTCGTGCAACGGAGTCCTTCGTGCGAAGAAGGGGAGCCTCTACGAGGGCGGCCACCGCGTCCCGTTCGTCGCCCGCTGGCCCGGCCACGTGAAGGCTGCGGCCACGTCGGGCGAGTTGCTCTGTCACATCGACCTGCTCGCCACATTGGCGGCCATCACCGGTCAGCCGCTTCCCGCCGAAGCCGGTCCCGACAGCTACAACGTGCTGCCGACACTGCTCGGCGAATCGAAGGGCAGGCCGGGCCGTGACCACCTGGTCTCGCACACGGGCGGATTCCCCGGCCGACTCGCACTGAGACAGGGACCGTGGAAGCTGATCCCCGCTGGAGGAGCGGCGGGCGCGAACAAGAACAAGAAAGCGGAAAGCAGTCAGGCGGAGTTGTACCGCCTCGACGAGGACCTCGCGGAATCGAAGAACCTCGCCGCGCAGCATCCCGACAAAGTGCAGGAACTGACGGCAAGATTGGCCGCCTTGCGCGATGCGGCACGAACTCGGCCGTGATGACGGAGCGATCGCTTTTTCACACCCTTCCCAGACTCAACAAATCGATCGCGTAGCCCTGGCCGCTTCGACGCTTGATTCGCCGGACGAATCTGTCGAGCATCCTCGCTCGAATCAAACTCTCGTCCCTTCGAGCGAACCTCTTCATGGATTCCACGACTTCCTTCGACCGCGTTGCCGAGTGCGCCGATATCGTCCGCGCCCGCTGGTCGCACTCGCCGCGAGTGGGGATTGTGCTCGGCACGGGCCTCGGCAACTTCGTGGAGGAAATGCAGATCGAGGCCGCGTTCGAGCGGGGCGATCTGCCGCACTTTCCGCCCGCGACGGCGATGAGTCACCGTGGCCGACTCGTCTGCGGGCGAATCGGTTCGCTGCCGATCGTCGTGATGGAGGGACGCTTTCACGTCTACGAGGGCCATCCGCTCGATCTGGTCACTCTGCCGATCCGCCTGATGCGCGCGTTGGGAGTGGAGCTGCTGATCCTCACCAACGCGAGCGGCGGACTGAACCCGGACTTTCGGACCGGCGAGATCGTCGTGTTGACCGACCACATCAATTTGATGGGCCTCAACCCGCTGATCGGCCCGAACGAAGACCGCTTCGGCCCGCGTTTCCCCGACATCGGCGACACCTACTCGCCGCGCTGGCGCGAAGCCGCGCTGAACGTCGCCGCACGCGAAGGCATCACGCTGCGACAGGGCGTGTATGTCGCCGTCACCGGTCCCAACTACGAGACCAAAGCCGAGATCCGCTTCTTCCGCATGGCGGGTGGCGACGTGATCGGCATGTCCACCGTCCCCGAGGCCCTCGTCGCAGCTCATGCGGGCCTGCCCGTTCTCGCGTTCTCCGTCGTGACGAACGAGTGCCTCGCGCCGGTCACCGTTCCGGTCAAGGGTGAGGATGTCGTCGCGGTTGCCAACGAGGCGGCCAAACGCCTGAAGAAACTGCTGCTCGGCGTTCTGGAGGAGTGCTCGCGTTGAAGCCAAGACAACGAAGCCAACGGTTGCTCGCAACTCCTCGTCCAGATGCGATTGCAGGATCGGAAGGCTCGACTTAGCATCTGGCCCGCTTGGGAATCGGACTGAGGACGACCGTGCCGTCGTCTACCAGCCTGTTGAAAAAGGATTGATCGTGTGCCACGGCTGTGCCAGCCGCGTGAGTATCGCGAGACTTGTGACCGTTCTCACGGCTGACACAGCCGTGGCACTCCTTTTTCAGCGGGCTGCTTCGATCGGCGGTTTCCCGGTTTGCCTTTTGCCTCCAGGAAGGACACCACCCTGAAATGAGTTCGGGTCAATTGGGCTTCTCGCATTCACGCACGAACGGTTCCGATGCCTCTTCGGCCAATGGGGCCGTTCCCGACTTGGCATCGATTCAAACGCGACTCGGTCCGGCGGTGGAGCGGACCCGCGATCATCTGCTCTCGCTCCAGCATGACGACGGTCATTGGTGTGCCGAGTTGCAGGGCGACACGATCCTCGAATCGGAGTACATCCTGCTGCTGGCGTTCCTCGGCCAGGGGCAGTCGCCACGAGCGAAGGAAGCGGCGGCCTACATGCTCGACCAGCAATGCCCTCACGGGGGCTGGGCGATGTTTCCGGGCGGGCCGATTGAAATCAGCGGCTCGGTCAAGGCGTATCTGGCGCTGAAGATCACCGGCCACGATCCTCAGGCGGATGACATGGTCCGCGCGCGGGAAGCGATCCTGCGGGCGGGAGGCGTCGAGCGGGTGAACAGCTTCACGCGGTATTACCTCGCCATGCTGGGCCTGATTCCGTATTCCGACTGCCCGGCCGTGCCGCCCGAAATGATTCTGTTGCCGCAGTGGGCACCGTTCAACATCTACGAGATGTCGGCCTGGTCGCGCACCATCATCGTTCCGCTGAGCCTGCTTTGGGCCTGCCAACCCGCGACGAAGCTGCCTGCCGAGCAGCAGATCGACGAGCTGTATGCCTCGCCGTCCAAGACGATGCCGCGTGAGATTGGGGGCGTGAATCACGAAGGGTCGTCGCGCGGCTGGATCAACTGGACAAAGTTTTTTCAGCGCATCGACCGCCTCATCAAGTTCGGCGAACGGCTCGGGATCAAGCCACTGCGGAAGCGGGCCGTCAAACTGTGCGAGCGCTGGATTCTGGATCGGCTCGAAATGAGTGACGGCCTCGGGGCGATCTTCCCCCCCATCGTCTGGACGATCATCGGACTGAGGTGTCTCGGCTACAAAGACGACTCGCCCGTGATCCGGCAACAGTTGAATGAACTCGACAAGCTGGTGATCCGCGAAAATGATCGGGTGCGATTGCAGCCCTGCTTCTCGCCCGTGTGGGACACGATCATCTCGATGATTGCCCTGCGCGATGCGGGAGTTTCACGGCACGATCCCGCGATCCGAAAGGCCATCGACTGGATCCTGTCGAAGGAAGTGAAGCATCCCGGCGACTGGTCACTCTCGCATCCGCAGGTTGAACCGGGCGGCTGGTACTTCGAGTACAACAACGAATTCTACCCCGACATCGATGACACCTGCATGACGCTCATCGCGCTCGGCAAGTGTCTGCCCGAGGGCCTCGGCACCGACTGGACGATGGAACTGTTCGACGAGCCGAAGAATGTGGGCCGGACGCCCTCGTCCGTCCGGCCCGTGACGAAAACGGACGGGCAAGAGTGCCCATCCTCCAAGTTGCGTGTTGACTCGCCAATCGTCTTCAGTGGTCGGTCGGCCACGGCGGAGAAGGCGATTGCCGAACTGGAGGCTTCCGCACCGATGGTGCAGGCGATGCGGCGGGGCGTCCGCTGGCTGAAGACGATGCAAAGCAGAGACGGCGGCTGGGGTGCGTTCGATGCCGACAACACGCGCGAGGTGCTGACCAGGGTTCCGTTCGCCGATCACAACGCGATGATTGACCCGAGCACGTCCGACATCACCGCGCGCGTGCTCGAATCGTTCGCGGGACTGGGCATTCCGGCCGACAGCGACATTCACCGGCGGGCGATCGACTTCATCTGGCGCGATCAGCAACACGACTTCTGCTGGTACGGACGCTGGGGCGTGAATTACATCTACGGCACGTGGCAGGTGCTGGTCGGCCTGATTGCGAACGGTATTTCGCCCGACGACCCGCGTCTGCGTCGAGCCGTCGATTGGCTGACCTCGAAGCAACAACCCTGCGGTGGCTGGGGCGAGACCGCTTCGAGCTACGACGATCCCAGTCTGCGAGGGACCGGCGTTCCGACGGCGTCTCAAACCGCGTGGGCGTTGCTCGGCCTGATCGCCGCCGGTGAGGCCGACTCCATCGCGGTGCAGCGCGGCGTGGACTATCTCCTCGGCACGCAGCAACCGAACGGAACGTGGCACGAAACCGAATTCACCGGCACCGGCTTCCCGCGCGTCTTCTATCTGCGCTATCACTACTACAGTCTCTATTTCCCGCTGATGGCACTGGCGAGGTACGCGAAGGCCGTGAACAAGTCGTTCGCTGCGAGCAAGTCTTCCGAAATGAACTGAGATCAACTAACGTCCGCAGCGCGGGGCGTGGTTGGTGTGCCGCCTCGCGAGTGTGGGCCGATCATCGTGCGTGAGGTTCGATCATGAAACGCATGGCCGCGTTGCTGCTGTTCGTCGCGGGTTGCTCTTCCGGCAAGACCACCGATCCGTGGCAGGACTACCTGGTCGCTCTGCAAATTCATGACTTTGAATTGAAGGCCATGCGACAGGCCGAGCAGATCGAGTCCAGTTCCAAGCAGCAAGAGGCACTCGCCCGGTGTCGGGAGCGCTACGAACGCGCGTTGGTCCACTTGCGCGAGTGCAGTGAACGGGTCGGCAAGCTGAAGAAGTAGATCGCGAACGCGGAACTCAGCCTCCGACAGCGTGTCGGATTGAAGCCTGAAGCGCAAGCGAAGGGCCAGCTCAGGCCGCACCTTCGCTTGCGCTTCAGGCTTCCATACCAGCGTGAATCATCCGCTTGACTCGCAGCCGGTCGCACAAAGAAAAAAATGCCCGGAAGCAACGGATCCCAGGGGGGCTAGAGATTCCATTGCTTCCGGGGCGATCGGTCGGCGTCAAGACAAACCGGGTCGGCCTCGCGTCCTTGCGAGAACCAACCCGAACCCGTTCCACCAGTCAGCGGGCCTCGGGCATCCCTGCCGTTGACCTCGCGAACCTTGATGACGCGAACGAGTCGCGGCATCGGGCGGAACGAACAGTCTTTGAATTCGAAAAGAGCTGGAGAGGGCTGTTGCTCGCCGTGTCTGTCGACTGTCTGACCCAGCGTGCGGCGGGAACATAGAAGCTTCCGCGGAAGGGGTCAACACGGCTTTTGAGCCTGACGCGCGCTTTGTAACAACGCCAATCAGACTCGCGCAGAGAGAGTTCGCGGCACGCAAATGGCTCGGCAGAACGAACGAGGGGCCGCCTCGAACGGGAGGATGAAGGAGGAAGGGACAGCGGCGGAAGCGTTCGCTCCTCATCCCTCATCCCTTATCCCTCATCCCTCATCGTCCGCGCTCGACTCAGCGATTGTTGTCCAGACGGACGATGCGTCCCGATGCGAAGCCGCAGACGATCCAATCGCCCAGCGGCGACATGAGGACTCGATGGACGTCCTCGGGTACGGTGAGATGCCAGACCAGGTTGCCGCCATCATCCAGGGCAAACAACTGTCGTTCGAGCGTGGCCGCCACGAGATGCCTCTTCGTGAATCCGCACGCGACCAGGCCCACGGTTCCCTCGGTGACAAATGTCCCGCGCGAGGCACCCTCTTCGCCGTCGTAGAGTTGCGCTCCGTGAGTGAACCCCGCGAGGAAGACGTTGCGGCCGTCTCCCGTCGCGGCCAGATCGCCCACGTTGGACCAGAGCTTTTCGGTCCAGACGGCGTTGCCGGTAAGAGCGTACCGGCCGACGAGACCGTGATCGGCGGCGGCCAGCATTTCGGTCGAAGTGGCGAGAAGCTGGAGGTGCCTCAATGGTCGGACCGTCTCGAACCGGCTGAACTTTTTGTTTTCGGATGTGAGGACCATGGTGACGCCGTTGGCCAACGCGACCGCCACGTGAGTTCCGTGCGGATCGATCGAGATGGCGAGCACCTCGTCGGGCATCTCGCGCTTCCAACCGAACTGCAGCCGACGGTCGAACCAGCCGACCATCGTGTTGTCGAAGGCCGCCACGCCGGCGGTGCCATTGTCGCTCCATGCGACTCGTTGCAGCGCATGCCTCGTGCGGGTCAGAGCCTGCACGCGACCCCGGCGATCCAGCAGATAGAGGCCGCCCGACACATCGGTTGCGATGACCTCGCCCGTTTCTCGTGCCAAGCGCAGATCGGTCAGCGGAGCATCGACCGTAAACGACCAACGGAGCGTCGGTTGAACGCCCCGTCCGGAGTAGATCCAGTCGTCGGCCGATCCGCCGCTCATCGTTTGGCCATTTGCTTGCGGAGGACATCCAGTCCCGCTTCGACATCGCGGTCATCGTCCAGCGAGTCGTTGTTGCGACGACTGCGACGAGCCACCGCCGGCGACGAATCGTCGGGGATCAGGATATCCGGCTTGATGCCGACCTTGCCGTAGGTCTCACCGTTGGGCGAGTAGAACTTGGCGGTCGTCAGTCGGAATCCCGATTCGGCCTGGCCCGGCAGGATGCTCTGCACCGACCACTTGCCATACGTCTTGCGGCCCACGATGGTCCCGCGTCGATGATCGTGAACGGCACCCGCCACGATCTCGCTGGCGCTGGCGCTGTCGCCGTCTGTCAGCAGAACCAGCGGCACCTTCCACGTTCCCGGAGCCTTCGCCTCGTAGATCGAGTTCTGATCCTGAGTCCGTCCCCGCGTCGAGACCAGCACGCCGTTGTCGATGAATCGATCCAAAACTTCGACGGCCGAGTTGAGCAGACCGCCGGGATTGCCTCGCACATCCCAGATCAGGGCCCGCATCCCATCGCCATTGAGTTTCAACAGGGCCTTGTCGAGTTCTTCGACGGTGTTCTTTTGAAAACCGGTCATGCGGATGTAGGCGATGCCGTTGGCGCGGTCGATGATCCTGGCGACCGGGATGCTTTTCACTTTGACGGCCCGGCGAGTCAACGTCGCCACTCGTTCCTGGCCTGTCGCGGGATCGGCCAGAGTCAGTCGCACGACGCTGCCCGGAGTACCCACCAACAACTGAGCGGCGTCTTCCGTCGACATCTTGCGGCTGTCCCTGCCATCGATTCCGACGATCAGGTCGCCGGAAAGTGCGCCCCCCTCTTCGGCCGGGCTTTCGGAGAGGACGTTGACCAGCAGCAGGCCCTTGCCCGCCTCGGCCTTCATCTCGATCCCGATCCCGACGAACTCGCCATCGATGTTGTTGTAGAGATCATCCAATTTGCCGGGAGTCAGATAGCTGCTGTAGTCGTCCAGCGAGTTGCATCCGCCGAAGACGAACTCCATCACCACGGCGGTCGGAGCCAGACCGAGGTCTCGTTGCGTCAACTCGCACAATTCGGCCACCGTTCGCCGGGCGTGATCGTGGCTGGTGACCTGCTTGTTCCAATAGGCTTCGCGCAGTGTCCGGCGAACCTGCGTGACGCGGACCGCGTCGGCATTCGGCAGGTTGCGATTCAGGAATTTTTCGTTGCTCAGGGCGAAGTACAAACTTTCGGTCCCGTGGGCGAGCTGATGCGTCGGACTGATGTTGTCGACGTAATAGCGTCGGACCTTTTCGAGCACGTCGTCGAGATAGGTCATCGACTCGGCTCGCGACAGCGGCAGCATCTTGTCGAGGAACGACCGGTCGGAGTAACGGCGGTCGATCGAGAACTGAATCTTCGACTGACGCAGTCCCTGCTTCAGCGACTCGCTCTCCGGCCAGGTCTTCAGCGACTTGTCGTAGAGTTCGATCGCTTCCGCCCAGCGGCGTGAGGTCCGCAGTTCGGCTCCCTCGCGGATCGCCTGCTGCTCGTCCTCGACGACGCTTTGCGGACGGGACGAGTTCGTTTGGGACAACAGGATTGGCGAACCAATCACACCGACGATGGCAGTCACTGTCCAGGCAACGACCGTCCGCCGGATGAGCGCAGAGAACGACATGAAGATCCCCTCGGATTCGATGGAAAACAAGGCACGCCGATCCCGCGGACTCCCCCTCGAAGTCCGCGCTGGCGTGACAATGTGGCCCCGAATCCCTGTGGCAGGTCGTCAGCGAGTATTCGTCGCGACGACAGCCGCGTTGTCGAAAGTGAATATAGGCCGGGTTCTGACCGTGGTCAAACTGCAACCTTTTTTGTTGCCGTAGAGCAACCGGAACATCGAGCAAGGCTTCTCAGGCCGGTTCCGAAGCCTCCGATTGCGCCGGTCCCGCAAGCGGCATGCGACCCGGCGGATGAGGGTGACTTGACCGGAAGACCCTCGCCGGCTTGAACCCTTCTCATGCGAATCGGCCTGCCTGAAGTCGATCACGCGGCAGCTCCCTTGGTCGATCAGCCAACTCGGATCCGGTAGGCTGTGACTCGGGAATCACCGGAGAGATCCCGGGCCAGTTTGGGGTGAGACCGATGGGAGACGGCGTGGTCTCCCTCGAATCGGGCTTCAATTTCGGAAGTTGACGGACAACAGAGACGCTCAAACGGGAGAAGAGTTTTCATGCGCGAGAACGTGGTGAAGCGGAAGGTGCTGGCGGGCGAAGTGTCACTCGGCACGATGATGTTCGAGTTCAACACGACCGGCATCGCACGGCTGGCGGCCGTCGCGGGGGCCGAGTTCGCGGTCTTCGACATGGAACACACCGGCTGGAGCGTCGAGTCGATTCGCACGCTGATCGCCACCACGCCCAAGTCCGAGCTGATGCCGATCGTGCGGATTCCCGCCGTCGACTATCACTTCGTGGCCCGTGTCCTCGACATGGGAGCGATGGGGATCATGGTTCCGATGGTCGAGTCGGCCGAACAGGCGCGGCTGCTGGTCAACTCGGGCAAGTACCCGCCAATGGGCCGACGCGGCGCAGCCTTCACGATTGCCCACGACGACTATCGCAACGACCCGATCCCCGAACTGGTTCGCACCGCGAATGAAGAGACCCTGCTGATCGCCCAGATCGAAACCGCACGCGGTTTGGAGAACGTCGAACAGATCGCGGCTGTCCCCGGGATCGACGTCTTGTGGATCGGCCTGTACGACCTGGCCAACTCGATGGGGCTTGCTGGCCAACTCACGCACCCGGACATCCTGGCGGCCATCGACCGAGTCCTCGCGGCCTGTCGCGCGCATCACAAGGCACCTGGAGTCCTCGCGACCGGAGTAGCCGATGCCAAGACGCAACTCGCTCGCGGCTTCAAGCTCGTCGCCTATGGTGGCGACTCATGGATTTATCAGACAGCGCTGCGCGAGGCCCTCACCGCACTGCGATCCGACTTTTGAGCCGAAGAAACGAACAACTGGCTCGCCCAACGCCGCGTCACCAACTGACAGGTGCCTTTCAAGCTCATGTTACGCTGGCTAACCAGGGAACCCGGCATCTGAACGCACCGCATTGCGAGTGACTCATGGACGGCACCGCAATCATTTGCGGCTCAGACCGGCCGTAGCGCGACGCGAGCCCGGTATCGAAAGTGATGTCTGCCTGAACGGGTGTCATCGCCGAGCTTGAAAAGTCGTATTGAACCCGCCTCATTCGGATCCCACCCGGTCGAGTAAGAACCAACGGTTGAGAGAGATAGTTTCTGACGATCGTCAGCGAATCGGCCGCATTCTTCAGACACGTATCACCAAAGAGACCCTCTGCAACGGGAGCAGACAGACGAGCGGAAAAGAATCTTCGTCCGGAATTGGACGCGACTTCATAACGATCGTCGGTACTGACGATTCGAGCGGTGTGTTTGCGAAATCCGTACAAGAAGCGCCCGAGTGCCGTCGACCAGCGACTCGTCAGGTAGAGGTGAGAATACACGCTCACCTGTTCGATCGAGTTCGTCGAAGATGGCTGCGAGTCGACGCAGAGGTCGGGGACCACAACGATCATCTCGCGGTACTCCCGGCCGAATCCGTAGTCGATTCGGAAACCGCCCAATCTGTGGTGAACCGACTGCTGCATTCCCATCAGGAAAACGACGGGATGGAATAGTCCGCCCGATTGCGAGTTGAACTGCAGGTCTGCTTGTCGAGGCAGCCATTGTCGAACGATGCTGCGATGAATCCTCGCGATGGCAATTGAGCCTTGGAATGTTCCGCCCAATGCGCGGCCGCGGTTGACGACAGAACCCGCGCCAGACCGGGCGATGGTGAACGGCAGCATGTGTCTCCCCTCAATCCCTTCGCGAATCACGAATGGGAGATTCGACCGGTGTTACGGTGGCAATGGTGACAAAAGAACTGGCCGGGACGAATCAGCAACTTTCGTTCGGCAGTACAGTCCTTGAGAGCCGGTCCAGTGTTTAGGCTGGGTGGCTTCCGCGATGGCATCTTCAAATGTCTTGTGGGGAAACGCCGTCAACCCGCTTTCCGCTATGCAGTTGAAGAAGTGAAAGCCTTCCTCGTCAAACGAGGCCTTGAGGTGTCCGAGTCTCGCATTGAGTGTCGAATAGGCCTTGTTGTTGCTTTCGATGTAGCTCCCTTCTGTGGACTGTTCGAAGGCATAGTTGTCTTTCCCATGTTTCATGTTGAAGTCGCAACCGAGCAAATAAACTCGACGAACTCCGAGGAAGAACAGCAGCTTCAGGGCGGCCATCAAGACCGAGCGTATTCCCTTCAGTCCGAACATGTCGCACTGGCCCTGCGGGATGCCGTAATTGACTGTCGGCTCGCGCAGCCAGCCATCCGTCTTGAACTCGAAACTGCGGATGTAGCCGAACACGTTCGGCATGTCGGACACGAGGTCGAGCGAATGTTCGGCCGAGTTCTCTTCGGTTGGCAACTCGACCTGCTCGGTGACCCACTCCACGGGCAGGAATTTCATGATCGCCGGATCTTCCCAGATTCCCCGGCAGAAACGGTACGGCGGATCGGCACAGCACCACAGTTGGGGCCGCACGACACTGGCCGCATTGTTGACGGCCATGGTCAGAATTCCGCGCTGGTCCAATTGCGACAGGTCGTGCGTCAGCAGGGACGGGCCACCACAGACGAGAAAGGCCGACCGATTCTTGAAATGATTCTGCAGATAGGCCGGACGATAGTCCGTCGTCAGGACGGGTATCTGCAGTTCCTCGGTAAAACGCGGTGGGACGTCCTTGATCGCGTCCGCCATCGCCAGCGCTTGTCGAATGATCTGAAACTTGACAGCCGAGTCCAACATCAAGCTGAATCGTTCCATCGATTTCTCTCCGTCTCCGTCGTTGATCGTCTCATGGTCAAGAGACCACTTTGCGATGCAATTCCACCGTAGCCGTTTCGTGAGATTTCCATGGGGCGGTCGTGTCACGAACGACCCGAATGAGCACAACAGCAGGCATGATCAATCGGGTGAGCCACTTCATGGTCCTTTCCGAGTGATAGGGCCCAATCGGGAGTCTGTTCACGGTTCGAATCGGGTCGAGGGGGTTGAAGAATGCACTCGCGACAAGGCGCATGATTCCTTTCCGATCCTCTGTTGAATCTGGCCTTTGCCGCCAGCCTTCGAGTACAGAATTCACCAGCCAATCGGGCAGACGCTTGATGGCCTCCTCTCCCCACGGGGCGTCGAGGCGGGCCTTCAAAAGTTTTGCGGCCAGAGACACAGCCGCCTTGATGCGGTCGGCATCGCGACGCCGTCCCGCGAGACAGAGATCCCAGTCGAAGGCCTTGCTTCGCGCTTCGAGGAGCGCCGCGATGTCACATAACCAGACAGCGCGATTGCAGCGGTGCCGCCAGAAATGGAGACAGACCAGCCGCAGTTGTTCCTCTGGGCACAAGACACGGACCTGATCACCATGGAGCGGCTCCAACTCTGTTCGGTCGAAAACCGCCTGCCATCCGCGATCAGCCAGATCGTCTATACCGCCATGAAGGTCAATGGAACCCAAAGGCAGTCCAAGTTCCGAGATGACCTTCTCGGCAACAGACAACTGTTCTCTGGGTACGCAGACATCCACATCGAGCGTGAATCGGGCCATCGGATTGGCATAGTGCCGAGTCACCGACCAGCCTTTGATGAGGACCGGTTCGATGCCATTGGCTCGAAGTCGCTGGTAGACAAGCTTAAGACGCAGTTCATGCTGAGCGCACTGCATCAACTGTTCGCGGCAGTACTCTCGAATTCGGCGTAGAAGCTGCGGAGACAGGTTGTCGAGTTTTTCCAGCCGCTCTTGAATCAACGTCAAGACCCCTGCTGCCTTCAATGCGGGGAGCAGCGCACGTAATTGCGGTGAATGCAATTGAAAAGCTGGAGGGTTGTCCGTCCAGCACTTCGCCGACAACGCGGCGATGGCCTGACCAACTCGTGTGTCCGGCATGATTGCCCTGTCAATGGAAGGCTTCCCGAAGACTGCTGGCGAGCATTGGTCGAAGGGGCGTTTGACTGGAGACGGAAGGTGAAAACGGCCCCACGCGTTTATGTGTCCTATCGCAAACGGTTCGGGGTCACTGACCGCGATCGGCTTGAGGGTCGCCGAACGCTGAACCTATGGTTCGCACGTTAAATCGTATGTGGTAATTTCAAAAAATTGCGAGTCACCGGAACCAAAACGAACCAGGGTATTATGCTCATTTGTATGAAAACATGCCGCACTGCTCCTGCCCGCTGACAAAGATAGAATGACGGGCACCGCCATCATGGCCGCGAGTTGTTGCAGTGCTTCTCGGCGTCGAACTTCACGCTGCGGTGTTGGCTCCGGCAGCGGACAAATCATCAGGGACCGTTCAACGAGTTGCTCAATCGCAATTTCGACGGCATCAACGGTGCAGGGAAGCCCGTCATTCTGAATGATCCGCTCCGCTATCTCAGTCGGCGTTCTCTCGCCGTCGGAATAGTGATAGACGAGGTATGCCAACTGGTTGAGGCAATGCACATTGCAGGTCGCCTCTTGCATCAGCAAGGTATCGACTCCGAGCGGACGGACAATGATTCCTTCCTCGATTTTCTTCGGTTGCATCAGACGACCTTTCGAGATGGGAGTGCGTTCTGAAATTCGACCAATTCAATCAGATGATCAACAGCCTCGTCCGCGTCGCCTCGAACGCCAGACAGAATCTGAGCATGACCGACAGCACTTGATGCCGCGCGGAGGCAGAGTGCCGCTTTGAAGGGAGATCTGGCTGCATGACGAAGAAGTTCCAAGGCCCCTTCCCCTTGGGAGAGTTCCGAGACTTGCCAGACGCTGCCTTGGTCGTAATGCAGGAAGGCGACGATCCCGACTGACAGCGGACTACTTTCCACCACTCCACCAAATTCCTCGACACGACACCTCCGCCCCGACACGGCTCCCCTTTCACGAATGGAAAGCTGCCGTGGGAAAGGATGCACCAAACCCTCCGAATCCAGAACTGCAAATTCGTCCGAGAGGTAGCTGGCTCCCCTCCTGACCAGCGATGCGACCAGCGTACTTTTTCCGGCGAAGGATGCACCGGGCAAGATGATCGCCCGTCCCTTCCATCCGACCGCACCCGCATGGACGAATAGTCGGTTCGAACTGCGAATGGCCTGGAACTGTTCAATCAGATCCTCCAGCACAGCAGTCGCTTCAACCTGATTCTGAAGGGAGTATCTGCGCCGTAGTTGATGCTCGATGACTCGATAGGGTCGTTCCCCGCCGTCCTGGAGAAACCAGATCGAGAAGACTCGGTCAATCTCTGTTGATGGATCAACTGACTCCCAACCCGGTGGAAGAGAACAACTCTCAATGTCGCACCGCATCTCCGGGACGTTAAAACGTATGGCAAATGAGACGCCAAAGGCACGGGCGCGAATCTCCCCCACTGTGTCATTCGCGTTCAAAATGCGCCTCCCTGCCGCAGTCGTGGAACTGCAAACGCCACCAATGACCGTCCGTGGAATTGTGATGATTCATCGATTGAAGAGGATCGAAGTCTGCCTCTGAATCTGGCACCGTGTACTAGATTCTGAAGAATTCGACAATCGGAGAATTACGTATGTCGCTCTTCGCCAACGGCCTTCCAAACAGACTGATCGACGACGGAATCCTCGTCCGGAGTGCCTGCCGACATGCGAGATGTGTTGCGAGCGGACCCCGGACACGAGGTACAAAACAAGCTCCTGCCGAGTGACTGCGCGGCAGTGTTGCGAGGAATACCGGCGGGGCATCTCGATCAGTGTGTCGTGATCAACCCACACCCAATGCTGGCGACATTCGGCATTCCGGACAGACCCATGCTCAGATCGAGTTCCGCGCGCATCAGTTCCAGTACACGGCTCACACCCGCTTGACCTCCGACGGCGAGGCCCCAGAGGTAAGGACGGCCGATGAGGGCGGCTCGCGCTCCGAGTGCGAGTGCCTTCAAGATGTCGGTGCCTCGGCGGATGCCGCCATCGACGTAGACTTCGGCTTGAGTACCAACAGCCTCGACAATCTCACGCAGCGCACTGGCTGTGGCCACTGCGCCATCGAGTTGTCGGCCACCATGATTGGAGACCACGATCCCCTTCGCGCCGTGAGCCACGGCCAGTCGCGCATCGTCGGCCGTCAGAATTCCCTTCAGCACGAGCGGGAGCGGGCTGAGTTCGCGCAGCCAATCGACCGCCTCCCACGTCAGACCGGCATCCCAGATGTTCTCGATGTATTTCTTGAGGGCCGAACCGTCGCCTCCGGCCTCCATCTTGTCCAAGCCGTGCGCTTCGAGGTTCTTCCACCGCAAGCCTGGCGGCAAGCCGAACTGATTGCGGATGTCACGCTCGCGGCGTCCGACAAACGGCGCATCGACGGTCAGACACAGAGCGCGATACCCGGCGGCGGCAGCTCGCTCCACCAGTGACCGCGTGATGCTGCGGTCTCGATAGCAATAGAGTTGAAACCAGCGCAAACCCTGCGGAGCGGCGGCCGCAACCTCTTCGAGGCTGTATGTGGCCGCAGTGCTGACAACTTGGATCGTCCCCGCTGCCGTGGTCGCTCGCGCCACGGCCAACTCGCCGTCGGCATGAGCCAGCGCATTGAAGCCGCACGGTGCGGTGAGGATCGGAAATTCAACCCGCTCCCCTAACACTGTGGTACTCAGGTCACGCTGCCGCACATCGACAAGGACTCGCGGCTTGAGGGCGATCTGTTGCCAAGCTCGTCGGTTTTCACGCACGGTGATTTCGTCCTCGGCCCCACCCTCATAGTAGTCGTAGACCATCTGGGGCAGACAACGTGAAGCCTGCCGCGCGTACTCGTCGATGTTGAGCGGTTCGGGAGTCGTCGCCGCGGCGTCGGTCATGGTGAGGGCCATCGGAAGGTGAGTTGCGTTTGGCGGAAAAAAATCGGCGCGACAGGTATAGCAGGCTCACCAATGCGCGGCGAACGGCTCGACACCGCAATTCTTCGTGCAGATCGGCTGGCCGAAATCACGGGTCACCTCGTAATCCGCCAGGCATCTGATCGCGACTCGGATGAAATTCTTGCGACGTTGAGATAATCTCACGCCACCAACCACGACGAGTTACTGAGCGGGGCGGGAATGATCTAGAGGTCGAGCCAGCGGCGGACGAGAGACCAACTCGATCCCGATCAGATTTGGATTCAGAGATTCGCCGATCACAGTCGGAGGCCGTCC
>JBBPIS010000131.1:0-21662 GCA_038040225.1 Planctomycetota bacterium
ACCATCGCCCTCGGCGGCAATACGATCAATCTCAACAATCAAGCCATCAATCTCGGCAATAATAATTACCAGCCAGCGTACAGTCGTCACTCACAATATCGAGGCTACTGGAACGGCAATTACGGTGGCTATGGCGGATACGGTGGCTATGGTGGCGGGTATGGCAACGGTTTCGGTCAAAGCTTTGGTTCAGGACTCGGCTTCGGCTTGGGATCGAGCTTAGGCTTGGGCCTTGGTGGTTATGGATTGGGCGGCGGCTATGGAGGCTATGGTTGGGGAGGCGGCTACGGTGGCTATGGCGGTTACGGCGGCTATGGCTATCGTCCGCTGGGCTGGGGCTTGGGAGCTTGGGGACTCGGGTCGCTGGGTTACAACAGTGGTTATCTGGGGTACTCGAATCCGTACTACAACAACAGCTATGGTTCGTATGGAAGCTACAACTATTCGCAGCCGATTCCGGTGTCCTATGTCAGTTCATCGGCGGTGACGGGTAATACGTGCGAACAGGCGTTGGAGAGTGCCATCGCCGCGTTCAAGCAGAACGATTACGACGCCGCTCTCGACATCGTCAACAAGGGGATCGTGCAATGTCCCGACGATTCGGTGATGCACGAGTTCCGCGCGTTGGTGCTGTTTGCCAGGAGCGATTATCAGCAGGCCGCCTCGACGGTTCACTCGGTCCTGGCCGTCGGCCCGGGCTGGAACTGGACCACTCTCAGCAGCCTTTATCCGAGTGTCACCGTCTACACGGCCCAACTGCGGTCGCTGGAGGCGTTCACGAAAGCGAATCCTCAGGACGGTGCGTCGCGGTTCCTGTTGGCCTACCACTACATGGCCGACGGCTATCCCGACGCGGCCGAACGCCAGTTGCAACAGGTCGTGACGCTCGTGCCCAACGACCGTGTCGCTGCCGACGTGTTGAGGATGGTGACGAAACCACCGGCGGCTCAGCCGAATGAGACCGGGCAACTTCCGATTCCACAACCTCCGACCGAGTCGACACCGACCGCGACGCCGGCCGTCAAGCTGATCGACCCGGCGATGCTCATCGGAAGCTGGCAGGCATCGCGCGACGACGGCTCGAAGTTTGAGATGACACTCAAGAACGATGCGACCTTCAATTGGAAGTTCATGCAAAAGGAAACCGTGCAGGAGTTCGGCGGCACCTACAAGGTTGAAGCGAATGTCCTGGCGTTGGAGCGCAAAGACGGCGGATCGCTGGTCGCGGGAGTGGTTCCCGACGGCGATCAGAAATTCAACTTCAAACTGCTCGGTGCTCCGAAAGAAGACCCGGGTCTCAATTTCAGCAGGTGAACGATCAGTCCCGAACATTGATCCCCATTGGGAAGGAACAAAATCATGAATCGACGCGAAGTACTCGGAACGCTGGGTGCCACGGCTGCGGCTCTGGGGACGTACACCTCGGCCCAGGCTGAACCAGTGAAGAAGTCGGAAAAAAGTGACGACCATCATGGCCAACATTTTGACAAGTGCGCGAAGGCCTGTGCGGACTGTCAGTTGGAATGTCATGCCTGCGATCACCACTGTGAAGACCTGGTGGCTGCCGGGAAAAAAGAACATGTCAAGACGATGAAGCTGTGTGCCGATTGCGGCGACATCTGTGCCGTCGCGGCGAACATCGTCGCTCGGCACGGCACGCTGTCGGCCACGGTTTGCGATGCCTGTGCAAAAGCCTGTGATGAATGCGGCAAGGCCTGCGCCCAATTCACCGACGACGAGCACATGAAAAAGTGTGCCGACGAATGCAAGAAGTGTGCTGCCGCCTGTCGCGAGATGATCAAACACGCCGGCATGAGCCACTAGGACGCATTTCAAAAACTAGCCCGACGCGCGAGCGAGGGCATGGTAGACATCAGACGTTCAGCCCTCGCCCGCGCGTCGGGCTAGTTTTTCAAGAGCAGAGACGGTTTGAAGGAGCGATTCGAAATGTTGAGCGTGGGAATGCTGTCACTGATCTGTGCCCTGACGAGCGGCGTCTTCGGCTTCGGAGCCGATGCGCCGCCCGACTGGACTTGGGAGAAAGGGTCGTTCTTTTTCTTCCTACTGCTGGCGGCAGCCTCCTTCGTCGCAAGCACGCTGAGCAGGCCCTCCCTCTTGTGGGAGGTACTCGACGAGATCCAAGGCAAACGATTTCAAAACCTTAATGAGAGTCAGGCTCACGGCCTGATTGGAGATCAACAGGATTGAAACAACGTACGCGAATCACAAAGTCCAGCCATTCATGTGCGAAGACGGTGATTCGGAAATGGAGGTCATCATTTATGGAGTGATCTGACGTTTGGACTCTTTAACAAGAAACGACCAATGACTAACAAGGAACAACCAATGAAATTTCTGCTATTCGGAACGCTCTGCGGAGTGGCGCTGGGATGCAATCAAAGTAATCCCCCGGCATCAGTTACCAAACCGACGACAGAACGGCCCACGACGATCACGGCGAACCGCCCCGCCGTGACGGAACATCCGGTGGCAACAACCGAACCGGTTGATCGCACAAATACCGGACTCAACGTCCGCGACCGTGAAAGCACGGCCAAGACACCGATCGATCAAAACGAAAACAAGGCCGATATCAAAATCACCGCCGACATCCGCAAGCGGGTGGTCGCAACAGAGATGTCGGTCAATGCCCACAACGTCAAGATCATCACGCAAGACGGGAAAGTGACCTTGCGGGGGCCGGTGAAGTCGGAAGATGAGAAGAAGACGATCGATGAAATCGCTGTGGATGTTGCAGGTGCCAACAACGTCGACAGTCAATTGGAAGTCAACAACGAGTAAGCCCTGTTTGAAGTTAATCACAACGAACCACGTTCATAACCACTTGCTAAGGATCTAAACATGTCCACTTCAGTTTTTTGCACGGCGACATCTGCTCAGACCAACAACATCATCAGCGATTTAAAGGCAGCCGGGTTTTCCGGTAACGACATCTCCGTCTTGATGGCGGACAAGAGCGGAACGCGGGACTTCGCGCATGAGAATAGCACCAAGGCTCCGGAAGGTGCCGCAACCGGAGTGGGAACCGGTGCTGTGTTGGGAGGTGCCTTGGGCTGGCTGGCTGGCATCGGGGCGCTGGCGATTCCCGGCCTCGGTCCCTTCATCGCCGCCGGTCCGATCATGGCCGCTCTGAGTGGCGCGGCGATCGTCGGTACGGTCGGCGGCCTGACAGGCGCTCTCGTCGGATTGGGTATCCCGGAATACGAGGCCAAGCAGTATGAGGGAAAAGTGAAATCCGGAAGCTCGCTCATTTCTGTTCATTCTGAAGATAGTGCCGAGACGACGCGTGCCAAAGACATCTTTCAGCGTGCCGGTGCCCAGGACATCAGCACCGGCGGTGAGTGCGCGGTCCCGGCAGCCGATCGTAAAAACACGGGTGCGCGCGCAGTGCCAACAACCACCCGTGTTTGAAACACGGAAATGTCTTCAGGGGCGAACGGCAACTTGTGACGACTTCAGTGCCACGAATGTCGAAACCAAACAACCGCGTCAGCGTGCTGACCGTCGGAACGCTGGCGCGGTTCTTTCTGGACTCGAACAACTGAGAATGACATGACACTCAAAACGCTGCATGACCTCAATCGCCGAGGCATCCGCCCAAGCGACATCCTTTTCTGAGGAGCATAAAAATGGACATTCTCTCACAAACATTTTTGCCCCCGACGGCTGCTGCGGAATTCGTCGGTCTGGCTGCTGGCCGGAGGCGGCTTCCTTGGAGCAGTCGTCATCATCGTCATCCTGAAGATGGTTGGAAAATAATGTGCCGTGCATCGTCGCACGGGAGATCAACATGATTGAAACGACGCACGTCAATCACGAAGTCGAAGCCGTCACGCGGGAAGACCTGGTGGCTCTGCTCAACGAAGACCTCGCCGGCGAGTACCAGGCGATCATTTCCTATGTGATTTATTCGCAAGTTTTGAAAGGCGCGCAGTACATGAATATTGCGGCCGAGTTGGAACTGCACGCGGCTGAGGAACTCGCACACGCCATCATCATCGCGGGCCAGATCGACTATCTGGGCGGGATGCCGCTGGCGGTTGCCAAACCAGTCAAAACCTCAGCCAAGGCCGAGGACATGCTGCGGTTCGATCTGGACAACGAGAACGAGACGATCGCCCGCTATCGGCAACGAGTCCGTCAGTGCGAAGCGTTGGGCGAGTACGCCGTCGCCGAACAGATTAGGGGCATCCTCGTTCAGGAGCAGGATCACCAGATCGCGCTGGCAACGGCTCTGGGTGTTGAGGTTCCGAATGTCACGCAGCTCGAAAAGGCCGCGACTCCCAAGAAGAAATAGATCAACAGAAACGTGTCGATTGCGGTCCCGGGGCGGCTGCTTGTGGAAGCTGATGCACTGTACCGCAGGTTCTCAAAGAAAGGTTTTGAAGATGAAACGTGTGATTGCAGCAACCTTGATTGCCAGCCTGGTCTTGATCGGCATTGTCGGGTGTCCCGCGAAGTCATCGACCAAGCAGGAGACGAAGATCACGACACCCGGCGGAACGACGACGATTACCACCGAAAAAGAAGTCAAGAAGACCGGCGATAATCCGCCGACTGTCACGCCTTGAATCGGGAACCTTCCGACGTACTTACCTTATGTGCGGTGGATGGTCCGAACACCTCTTCACCAAAAAGGAATTGAGCAATGTCGAATTCAACAATGATGCCAACCGGCAACAAGCAAGAATGGGCTCCGACAGTCGATAAGGCCAAAGAGGCGGCAGCTTCCGTGGGCGAAATGGCCGGTAATGCGGTCGCCGCAGTCGGCGCGATGGCGAGTCAGGCGGCCTGCGATGCGGGCGCGATGGCCAGCCAGGCGGCCTGTGATGTCGGCAAGAAAGCTGACGACCTGACCGCCAGCGCGGGCGTTGGCATCCAGCAGTGGGGCGACAGGCTCAGCAAGAACGTTCCGCACGAGGGCGTGCTGGGCAGCGCGTCTCAGGCATTCGCCAAAACCATCCAGGACGGCGGCGAATATCTGGAGGATGCCAAGCTCAGTGGGATGACCGAGGATGTGGCCCGGTTGATTCGGCGGAATCCGATCCCCGCCGTCCTGATCGCGATCGGCCTTGGTTGTCTCTTGGCTCGTTCACTGAGGAGTTGAGCGATGTCCACCGAAGTCGAAAATCAGCCGGAGCAAACCACCGCATCGCTGGTGAGTGGCATTCTCGGCGATCTCCAGCACCTCGTCGAACAGCAGTTCCAGTCGGCGCGGCGGGAGATCGAAGAGGAACTCCCCCAGCGTGCGGCGGCAGCGGCGGTGTTCGGTCTCGGCGTGGGAGTGTTCATTCTCGACGCCCTCGTGCTCTGCCTGAGTCTGGCTCATCTGCTGCATTGGATGGCATCTCCACCCGGGACCGATCCAGCGTGGCTTCCGCTGTGGGCGTGTTACGCGGTGGTGGTGGCGATGCTCGCCGTCGGCGGCGGGATCTTAGGGCTGGTTGACCGAGCCAGATGCCGGTCCAACGACCCCTACCAGAATCCAGTCACAGAGACATCGCGCCTTCCGAAAGTATTCCTTCAGGCAATTCGTGCGAGGGACCAGCAAACACCGGCATCGCGAACAAATGCTACGACAACCGGGGCTATCAAACGAAGGAGAACACCATGTTAGGTGACTCAAAACAAGCATCGTCTGCAACGACATCGCTGATCTATCTGACGTTGGGGGGATTGATAGACGTCTGGGCCATCGTCTATTACTTTTATCTCCGCAATAATGGCGGAACTGAAACTGCCTATTTGTACGCTTATGGATTCATCTTTACCGGCATCGTGCTGTTCTTGATAGGCCTGGCCGTGGGTCGAATCGGGTACTCGGCACGCTCGGCCGAAGTGGCACCAACGCCGACGCAGCAAGTTGTTACGGCGCCCCCGATGGCACTTGCCCCACCTGCGACGGCAACTGCTGACCCCAATCCGCAACCCGCCCAGATGCCAATTGCGCGGCCGGCATCAGTTGTCACCCCGGGCGCTGGCACACCGGCGGACTCACCTGCGTTATCCGAGAAAGCGATTTAGGCTGGCAAGCACCAGCAAGGAGTCGGGACCATGAACCGAGATCAAACTCAAGACAACGGAAAGCGAATGACCGGTAAGTCAGCGAGAAGAGGCGCAAGCTGAGCGACAACGGTCTGACCACGGGAGAGAGGATTGTTGAACTACGGCGCGTGTTGTGCCCGTTCGAAATCCAAGCACATCGACAAGGAAAGGCAGTGTCATGACTACGAAAACAGAAGACAAGCAGATCGTGATCCCCTTCGGCGCCGCGCCGAAAAGTGAAACCTTTGGCGACTTCCACGATGGCACGGTGGTCAGCTTCTCCGGCGACAGGCTGGTAATGGCGAACAACGAGGGCAAGGAATACTCGTTCAGGGTGGCCACAGACGCCTTTGTGTGCTGCGACGGCATCACCTGCCGGGCCGAGGATCTCAAGGCTGGCAGCAAGATCCGGATCACCCCGAAGCCCGACGACATCAACGTGGCAACCAAGATCGAATCGCTCATCCATCAGGTCGACTTCGCAGATCTCGACTGAGGACGCACGGTGTTCAAAAGGCTTGGTGCCGGGAAGTTGTTGCGAATGAGTCAAGTTTTAGCGAGATAACGAATACTTCGATGCCAAAAACTGCAACAGTCAAAACTCGCGTTGGAATGGGGGCCATGCCGCACAAGTCGGGCGTCGCCTTTCGAGTGTGGGCACCTCACGCAGACACCGTGTCCGTCACGGGATCATTCAACGACTGGTCGTCCGATGCGGATCTCATGACGCGCGAGGGCGAGGGGTACTGGTATGCGGACCTCTCCTCGGCCGCCATCGGGGACGAGTATCGGTATCGGATCGTACACGGCGACCAGCAACTGCTGCGAATCGACCCTTATGCGCGGCAGGTGACCAACTCGGTCGGCAACGCGGTGGTCCACGAGCCACACTTTGACTGGGACGGCGACGACTTCCACCTGCCACCCATCAACGAGATGGTGATCTATGAACTGCATCTGGGAACATTTCACGACCAGGAGGACGGCAAGTCGGACAGGTTTGCCGAGGCCATTCAAAAGCTCGGCCACTTGCAGCGTTTGGGCGTGAACGTCATCGAAGTCATGCCGCTGGCCGAGTTCGCCGGCTACTCGTCGTGGGGATACAACCCCGCTTGCGTCTTCGCGGTGGAGAATTCCTACGGAGGTCCGGCGGGTTTCAAGCGATTCGTCAAAGCGGCGCATCGAGCCGGCATGGGGGTGATTCTGGATGTGGTCTACAACCACTTCGGTCCCAGCGATCTCGACCTCTGGCAATTCGACGGATGGAGTGAGAACGGAAACGGCGGCATCTACTTCTACGGCGACTGGCGGGCCGAGACGCCGTGGGGGGCGACCCGCCCCGACTATGGTCGCAAGGAGGTGCGGCAGTTCATCCGCGACAACGCGCTGATGTGGCTGGAGGAATATCACGTCGATGGACTGCGGTTCGACATGACTCTGTTCATGCGGAACGTGCGAGGAGACGGCGATCCCGGCGGTGACCTGCCCGACGCCTGGAGTCTCGTTCAGTGGATCAATCGCGAGGTAAAGCAGCGGTATCCGGGACGAATCACGATCGCCGAGGATCTGCAGAACAACGACCGAATGACGAAGCCGGAAGACCAGGGCGGGGCGGCATTCACGGCTCAATGGGACGCTCAATTTGTGCATCCGATCCGCGCCGCCATCATCACGCCGAATGACGAGCATCGGTCGCTGGACAGCGTGCGCGGGGCAATCGGGGCCCACTACAACGGAGACCCCTTCCAACGCGTGATCTACAGCGAATCGCACGACGAGGTGGCCAACGGCAAGTTCCGCATCCCCTCAGAAATTGATTCGCAAGACTCCAACAACTGGTTCGCGCAAAAGCGATCCACCCTGGCGGCCGCGTTCGTCCTCACGGCACCCGGCATCCCGATGCTGTTTCAGGGGCAGGAATTTCTGGAGGACGGGTCGTTCCAGGACTCGGTGCGAATCGACTGGCCCAAGTCGGATGAATTCAGCGGCCTGATGGAAATGTACCGGGACATGATTCAGTTGCGCCTCAACCGATCGGGTTGTACGCGCGGCTTGTCGGGATCCGGATTGAATGTCTTTCATCAGAACCAGCCGAACAACGTCATTGCCTATCACCGCTGGTACGAAGGCGGACCCGGTGACGATGTCGTGGTCGTCGCCAATCTCTCCCGAATGGCCCACCAGAATTACAAGCTGGGGTTTCCGGCACCGGGGACGTGGCGGATGAGACTGAACACCGACTGGAGTGGCTACAGCCCCATTTTCGCAAATCAAATTTGCTCCGACGTCGTCGCCGGCACGGAACGACGCGACGATCCGCCGGATGCGAATGCCATCGAGCGCGATGGATTCCCCGCCGCGGGGACGATCAGCATCGGGTCATACAGCGTGTTGGTGTTTTCGCAGGACAAACCTCACTGAGAGGAAAGAGGCACTCGAAGGTGTCGTCCGCCCGGATGGACATCGATTCTTGGTTCTTCCCGGAGACAAACTCATGAGCGACAAAGTGAGAACATTTTGCGATCACGTCCAGGACAAGCTGACGACGCTGGATGGCCGCATGAATTCGTTGAAGTTGAACAGCGGACCCACCTGGCATTTCCTGCAGGAGAAACTCGACGAGATTCGCGACCGGGGTGAGGCTGATCGGCCGGCCATTCATCAGGCTCGCACCAAGCTGGAACAGTGGTGCGATGACAGAAAGTCGGAAGCAACGCACACGATCGACCACTGGCGGAAGAACCGAGAGACCACAAAGCTCGCCGAACGAGCACAACGGGCCGAGGAGCACGCGCGCTATGCGATGCAGATCGCGGAGGCAAGCATCGACACAGCCGAGCAAATGATCCTTGAAGCCATCTCCGCCCGGCTGGACGCAGAGTCTGTGACGGGCGACGACTTGCCTCCGGAGATCGGTCCATTCGTTCCGCGAGAACGAACGAAAACCGAGATCCGACCGATGAAGTCGGTTGACATCATCAGTGAGGAACACGCTGTCGTCGAACGCGTGCTGGAGATGCTGGAACAGGCGTGTGCCTGCATTCGCCACGGGGAATCCCCGCCAATCGGCTTCAAGCGATGGGCCATCGAGTTCTTCTTTCTATTCGCGAATCGTTGCCGAGATTCCAGAGCTGCGTCCGTTCGGTCTCCCGTGTTTCAGTTCCGTGGAGTCTCCAGTGACGGCGGTCCGGTTGGCGTGATGCGGGCACACCACAAGCAGGGCCGCTCTTTGATCGAACGCCTGCAACTCGCGGTCGACCAGCATGATCATGCGGGTTGGTCGCTGCTGGCGGGAGAGTACGCGCTCCTGCTGCGACAACAGTTTCAGCACGAGAAGCGCGTGCTGCTTCAAATGGCCGAAGTCTGTGGCACGGAGCAGGACCATGCGGAACTGGCGGAGATCTTCCGCAGCGTGGATTGCGCACAGGGTGGCCACGAGTTGGGCAAACAGTTCGATGGTCAGATTGAAAAATGGGAACAGCAGTTCCGGGCATCGGCTCTTTCGGGGCCATCGCTGGCGATGTCCGCCTACGGGGAATCGATGGTTCGGGAGATGAAACCAAACTTCGCAGGCACACTCACCGAGATCAGCGCGCCGCGCACGATTGGCGAACACAGTCTGGACATCCGCGACTGCGAAACGGACATGACCACCTTGAAATCGCTGATGTTTGATCGCACGGAACTGCCCGAGGACACCTCCGATGCAGGAAGGAAAGCCCCGAGAAAGAGCAAGTGAGTTCTCGGCGTTTGATGAACTCAATCGGCGGTCCTGGGGCAATTGAGTTCTCGCACGGTATCTGAGGACGCAGGGACATCGAACGACTGTTCTTGCTCAGTCGAGCGACTGTTCATGCTGAAACGCGGGGGGCTGGTCCCATGCCAGCCCCCCCGCGTGCTTCTCTAACAGAACTCATGGAATGACATCGAAGTAATCACGCCCCGAACTGTCGTTCTCGGCGACGCAACTGGCCTGTCTACGAAAGGAGACTGCTATGGGTTTAATTCTGCTGATCGTTCTCGTGCTGCTCGTCATGGGTGGACTGCCAACGTGGGGACACTCGCGCAACTGGGGCTATGGCCCCAGCGGAGGCTTGGGGCTCATTCTGGTGATTGTGTTGATTCTGGTGCTCTTGGGGCACATTCCCCGCGGCTTCTAACCGCTTGTGGCACACGTGGATCACGATTCCATCGTGCCCCACGTGTGCAGGAACCGCACGTGAGCAGCGTACGCCACGTCCCGTTGTCACAGGCGGCTGACGGGGCATTGGATCAGTTGCAGCCCGGCAAAGGCACATCGCCTCGAAGTAACGCTGACGCGAACGGGCGACACACTTTGACAGTTCGTGCTGGCATTGAAGAACACTCTTATTTGAGGAGCACAATCATGAATTGGGATCAGATCTCGGGGAACTGGAAGCAGTTCACCGGCAACGTGAAAGAAAAGTGGGGCAAGCTGACCGACGATGACCTGACTACCATTGCCGGGAAGCGCGACCAGTTGGCGGGCCTGCTCCAGACCAAGTACGGCTACGCGAAGGAGCAGGCGGAAAAGGAACTCGACGATTTCTTGAAGGCAATGAAATCGTGAACTGTTCCGGCTGTGTCAAAGAACGATCCAAACGATTCGTGTCGATCTCGCAACGTGCGAACACGAACGGGTCCGGTTTTTCAAAAGGGGACGAATCATGAAGACTTTACATGCAGGATTGGTGGCGATGGCGCTGGTGGCTTTGAACGGTTGCACACAGGGGACTCCGGGAGGACCGGGAATGAGCAAGACGCCCGGCACGACGACGACGGCCAACAAGCCAATTCTTGGGCAGGCCGAGGACACGTTCAATCTGAGCGTGCCCGTGATGTCGTCCTCGCTCAAGCAGGGGGAACAGACAGAAGCCACGATCGGCATCAAGCGAGCCAAGAACTTCGATCAGGATGTCTCGCTCCAGTTCGCCGATGTTCCCACGGGTGTCACAGTCGAACCCGCCAGCCCCATGATCAAGCACGGCGACACGGATGCAAAGATCACGTTCAAGGCCGGAGACGAAGCGCCTCTCGGCAACTTCAAAGTCAAGGTGACGGGGCACCCGACGACTGGGAGCGATGCTCAGATCGAATTCAAGCTCGCCATTGCCGCGAAGGACACTTTCACTCTGAGCGTGCCTCTTCTGTCGACCTCCCTGAAACAGGGCGAGACGAAGACCGCCTCGATCGGCATCAAGCGGGACAAGAGCTTCGATCAGGATGTCGCGCTGAGTTTTGGCGACCTGCCCACGGGCGTGACTGTTGAACCAGCCGCCCCCGTCATCAAGCAGGGTGATGAGGAAGCACAGGTCACGTTTACGGCTGCGGACGACGCCGCGCTGGGAAACTTTACGATCAAGTTGACGGGGCACCCGACGCAGGGGGCCGATGCCGCAGCCGTGTTCAAACTCACCGTCGCCGAGAAGTAACCGCCATGGACAACGGCAAACAATGAGGGGGGCGGATCACCCTGAACGGTCAGCAGTCCGCCCCGTCACTCGCTTGTGATGGGTGTGACACCCATCACAAGCAGGATCCGTGCAGTCGCTGCGACAAAGCATCCATTCACTCCGTCTGGATGCCAACTTTCTGCTGAAAACGAGGTAACACAAATGACCAAAAAAGGACCGCAGGAACATCTCAAACATCCGAGGCCCGGGAAGGATGAATTGCCCAGGCTGCCAGCCGGAAAAGTCATCTCTCCGGGTGACATCTCGGATCAAGACCCCAAACGGCGCATCGGCCATTACGGAGGGACCGGCGAACCTCACTCGACGCAAAACAAGTAGCGTCACTTCAGCGGGCATGCCTCTTTCAGGCATGTCATTCAGTGGCGGCGGGGCTTGACCGTACACAGTCAGAGCTCATTCGGATGGCTCACAATTTCCAAGGACAACGATCATGAACTGGTATCGAGTTTTCAACAAATTGCCTGCGATCATCGCCTTGGCGGTGATGGGTGCCAGCGTCGGCTGGGACAGAACCGCTTTCTCACAGGAGGGCCAGCCTGGCAACGAGGACGGTGTGGAAATCCTCGTCCGCGGGCCGGTCCATGAGGCGTTCGCGCAAACCGTGACGTTCAATCCGGAGCCGGGCATCGTGGTGTCGAAAACGCCGCCAGACACGATCGAGGAGTTGCCACCCGACCAGAGGCCGGAAGGGGACAACGTCGCGTGGATCCCCGGCTACTGGGCCTGGGATGACGACCGGGACGATTTCCTCTGGGTCAGCGGCATCTGGCGCGCCCTGCCTCCGGGACGCCAATGGGTGCCCGGGTATTGGAGCCAGGTCGGAAAGAACGTTCAGTGGACTTCCGGGTACTGGGCCGATGCCACTCTGAGTGAGAATGAATACCTGCCCGAACCACCGGCAACGGTCGAAGCCGGCCCCAACATTGCCGCGCCTTCGGCGGACCACATCTGGGCACCGGGGACTTGGATGTGGAATGAGAACCGATATGCCTGGCGACCCGGTTACTGGGTCGCCGCGCAGGAGAATTGGGTGTGGGTGCCTGCCCAGTACCTGTGGTCACCGCGAGGTTATGTCTTCGTCGATGGCTACTACGACTACTCGGTCGCCCGTCGCGGTGTGATCTTCGCACCCGTGTACTTCAATCAGAACGTCTACGCGCGGCGAGGCTACACGTACTCGCCGACGATGGCGATCAGCCTGGCCGTGTTCGGCAACCAGCTCTTCCTGCGGCCGAACTACAACCACTACTACTACGGCGACTACTACGGTTCCAGTTACGCCACAGCGGGGTTCTATCCGGGGTTCTCGTTCAATTCCGGAAGGCGCGGCTACGATCCGTTTTACGCTCACCAGCGCTGGCACAACCGGAACGATCGTGAGTGGGAGCACCGCGTCGAATCGGACTTCCGGCACCGCCGCGACCACGAAGAGGCCCGACCGCCGCGCACACTGGCCGCCCAACAAACGCTCATCAAAAGTGGCGACACCACGAACGTGAACAACATCGTCGTGGCCACGTCGCTCGACCAACTGGCCAGGAGCAAAGACGCCCCGGTGCGATTTCAGGCGGTGAATCCGGAAGAGAAACAGAAACTTGCCAGCCATGGAAATGATGTGCGGCAATTCCGCAGCGAACGACAAAAGCTGGAGGCCAAGCCGGCGGAGACGACCGTCGAAACGCCCTCCCGAGACATCAAGCCGGCCAGGGTAAAACTTCCCAAGTCTCCGATTCTGGCGAAGTCGTCCGATCAACTCGACAAGGGCGATGCTCCACCGAAGAGACACGAGGCTCCCACGGCAGATCCCAAGGTCGAGCCGAAGCCGAGAAGGGTTGGCGTCTCAGCCGAGTCGCCCAAGGGTGAGCCGAATGTGCCCCAGGCTGACTCGAGGCCGGAGCCACCCAAGGGGAGACCAAAGGACGAGCCGAAGGTCGAACCGAAGCCAATCCCAAGGGATCCGCTCAAGGCAACTCCGAAGGACGAGCCGAAACCGACTCCCAAGGTCGAGCGACAACCGGAACGTCCCCGGGTCGAACCGAAGCCAACCCCGAAGGACGAGCCGAAGCCGACTCCCAAGGTCGAGCGACAACCGGAACGTCCCCGGGTCGAACCGAAGCCAGTCCCCAAGGACGAGCCGAAGCCGACTCCCAAGGTCGAGCGACAACCGGAACGTCCCCGAGTCGAACCAAAGCCAGCGCCAAAGGTCGAGCCGAAGCCAACTCCCAAGGTTGAGCCGAAGCCTGAACGGCCCAGGGCCGAGCCGAAGCCAGCGCCGAGAGCCGAACCAAAGCCCGCTCCAAGGGTCGAACCCAAGCGTGAACCACCGCAGGACAAGCCCCGTGCCAAGGACAAGCCCAAAGGCGAGGACAAACCCAAGAAGTAAATGTCAGTGGCTCAGCGGACGCTCTCCACGACGACTCCCCCTCTTCGTTCATCAGCCCCCATTCGCGTCCGGCACTCCGGCGAGAAAGATCATGATCACACCTGCAACGTACATCGAGAGACGAGGCGCGTCGTTGAGAGCACTGGATGTGGAGATCGGCCGACTGACGGACTACGCGGATCGGGCCACTGGGGATGTCGCGCTCGATTACTACGAGGCGATCCAAGGTTTGGAGACCACGCGCGACAATGCCGCGAAGACTCTTCGCAAACTGAGCGAGGTCAGTGGCGAGGAGGTGACATGCGCGAATGCCCTGAGGGACATGGAGAATTCATGGAGAGAGTTGAGGAGCGCCCTGGTCGTGGCCATTTCCGCGACCTGCAGCGAACGAGTTGAGTCATGAAGAGGTCTGATCGGGCACGGACCGTGAATCGATGTGTGTTGCGAGTTCTGTGAGTCATGTTCAAGCGAGGAGGTTCCATCCCATGACACCTGTTTCACATTTGGATGACGCTCCGGCGCTGCCGGACCTTCAGGGTCACACCGTCGGATTCGTCGATACCCTCGAGGCGTGCGAGGCGCTGACACAAGCTCTCAAAACGGCAGGATTTCCCGAGGCATCAATCAAGGTGTTGCGCGGCGAAGAAGGGCTGCACTTGCTGGAACGCATGGTGGATGCGTCTTCGTGGGGGGAGAGTGCGGAGGAAGTTTTGAAACTAGCCACGGTTGAACTGCCCAGCGGCCATTCCCTGGTATTCGTTGACGTTCAGAATGCTGAGGAAGCCACCACTGTGGCTGAGGTCTCTACTCAACACGGTGCCCACGGCACATACCACTTCGGATTATTGGTTGACACGCGTCTGACAGCATAAGGATGCCGGGCAGCGAGGCTTGTCGCCCCCGAACATCACAGGCAGCGAATTGTGGTCGTACTCGTCGCGATTACGGCGACCCACAACGATGGAGTTGAGTCATGAAGAAAATCTGTTGGTCGCTGATTGTGCTGGCGGTCGGCGTGGTCGGCCTGGGCTTCTACAGGGGCTGGTTCGTCCTCTCGAGTCACAGCCGCGATACGGGAAGTCACAAGGTCGACATCAACCTGACGGTGGACCAGGACAAGATGACACAGGATGGCGAGAAGGTGAAGGACAAGACCAGGGAGTTGACTGGTCAAGGCAACAAATGAATCCGGCCGCACGTGTCACAACCGGCTGCGCGGAACATGTCATTGAAGGAGGAATGCAAATGCTTTGGACCATCTTTGTGGTGCTGTTGATTCTGTGGGTGCTGGGAGTGGTCACCTCCACCACGCTCGGCGGATTCATCCATCTGTTGCTGGTCATCGCCATCGCCGTGGTATTGATCAGAGTCATTCAGGGCCGGCCACCCGTCTAACAGTTCGTGGCTCTCACAATTCGAACACTGAAGGAGTTCGCTTCCATGCGCAACAAGGCCCTGGCATTTGTCGGTGTGGTTCTGATCGTGGCGGGAGCGATGGCGCTGTTTTATCGGGGAATCCCGTACACGAGTCGCGACGTCGTGATCGATGTGGGGCCGCTCAAAGCCACTGCCGAGACCAGCAAGACATGGCCCGTGTCACCGATCCTGGGTGGATTGGCGATTGCCGGTGGGGTCATGCTGATCGTCGCCGGAGCCAGGAAGGCATAGCACGACAGCGCAGCAACAGGTTCGCCAACTTCGACGGAGGACATGACATGACACGAGCAACAAGACAACAACGGACGATGACCGTGGACGAGAAGACAGATCTCGTCGTGTTCCTGCGAGTGCTCTGATGGAACAAAACACGATTCAACGGGCACGCTGTATCCGGACCGTCATCCACTCGGAGGAACAACGTCTGCGCGCGATCCACCCGTGGCTTGTTCACCAGGATTTCCTGGGCATGGCTTGCTTTATCGGCAGCCTGGCTGCCATGGCATGCGTTGCCGTCTTGTATCTCCAGGGGAAGTTGGTCTGGTGGTGTGCCGTTCCGCTGATGGCGTTCCCCATCTCGATCCTGCACGAACTGGAGCACGATCTGATTCATGACCTGTACTTCAGAAGCCGGGTGTGGGTTCAACACCTGATGTTCTTTGTCATCTGGTTTTGCAAGCTGAGTCTGAATCCCTGGTATCGCCGTGGGATTCATTTGAAACACCATCTTGTCAGCGGCCAAACCACTGATATCGAAGAGCGGCTCATCGGCCTGGGTTTGCCATTCGGGGTTCTTCGGCTGTTCGTGACGATTCATCCGATGGGCGGGCTGTTATTGTTCCGTCGGATCAAACGCGAAGTTCCCGAATTCCAGCCGATGCGGCTGGCACTGTTGTCGGTGCCGACCTACACGTTGTTCAACGTGATCTCCGTGACATTTTTGGGATACGTTTGGGTCCATCAGGGCTGGACACACCAGTCTGATCCCTTCCGTCTCCTGCCAGCCTGGGGCTGGCCGTGGGCACGTGACCTGACCGTTCTGCTCGTTCTTCCCAATGTGCTGCGACAAAGCTGCCTGGTGCTCATGTCGTCCTCCAGCCATTACTACGGGGACATCCCCGAACGAGACATCTTTTTCCAGAATCAAATTCTGAGCAACTGGATGCTCTTCCCGTTCCAGCTCTTTTGCTTCAATTTCGGCGCGACCCACATCATTCATCACTACGTCATCAATCAGCCCTTCTACCTGCGACAGATGGTGGCCCATGCCGCTCAGGCCGAGATGAGACGACAAGGGACTCGTACCAACGATTTGGGAACTTTCGTGCGTGCCAATCGATGGGGAGGTGAAACTTCAGTTGTCAGTGTCCGAACCCCTGATGCACAGCCTGAAGGTCGAACGCTGGATCAAGCCGCAAAAAAACAACGGCCGCTGGACATCGGCGGATGGACTGATCAAGACCTTCCCGTTGCGCTTCAACAAGAACTCGGCCCCCGCACCTCAACGATGGTCGACCGCTCACGCCGGAGGATGCCGTGGAATTCTTCAACCTGATCTTGGACCTCAAACTGACAGCGGACGAGAAGTCAGACCTCGTCGCGTTCCAGCAAATGCTCTGACCGGTGACTCTTTCAACTCAAACTATGCAGACACGTCAGGTGATCCTGACAACGAAAGGCGAATCAATGTCGATGAAAGCGGGCGTGTGGATTGACCATCACAAGGCGGTCGTCGTCCTGATGAAGGACGGCGGGGAAGATATCAAGCAGATTGAGTCCAACACAGACAAGACGTCGGCTGGCGGTCCCGGCTCGAATCAGCAAAACCGCACCAGGGGTTCTGCCCACGAGAAGACGCAGGAGCACAAGTTCATGAACCAACTCAACACGTACTATGACGAGGTTCTCACGTGCCTGCATGATGCAGACTCGGTTCTGATCCTTGGCCCCGGCGAAGCGAAGGGCGAGTTTCAAAAGCGCCTCGAAAGCAAGAAGTTTCCGGCGCACGTCGTGGAGTTGGAGACGGCGGACAAACTGACAGATCATCAGATTGCGGCCAGTGTTCGCCAACACTTTGCGTTGGTTCCTGGTTAAGGAGATGAATCCGCAGCCTCACGAACTTGATCGACCAAGTCAGGCCAACCATTGGCTGTCCGACAGGGTGAAGACAAGGTGGCAGGAACCGTTGTTGTGACCTTCACGAACCAGGGGATGTTCTTTGGGGGGCCAGCCGGAACATATTCAGAAGGAAATGCGATGAGCGGCACAAACGAGCTATTTTGCGTGGTGAAAAGTGATCTCAGCGACGATATCGGGCTCAAGGTTGAACCGGACGCGTGGGCGACTTTTACCTGGATCGACGAGTATGGCAATTCAATTGCTCCATTTTTCACGAGCCTTGAGTCCGGTCAGCCATTTCTTAAAGAGTTGGATGGCTGGCAGCTAAAACACTATCCGGTCTCTTTCGTTGTCGCCGTCATATTGGCCGACATCAAACAAGAGACCTCGTTCTACACGATCGACCCGGTGACCATCCGGAAGTTCAAGGCGCTGAGCCCGGTACAGTTCCTGACCGAGCTAATTTACCGCAGACATCCGGTGGAAATTGAGACGCAGACCCTAACCCACGAGGACATTGTCCCCATCGAGGCCTTACTCGGCGAAGGGCGCGATCCTAATGCGGAAGTCGAATACAGGCGACTGCTGGCCGTCGCTGACGTGATTTTTGGTATCGACGTCATGCGGGGCAAACAGTCGATCGTGTTTGGAAGAATATCCCTCGAAGAACTCGTCCGTACCGGGCGAAGCAACATACTGGGAGTTGTGAATGTCGGACTCGGCCAAGAGACGACGGGACTAGAACAACTGGCCACACTGGTTCAAGACATTAAAGGACATCACGATTATTACATGGCCAGGGCCACATAGCCGGGACCACAACTCATGTCGCCTTCCTGTCTCCTTCCCGTTATCGAGGTCGTCGGGTTTCGCGAAGCCATTCGCTACCGTCGAGTTCTTCAACCCGATCCAGGAACTCAAGCTGGATGTGGACGAAATGGCAGGCCTTTTCACGTTCCTGCGAGTGCTCAGGTCTCAAGCATCTTTGCCAAGTCTGTCGTGATGAAGGAACCGAAATCATGACAGCGACCGCGCGCGGCTCACTCGGCTGTTGGGCGGTTAGCGTCTCGACAACCCAATGGAAATTGGAGGTGAGGTGACCATGATCGATCTCAACACACTGGCAGCCCTCATCAAGCGTGATCGCGAAGCTTTGCTCTCGCGGTGGAGGGAACAAGTGAGGCAGCTCCCCTCAGCGAAGCACCTCGACACACCAACGCTCAACGATCACGTTCCGACTCTCCTTGATGAATTGGCCGCAGCACTCCACTTACAGTCCGAGGAGACGATCCCGGAATCGCTCCGCGAAGGAAGCTCGCCAGAGCATGGATTGCAGCGTGTCCTGGACGGATTTGATATTGAAGAGGTCGTTGCGGAGTACAACATCCTGCGCGGCTGTATCCACGATCTTGCCGATCGCAACGGTTTGAGCCTGCAAGGGAAGCCTTTTCACATTGTCAACCGCGTCTTGGACGGAGCGATCGGATTGGCCGTGCAGTCCTATGCGACTCAACAGGCGCTGGAAGTACAGCGCCGCCGCGAAGAGTATCTCGCATTCGTGGCCCACGACCTCCGCACTCCCCTGAATGCCATTTCTCTGGCTGCGAGAGTCCTGGAGTTGACGCTCCCGGAACGAGGCACCAACGCTGAAACCTCGCAAATGCTGAAGGCCCTGCGTCGAAACGTGCTGCAGCTCGAAGGCCTGGTCTGCAAGGTCATTGAGGAAAGCACCAATCTCCAAACAGAAATCGGCGTCAAATTGCAGCGGCGCGCATTTGATTTGTGGCCCCTTGTTGAGGCCCTCATTCACGATCTTCATCCCGTGGCAGGGACCGCCAGCACTCAGTTGATCAACAAGATACCCGACGACCTGGTCGTCTATGCAGACGCCAGTTTGTTGAGGCGGGTCTTTCAGAACTTGATCGCCAACGCCATTAAGTACACGCCACGCGGAGAGGTCATCATCGGGGCGCGGGAACTTGGCGCGGAAGGCGCCATTGAGTGCTGGGTCAGCGACAACGGTGCGGGGATCCCCGAAGAGCTTCTCGAAAAAGTCTTCGAGAAGGGAGAAACCGATCCGGCGAACGAGGGTGGAATGGGCCTGGGTCTCGCCATCGTAAAGACGTTTACTGAGGCTCACGGTGGGCAGGTGACCGTTGAAAGCAAGGAAGGGGGCGGCTCGACGTTCCGGTTTTCGCTGCCCACCAAGGCAAATGTAAGCGGCCTAACAAATCGCTGAACCTGACGGGGGTTCCCTGTTGGTGACCTCGAAGCATGCAGAAGGATGGCCAAGATGGAACAAAGACGGCTGGTCGAGGATATTGAGAACTATGCCCAGAACATCGTCGACACGGTGCGCGAGCCCCTGTTGATCCTCGATGCCACCCTGCGCGTCCGGTCCGCCAACCGCGCCTTCTACCAGACGTTCCATGTTTCGCCCGCAGAGACCGAAGGCGGTCTCATCTACGAGTTGGGCAACGGCCAGTGGGACATCCCCGATCTGCGGACGCTGCTCGAGGACATCGTCCCCAAGAGCTCCGACTTTGCCGACTTCGAGCTCGAGCACACCTTCCCGGTCATCGGACGCAGGGTGATGTTGCTCAACGCCCGGAAGCTTCAGGCCGGCCACCATGGTGAACTGCTGGTCCTGGCCATGGAAGACGTGACCGCGCGCAAGCGGGCGGAAGAAGCGCTGCTCAAAGCGGGGGCGTTGCAGAGTGCGATTTTCAACAGCGCCAACTTCTCCAGCATCGCCACGGACGAGAAGGGCGTCATTCAAATCTTCAACGTCGGTGCCGAGCGCATGCTGGGCTACACGGCCGCCGAAGTGATGAACAAGATTACCCCGGCCGACATTTCTGATCCGCAGGAAGTGATTACGCGTGCCAAAGCGTTGAGCGCCGAGTTAGGGACCACAATCACGCCGGGCTTCGAGGCGCTGGTCTTCAAGGCCGCGCGCGGGATTGAGGACATCTACGAGCTGACTTACATCCGCAAGGACGGCAGCCGTTTTCCCGCCGTCGTCTCGGTCACGGCGCTGCGCGACGATCAAAACGCAATCATCGGCTATCTGTTGATCGGCACCGATAACACCGCGCGCAAGAAGGCAGAAGAGGCGTTGCTCAAGGCGGGTGCCTTGCAGAACGCCATTTTCAACAGCGCCAACTTCTCCAGCATCGCCACGGACGAGAAGGGGGTCATTCAGATCTTCAACGTCGGTGCCGAACGCATGCTGGGCTACACGGCCGCCGAAGTGATGAACAAGATTACCCCGGCCGACATTTCTGATCCGCAGGAAGTGATTACGCGTGCCAAAGCGTTGAGCGCCGAGTTAGGGACCACAATCACGCCGGGCTTCGAGGCGCTGGTCTTCAAGGCCGCGCGCGGGATTGAGGACATCTACGAGCTGACTTACATCCGCAAGGACGGCAGCCGTTTTCCCGCCGTCGTCTCGGTCACGGCGCTGCGCGACGACCAAAGCTCAATCATCGGCTATCTGTTGATCGGCACCGATAACACCGCGCGCAAGCAGGCGGAAGAGGCGCTGCTCAAAGCCGGGGCGTTGCAGAACGCGATCTTCAACAGCGCCAACTTCTCCAGCATTGCCACCGACGAGAAGGGCGTCATTCAAATCTTCAACGTCGGCGCAGAACGCATGCTGGGTTATACGGCCATCGAAGTAATGAACAAGATCACGCCTGCCGACATTTCTGATCCACAGGAAGTGATTACGCGCGCCAAAGCCTTGAGTGCCGAGCTGGGGACCACGATCACGCCGGGCTTCGAGGCGCTGGTTTTCAAGGCCTCGCGTGGGATCGAGGACATCTACGAATTGACCTACATCCGCAAGGACGGCAGCCGTTTTCCGGCCGTCGTCTCGGTCACGGCACTGCGTGATGATCAAAACGCAATCATCGGCTATCTGTTGATCGGCACCGATAACGCCGCACGCAAGCAGGTGGAAGCCGAACGAATGCTGCTCGATCAGCGCGTGCGCGATCAGCAGTTCTACACCCGTTCGCTGATTGAATCGAACATCGATGCGCTGATCACGATCGATCCGCGCGGAATCATTACCGATGTGAACAAGCAGATGGAGGCGCTCACGGGCTGCACGCGCGACGAGCTGATCGGCGCGCCGTTCAAGGACTACTTCACCGACC
>JBBPIS010000132.1:0-21073 GCA_038040225.1 Planctomycetota bacterium
CCGCCTGGAGCAGCACCAAACTCAGGGTCAATTGGTTGAGTGCATCGAGATCGTTCTTGTCGCGTTTGTCTTCGGTCAGCGTTTGCAATGCATTGGCCAGGACTTTGCAGCCGAAGCTGTGTCCAATCAGGTGTAAACGAGTCAACTTGGACTGGCTCGCACTGGTCACGGCTGCCGCGATGGATTTCAGCAGAAAGAAGCCAGCATGCTCGCCCACGGCGTCCGCCCGTTTTTCCATCGTGTAGAAACTGGCCGCCTGGAAGTTGTTGAAGAATGCACTGGGATCGGCACTCAGCATCGATGGCCAGTAGATCCCGATGCCCAATGAGGTTTGGGGCAACTTCGAGGACGGGGCGGCGGCGACCAGGCCGCGAATCACCTGTGCGAATTCAATCGTGAACCGGTTGTAGTCCTGAGTCGCCCGATTGGGAGTATTCCACCAGCCGTGTGAGTAGATAAAGACATCGGAAAAGTCGAACGGCTTCGCCAGAGCCCGCTGCAAGTCGTTCGCCAGGTACTCATCGGTGATGATGCCGTTCTCATTGGTTGCCACGACGAAGAAGTGAGACATGCCATGCTCCTTGAGGAATGACGTTGGAAATTGACCACCAGATTGATTCGAGCTCTGACAGAGTTTTATAAGCGTCCCGGGGGATCGAAAGCCATAGGCATTGTGAAAGGTCAAGCCGATTTTCCCGGCATGCCGTTGGTCCGGAGCGAGATGAGACGGCTATCGTAGTTCTGGGGTCCAGCCTGCTGACGCGAAGCTGGGCCACTGAGACTGCTTGAAAACGGCGAGGTCGGGGCGAGGGGACAAGAGAAGTGACGATGCGGCGAGCGGCACGAATTGCCGGTGGAGGGCGGGTGACTGTCGCGGGTGGTCCTGCTGTGGAACTTCAATCAATTTTGTTTCAGCCGCAAAGTCGGTGTGGTCGATAGAGACGGTGGGTTGGCCGCCGCGTGCGGTCTCGGCCCGTCGTTTGTTTTCGGTTCGCGGCTGAGACGGCTCCGTGATTCCTGCTGGTTGCTCATCGCAGCGTGGTCTGGCTGCCGCGCGGCTGTTGCTGCTCGGGGTGTTGATCCCGTGCGTCGGACTCTGCGGATGTGTCGGAGGGTCGCGGCGATCGATGACGCAGTTCCTTCCCTCGGTCCCTCAAACCTGGTGGCCGGGAACTCGCGAAGAGCCGATCGAAGAGACGAAGCAGACGGAGCCTTCCGTCACGGCCAACGTCGCCGTGATCGCAGACTCGGACAAGATGCCGATCCGCAAGCCAACGCCTGCGGATGGTGAAGCTCATGCTCCACTGAAGCGTGATCGAGGCGGACGAGCTTCGACATCGAGCGCGACAGTGACAGCCCAGGCGGGCGGGCGGGTGGCGTCGGTTCCGACCGATGACGAACAACAGGCGGCGGCTCGCGAGTTGGCGGAAGCGGCCGCGATCAATCAGGGCCATCGAGACGGTGGCGAAGATCAACTCGAACGCTTGAAAGCGGCCTTGAGCGACGACGCCCGACAGAGCACGGAGCCGAATCGGACGGCAAGCCTCTCCGGCGATGCGCGGCTGCGAGTCGACTCACTGCTCGGTCGGGCGCGACGCCTGTTCGACGTGGGCCGGCTCAGTGAAGCGCGACAGACCGCACAGATCGCTCAAGAGTTGGGGGAGACCGCGCGGCTCGATTACTCCCCCGAAGAAGAACGCCCGATTGACCTCGTGCATCGCATCGACGACCAGTTGCAGGCCATGCAGGAACCGTCGGACGAAGCCGGAACCGAAAAGAGCCACGTGGCGGACGCCGATCGCTCAAAAACAGATCGCTCAAAAACCGAGGAACATCCCAGCCCCGAACCGAAGACCGCCGCAGTGGAATCTTCCGGCAACCGCTCCTGGTTGGGCCGAGGCATGAACGTCTTTCGCCGAGATCGAAAACCTGCCGCGACCGACGCCGCTGTCATTCCTGCGGCCGCCGACAACACGCCGCCTCAAGTCTCGCTCAGCCTGGAATTGGATGACAACACAAAGTCCGACACGGATTCGCGAGCGGCCGTCGTGCAGGCCAATCGCAGTGTCGCCCTATCGACAGTCACTTCTCCACAGAGTGCGGATCGCGAGGCCATCCGGCCTCAAGCAACGGACCGCGATGACGGCGAAGGAGTTCTCCGCTCGAGCCCACCGACAGACGACGCGGACTCCGCCGTGTCCGAGTTTTCCGAAGCCGGCCCGAGTGCGACCAGCGCGGACGCCTCTGATCGGTCACTCGACGATCCGGCGAACTTCCCGGCGGACGGCGGCCCGCAACTGACGACGGATGAGTCAGCCACGGCTCCCCCCGCGCTGGAGGCTGTTCGTCCCATCTCGCCGTTCCGCAACGTGGCCGGTCCCACGAAGGTTTCGCACCCCGGCAGTCCCGCAAGCATCGAACCTCGCGGCACGATTTGGGGTTGGGCCACCGGAGCCACCTGCCTCCTGGCGTGCAGCGTCCTGGCGCTGGTCTGCTATCGCCGTGGAGCCACGTAATCGGCGCAGGCTGCCCGTCGCTGAGTTCGCAAGAACTCAGCCCAGCTCACGACCATGAACTGAGTTCTTGCAAACTCAGCGACCTGCCATGAATCGTCATGGCTAGGCCGCACTGTGACTCCCTCACTGCGTTCCGACTGGGAAAAGTTCTGAATTCCGGCAGGCACGACTCAAATCGTGACGTAGTCTTTTGGCATCCCCCCGCATTCCGCAGGTGGACCCTGTTGCCGTCGGAGCCATCATGAAGACACCGGATCCTTGGAGCCGCCCGAGCGTGTATGACCTGCGCGCCGTGCTCGAAAGCATCGAGAAGGTGGATGGCACCAACCTGCGAACTCACGAGCGGATCGAACTGACGGTCCCCGCCGAGATCACCACGCAACGCGGCAACACCATCGCCGCCATGACGCGCGAGATCAGTCGCCACGGGATCGGCATGCTGCATCGCGGGTCCGTCTCTCTGGGTGAGGTGACGGTGAAGATGGCCAGCGAGTCACGCGAGTACTGTTACCGCGTCGTCATCGAATGGTGCGTCCCGTGTGACAACGGCATGTTCATGAGCGGCGGCAAGTTTCTCGGAAAGCCGGGTTCATCAGAAGAGACCGTTGGGTAACGCGGCCTCCGTGTGGAGCCGACTCTCGAAGCCAGCGGATCTCACCGATCCGATCGACTCGCCGGCTCGGCCGTCTCACCGACAGCTCTTGCCGAAGCGTTAGCATCGTGAGCAACGCGCTTTCGTCTCACGACAGGATCGCTACGATCCTTTTCGTCAGCTTCAAGCCGTTCGAGTAACGCGGGTTCTGCTCTTCGGAGCGATTGTGGCATTCAGCCCAGTCGGGTAAAGGTCGCGCGTTCCGCGAGTCGCTTCATCCTGCGCAGTTGTGAGGACGCTCTGAGAGAACTGAACGCGGCGCAGGCATCTCGTCGATTGCATTGATCGAACAATGCCGGGTAAACTTGGTCGATCACCCAGGATGCTGAGCGAATCCACCGCGCATGAGGCTCGATGAACCGATATCTCCAGCGGAACTCTGCCTTATGAGTTATTTCTTGCTTACCGGGGCGACCGGTCTGCTCGGGAACTATCTGCTTCGCGACCTGCTGGCGGCTGACGTCCCCGTGGCAGTGATTGCTCGATCCAGTCGGCGCATGTCGGCGCGGCAACGCATTGAAGCGGCCATGTGCATGTGGGACGCCGAATTGGGGCGTCCTCTTCCCCGTCCGGTGGTCATGGAGGGGGACATCAGTCAGCCCGATCTGGGACTCGATGCCAATGATGTGCGGTGGCTCGCGGAATACTGCTCTGCCGTCATTAACAATGCGGCCAGTCTGACATTCCATTCGACCAGTGAAGACGGTGAACCGTGGCGGTCGAACGTCGGCGGGACTCGCAACGTTTTGGATCTTTGTCGCAATACAGGCATCACGCAGTTTCATCACGTCTCAACGGCCTATGTGGCCGGCCTGCGACACGGGCGAGTGCTCGAATCGGAACTCAACGTCGGTCAGGATTTCTCCAACGATTACGAACAGAGCAAACTGGAAGCCGAGACGCTGGTGCGCGAGGCGGACTTTATCCAGCCTCCCACCATCTTTCGCCCCGGCATCATCATCGGCGATTCGCAAACTGGCATGACGACGACCTACCACGGGTTCTATGCCGCGCTCAAGCTGGCCCATACCATCGTCAAGATGCTTCCTTGTGATATGACCGGACTCGTCGGCGGTCATCCGGTGCGTCTGACTCTCGACGGTACCGAAACGAAGCATCTCGTTCCCGTGGATTGGGTCTCCGCCGTGATGGCTCACGTGCTTACCCACTCGGGATTGCACGGGAAAACGTACCATCTGACGCCGAAACACCCGGTAACGACTCGTCTGATCCGTGACGTCCTCGAAAAATCTGTCGGCTTCTATGGTGCGAGACTGATCGGTGCAAACAAACTACCCGGCAATGCCTCCGAGGCCGAGATTGTGTTTTACGAGCACATCCGGGTCTACAACTCCTACTGGAAGATGGACCCGGTCTTCGACCGGACCAATACCGAAGCGGCGGCTCCCCATTTGCCCTGCCCGCACGTCGGCAGGGACTTGTTGCTGAAGCTGTCCCAGATCGTCATCGAGGACGAATTCCCAGAGCCCAGCAAACGGCCGATTGACCCCGAGTTCGATGTCGAATCGCTGCTGACCCCGCTCATCGAGCAGACGGATCAGCACCCGCCGCGATCCTCCGACGAACGTTTGCTCGGCCTGGAAGTCTGCGGACACGGGGGCGGGCAGTGGCAGGTGATTGTCCGCGGCGATGAGATCGTGGGAGTGGAGACCGGCCTCCACGAAGATCGATTGGCGACGTGCCGACTCAACGTCGATACGTTTGCCTCGCTCGCTCAGGGACAGACGAACTGGAACGATGCCTTCCGGTCCGGTGCGGCACAGATTCGTGGCAACGGCAGGACGATGGACCAGTACTCCAAACTGCTCGAACAGATGCTGGCTCAGACGGTCAACTGATCCTTGCGACGATCGGCGGGCACGTTACCGCTGGTTCAGGCGGCGGTCTCACTCAGACGGCTGTTCGTCGTTTGGTCGCTCCGGATTTGGTTGCTCCGTTCGGCGAGTCCGCTTTTCCTCGGGAATCAGTCGGTCGAGAATGCCGTTGACGAACGCGACCGAGTTGGCCCCGCCGAAGCTCTTCGCCAATTCGAGTGCCTCGTCAATCACGACACCCGCTGGCGTGTCCGTGTACAGCAACTCGAACGCCCCCAGGCGGATGGCATTGCGATCGGTGGCCGGCATGCGGCTCACAGACCAGTTCGCCGCAACCGTGTCGATTTTCTGGTCGATCACCTTGCGTGCTTCCATCACGCCCGCAAACAGGGTCCACGCAAACCGGCTCAGTGGCTCGTCAGTGAGCGCCTCCTGGACCTGCTGGCGAATCTCATCGGGCGTGGCGTCGGGATTCAGATCCTGTTGGTAAAGCATCTGAAGAGCAACTTCGCGCGCCTTGTGGCGACGGTTGGACATGTCAATCACAGCCTTATCGAAACTCGCACCCGAGTGCGACTGATGAAAGGTGAAGGATCAGGGACGAAAGAGGAGGGATCGGAGTCGGAAGCGTTCGCGTTCGCTTCTCATCCTTCATCACTCATCCCAAAACTCGACTCATTCACGACGCGATTCTAACATCAAGTTTCCTAGAGTCCCTGAGCCTTCATCGTTCGCAACAGATTGGCCATCTCGATCGCAGCCAAGGTCGCTTCGACCCCCTTGTTGCCCGCCTTGCCCCCGGCACGGTCGAGTGCCTGCTCCATGGACTGGCACGTCAACACTCCGAACGTCACGGGAATGCCACTGGTGAGCGATGCCTGCAAGATTCCAGCCGCCATCTGGTGATTGATGTATTCGTGGTGAGTCGTCTCGCCCTGAATCACGGCACCCAAACAGACGACCATCGTGAACTGGCCGCTTTGAGTCAGACGTTGTGCCGCCAACGGCAATTCAAACGATCCGGGAACCCGCACCACAGTGATGCGGTCATCGGCCAACCCGTGCCGATGCAGCGCGTCGACGGCCCCCGCCAGCAACCGCTCGGTCACCAGATCGTTGAACCGCGAGACAACTATCGCCACCCGATCGTCACCCGTCAGCAGGGAACCTTCCAAAACAGTCGGCATTCGCTCGGCCTTGATTGTGGGTCATTGGTCATTGGTTCGGACTGCTCACCAATGTCAAGAATCGTGCTCATCCCATGTTCATGCTCATCAGAAACTCGTCGTTGGTCTTGGTGCGCTTCATGCGGTGAGTCAGCATCTCCATCGCCTCGACGGGGTTCATGTCGTTGACGACTCGCCGCAGAATCCAGACTCGCCGCAACTCTTCTTCCGTCATCAGCAGTTCTTCGCGGCGCGTGCCGGACTTGTTGACGTCGATCGCCGGCCAGACCCGCTTCTCGACCATGCGCCGGTCGAGGTGCAGTTCCGTGTTGCCGGTCCCCTTGAATTCCTCAAAGATCACGTCATCCATCTTGCTGCCGGTGTCGACGAGGGCCGTGGCCACGATCGTCAGGCTGCCACCCTCTTCGATGTTGCGGGCCGCACCGAAGAACCGCTTCGGATGCTGCAGCGCGCTGGCATCGACGCCGCCTGTCAGGATCTTGCCGGAATGAGGGCACTCGGTGTTGTAGGCCCGCGCCAGTCGAGTGATCGAATCGAGGAAGATCACCACGTTCTGCCCGTACTCGACCATCCGTTTCGCCTTTTCGATCACCATCTCGGCGACCTGAATGTGCCGGCTGGGTGCCTCGTCAAACGTGCTGCTGATGACCTCGCAGTTCTTCCCCTTGACCTGTCGCTCCATGTCGGTGACTTCTTCCGGCCGCTCATCGATCAGCAGCACGATGACGTAGACCTCGGGGTCTCCCGCCAACACCGCCTTGGCCAGTTGCTGAAGGAGAATCGTCTTGCCCGCTTTCGGGGGCGAAACAATCAGCCCGCGCTGGCCCATGCCAATCGGAGCCACAATGTCCACGACGCGAGTGCTCAACTGGTTGGGATCGCAGCAGAGATTCAACCGACGAGTCGGGTGCAGCGGCGTCAGGTCGTCGAAGAACACCTTCTCGGTCAGGAGGTTGGGGTCTTCATTGTTGATGGCCTCGACCCGCAGCAGGGCGAAGTAACGTTCGTTCTCTTTCGGTGGACGAATCTGGCCGGCGACGGTCGCTCCGATGCGCAGACCGAACCGGCGGATCTGGCTCGGCGAGACATAGATGTCGTCGGGGCAGGGTAGGTAGTGGTAGTCGGGACTGCGCAGGAAGCCGAAACCGTCAGGCAGGATTTCCAGCGTTCCCTCGCCGAACATCAGACCGTTCAGCTTCGTCCGCTCCTTGAGAATCTTGAAGATCAGGTCCTGCTTCTTCAGCCCGGTGTATTCGGTGATGTTCTCCTGCTTGGCGAGAACGATCAGTTCCTTCATCGTCAGCCGTTGCAGTTCGGCGATATGAATGTCCCCTTCGCCGCGCTTGATCTCTTCGTAGCGTGCATCGGCCACGAAGTTCGGTTCGTCTTCGTCCTCTTCCTCATCTCCGTTGGGCAACGGCGCGGGGGGGATGGCCTCACGGGCGAACGCCAGCGGCGGCGCTTCCTCCGGAAGATCCCAACTGCTGGCGGTGGCGGGCGGGTTGCTGCGAGCGATTGTAGGTCGTGGTTTCATGGCTCTGAAAACTCGAGACGGGGGGAAAGGGGGGCAACCGCTGTTTGCGGTTCAACGCCTCATGTCAACGAGATTGTCGAACGTGGGACGTCGGAAAGGGACGGATGTGGCAAATCAAATGAGGCTGGTTGCTTTGAATCGTTTCGGACAGGCCCGCTTCCGTGCGGCGAAGGGTTGGTCAAACAGATGCGTCAGGCCACGTACGGCCTGAGTTCAAACGAAAGGGATTTGGGGGAATCATGGTCGAGGCGGGAGGAACTCTGAAGCAATCGACAATTGTTGTGACGATTCCGGCGACGGTTTGCAACTGAAGACTCCGCATCCTCGCAAAAAATTGAGCAACTGCTGCCCGGCATCGGAGACCTGCCCTGCGTTGGATACGACCGCGTCGCTTTGCTTTCGCTTGTCGGTCAGGCTCAGTTGGCTGGCCTCCCGCCGATGAAGTTCCTCCGCAGTCCAGCCGCTGCGTAGTCTGACCCGCTCCAGCCGGACATCGTCGGGAGTCTCGATGAAGACCACCGCATCGCACTGCCGCTGCCAGCCCGCTTCGAGCAACACGGCTGCATCCAACAGAACGGCCTGGCTGCCGGAGTCGGCCGCACGGCGAATCTCGTCGACGATGCGCCGCTCAATCTCCGGGTGGACGATCTGTTCCAGCATGTGCCGCGCGGCGCGATGCTCTCCCGTATCACCGAAGACTCGACGCGCGAGTGCCCCCCGCAGCACCTCACCCTGCGAGTCGAAGATGTCATCACCAAACTTCAGTCGCAGCGAGGCTTTCAGGTCACCTGCCATCAAAGCCTCATGCCCCAGTCGATCGGCGTCGATGACGTGGATGTTGGCCTGAGTCGCCACCCACCGCGCAACGGCACTCTTTCCCGAGCCGATCCCGCCGACAATCCCCACGACCGGAATGCGGCCGGGTGTCGAATGCGATTCGGAAACGGGTTCGCAAGTCATGGCGGCCAGATTCGGCATTGGACGGAGAGAACGCAGACGGACAGCCAGCATCGTGCGACGCCGCATCGCGAGTGTCAACGTGTCACGCTCAATGTCGACCGGCGAGAACGAGCATTCTGCAATCGTCCTCCAACCGACAGCGGCCCGAACCCTCAGCTTGCCGCCGCCTTCTTCTTGTTCTTGTTTTTATTCTTGTTCTGGTTGGCGGGTGCATCGGGAGCGAGCGGCTCGGCCTGCTCAGCGCTCCACTGGTTCCAGAGGGCTTGCAGTTCCCTGGCCTTCTCTGGCTGAGCCGCTGCCAAATCCTTGGACTCGGCGAAATCGTCGGCCAGGTTGTAAAGCTCCGGCTGTCCGCTGCCACCCTTGGACACGACGAGCTTCATGTCTCCCTGACGTACCGCCCACTGCGGGCCAAATCGCCAGTACATCGTCTCGTGCGGGCGGCCCTTGTTCGCCCCGGTCAGGTACGGCATCAGGTCCACTCCGTCCAACTTCCACGCCGCGTCCACCTTGCCACCGGCGGCAGTGACGATCGTCGGCAGCACGTCGAGGTTCATCACCGGGAAGTCATACGTCTTGCCGGCGGGCAGCTTCCCCTTCCACTGCGCAATGAACGGCACGCGCGGGCCCCCTTCAAACGTGTTCATCTTGAAGCCGCGCAGCCCGCCATTTTGCGAGGTCGTGCTCTGCGTCGGTCCGCCATTGTCACCAATGAAGAAATAGAGCGTGTTCTCTTCGAGACCCGCCTCGCGCACCTTGGTCATGACGCGACCGATGGCGTCGTCCATTGCCGACATCATCGCGGCGAACAGCTTTCGCTTTTCGTCCGTGATCTTCGGAAAGCGGTCCAGATACTTCTGCGGGGCCTGCAGTGGAGCGTGCTGCGCGTTGAAGGGGAGATACAGCAGCATTGGCTTCGACTTGTTCTTCTCGATCCAGTCCACCGCCCGATCCGCATAGGCGTCGGTCGTATAGAACGAGGCATCCTCAACCTTCTGCACGTCGTTCGAGACCCGCGAGTCCACGAAGTTCGTCGGATGGAAGAACGGCGTGTTGGCCAACGTGCCATAAAACTCGTCGAACCCTCGTTTTGTCGGCCGGTACTCGGCACCGCCACCCAGGTGCCACTTGCCGACCGCAGCCGTGGCATAGCCCAGACTTTTCAGCCGGTCAGCAATCGTGGTCTCTTTCAAGCTCAGGCCCGAGTGATTGTGAGTGCTGTTGAACTCGTGGCCGAACCGGGTCGGATACCGCCCGGTCAACAGGCCCGCTCGCGACGGACTGCAATACGTCGCCGCGACGTATCCCTGAGTGAACCGAATCCCGTTCTTGGCGATCGAGTCAATGTTCGGCGTCGGAATGTCCTTGTTCCCATAACACCCGCACTCGCCCCAGCCGAGATCATCGGCGTAGAAGATCACAAGATTTGGCTTGTCGGCCGCCGAAGCTGCGGTGAGATTCAAGCCCAATCCGACAACCATCAACGCCAGCGGAAGACCCAGTGAAATCGAACGAGAACTCATGGCGACAACTCCTGAACAGAACGAGAACCAACGGGGAAGTGGTGTGACAGCGGAGTCGGTCGGCGCGAAGGAGCCGACGAACCGCGTACTCGATGCGCCAGCGTGGCCGTTTATTGTCCGACATTCCACCGAGCCGCAGAAAATTCACAACGGGCCGGGACTCCATCAGGAGGGCGAAACTCCTGCCCGGCTCACGATCTGAAGCGTGACTCGGATCATGATTTCGCCTTGCCCTGCTTGTTCGCTTTCTTCGTGGCCGGTCCCGCTTCCGCGTCGGTGAACGGAGTTCGTTCAAATGTCTGGCCGTCGCCGGTGACGCGCGGGTCGCCGACTTCGGTGAGCGTTTTGAGGAGCCGTTCGGCGAGTTCGGTCTTTGTGGCCGAGTAGGCCGGGTCGGCGGCGACGTTCTTGGTTTGTTCGGGGTCGCTGCGCAGATCGTACAGTTCCTCGGCCGGACGCTTGGCGAAGGCGTAGTCGTAGTGCCACTTCCACTGCGGGTCGTGGCGATGCGCGACGAGCCACGCTTTCGTCGGACTCGCATCCATGTCCGCGAAAGCCACACGCGTGTTGTTTGCCAGCGCATCGGCATCGGGGGCCGAAGTCCCTGTCACGCCGAGCGGACTTCCCAGCGGCCAGCGATCGGGCGCGAAGTTCCTGATGTAGAGATAGTCCTTCGTACGCAGGCATCTCTGTGGATAAGGCCGGTTCTCCTCACGAGCCGATCCGACGTGACGTTCGCGTCCGCTGATGTTCCAGGTGCGAGTCGGATCGACCTGACCCGACTTCCCGCTTTTCAAGACGCCCACCAGACTGCGGCCGTTCATCCCCACCGGCAACTTCGCCCCACCGGCTTCAAGGAATGTCGGGGCGAGGTCCATCAGGTTGACGAAGTCGTCGACAACGCGACCGACCGACCGACCATTCTGACCAACCGGCCCCGGCCAGCGCACGGCCAGCGTCACGCCGAGACCGAAGTCGTACAGGTTGCACTTGCCGCCGGGAAAGCCCGGCGCGCCGTGATCGCCGCTGATGACGATCAACGTCTTGTCGAGTTCCCCGATCTCTTCGAGCTTCTTCAGCAGCAGGCCGACCCCCGCGTCGAAGCCCTGAATCTCACCGAGGTAATCGGCGAAGTCCTCGCGCACTTCGGGCACGTCCGGCAGGAATTTCGGCAACTTCCCGTGAAGTGACTCCGGCTCGATGCCCCACAGCGCCTTGCCCGATCCCTTCTCCCACTGCCGATGGACGAGGGTCGGTCCGAACCAATAGCAGAAGGGCTGATCCTTGGGCCGGTCGGCGAGAAACGCGTCGAAGTTGCCGGTCACTTCGGCGTAGAGCTTTTGCTTGGCAGCGTCGAGCGACATTCCCTCGCGCACCATCTTCGAGACGTTCTCGGAAAAATTGTTGTACTGCCCGCCCGCCTTCTCGTAAGCAAAACTCCCCGCGCCGAACGGGGCATCGTTGGGCGTGCCGGGACTCCACACCTTGTAAGTCTCGCCGATGTGATAGCCCGAATCCTTCAAGAGCAACGGCCAGCTCGGGATGTTGGAGTCCCAAACCGCTCCCACCAGAATCGCCCCGCGCCCCGTGTTGAAGAAGTACCGCCCCGACAACAGCGCACTGCGGCATGGTGTACACGACGGAGCATTCACGAAGGCATTTCGAAACAGAACCCCTTCGTTCGCGACGCGGTCGATGTGGGGAGTCTTCACCACCTCGTTGGGCGACGGTTTCCCATCGACCTTCGCGTACGCACTGGCATATCGTCCCCAGTCGTCGGCAAAACAGAACAGGATGTTCGGACGATCCGCCGCGTCAGCGTGTCCCTGAACGACGACGAACACCAACAGAGCGATGACGAACCGATTCATGAGCGCCTTTCGTGACATCTTATTTTTATTTCACCTCAAACCCCGCGCGGATCTGGCCGTCGTGATCGATCAGGGGCCGCGCGTTGGAGACCTTGCCGAGCGGGCGGCAACCGGGGCCGAGACCGTCCAGCCCGAGATCGTCTTTCATTTGATTCCCGATGTTTCGCAATTGAGTGACGATTTCCGGGTTGGTTGCCGCGACGTTGATGCTCTCGCCGATGTCGGTCTCCAGGTTGTACAGCTCGCTCGTCTCCAGGTGCAGCTTCCATGAACCGTTGCGTACCGCTTCGAGTTTGAGGCCGCGATAGAAGTAGAAGACGTCGCGCACCGGCTTCGCGCCGGGTTCGCCGAACAGCAGCGGCGAGATGTTGGCTCCGTCGAGTTTCCGGTCGGCTGGCAGCGAGCCTCCAGCCAGCGTGACCAGTGTGGGCAGGACATCCATCATGCCGGTGATCGCATCCAAACTCGTTCCGGCCGGAATCTTGCCGGGCCACCACGCGATCGTCGGCACACGCATGCCGCCCTCCCACGTACTCGCCTTGTTGCCGCGCAGAGGCGTGTTCTTGGCGCGCGGCGTTCCGCCGTTGTCCGACGTGAACAGCACCAACGTGTTGTTGGCCAGATCCAGCTCGCGCAATGTTTCGAGGACGCGGCCGACACTCCAATCCATCTCCTCGACCCAGTCTCCATACAGTCCGTTTTTCGACTTCCCCTGAAACGCGGCTCCCGGATAGAGCGGGAAGTGAACAGCGCTGTGTGGCAGGTAAAGGAAGAAACGCTTGGCTTTGTGCTCGGTGAGGAAGCGGACAGCTTCGTCGGTGTACCGCGCGACAAGTGTCGTCTGGTCCTGCGCGAGGATTCGTTGCAGGACGGTCTCGTTCCTCATCAGCGGTAACGGCGGCTGGCCCTGTCCCTGCTTCTTCGCGTTGGCTTTCGGCTCGGGGACCGGATCGCCGAGGTTGCTCTTCACGCCATCCTTTGCCGGCCCCATGTCGTTCGAGTAGGGCAGGCCGAAGTAGGAATCAAATCCCTGCCGGGTGGGGAGGAAGTCGGGCTGATCGCCCAAATGCCACTTGCCGATGATCGCTGTGACGTAGCCCTGCTGCCTGAGCAGTTCGGCCACCGTGATCTCACCAGGCGCGAGACCCACATCGTTGCCGGGAAAAAGCACATGCGGAATCGGTAGCGCCCGTTTGGGATAGCAACCAGTCATCAGCGACGCGCGCGAAGGCGAACAAACGGGAGCGGCATAGAACGACGTGAGCCTCCGTCCCTCCTTCGCCATTCGGTCGAGATTCGGCGTCCGATGGAGCGTCGATCCAAACGGCCCGATGTCCGCGTAGCCGAGGTCATCAATGTTGATGACGACAAAGTTCGGCTTCAGGTTGTCGGCGGCGGCGACTGCCAGCGCGTGCTGACACACGACAAAAACCGCCAGAGTCCAACAAGACCGAGATCGCATGGTGTCGCTCCGTGGCGAAGAGAATGTCGAATCCTCGGCGTACCGCGATTAAGAGCCGGGATTGGGCGAGTGCCTCAACCATTTGCCTTCAGCGTCGATCGCTCGCCTCGCATGGTGGCATTCGGCGGGACAGATGTCGAGCGGTGCTGCCTGCGAAGTTTGGTCGTGTCGGCAACAACCTCGAAACAGCGAGGCAACCAATTGCAAACAGCCCGGCCAACGTCAGTTGGCCGGGCTGCGAAATTGTCGGTGGCAACGAATCACGCGAGTTCGGGAATCGGCTCACGCATGTCGAGCAAGTACTGCGGGCGACCGGTTGGGTCTTTGAGCGTCACGGTCATCGGGTCGATGCCGAGATTGCGGTAGATCGTCCCGACGACTTCCTGCACATGGACCGGACGATCCTTGGCGTATTCGCCGAGACGGTTCGTGGAGCCGATGACCTGACCAGTTTTCATACCGCCACCCGCGAGCAACGCACAACTCACCTGCGGCCAGTGGTCGCGACCGGCTCCCGGATTGATGCGCGGTGTGCGACCGAACTCGCCCCAGACCGCGACCGTCACGTCGTTCAGCATCCCGCGTTCATCGAGATCTTGAACGAGGGCACTGACGCACTGATCGAGCTTCGCGCCGTGATCTCGAACCAGATCGAAGTTCGCTCCGTGGCTGTCCCAGCGGCCGAAGCTCAGCGTCACCGAGCGAACCCCCACTTCGACGAGCCGTCTCGCAATCAGAATGTGCTCGTTGCAGGTGGGCGCTCCGTCGTACTGATACTTGTACGGCTTGCCGTCTCCGTACTTCTCGCGAAGCTTCGGGTCTTCCTTGCTCAGGTCGAGGGCATCGACCAGCTTGCTTGATGTCAGCACGCCAAAAGCCGCCTGCGAGAAGGCATCCATCCCCTTGAGCATGCCCGTGCTGTCACAGTCGCGTTTCAACCGATCGAGTCCCGTGAGAACCGCCTTGCGATCTTGCAGCCGATCCAGCGAGATGCCGTTCAGCTTCATGTCGCTGGTCCCCTCGCCATCGGGCTTGAATGCCTGAAAGGCCGCGCCGAGAAAGCCAGCTCCACCCGGTTCTGACCACGGCACATGCTGCGTCCGCGCGGCGAGGGCCACGGCGGGAGGAACGCCCGGATCGCTGGAGCCGAACATTTTCGAGGCGACCGCTCCAATGCTGGGCCGTCCGCCAACCGACGTGATGCTGTTGCGAGGCCACCCCGTCAGTGTCTGGAAGGCATCGTGACCACCGTCATTCCCGACGACCGATCGAATCGCGACAAACTTGTCCATCATCGACGCGATCTTGGGGAAGCACTCGCCGATCTCGATCCCCGATACGTTGGTGCGGATCGGGTCGAACTCACCCCGAATCTCACGCGGGGCGTCCACCTTGATGTCCCACATATCCTGATGAGGCGGTCCGCCCCCGAGGAAGATGTTGATGACCGCCTTCTGCGACGATGTGCGGCCGGACGCTGCCTCCGCCCTCAAAATTTCCGGCAGCCCCAGACATGCGGCCGAACCAAACGTGAAGCCGCCGATCTTGAGAAAGCTGCGACGGCTGATGCCGTCGCAGTACTTGGCGGGTTGTCCGAGCAGAGTCAGCATAATCCTGTTCCTCGCAACGGGTGAGGCTCGTGTTCTGGCAGGGAGTCTCGTGCCGCGAACGAGTCGCGGCACGAGGAGGCGGGCTCATCTTGGAAAAGTCTGATGTAAGAGTAGCTCTGGTTACCGCGGTCGGTCAAGACAGGCAACTCAATCCATCGGCATTTTCCCATCGGATTGTATCGGCAGGAGGGAGGCATTCGGACAAGGGGGTTCAGTCAGTTTTGAATGATTCAACCCGAAGTCGGCATGTTGAAAAGGGACGTGGGGGTAGGTTCATGGCTTGCCAGTTTCATGTTTCTGTTTGTCATCCGGATTCCAAGAAATAGGTACGTGTCAGGCATGACACTCGATTCACCCCCGACACTCCAAGACTTAGGGTGTGGAATGACCGCCAAAACGCACGACATGGCGGGTGAGTTGCAGAAACTCTTTCGCAAGGAGAGGTCCGCCCGGAAAGCCAAGCGGGATCTGGATTGCCTGACAATCCATACCAATCCCAAGAAATAACCGCGCGATCCGGAAGCCCGGTGCTGAGGCAAATGCTGGCCTTCTCAGCCGGTCTATCGCACATCAATTCTTGGGATCCGTATCAGACTCGGGCGAATCGAAACCGGAGATCACGCCCAAAATCAACTTGGTTCGACATACCGTCCAGCAATGTGTGCAGCACAACCACGATGCGGGAATAGCGGGGTTCAAGGATCGTTCTCGTTCCAGACGAGCGCGGGATCACATTTTTCGGCCGGACGAAAAACACCGCCGCTGTCCCCCACACACACACATTTATCACGCTAATATTTATATCGCATCCAACGCAACCGCTTTGCAACACACTTCATCTCTCACACTACCTGTCAGATATCGCACCCACTACCGAACCGCCAGTCAAATCTGGCTCGTTGAGCAAGTTCGCTCGAGCAGACATAATCCTATCTCTCTCCGCGTAGATCTCAGCTAATGCTTCTGGCCTAATCCTAACCTCCGATTGCTGGTGAAGTGTGAAACCCGTACCAGCAGGTATCAAATGGCCAAGAATTACATTTTCCTTAAGCCCAACCAGATTATCAATTCTACCAGCGATTGCCGCCTCAGTAAGTACTTTCGTAGTCTCTTGAAAACTCGCGGCTGAAATAAAGCTCTCACTCTGCACAGCCGCCTTCGTTATGCCAAGCAATTGAGTACTCGCCGTTGCAGGCACGGGATCCCGCGTTGTGACTACCGACTCTCCCGATGACGACAACTCCACGTTCACTTGATCAACAACATCTGATGACACCAAATCGTCGACTTGGAATTCAGACCCGCCAGGGTCAACAACACACCGCCGAGACTGAATTGATTGATTTATGCGACGGAACTCAAGCCGATCAATCAAGACACCCGGCAATAAAAGCGTATCACCAACATCGTCCACCCTGACCTTCCGTAGCATCTGAGAAATAACGATCTCGATGTGTTTGTCGTCAATTACGACTCTCTGCGAACGATAGACGGTTTGAATCTCATGCAACAAATACTGCTCAACGGCTTCCTCACCACTTACCCTCAATATGTCGTGCGGCACAAGCGGGCCCCTAACAAGTGCATCCCCAGCACGAACAATCTCCTTCGCATGCACTAAAAGCTGCTTGCCGTGAGGGATCGAGTGCTCAACATCATGTCCTCCGGTGCCGCGCACCACAATTACGCGCTTACCCCTCTTCTTCTCAGCCACAAGCTCCACTTCGCCGTCAATCTCTGCGATAATAGCTGGCTCCTTCGGCTTCCTCGCTTCAAACAACTCTGTCACCCGAGGCAGCCCACCAGTTATATCCTGAGTACCCGCGGACTCTCGGGGAGTCTTCGCCAATACCGATCCTGCCGACGAAACTTGCCCTTCCAGCACCTCGACACTGGCCCGCTCAGGAAGATAATAGAAATCCAAAATCTTACCCGTGCTATCCTCCAAAATAATTTGAGGATGAAGGTCGCCCTTATGCTCAATTACCGTCCGGCGCATATTGCCGTTCGAATCCTTCTCCGAGCGAATTGACTGCCCCTCAACAAGATCCTCAAACCTAACTCGCCCACCCACTTCACATAAAATCGGAACTGAATGCGGATCCCAGTTACACAAGACCTGCCCCGGCTCAACGGTGTCCATCTCGGCCACAGCAAGTACCGCACCACTCGGGATCGTGTATTTCTCTAGCTCACGATCTTTTGAATCAACAATTGTAACTTCACCATTGCGGCCGAGAACCACACTCATGCCATCTGAGTTAACAACGCTCCGAATACGCGCAAACCGTACCCGGCCTGCTCGTCGTGTCTTGATCTCATTATCCTCGACTTCGTGCGAAGCCGCACCCCCGATGTGAAAAGTCCGCATAGTCAGTTGTGTTCCCGGTTCACCGATACTCTGCGCGGCAATTATGCCAACAGCCAATCCTTCTTCTACGAGGGCACCTGTTGACAAATCCATCCCGTAGCAAAGCCGACACATCCCTAGATCAGCTTCACAAGTCATTGGACTTCGCACTTGAATCCGCTCCAATCCGAGAGTTTCGATGCTACGTGCAACGTCGACGGTAATTAACTCATTCTCACGTACAATCAACTCATCGGAAATTGGATTCACTATATTCGCCCGACTAACTCGGCCGCGTATGGCATCGATTAAACTGACCTCCACCTTTTCACCGCGATAAACCACCCCCCTAGTAATTGCCTTCAATGTTCCGCAGTCGTGTGCCGTAATAACCATATTCTGGCAAACATCCGCCAACTTGCGAGTCAAATATCCACTGTCGGCAGTTTTCAAAGCAGTATCAGCCAGCCCCTTGCGCGCACCGTGTGTAGAGCTGAAATACTCAAGCACTGTCAAGCCTTCCCTGAAGTTTGCCTTAATCGGCGTCTCGATAATCTCTCCACTAGGCTTCGCCATCAATCCGCGCATGCCCGCCAACTGACGGATTTGCTCCTGACCACCTCTTGCACCAGAATCAGCCATCAAGTAAATTGGATTCACATATGCCCCACCATCACGTGTATCATTCTTGAATGCCTCCATCATGGCCGTACGAATTTCCTCACTGGCATGCGTCCATTGATCTAAAACTTGGTTATATCTCTCCTGTGCTGTAATAATACCCCGCTGATAAAGTTTGTCACGCTTCAAGACTTCCACCTCGGCCGCCGCAATAACACTCTCCTTATTTTCCGGCGTTTTCAGATCACTAGTTGCAAACGATAACCCACTACGAGTCGATTCACGAAAGCCGCACTCTTTCATTCGATCAAGCAGTTGGATCGTATACTTTCGCCCGAGTTCCAAGTAGCAATCGGATATCACATTCGCCAAATCCTTGCTTTTCATAGTATTGTTGTAAAACGCCATCTTCGTGGGAAGAAAATCATTGAAAAGCACCCTGCCGACACTCGTCTCAATCAACAACCCGCTAACATAGTTGTCCGCGCCATCTCCCCTGACTCGCTTCTCCTTGGGTAACCGAATCTTGATACTCGTGTGCAACGTCACTTTGTTCTGTGATAATGCGGAATGTACCTCAAGTGTGGATGCGAAGCGTATCCCTTCACCAATCCGATCTGGCTTCTTGAGTGTCAGAAAATAGCACCCCATCACTATAACCTGCGACGGGCTAATAATCGGAGATCCATTGGAAGGGCTAAAGATATTATTCGTTGACATCATCAACGTAGTAGCCTCAACCTGCGCCTCGATCGACAGAGGCAGGTGAACGGCCATTTGGTCACCGTCGAAATCGGCATTGAACCCCCTGCACACAAGCGGATGCACCCTGATTGCATTACCTTCGACAAGCGTTGGTTCAAACGCCTGGATTCCCATGCGATGCAGGGTTGGAGCTCGATTCATTAATACAGGATGGTTGGTTATTACCTCCTCTAAAATATCCCAAACTTCGTCATCACGCCTCTCAAGCATCCGTTTAGCACTCTTGATGGTGTCGGCATGACCAAGTTCTTTGAGACGCCTTATGATAAATGGCTGGTACAACTCAAGCGCGATCTTTTTCGGTAGACCGCACTGGTTCAATTCTAAAGTTGGTCCGACGACGATAACGCTACGAGCCGAGTAATCGACACGCTTACCCAATAAGTTTTCACGAAAACGGCCTTGCTTCCCCTTTATCATATCAGTCAAAGACTTAAGTGGTCGGTTGGACGAGCCGAGCACGGGTCTCTTACAGCGATTGTTGTCGAATAACGCATCCACCGATTGCTGCAACATTCGCTTCTCGTTACGAACGATCACCTCAGGAGCGTTAAGGTCTACAAGCTTTTTCAGCCGATTATTTCGGTTGATTATCCGCCGGTACAAATCATTCAGGTCGCTGGTTGCGAAGTTGCCTGAGTCCAAGAGAACAAGTGGCCTCAAGTCTGGCGGGATAACTGGAATGCAATCTAAGACCATCCACTCAGGTTTGTTATCACTGTCTCGCAATGCCTCCGTGATCCGCAACCGCTTGATCAACTCCTTTCTCTTCTGTTGGCTAGTTGTTGACTTCATGTCAGCTCGTAACTTTGTTGATGCACCGATCAGATCGCAAGTTGCAAGCATCTTCTTGATCGCGTCCGCCCCCATCTCAACTTCAAACGTACCCTCGCCATATTTGGCGCGTGCACTACGCGTCTCTTCTTCAGAAAGTAATTGTCCGCGACGCAACGGAGTGTCTCCGGGATCGACTACAATATAATCTTGGAAGTAAATGACTCGCTCAAGTGCAGTAGTCTTTACATTCAATAACGCGCCGAGGCGGCTAGGCATGGATTTAAAAAACCAGATATGGACCACAGGAGCAGCCAATTCTATATGACCCATCCGCTTTCTTCGGACCCGACTATGTGTCACTTTGACACCACAGCGGTCGCAAATCATCCCCTTATACTTCATACCACGGTATTTACCACAGGCGCACTCCCAATCTTTTTCCGGACCAAAAATTCTCTCACAAAACAATCCATCCCTCTCGGGCTTATATGTCCGATAATTTATTGTCTCGGGTTTCTTCACCTCGCCAAACGACCAGCTGCGAATATCGTGCGGACTAGCCATGGCGATCCGAATCGCCGAATACTCGTTGACGCGATCATACGAGGTTTCGGTAGTACTCACGCCAATCTCCTACAAAAAACGAACAATTCAAATCGCACAGGAAACAGAATTCTAACCGAAAAACTGAAAGCCCATCGGCACCACAGCCGGAGTAAAAAAACTAAATCAAACACACTATCAACGATTAGCCTTTTCAAGCTGAAGATTCAGGCACAGTCCTCTGATTTCATTGTTTAAAACCTCGAAGCTAGCTGGCGTACCTGCTTCTAACGTGTTTTCGCCTTTTACCATCGACTCGTAAATCTTTGTGCGGCCTTCAACGTCGTCGCTTTTAACCGTAAGAAGTTCCTGCAAAATGAAAGCGGCTCCATATGCCTCCAAAGCCCACACCTCCATCTCACCAAATCGCTGCCCACCAAATCTGGCTTTACCACCAAGCGGCTGTTGAGTGATCAGTGAGTACGGACCAGTAGCTCGAGCATGCACCTTGTCTTCAACCAAATGGTGTAGTTTGAGCATGTAAATGTAACCGACAGTTGTCTTTTGATCGAATGCCTCACCCGTCCTGCCGTCAAATAGCTGAGCTTTGCCATCCTCTGGTAAGCCAGCGTCCTTCAACAAATTGACTATCGCAACCTCTGACGGACTATCAAATACTGGGCACCGCACCTTAAATCCCAATTTCGCTGCCGCCCACCCCAGATGAGTTTCCATGATCTGACCAACATTCATGCGGCTGGGCACCCCGAGCGGGTTAAGAATAATATCGACCGGTGTGCCGTCACAAAGGAACGGCATGTCTTCTATAGGAAGTATTTTAGAGATAACTCCGTTGTTGCCATGACG
>JBBPIS010000133.1:0-20385 GCA_038040225.1 Planctomycetota bacterium
AACTACTTCAAGCATTGCGGCTACCGCTACACCTGAAATGCAACCGCTCTAGAGGCCGCGTTCAGCACGCGCGAGGAAGTTGAAGAAACTCTTCGACAAGTCCAGAGAAACCCGTGGCCGGGCATGGTGAAGAGCGTGGTCGATGCCCATCGAGCGTCGCTTGAGGGATTGCTGGAGATGGCTCGCATTGCTCCGCCAACTCCACCATTGGATCAGCACTTGTGCGCCAAGATGTTCGACATCACTCACGGGCAGTTCCGGCATCTGCTCAAGGAGCAGAGAATCATCCCAGTTACAGCGGACAACATGAGATATCGGTGGCTCCGCCGGTGGTATCACGCCGACAAAACGGTTCAAGCCGCCGCGTTGCACCGTATCCGAGAAAAATTCCCGGAGAAAATATGGTCTCAACGCGACATGTGAATTACCAAAATGGTGTTGAAAACATGAAATGTGGTTTTGTGAATAACGACTTACGGATAATGTGGCGTAAGTCAGTGTTCACAAGGCAAGAATGTGTTGGTTCACGCAGAAACGTCCGTAGATATCTCCGCCAACGCGGAAGAGAATGCCGCCTCGATGTTTTGCCCAACGGATTGCCTAGAGGTTTCGCGAACAATCAGAATCACGAAAGGAGGCGGCGGTAATGCGATGGAGACAACCAGTTAGCCTACTTGGTGGGCTTCTTCGCTTTCCTCGCAGCCTTCTTGGTGGCTGCGGCTTGGGCGGTCTTCGTCGGCAGGACTCGCTTGGTCGGCTTCACGGCCAGCAGGCCGTCAATCGCTTTCTCGAACGGCAGCGGGATGTGGAGCGGGGCGTCGCGTTCGCCTGCGTTATTCATTGCTCAATCCATTAGGAACAAAGAACAAACCAGCCCCAAAAGCGCATCCATCTGTTTGGCGACGGGAAAGATGGGCTTCGGGGCTGACCAACCCAAAAAACGGAGTGTTTTCATGTACCTTGCAAAAGGCAGGGCTGGTCGGCGCATTGTCGCACGGGGGCCACCACAATTCAAGACGACGAGGACGCGATCCGGCAAGGGGGCGTCCTCGTCGTCTTTTTTTGTTTGCGGCGGTGGCGAAATCAGCAGACGCGCCAGACATGGAATCTGGTGGGCTAACCGATTGAACCCCGGCCCCGTGCGGGTGCAAATCCCGTCCGCCGCACTTCTAGGTCAAGTCTACACTCGGAAACGTGGAACGAACAATGCCGATCACATTTCATCCTGGTTACGGGACTTTTCTTTACTGCAACTTCGACCATCAGCAAGCGCCAGAGATGGTGAAGAACCGTCCGGTCATCGTTATTTCTCGCAAGAACGGAAACTGCCGACTCTGCACCGTCGTGCCGCTCTCAGGAAGCGAGCCAGATCCATTGCAGCCGTGGCATCACAAGATGACCCTGAGCAAACTGCCAGTGCAGATGCAGGGCAATGACTGGTGGGCCAAGTGTGACTGCATTGCATCGGTGTCCTTTCACCGTCTGGATCGACTCAGGGACGGCAAAGACCCACGGACAGGAAAACGCATGTACATTTCTCCGTCAGTATTTAGGGAAGACATGCTTGCCGTGAAGATGGCTGTGGTAAACCATCTCGGACTGTTGGACTTGATTTCGAGTCCCGTGTGACCGATAACTCATCTGTTCCCCGAAAGGGGCTTGTGAGACTCAGGTGGACAACGAGCCATCGAGCAGGCATCGGACAACAGCGATGACAAGCTGTCCGGTGCCTTGATGGGCCAGCCCCAAAAGGCTGGCCCATGTCATTTCTCCACTGGTTGCCGGTACATCAACCTCCGGCCTTCCGCACCCTTGATCGCCGCCACCATACGCGACCCGTCAGCCATCCGGCGGGAGTTGTATTTGAACGCGGCTTCCGTCACGTATCTCGCCAAGTGTTTCCGACTCATGTGGTGATGCACGCCGACATGCGACCGCTTGATCCGCGAGAAAAATCCTTCAACGCTATTCGTCGTCACGGTCACGACTTCGTCGCCTCGCTTCTCTTGTCGGACATATTCGTCTGATCCGTGGTGGACAGTAAGGTGTCCGCCGTCGAACTCCTTGCCGATTCCCTGATAGCAACGGTGTTCATCCGTCATGATGGTGGCGGACTTGTCGACCAGTCGTCGCACGGCCCCTTTGAGTTCGTTCGCCGTTGTCGAAGCAATCGGGTATGCCACGACGTTCCCGCCGCGTTCCACCAGTGCTAGCACGGGGGCTTTGGCCCCAGTCGGCCCCTTACGAGTCCCCTTGATTCGCGGTCGGCGAGCGCCGCACCAAGTTTCGTCAACTTCAACGATCCCACCAGACTTTCCCAGCATGCCCGCCATTGGCTCTTGCTTCATCGACTCGCGAACACGGTGTTCGACGAACCACGCGGACTTCTGCGTAATGTCCAACGCTCTGGCGAGTTCGTGGCTGCTGATACCATTCTTGGCCGTACACATTAGGAAAATGGCGTGCAACCAAACCCGGATCGGCAGCTTGCTGTCTTCAAAAACGGTCCCAACGCGAACCGTGAATTGCTTCCGGCACTCTTTGCATTTGTACACGCCGGGCCGGACGGGCGACTTCGATCCGGGCTTCGCGGTCAGCTTGTACGTTTCGCCGCACTGGCAATGCGGGCACTTCCGCCCGTCTGCCCATCGCTTCGTTTCCATGAAGGCACGGGCCTTGTCTTCGTCCATGAACAGCGGAAGCATCGAGACAAGATTCAGGTCGGCGTCCGTTCCCGTGGGAGGAGCCTTCTTGCCCGTGTGTCTCTTGTGTCGGTAATCGGTTGCGGATTTGATGTAGCGGCTCGGCATGATTCGTCCCCTTGTGATGGCCGAATTTTAGCCGCGTGACTTGGGTTTGTCAAGTATATCATTCCGAACTGATTTGATCGAAGACCTCATTACACGAGCCTGAGATGCTAATACATGGATCGATGACGCCGTTACACGAGCCTGAGATGGCAGAACATTGATCGATGAGGTCAATCCACGAACCGATGAGACCGTTACGATGATCGAAGGGCTCAATACACGAGCCGATGAGGCCGTTGCATGAATCGATGAACTCAATACACGAACCGACGAGGTCGTTGCAGGAACCGACCGACTCGCAGCGATGATCGACGAGGTCGACCGGGTGGCCGGGTCGAGGTCTTCGTCGGTCCTGAGGGGGGAAGCGGCGGGTGGCCGCTCTCGCCGCAGGGCTCCGTTCGTTTCGGCTGTTACTCGCGCACGATGACCGTGCGGACTTCGCCCAGCCGGTCGGCGTGGAGTCGGAGCGTGACGGGGCCGGTGGCCGATTTGATGGCGGCATGGAATTCGGTCGGTGTCTGGACCGGAACCTTGTTGACGTGGGTGATGAAGTTTCCCGGTTGCAGGCCCGCCACGTGGGTCGGCGACTCGTCGGCGACCTTGATCACCACCACGGCGCGGCGGTAGGTGAGCGGCTCGAATTCCTTCTTGGAGTACTTCTCGCGACCGGTGGGGTAGTCGACCGAGAGGCCGCGCCAGGGGACGAACCGCGGGGTGGTTTCGATGATCCCCTCATCGTCCGCAACGGGCCACTTGCCGAGCTTCACCTTGATCGGGAACGGTTCGAGGTGACCTCTTCGCCAGACCATCAGTTCAATCTCGGTCTCCGGGGCGTGCAGGCCGACGAGTCGCATCAGATCCTGTTCCGACAGGGCGAGTTCGCCGGCGACACGCAGAATGACGTCCTCGGGCCTCAGTCCCGCACGGTCGGCGGGGGAGTCACGCATGACGGTCTCCACTCTGGCGGCTGAGCCCTGATTGGCCGCGATGCCGAGGTGGCGGAACTGCGTCGGCGTCACATCACCCGGCCCGATGCCGAGCATGCCGTATTCGACCTCCTGCCCGGCGGCCAGCGACTTCACGATGCGGCGCGTCAGATCGTCGAACGGGATCGCAAACCCCGCCGACTTCTCGTAGCCGTCGACTGCCGCGAGGGACGTCGTCAGCCCGATCAGCTCACCCTTCAGATTGACGACCGGCCCGCCGCTCGTGCCCAGGTTCAGGCGTCCGTCGATCTGCAAAAGGTTGCCCAGCCGGTAGAGCATCACCTTGATGGGGCGATCCCTGGTCCAGGGGAGTGGACTGCGCGTCAGGTTGCTGATCATGCCCCAACTGACGCTGGCCGAACCGTCGCGCGCCAGGGCATGGGGATTGCCGAGCATCAACACGAACTGGCCCTTCCGAATCGGCGAGGACGACGACCAGTCGAGCGGCTTCAGGTCCGTCGGCGGCATGTCCGCCTTCTCGAAATGCAGCCGGAGCACCGCCAGATCGCAGCGGGGATCGGCGGCAATGATCGACGCCTTGCAACTGCGTCGGTCGGCGAACCGGATGATGAGCGACGTGCCATCATCCGTCGAAGTTGAGGAAGTGACGGGGCCGCCGCGCACGACGTGATAGTTCGTCAGCACCAGCCGTTCGTCGCCACCCGGCGGAGTGATGATGATCCCCGCGCCGAAGTCGTTCGGCTGGAATTCGGGATCCTCGGCGTCGGTCGGTGCGGAGTCCTGTTCTCGCGGCCGCCGCTCGGGAGGAAGCAGGGGGAAGCCGGAATTGTTTGGCTGGGGCTTCACGCGCGCGATGCTTACGACGGACGGCTCGATCCGCTCGACGAGCTTGACGACCGTCTCTTCCAGAGCGAGTGCCGGATCCTGGGCGCGGCCGGGTATCGCGAACACAACCAGTTGGCAGACGCTCACCACAACCACGGCGAATCGACGACGAGACCGGCTGGGATTCGACATGAACGCACTTCTTGCTGGCGATTCGGGTCATTGCTGGCGATTCGGGCCACCCGCTCGGGGATTGCGGGCACATCTGTCCGACCCGCCCGTCAGTACAGATCGTACATCTGCGCTCCACCATGTGCCGGATTGCCGATCAACCTCCGCTGTGTGGGATCGACCACGAAATCGAGTCCCTCCAGCGGTATCTGACCGATCAGGACCGGACAATCTTCTGGAAGTTCCGCGACATCACAGTTGGCATCCCGGCCATCAATTGTCAGGCGGGCACTCGCGAAAATGGTTCGTTGGAAGACACCGTTGGTCGTTCGCATCGAACGCGAACGCAGCGGCGTCAGGCCGAGCGAGTCGATGATGCGGCGCGGGGCACTGAGAAACACGGCCCCGGTATCGACGAGAGCATCGGTGACTTCAACAGATCGAATGGCGGTCACCGCAATTTCGCCCCGCGCGCAACGCAGCACGTCTTCGAGATTCTCGATCCTGGCTGCCACGCGAACTTTACCCATCGTTGCTGTTCCCATGCTGGCCTTCCTGACAAACCACCGGCCACCCGAATCTGGGGTTGTGCGACAACAGCATACCACACTCACTCCCCGCCGCTGCTGGGCATGACCTGACCGCCGGCCATGTACGCGGCCATCACTTTCTCTTTCAGTTCGGCCGTGATCTCGGGGTGCTCCCGCAAAAAGTTGCGGGCCTTGTCGCGACCCTGGCCCAGTTTCGTGTCGCCGTGGATGTACCACGAGCCACTGCGCGAGACGACATTGAACGATGCCGCCAGGTCGATCAGGTCGGCCTCGTAACTGATGCCGCATTCGCCCAGCATGTCGAACTCGGTCTGACGAAACGGCGGGGCGACCTTGTTCTTGACGATTTTGGCCCGCATCCGCATCCCGATGACGTTGTCACCCTCTTTCAACTGCGTGATGCGCCTGACGTCGATGCGGCACGAACTGTAGAACTTGAGGGCCCGGCCGCCGGGCGTCGTCTCGGGACTGCCGAACATCACGCCGATCTTCTCGCGAATCTGGTTGATGAAGATGACGATGGTCTTCGACTTGGCGATCGCGCCGGTCAGTTTGCGCATCGCCTGACTCATCATGCGCGCCTGCAGGCCGACGTGCGCCTGACCCATCTCACCGTCGAGTTCTGCTTTGGGAACGAGTGCCGCGACCGAGTCGATCACGATGACATCGACCGCGTTCGACTTGATCAGCATCTCGGCGATTGCCAATGCCTCTTCGCCGGTCGAGGGCTGGCTGACGAGCAGCTCTTCGAGGTTCACGCCCAGCTTCTTGGCCCACAGCGGATCGAGCGCATGTTCGGCGTCGATGAACGCCGCGATGCCCCCCAACTTCTGAGCCGAGGCCACCGAGTGCAGGGCGAGCGTCGTCTTGCCGCTCGATTCCGGACCGAACAGTTCGATGATCCGTCCGCGCGGCAGGCCCATCCCGCCGAGAGCCAGGTCCAGCGAGAGTGCCCCCGTCGCAATGCCCGAGACCGTCATCGTGGACGCCTCGGACATCTTCATGATCGAGCCTTTGCCGAAGGCCTTCTCGATCTGCCCGAGCGCGTTGTCCAGCGTCTTGTGATCTACGTCGTGGGGCGTGCCCGCCTTGGCCGACTTCGCCTTGGCCATGAGAGAATCCTTTATTGAGAAGCGGTGGCAGTGGGCTATTCGTTGTTAGCCCGAAGTGTCGGTCGAAAAGTAGGCATTCGCCAACCGTTTCGCAAGCGACGGAGAAGACTTGGCTCATCACGCATGGTGACGGTCTGGCAGTTTGCTTCTACGCCAGCCAGCTCTTGGAGCCATCGGGCACGGTTGCTTCGAGCAACGGTCGTTCCGGCCCCGCTACGAGACGCCATCGCAGCGGAACCGACTCCGTTTCAAGAACCGTGGAGGAGTCGATGTCTGTCCGACCGACGAGTGACAACTGCGAGCCGCTCAGGCGATAAAGTTCGATGGCCCAAGGAGCGCGATCGACGATGATGAGTTCTCGCGTGCCGACACTCGCGTAAAACTCGATCTTCTCCCAAGTCTGGTCTTGCGGACTGGCGATCTCGACCGCCAGATCGGGTCCGCCCTGCCAGTGAGTTTCCCGATTGATGGCTTTCGTCCCGTTCAGAAACACGGCGACATCGGGACAGCGGTAATTCTTCTTCCAGTTCTTGGCGCGATCCGAAACGTTGGTGCCAGGTAACACCATTCCCAAGCCTGGCTGACCGATCACGGATTCAAACACGAATGTTAGCCGCGAGACCAACGATTGATGGACGTTGTTCGGTTGGGCATTCATGACATAGACTCCGTCCCAAACCTCGTCGTACCGGTCCTCTTGGCGAAGTCGGCGGCGGCGGATGAGGCTGCGTTGAAGATCAAAATCGGCGATGACGGCGGTCATTGAAGCGTCTCCAGAATTCGTACAAGCAGACGGTGTGTCATCACACCAACTCCGGCATCGCCTTCCAAGCGTCCACCAAATAATGCGGTCGGCCTGCATAGTCGGGGAGCGTCACCGAGTGCGGGTCGAGGCCGAAGTGGTGGTAGAGCGTGGCGTGGACTTCGCCGAAGTGGACGGGCCGCTCGGTGATGCCGGCTCCGTTGCGGTCGGTCGCGCCGATGATCTGTCCCGTGCGGAAGCCACCTCCCGCGATCAGGCCGCCGCCGACTTGAGGCCAGTGATCGCGACCCGCTTCCGGATTGATGCGCGGTGTCCGGCCGAACTCGCCCCACGCGACGACCGCCACGTCCTTGTCGAGGCCCCGTTCGTGCAGGTCGGTGATGAGGGCGTGCATTCCGCGGTCGAACAGCGGGAAGTGCGTGTTCTTGCACTCGCTGAAGTTGCTGCTGTGGAAGTCCCAGCGCCCGAAGTTCAGCGTCACCACGCGAGCACCCGCCTCAACCAGGCGGCGTGCCATCAGGAACTGCTCCAGGTTGCGAGGTGCCCCGTCGCCGTAGTTGTTCGGGTCGCCCTTGCCATACTTCTCGCGAACGGCGGGATCTTCCTTCGTGATGTCGAGTGCATCGACCAGCCGGCTCGATGTGAGAATCTCCATCGCCTGTTTGTTCAGCGAATCGAGGCCGCCCATCATGCCGCTCGCGTCACAGTCGCGCCGGAAGTGATCGAAGCTCGCCAGAAGCTGCTGCCGGCTGGAGAGCCTCGATGTGTCGATGCCATTCAACTTCATGTCGTCTCGCGCCGGGCCTGATGGACGGAACGCGGCATGAGTCACGCCGAGATATCCCGGATGACCGGGCGAGCCATACGGCGGATGCCCCGCATTCGGGGCGAGTCCAAAGAACGGCGGCACCGACTTGTTCACCGGCCCCAGCACTTTCGAGATCGTCGATCCGATCGACGGCCAACCGCCGGGAGGCTGCTTCTGCACCGTGCGGCCGGTGTAGCAGATGAATGAGTCGTGATCGCCGCTCGGTGAACCGTAGACCGACCGCAGCGGCACCACCTTGTCCATGATCGAGGCGATCTTCGGCAGATGCTCGCAGATTTGAATGCCCGGTACGGCGGTGTCGATCGGCCGGAACTCGCCCCGGATTTCCGAGGGAGCGTCCAGCTTCAGGTCGTACATGTCCTGATGCGGCGGCGCGCCGACCATGTAGATCATGATGACCGCCTTGTGAGACTTGGCGATCCCCGCCGCCTGCTCCGCCCGCAACAACCCCGGCAGCGACAGCCCTCCCAATCCCAACGCCCCGATCCGCAAAGCATCTCGCCGAGTCACGCCATCGCACAATCGGTGAGCGGCACCAGGAACAGTCAGCATGGTGGGAGTCCTCTAAATTCGGCGGGATGATTCGGGCGGGAGGTCTTACGACCCAATCGGCAGGCAGTCACAAGTCATTGTCGATGCGACAATCCTACCTCAACATCGGCACCCCGGCCAAGCCTGATTGAGCTTCTCATAAAGTACGGTGGTGTTCCAATTTCGCGGGGCAGACCGATTGGCGACTGCTTCCCTTATGGAAACCCCTTGTGGGGTTGCCCGCTTTACGTCCGTTGGGTCATGCGACATGATCTGCCTCGGGGCGACTGCATGTTCTCTTGTGCGGGGCGAATGGTCTCTGAGGGACCGACTGCTCCGATGGGCCAGCCGTGAATTCCAGTGATGTTCCGACCGATCTCGTCAACCGCATCCTCGCCGGGGATCGCGAGGCGTTGGCGGAGATGTTCTCTCATTACCGGCCGCGGTTGTTGCGGCTGGTCAATCTGCGGCTGCATCCGAAGCTGCGCGGGCGGATCGATCCCGAGGATGTCCTTCAGGAAGCGTGGCTGAAGGCCGTGGATCGGATGAGCTACTTCCTGCGGGATGCGTCGCATTCGACGTTCATCTGGTTTCGATTGATCACCACGCAGACGCTGATCGAGATGCACCGCCGGCATCTCGGGGCCGAGAAACGGGACGCCGCGCGGGAGGTGTCAATCAACGGCGGCTGGGACGCGGACTCGACCGCCTCGTCGTTGTCGTTCTCGTTGCAGGGACGATTGACCTCGCCCAGCAGTGCGGTCCGCAAGGATGAACTGGCGAAGCAGATCGACCTCGTGTTGTCGGGCATGGACGCCGTCGATCGCGAAGTGCTGGCGCTGCGTCACTTCGAGGAACTGACGAACCGTGAGGTGTCGCTGGTCCTCGACATGTCCGAGCAGGCGGCGAGTGCCCGTTACCTGAGGGCTCTCACTCGGCTGAAGCGCCTGCTGCAACTGATCCCCGATTTGCTCAGTTCGTGAAGAGAGCAGGGTGCGTGGAGTCTTCGGAACACACCCTGCAACTTGAGGTCCGACGGACCGGTAGGAAATAGCCCGGCCCGTCAGGGCCGGGGGCGCGAGATGCAATCGCCTGAGGTCCGAAGGACCGACACAAGAGAGTATCGGCCCTGCGGGCCTCAAATTCAAAATGTCATCAACCCCGGCCCTGACGGGCCGGGCTATTTTCTGCCGGTCCTTCGGACCTTTGAAACAACACCGCGTTGGAAACCCGGCATGTCCGAATCATCAGACCTTTCCGAACTTCAGCTCGACGGTTTCCCTTCGCAATTCGACGAAGCGGGATTGGCGTCGTGCGAAAAGCTCGATGTGCTGGTGACGTTGTTCACGCAGGAGCTGCGCGCGGGACTCGATCCGTCCATTGATGCGTATGCGCAGAAGCACAAGGAGTTGGCGGGCGAGATTCGGGAGATCTTCCCGCTCGTCGCGACGCTCGAACACTGCCGGGACCGCAAGGAATCGGAGGGACTGCGGCACCGGTTCCCCCAGGAGTTTCGGATCGAGCAGCTCGGGGAATACCGCATCGTGCGGGAACTCGGTCGCGGCGGCATGGGGATCGTCTTCGAGGCGTTTGAACCGGGGATGCAGCGGCCGGTGGCGATCAAATTGTTGCCGTGGCGCTTCCGCGAGGATCGGCCTCAACGCGCGGAGCAACTCCGCAACGAAGCGGCCACGATTGCGCGACTGCGGCATCGAAACATCGTCCCGATCTATACCTTCGGCCAGCACGACGGGTACTGGTACTATGTAATGCAGTATGTCGCGGGGGTCAGTCTCGGCTGGGTCGTGCGTCGCCTGCGAGAACCCGATGGCCGCGTGACGGCAGAAGAGATTCTGCGGATCGCGCGCAGCGGTTCGTTCGCATCGAGGTCACTCGTCGAGACCATCGTCGAGACAACCGACCGCACCATTTCTCGTGCTTCCTGGATGGCGTTCGCCCGGATGGGCGTGCAAGTCGCGCAGGCTCTGGCCTACGCACACAAGGAAGGGGCTCTGCACAACGACATCAAGCCCGACAACCTGCTGCTCGACACCGTCGGCCGCATCTTCGTCACCGACTTCGGCGTCGGCCTGCGCTGGACCGACGACAACACGGCGAACGACGATCAGCCGGTCGGGACACTGCGCTACATGGCTCCCGAGCGACTGAACGGCCAGCCGAGTGTGGGCACCGACATCTACGCGCTGGGTGTGACGCTCTACGAACTGGTCACCGGTGTCCCGCCCTACGATCACGAAGACCGTCGCAAGTTGATGGACCTGATCTTCGAAGCCAGGCCAAAGCCGCCTCGCGAATGGGTGCCGCAGCTTCCGGCAGCGCTCGAAGCCGTCATTCTGCGAGCAATGGCGAAGGTCCCCGACCAGCGTTACGCCTCGGCAAACGAACTGGCGGCCGATCTGCTCCGCTTCCTCAAGGGGCAGCCCGTCCAGGCGTCTCGAACCAGCCTGTGGAACCGCCTGCTGCGCTGGCGGACTCGACCCGTTTGATGCCCAACCTGAATTCTCGCCTCACTCCGAAGCTGTGATGCTTTCGATTTGTAGGGTGGGACCAGCTCGCTTCGAGCGCCGGCCCACCACCGATCGAGACACAGTTGCGAATGACCAGATGGTGGGCCGGCGCGACCCGAGCGTCGCTGGCCCCACCCTACGAAAATCACAGCCACTGCGGAAAAACCTGTTGAGAGGCCGCACGAGAAAACGTTTCTCCTCCTAGTGAAGTCGTTCGTTATGCGACTTCCCGCGAGTTCGGATGCACCTGTTTGCCCGGCACGATGACTCAGGGATCGGCCGGAACAACGACGGCGCGTCGCCCTGGTCGTTGAGTTTGCCAAGCGGCAGACTCGACGCCGTCTACGAGGAGAATCGACCATGTTGTCTCACCCCGAGTCAGGAATTGTGAATCGTCGTCGCGCGAGTCCGCTCCGCACGCTGTCCCTCGCCGCACTGACGCTCGCCGTGTCAGCATCGATGGCTGCGGCCCAAGGGGGTGGCGGTTGCCAGGGAGGAGGTGGTGGTGGTGCCGGCGGAGGAACCGGTGGAGCGGGTGGAAGCAGTGCAGGGGGTATCAGCCGAGGTCAGCAGGGTGGTGGTGGAAGCCTGACCGACACCAACGGCCTCACCACATCCATGGCTTCGGTCAGTGCCAGGGCCGCCCTCGCCGGGCAGCAGATGCGACAGGCTCAACAGGCTCAGGTCGACCAGATGGCCAAGGTTCGTCGCGACGTTCAGCAAGCCGCACAACAGCGCATTCAACTCCGGACCGCCGCTCTCGAAGCCCGCTTGGCTCGGGAAGAACGAATCGCCGAATCGACCGCCAAGACCAGAGCCCTGCGAATGGCGGCCACGAAGAAATCCAGTTCGTCCGCATCCAATCTGATCGCCTCCACCGATCAGCCGACAGCATCAAAATTGTCATCGGATCGGTGATGGACGAGTCCTGATCCACTGTGCCTGAAGCGAGTCCGGTTGCCTCTCCGTTCGGCAACTCTCCGCGATCCGTCGCGACCACCCCCGTGGTGTCGATCCCGACTCCAGCGCGTTGTGCGCGGGTCTCCTGACCCCGCACAAATGACCGACCGCAGGTCTCCTCTTCTTCTCTTGTGGATCCCACAAAGGCGGGAGGCCTGCGGTTGGGCGTTTCAGCGGGGTCGGGAGACCCGCGCCGAACGAGTGTCGTTCCATCGCCATGGAAATTGTCTCAAACCGGGTCCATCAGCTTGCCGTACTCCACCGCGAACTGCTCGTCATCGCGCAGCGAGCGCTTGTATTTCGCGAGTCGCTGCCGGATGCGATCGACCGTCATGCGGATCGGCTTCGACAGCAGATGAATGATCTGCTGCGGGCTGAACTGTTCCAGATCGCGCACGGTTTCGACCCGCAGAAACTCGAAGACCTGCCGCGAGTGATAGTCGTCGTGGAACAGCATGTAGAGCTTTTCTTCCTGCGTCACCAGCGGACGCCCGAGCGACACGTCCGGCGTGGATTTCGGAGTCTCCTTCGCCGGCGCGGCCGGTTGGGAGGGAGCCTTCACCGGAACCGAGGCCGCTCCCTTCACAGACGACTTCTTCACGGCGACCGCTGCCGGTTTGCTCCCTTTCGTCGTGGAGACCGCTTCCCGTTTGACGACTTTCTTCACCACCGGCGACTTCTTCGCCACGACCGCTGGTTTCTTCACCAACTTCGCAGACTCTTTGGGCGCTGGTCGGCTGACTTTCTTCTTGGCCATGTTGTCCCCCCTTCTGTTCGCTCACGCTCGAATATGGTCGCGGATGCGGATTGTGATCGAGGACAAACCCGTTGTCGATCAAGTCCGATCTCAAGCGACGCGGTCTGGCGACCCGGCAGCTCACTGGCCCGAGGCGGCATCCACCATCACCGGCTTCAACTCGGGCACTTGTTCGTGCAGAGCCTCCACCACCAGCTTGGCCATTGCCAGCGCTCCCTTGCGGCTGAAGTGAGTCCGATCCGTCGCGGCGGCGGTGTAGTCGGCACTCGCTTCGTCGCCGAGCTTGTCATAGTGCGCGACGCTGCTGGCGTGGAGATCGATCACCGGCGTCTTGGTCGCTTCGCCGACCACCTTCATCGCGTCGGCATACGGACCGAGTGTGGAAGCGGCTCGCCCCTCGGCAAAGATGCGCCGGGCCACCGGTGTCACGAGGATCGGCTTCATCCCGTGCTCGCGTGCCTCGGCGATGTAACGCTTGAGGTTGTCCCGAAACTCGCCCTCGGCTTCGGTCGCGGCGGGCTTGCCCTTTTGGTCGTTGTGGCCGAACTGGATGAAGACGTAGTCGGCCTTCACCGCCAGAGTCTTTTCCCACAACCCTTCGCGAAGGAAACTCTGGGAACTGCGACCCGACTTCGCGTGGTTGATGACGAGGACCTGGTCGGTGAAGTACTCGCCAAACACCTGTCCCCAGCCGGTCAGATCCGGTCGGTCGTCGGGTGGATTCGGATAACTGGCCACGGTCGAGTCGCCGATCAACAGGAGGCGAATCTTGGCTGGCGGAGCATCTTGGGCGAAGGCCAGAAGAGGAACCACGAAACACGCGAAAGGCGCGAAAAGAAAACGAGCGATCACCTGAAGCTGCCGTCGAATCGAATCGCGATGTCTGTTCACCGCCTCGTCCCCCTCACCCTAGCCCTCTCCCCCCAGTATTCGTTCCTGAAAACAGGGCGGGGGCGAGGGGACAAGAATTGCGCCCGTCGAATGAGCGGCTTACCTGATTCTTCAACCGTGCCCTCTGTGTCAGCCGTGGTTCAAACCCTTCAAATCAACTCACGGATCGGTTGACCTTCGTCGAGCAGATGTTGTGGGCGGCCCTGTGGGTCAACAAGAGCTATACGGTGGGGTTCGATGCCGAGGTGGTGATAGATCGTGGCGAAGACGTCCTTGTAGTGGACTGGTCGGGAGACGGCGACACTGCCCGTGCGGTCGGTCGCGCCGATGACCTGGCCACCGCGCAGGCCGCCTCCCGCGATGAGGGCCGGGCCGACTTGAGGCCAGTGGTCGCGACCGCCCGTTTTCGGATTGACGCGCGGCGTGCGGCCGAACTCACCCCACGCGACGATCATCACGTCGTCAAGCTGTCCGCGTTCATCGAGATCCGCGATGAGCGATGCCAGGCCGTGATCGACGATGGGCAGCAGATGCCGCAGTCTCGGGAAGTTGTCGCTGTGCGTGTCGAAGTCGCTGATCGAGAGGCTCACGCAGCGAACGCCCGCGTCGATCAGCCGTCTCGCCAACAGGAACTTGTGCGTCGCGCCGGGGCCTTCGGACGTCGTGTTTGGCCGGCCCGAAGTGGCCTTCAGTGTATAGCGGTCGAGAACTCGCGGGTCTTCGCGCTGGAAGTCGAGTGCGTCGGACAACTCGCCCGAGGTCAGGATGCCAACGGCCTGCTGAGTGAACCGATCCATCGCACCCATCATTCCCGCCGAATCGACTTCGCGGCGGAACGTGTCGAATTGGGCGAGCAGCTTGGTGCGATCGGTCAGCCGGTCGAGGCTGATCGTCCCATCGAGCTTCAGGCTGACGGAGTGGTTCGCGCCGAGCCGCGCCAACTCGTTCTTCATGCCCGGTTCGAGTTCCCTCGCGAACAGGTGCGAGATGTCGGGCCGAAACGCCTGATACGCCGGACCGAGGAACCCGGGCCTCGCACTGTTGCGAACCAGTGCCCGCCCCTGCATCAGGTCCACGTACGAAGGGGTCGCGTCGGACGTCGAGCCTTGCAACTTGGCGACCACCGATCCCAACGCCGGTCGCCCGCCGAGCGATTGCAGGTTCTTGGCCTCGAACCCCGACTGACACTGAAAGGCATCGTGAGCACCCGCCGAACCAACCAACGACCGAATGAAGGCGACTCGATCCGCGATCCCCGCGAGTTTCGGCATCAGCTCGCAAATGGAGATGCCGGGGACGGAGGTCTCGATGGGCTGGAAGTCGCCTCGAATCTCCACCGGCGCGTTCGGCTTGAGATCGATCATGTCGAGCTGCGGCGGCCCGCCATCGAGATGCACGAAGATCACGCTCTTCGCCGACGACCGAACGCCGGCCGCACTCTCGGCTCGCAGCAAACCGGACAGCGACGCGACGGCACCGCCGAACAAGCCCGCGCACAGGACTTCGCGCCGTCGCACCAGCGAGCTTTGTCCGCCAGTCATTTCGTGTTTGTGAGCCATTGAACCAGACCTCCCGTCCCAACAGAATCGGCCAATGCGAGGCATACTCTACAGTCGAAGCCGATCCGCGTCACGCTCTCTGAGCCGGTCTTGGGAGTGTCGCCTCAAACATTACCGTTTGCAGGCATGAATTCGATGTTTTCGTACTGCCAGGACGCGACTTCTTGTCGCCCTGCGCGCATCTCCGATGCCGACGATGACGCAAACGGGGGGGAAGCAAAAGACTGACCACAGATTTCACGGATTTCACAGATGACACCGATGGAGGGGGCGAAACAAGAGTCGTGTTCCCAGACTTCGTCTGATCTGTGACATCCGTGCAATCAGTGTCATCCGTGGTTCCGTCGCATCCACTTGGTTGCGGCCGACAGGCATCGAGAGTTGTAACGATTATTCCCAGTTCCGGTGGCGAGCCGGAGACTTCACGATTGCCGTCGTCCACGTCACGATGCCTCCAACCAATTCCGGCGAGGCCCCTCTTCGACCGGACGAGTCGACTCCTTCTGGGAAGGTCCACCATGAACGCGATGCTTCGTGCCTGCCTCTTCGCACTACTGACGATCGCGCCAACCGCTGTGACTTGGGCCGACGACTTCGCTCTCCGCGATGGCGACACGGTCGTCTTCCTCGGCGACAGCATCACCGCCGCGCGCAGCTACGGGAAGATGATCGAGAACTACACGCTGCTGCGGTTCCCTCAACGGAAGGTGCGGTTCATCAATGCGGGGATCGGCGGTGATACGGCGGCCGGTGGCTTGAAACGAATCGAGCGAGACGTCTTCGCTCACAAGGCGACAGTCCTGATCGTCGCCTTCGGCACCAACGACATCGGCTGGGGCGTCTACGCCGACGACGAACACAAACAAACATACCTCAACGCGGTGAAGGGGATCGTCACCGCCTGCCGCCAGCGCGACGTGCGAGTTTACATCTGCTCGGCCGCCGTCACCGGTGCCGATCCCGAGAAGAGCGAGGAGAGTTTCCTTCAAAAGATGTGCGACGAAGGAATGGCGTTGTCCAAGTCACTCGGCGGCGACGCCATCGACGTGCAGCGTTCGATGCGCGAGATTCAGAAGCGAGTCGTCCAGTCCAACACCGGCATCAAGGACTCGACCAAACACAACAGCCTGCACGTGGCCGATGGCGTCCACCTCAATGATCTGGGCCAGTTCGCGATGGCCTACGCGATCTTGAAGGGACTGAACGCTCCGGCCGAAGTTTCTTCGGCCACGCTAGACGCTGCCGATGCAAAGGTGCTCGCCGCGACAGGTTGCTCGGTGACGGAGGTCACTCGCGCGGACGACCGCTTCGAGTTCACCCGGCTCGACGAAGGCCTGCCGTTCAACTACGGCATCTTCTTCGGGCTCCACTTCCGCTTCGTCCCAGCCCTGACCGAGTTGAGCCAGTACCTGCTGACCGTGAAGCACCTGCCCGAGGGCCGCTACGACCTGACCGTCGATGGTCGCGCCGTGGGCACCTTCACCGCGAAGCACCTCGCCGACGGCCTGAACATCGCGTCACACACGGCCAACGGCTGGGAACCGGGCGGCCCGTGGAACACGCAAGCCAACGTCCTGCTCCAGCTCACAAACGCCCGCCACGAACTCGCCACAGCGGGACTGCTCGCCAATCTGCACACCAAGCAGGGCGACCTCGCCGACAAGCTGTCCCGCCAATCAGTCTTCGCCAACGAGCAACTCGAATCCCTGCAACGCTCTGTCGCGCAACCTCGCCCGTATCGGTTCGTCATCGAACCCGCCGCGAAGAAGTGAGCGGCCATCCGAGATGAACTGGCTTGCGTTCACAAAGTCTGGGATCAGGCACCAAACTCGCTTCGAAAGACTTTTCATGAGCAGCATCAGCGCGATGCACAGCCGGGTGATCCGCGTCTTCGTCTCTTCCACGTTCCGCGACATGCAGGCGGAGCGGGATGAGTTGATTCTGAAGATCTTCCCGCAGCTTCGGCGGCTGTGCGAGGAGCGCGGAGTGACCTGGGGCGAGATCGATCTCCGGTGGGGCATCACCGAAGAGCAGTCTCAGCAGGGCGAGGTGCTGCCGATCTGCCTACACGAGATCCATCGCTGCCGCCCGTACTTCATCGGGCTGCTGGGCGAGCGATACGGTTGGATTCCCAGGGCGATCCCCGCAGAAGTCCTCGACCATGAGCCGTGGATCCGGCAACATGCCGAGGGTGCCGACAAGAAATCGGTGACGGAACTGGAGATCCGGCACGGCGTGCTCAACCATCCGGAGGAAGCTGAACACGCCTTCTTCTATTTTCGCGATCCGCACCACGTCGAAACCGTGCCACAGGGATCGCGATACGACTTCGAGCCCGAAAGCCCCGACAGTGCTGAGAAATTGCAGCGACTCAAGGACGAAATCCGGCAGGTCCATCGCGAAGGAAGGCTGAAGCACGAGCCGCGAGAAGACTACCCGGATGCGAAATCTCTCGGCGAGCGGGTTCTGGCCGACTTCACCGCGCTGATCGACGACCTCTATCCGAAAGGGGACGAACCATCGCCACTCGAACGCGAGCGGACGGACCACCTGGCCTTCGCTCAAAGCCGAGCGGGGGTCTACATCGGCCGCCAGGAGTATTTCGACCGACTCGACGCCCACATCGCCAGCGATGCTCCCCCGCTGGTCATACTCGGAGAATCGGGCATCGGCAAATCGGCCCTCCTCGCCAACTGGTTCCTCGACCGCTTCCAACCTTCAACCCTCAACCCTCAACCTTCAACCCCGTTCGCCCTGCTCCATTTCATCGGAGCCTCACCCGACAGTGCCAGCGCCATCAGTCTGCTACGGCGCATCATGCTGGAGTTGAAGGAGCGGTTCGATCTACCCGACGAAGTCTCGGCGCAGGCCGACAAAATTCGGGAAGAGTTCCCCAACTGGCTGACAAACGTGGCGACCGAAGGCCCGATCGTGCTGGTCCTCGACGCATTGAACCAGTTGGAGGACGTCGACGCCGCCCCCGACCTCGGCTGGCTCCCGCGAGTCTTCCCCAAAAACTGCCGCGTCATCATTTCCACGCTGCCGGGCCGCAGTCTGACCGCCATCGAGCAACGCGGCTGGCTCGATTCCACGCCGCCGCTTCACGTTCACCCGCTCGACGAACCCGAACGACGGCGGCTGATCCACGACTTCCTGAAGCAACACTCCCGCGACCTCGGTTCACCCCGCACCGACCTCGTCACCCGTGCCCCTCAGACCGCCAACCCGCTCTACCTGCGAGTTTTACTGAACGAACTCCGCGTTTTCGGCCGGCATGAGCAGCTTGGAAACGAGATCAACAAGTATTTGCAGGCCACAGACCCGCGCGAACTCTACATCCAGATGATCGACCGCTGGGAAGACGCCTATTCCAACGGCACGAGTCTGGTGCGAGACACGCTCAAGCTGATCTGGGCCGCCCGCCGCGGCCTCTCAGAAGCCGAACTGACGGACGCCCTCGGCCAACCCGACCAGCCGCTCCCGAGTGCGATCTGGTCACCCCTCCATCTGGCGATGTCCGACGCCCTCGTCGCGCGCAGCGGCCTGCTCACCTTCGCCCACGACTTCCTCCGTACCGCTGTCCGCGACACCTACCTGCCCGACGGGTCACAGCAGCAAACCGCCCACCGACAACTGGCAGAATACTTCCAGCAACAGCCACAAATCTGGACCGCCCGCAAACTGGACGAACTCCCCTGGCAACTCTCCGCCGCCCACGAGTGGCAATCCCTGCACGACGCGCTCACCGAACAGGAATGCTTTTTTGGTTTAAAAGAGCGCGACGAATACGAACTAATCGGCTACTGGCTGCGACTCAAACCGCAATTTGATTTGGCCACCAGCTACACGTTTGCCTTTGCCCAGTGGTCACAGAACCAATCGGAAACACCCAAATTGGCCGTTGTCGCGAATGATCTCGGGTACTTCTTGAACACAGCGGCGTGCTACGCCGCCGCCGAGTCGCTTTATCGCCACGCTCTGGCCATCGACGAGAAGTCTCACGGAGCCGAGCATCCCTACGTCGCCATCTACGTCAACAACTTGGCGGCGTTGCTCCATGGCACGAACCGACTGGCAGAGGCCGAGCCACTGATGCGCCGCGCGCTAGCCATTGATGAGCAGTCCTACGGAGCCGAACACCCCGATGTCGCTAGAGACCTCAACAATCTCGCGCAGTTGTTGAAGGCCACGAACCGTCAGGCGGAGGCCGAGCCGCTGATGCGCCGCGCGCTGGCCATCGACGAGCAGTCCTACGGAGCTGAACACCCCAAAGTCGCTGTCCGCCTCAACAACCTGGCGGTGTTGCTCCACGACACAAACCGTCTGGCGGAGGCCGAGCCACTGATGCGCCGCGCGCTGACTATTGATGAGCAATCCTACGGAGCCGAGCATCCCGACGTCGCCATCGGCCTCAACAACCTGGCGGCGTTGCTCCAGGCCACGAATCGTTCGGCAGAGGCTGAGCCGCTGATGCGCCGTGCGCTGGCCATTGCTGAGCAGTCCTATGGAGCCGAGCACCCCGACGTCGCCATCCGCCTCACCAACCTGGCACAGTTGCTCCAGGCCACGAACCGTCTGGTGGAGGCCGAGCCGTTGATGCGCCGCGCGCTGGCCATCGACGAGCAATACTACGGAGCCGAGCACCCCAATGTCGCCATCGCCCTCAACAATCTCGCGACGCTGTTCCAAGACACGAACCGTCTGTCAGAGGCCGAGCCACTAATGCGCCGCGCGCTGGCCATTGATGAGCAGTCCTACGGAGCCGAACATCCCGACGTCGCTAGAGATCTCAACAATCTCGCGACGCTGTTCCAAGACACGAACCGTCTGGCAGAGGCTGAGCCGCTAATACGCCGCGCGCTGGCCATCGACGAGCAGTCCTACGGAGCCGAGCACCCCAAAGTCGCCATCGACCTCAACAACCTGGCGAATTTACTCCAGACCACGAACCGTCTGGCGGAGGCCGAGCCGCTGATGCGCCGCGCGTTGGCCATCGACGAGCAGTCCTACGGAGCCGAGCACCCCAAAGTCGCCATCGACCTCAACAACCTGGCGAATTTACTCCAGACCACGAACCGTCTGGCGGAGGCCGAGCCGCTGATGCGCCGCGCGTTGGCCATCGACGAGCAGTCCTACGGAGCCGAGCACCCC
>JBBPIS010000134.1:0-20344 GCA_038040225.1 Planctomycetota bacterium
CCAAGATTGCAGAAAGCCCCCTCACCCTAACCCTCTCCCCCGAAGACGGGGGAGAGGGGACAAGACTCTCCGCTGCCCCTAAACCCTCAACCTTCAACCATCAACTTTGCTCCATCCTCGGTTCGCTGAATGTTTGCTCGAAGGAGTGGATCATCCGGCAGTACGACCACGAGGTGCAGGCCGGCTCGGTGGTGAAGCCGCTCGTCGGTGTGGCCTGCGACGGACCCTCGGATGCGGCGGTGGTGCGGCCCGATCTGACATCGCAGCGTGGCGTCGTGGTCTCGAACGGGATGAACCCACACTACGGCGACTTCGATCCGTACTGGATGGCCGCCGCCGCGATTGATGAGGCGGTGCGAAACTGCGTCGCGGTCGGAGCCGATCCGAGTCGCATCGCGATTCTCGACAACTTCTGCTGGGGAAACACAGAACGTCCCGAAACACTGGGGTCTCTCGTGCGAGCGGCCCTCGGCTGCAAGGACACGGCGATCGCGTTCGGCACGCCATTCATCAGCGGCAAGGACAGCCTGAACAATGAGTTTTCCTACGTCGATCCGGCGACTGGCGAGAGACGCACGGTGGCGATTCCATCGTCGCTGCTCATCAGCGCGATCGGCCAGGTCGCCGACGTGCGACAGTGCGTGACGATGGACCTCAAGCAATCTGGCAATCTTTTGTACTTGGTCGGAGTGACGCGAGACGAGATGGGCGGAAGTCACTACGCACTGGTCAACGGCCTCAGCGGCGGCACCGTCCCGCACGTTGATCTCGAACAGGCCCCGAAGGTTTTCTCCGCCGTGCATCGTGCGATTTCCAGCGGCCTCGTCCGCAGTTGCCATGACCTCAGCGAAGGGGGCCTCGCTGCGGCTGCCGCAGAAATGGCCTTCGCGGGCGGATTGGGCATCGATCTCGATCTTGCTTCCGTGGCTGAGGCGTCCCGCCTCAGCGATCCCGCCGTGCTGCTCTTTTCAGAAAGTGCGACCCGGTTCCTGATCGAGGTCGAACCGGCCAAGGTTTCGCAGTTCGAGGCGACGTTCGCCGGGTTGCCACTGTCCCGCGTGGGGCAGGTCACGTCGAGCGGTCGCGTGCGGGTCGCGGCTTCCAGCGGGGAGCCGGTGATCGACACGAGCCTTGTCGAACTCAAGGCCGCGTGGCTCAAGCCGCTGGCTTGGGAGTGACTCGTGGGGGCAGGTTTTTTACCTGCCCGTCCCCGGCTACCTCATGACACGGGCAGGTAAAAAACCTGCCCCCACGTTCCTCGGCTACGCGATGATCTGGTTGACCACGTTGCCGTGGACGTCGGTCAGGCGGTAGTCGCGACCCTGGAAGCGGTAGCTGAGCTTCGTGTGGTCGAAGCCGAGTTGATTCAGGATCGTGGCCTGCAGGTCGTGAACGTGGACCTTGTCCTTCGCGATGCTGAAGCCGAACTCATCCGACTCGCCGTGTGAGTAGCCTCCCTTGATGCCGCCCCCCGCGAGGAAGATCGAGTAGCAGTCGGGGAAGTGATCGCGGCCGAGGACGCTGCCGCCGGCCGTGCGGCCCTCGCGGAACGGCGTGCGACCGAACTCACCGCTGCACACGATCAGCGTTTCGTCGAGCAGACCGCGCTGCTTGAGATCCCTGATCAGGGCGGCGATCGGCCGGTCCATCGTCATGCATTTCTTGGTCAGGCCATCGCGAATGTCCTCGCCGGGACCGGTGCCGTGGAAGTCCCAACCCCAGTCGAACAACTGCACAAACCGCACCCCCTTCTCGACCAGCCGGCGGGCGAGCAGACAGTTGTTGGCAAACGTCGCCTGGCCCGGCATCGCGCCGTAAGCCTCCTGCGTTTCCTTCGTCTCCTTCGTGATGTCCATCACGTCGGGGACCGAGGTCTGCATGCGATAGGCCAGCTCGTACTGCGCGATGCGAGTCAGCGTTTCGGGGTGGCCGAGCTCCTTCGCCTGAATCTCGTTGAGATCGCGGAGGGCGTCGAGGCTGGCTCGCCGCAGGTCGCGGTCCATGCCGGCCGGGTCGGAGGCATACAGCACGGGATCGCCCTTCGAGCGGCACTGCACGCCCTGATACACCGACGGCAGGAAACCGCTGCCGTACGAGTTCTTGCCGCCGTTGGGCTGCACGCCGCTCGAAATGAGCACGACGAAACCGGGCAGGTCGTCGCTTTCCGAGCCGAGTCCATACGTGACCCACGACCCCATTGAAGGCCGTCCCGAACGAGCCGATCCCGTGTAGAGCAACAACTCGGCCGGAGCATGATTGAACTGCTCCGTGAACATCGACTTGATCACGCACAGGTTGTCGGCAACCCCTTGCAGATGCGGGATCGCGTCCGACAACCACACGCCCCCCTCGCCGCATTGCTTGAACTGACGCGGCGTGCCCAGCAGCTTCGGCGTGCCGGAGGTGAACGCAAACCGCTTCCCCTTGATGAACGAATCGGGAGCCGGTTCGCCGTCGTGTTTCACCAGCTCGGGCTTGTAATCGTAGAGATCGAGGTGCGGAGGCGATCCGGTCAGGTGCAGGTAGATCACCCGCTTCGCCTTCCCCGTGAAGTGCCCCGCTTTCGGGGCAAGCGGATCGACATCGACGGCCGGCGCGGCGTAGCCCTCGCGGTTCATCAACGCCCCGAGCGCGATGGCCCCGAGCCCCACCTGCCCCTGCTGAAGAAAGTGGCGTCGCGTGATGTGTTGCAGGTTCTGTTGAATTGGATTCATGAGCTGGCTCCAAGTTTTTGGAATATGTATGTGGTCAATTCAGTGGTGCGACAAATTCATTTGTTCATAGTTGAGCAACAGGCTTGTTACTGCGGGCGATTGACCCGCAGCAACTGGCCTTTCAGTTCTGGGTGCAGCAGCAACAATGCGTGAATTCGTTCAGCTTGGCCGGAGAAATCCGGATCGAACGTGCAAATCACGATACCGGCATGATTCGGTTGTTCACGATGGAGTCGAATGAAGTGCTTGCGATTATGGGTGAGGACCATGCGTTCCAAGCCTGCTGCATATGCGAGGACTTCCTCGTCCTCAATGGCTTGATTGGCTTTTCCAGCTTCCAACACGGTCAACACATCATGTCCGAGCCGACGAAGTTCCACGACCACGGGCATGGGAAAGTTCTCGTTGGAGTAGAGCATCGCCACGGATCAGGCTTCCTCGTTCTCACGAATCTGTTGGTCGATGTCATCGCGATGATTTCGCACATACGCCCACGCTTGAACCAAGTCCTCTGCCCGCAGTGTTGGATAACATCTCAAGAGATCAGCCTCTCCGGTTCCCAAGCGGCGTGCCTGTTCGAGCAGCCACACGGGAATGCGGGTACGGACGACACACGGTTCTCCGCCGCACACACCGGGCCGACTCTCGATCCCCGGAAACGCATCACCCAAGTCCTCAACCATCGACCGCAACAGCAGCGCCTTCTCCGCCCGGCTGAGTCCCGCCAGCAATCGTTCGGCTTCTTGAAAGGCAGCGGTCATTTGTCCTCCATCCGTCGAATCGACAAATCTCAGATATCACATCACTCGTGTCTCAACGTTGCTGCTATTACTCACCGTTTCATCAGCATCTCATCGAGGTTGAGCAGGACGTTGCTGACCAGTGTCCAGGCGGCGAGTTCGGGGATATCGGCGTCTTTCGGGGCGGGGCCGAGGGGTTCGGTGGCCAGTTGTTGGGCGCGGGCGGGTTGTTTTTGAAGTTGCTCGCGCGAGGAGTCGAACAGTTTGACGAGGCGGTTCAATTCGTCGTCGGTCGGGTTGCGGGAAGTCACCTGGCGGAAGGCGAACAAGGCTTTGTCTCGCGCGGTCGGGCCGCTGGTGGCGATGCGGCGGGCCAGTGCCTGCGCGGCTTCGACGTAGACGGGGTCGTTCAGGGTGACGAGGGCCTGCAACGGCGTGTTCGTTCGCGAGCGGCGGACGGTGCAGACTTCGCGGTTCGGTGCGTCGAACGTGGACATCGACGGGTACGGGTTCGAGCGACGCCATTCGGTGTAGAGGCCGCGTCGGAATTTGTCTTCACCGGCGCTCGTCGTCCAGTCGGTGCTGCTGCCGAAGGCGGCAGAGAGGCCGCCTGTCGGTTGAGGCGGTTTCGCCGACGGGCCATACATTTTTGGACTGAGCAACCCGGACAGAGCCAGCGCCTGATCGCGGATCATTTCGGCGGAGAGGCGGAAGCGGGGGCCTCGGGCCAGCAGACGGTTGTCGGGATCGCGCTCGAACAACTCGGGCGTCACCTTCGACGACTGACGATAGGCGGCCGACATGACGAGTAGTTTCACGAAACTCTTCATGTCCCACTGGCGATCGACCAGTTCCGTGGCGAGCCAGTCGAGCAACTCGGGATGAAACGGCTGGTCCCCCTGCGAACCGAACTCTTCACTCGTTGAGACGATGCCGATGCCGAAGACTTGCTCCCAGAATCGGTTCGCGATGACGCGGGCCGTCAGCGGGTTGTTCGGGTCGATCAGCCATTTCGCCAGCGTGAGCCGGTTGAGCGGAGCTCCCTCCGGAAGCGCAGGAAATGCAGCGGGGACACCCTCGGTCACTTCCTGGCCGAGGTCCAAATAGTTGCCTCGATGCTGAAGCTGCGTCTTGCGGCGCTGGGTTGCGGCGAGTTCTTTCATGATCGGAACGGTCATCGCCGGCTTGAGGTCGGCGAACTGTTTCTTGACAGCTGCGAGACGGTCTCGGTCGGCCTTGAGTTCCGGCGCGATCGAGACATAGTGCTTCGCCAACTCCTGCTTCTGCGCGTCGGTTCGCGATTCGGGCTTGGTATTGAGAACAGCGAGTACCGCAGCGGGAGTCCGCGCGAACTCGGCGACCCGCGTGTCGTTGGTCCAACTCAAACGGAACTTGCCGAGGACGTGAGACTCCAAGTTCGACGACTGGTCGATGGTGACGACGAGCTTCGATCCGGCCGGTGCTTCGACGGGTGCGGCGGAAATCACGGTGAGGGTGTGCGGCTGGCTAAGTGCTCCTCCCACGGCCCAACCCGAATTGGCTTTGCCCTCGATCACGTTCTTCGCTTCAAACATCGGCTGTTCGAAATCGGCGAGTGCCGCGATGAACTTCACGTCGCGGACACCGCTCAGCGAAAGCTCGCGCGACGGCTTGATGAGGTCCGTGCTCTTGAACTCCCACACGACGTCGCGGGTCGCGTTGAGGACCGCGACGCGCCAGTTGTTCAGCCGCGCCTCGGTTCCAGCATCAGTGCGGTTCCAGACGACGATGCGGTCGAGCGGGTGATCGGTCTTCAGATCAACCTCCCACCACGGATTTTCGGCCTGCGCCGTGTGCGAGACCGACTTCACGGCGTAGTTGCCGTCGGTATTGCCGTCGATGGCGAGTTGCGGCGGTCCGTCGTAGTCGGTGCTGATTTGCTTGGCCTCACCCTGTCGAGCGACGTTCTCCGCCCCGCTGAAGACCTGCACTTCGGCCAGATGGAGATAGGCGTTCTTGCCGAGTTGCTCGACTCGCACGAAGCGGCCGTTCAGACGAGACCCCTCGGGCGGCTGAACCGTCGCCGTCAGTTTCGACACGACGAAGTTTCCTCCGGCGAAACCCGGTCCCTTCCCCGGCAGCGCGTCATCCGGCAATGCTTCGAGTCGCACCGCGTTGACACTCGTTTTGTCGGCGGCGCTCAGCGGGATGTCGATCGTGTACTTGGCGGTCTTCGCGGTGGCGGCCAGCACCGTCGAGTCGTCTCCAATCGTCAACGCGTTGCCGCCGGATGAGGCTGCACTGGAGGGCTTCGTGGTCTGCCACTGCAAGTCGAGCGGGAACGACTGCTCCCACTTCGTCTGGCCGACCACCAGTTCGGGCGTCGGCGTGGCGAGCTTCTTGTCGAGCGACGCGATCTCACCCTCAAGCTGACTCTTCTGCAAAAGCTGACTCTCGGTGAACCGCATCAGCAGCGGAGTCTCATCGCGGCGGTCGGCATCGTCGGTGTTATTGAAGAACGCGAAGAAGCGGAAGTACTCCTCCTGCGAGATCGGGTCGAACTTGTGCGTGTGACACTGAGCACACGCCATTGTCGTCCCCATCCAGACGGCCATCGTCGTGTTGACGCGATCCACGATTGCGACGTTGCGGAACTCCTCGTCGATCGTCCCCCCTTCGCTGTTCGTCAGCGTGTTGCGATGGAACGCGGTGGCGATGATCTGGTCGTCTGTCGGCTCGGGCAACAGGTCGCCCGCGATCTGCTCGATGGTGAACTGGTCGAACGGCTTGTTGGCGTTCAGCGACTTGATGACGTAATCGCGGAAGGCCCAGATGACGCGCGATGGATCGTCGGCGTAGCCCGCCGAGTCGGCATAGCGCGCCAGATCGAGCCACATGTGGCCCCAATGCTCTCCATACGCGGGCTGCTTCAGCAGACGATCAACCACCTTTTCGTAGGCGTTCGCGTCCTTGTCGTTGACGAACGCTTCGACCTCCGCCCATGTCGGCGGCAGGCCGGTCAGATCGAGCGATACGCGACGAATGATCGAGTACCGGTCGGCCTCGGGAACAGGCTTCAGTCCCTCACGCTCCAGTCGCGCCAACAGGAACCGGTCGATGTCGTTCTTCGCCCACGAGGTGTCCTTCACCGAGGGAACTGCCGGACGAACGGGCTTCGCATACGACCAATGCCTGGCGTAGTTCCCTCCCTGCTTGACCCACTCCTTCAGCAGCGCGATCTCGCGTTCCGACAACTTCTTGCCGGTCGTCTTGGGCGGCATCATCACGTCGGGGTCAGTCGAGGAAGTCCGCCGCACGAGTTCGCTCTTGTCCGGCTGCCCCTTCACGACGGCAAACGTCCCACCCTGGTCGGCGAACGCCCCTTCCTCGGTATCAAGCCGCAAGCCGTCCTTGCCCCCCTTGCGTTCGTTCGCATCGGGGCCATGACAGAAGAAGCAGTTATTCGACAGAATCGGCTTGATGTCCCGACTGAAGTCGATCTTCGATGGATCTTGAGCCAACCCGTCTGCGGTCCAAATCAAGCTCGCCAGCAGAGCCAGCCAGTTCAAAGTCAGCACGGGAATTCGAGCAGGATTCATGGAGACACCAATCTGTCGTGAAGCGATGGTCAACAAGAGTTGTCCGGCGGGCAGTCGGCAAGGCGGACACCAGCGGTGTGATGGCAGGTCTGGCGAGTATTGTGCCCAAACGCCGTGGCGCATGGAACGCTTCCTGCCATCCGTCATTCCCATTAGACCCAAATCGAGGCCGACCAAACAGCACAGGGCCGACTTGAACTTTTGCCCTTACGGTCCCACAATCCGCCCGCCTCGTGATGTTGATTGGGACGCCCCGCCAGACGTGGGCCTTGTTTTGTCATCGGCCTTGATTCGACCAGCAAGAAAGCCTTGAGCATGGCGAGACGAGTCGTATTGGGGTTGAGCCTGACACTGCTGTTCTGCGTGACGCTCGGCCAGGCGTGGGGACCGCCTGCGTCCTTGATCTTTGCTGCCGAGACGCCCTCAACTCTACCCGCGAAGGCGGACGGTGCCGGTCACGAGGGGGCAGCCGTGGCCCCGGCGCAAGCGGTTGCTGACAAAGCCGGGCGGGCCAACGGAGAGCATTCTCCAGCATCGGTGGACTACTGGTCGCTGCTGTTTGTGCTGGCACTTTCGACGCTGATCGGGCTGGGTGTGATCGTCAAGGTCTCGCGGTTGTTGCACACGCCGCTGATGTCCCTCACGAACGCCATCTCGGCAATCGCAGTCGTGGGAGCGATCATCGTCACCGGTGGAGAACACCCGCCGGGGATTCGCGTGCTCGGTTTCATCGCCCTGTTTGCCTCGACGACAAACATCGTCAGCGGGTTCATGATCACCGACCGGATGCTGAAGATGTTCAAGCAGCCGGGGAAGGACACGAAGCCATGACGCATCATCTCGGGCAGTTGGTTTATCTCGTCGCAAGCGTCCTGTTCGTGTTCTCGCTGCACGGCATGAACGATCCGAAGACGGCCCGCCGGGGAGTCTTCGCCGGCGTGGTGGCGATGGCTCTGGCCGTCCTCGCCACCTGGATGCAGCCCGAGATCATTCACCATGCGTGGATCGTCGTGGCCATCATCGCCGGGTTTGCCGTGGGGATTCCGATGTCGCGCGTGCCGCTGACCGCGGTGCCTCAGCGGACGGCGATCTCGCACGCGTTCGGTGGCCTGGCCGCGGGCCTGGTCGGGACGGCCAAGTATTATCTGTGGGTCGGCGAAGGCCCAGAACAACTGACCTCTTTTCGCATGGCGGCTCTCGTGGCCGAAGTGCTGCTTGGATTCCTGACGTTCACTGGCAGTCTGCTCGCCGCTGGCAAGCTGCAGGAGATCAAGTGGATTCCGCAGCGACCGGTCACCTATCCGTATCAGAACGTCAGCAACATCGGGCTGCTGGCGCTGGCCGTGCTGATGGGAATCTTCCTCGTCGTGAATCCGACTGGAACGGGATCGAGCATCATGTTCCCGTTCATCATCATTCTCTCGCTGGCCTTCGGTGTGCTGCTGATCATTCCGATCGGCGGTGCCGACATGCCGACGGTGATTTCGATCCTCAATGCGTATGCGGGTCTCTCCGCAGTGGCGATGGGCTTCGTGCTCGACAACAAACTGCTGATCACGGCCGGCGCACTCGACGGCTCCAGCGGCCTGATCCTGTCGATCATCATGTGCCGGGCGATGAACCGGTCGTTCGTCAACGTGTTGTTCGGTGCGTTCGGGCAGGTGAAAGCCGCCGCGGCCGACGCGCAGGAGCGGCACTACAAATCGGAGACGATCGAAGGGGCGGCCCAGGTGCTCGAACAGGCCAATCTGGTGGTCATCATTCCCGGTTACGGCCTGGCCGTCGCGCAGGCTCAGCACCGCGTGCGGGAATTGTACGACGAACTCACCAGGCTCGGGATCACGGTCAAGTTCGCGATCCATCCGGTCGCCGGCCGCATGCCGGGCCACATGAACGTGCTGCTGGCCGAGGCCGAGATCCCCTACAGCGACCTCGTCGAAATGGACGAGATCAACGCCGACATGCCGCAATGCGATGTCGCACTGGTGATCGGAGCCAACGACGTCGTGAACCCGGCCGCCCGCACGGACAAGACGACGCCGATCTACGGCATGCCGATCATCAATGCCGACAAGGCCCGAACCGTCTTCGCCATCAAGCGGAGCAAGAACCCGGGCTTCGCGGGGATCGACAACGAACTCTACTTCCTCGACCACACCTTCATGCTCTTCGGCGACGCGAAGCAGGTGGTGGGCGAGTTGGCCAAGCATCTCTCCGGCGGCGAAGGCGGTCACTGATCCGAAGTCCGGCTTTTCCGAAAGCCGGACTTCTCGCCGAGTCGTGTCCGTCCGGAGAGAAGTCCGGCTGACAAAGCTAAGCCGGACTTCAGTGTTCCCCCCCGGCCTCACTTCATCGGCTTCTTTGAGATGTACGGCATGCTCGGGTTGACCTGGACGGTCTGCGATTTCGGGTCGATGACGAGGTCCATGTCTTCCATCGGGATCGCGCCGAGCAGCACTTCGGATTCGCCGGGGAGGACGATCGCATCCACGCTGCACCGGCGGTGCGGGATGCGAATCTCGACGGGACCGACCACGTCGTACGTTTTCACCGAACCATCCGCCAGTTCCGCCAGCCGTTCGTCCGTTTTCAACAGGCCGAGTTGCTGGCGGATGTTTTCATTGATGGCCAGCATCATGGCACCGCTGTCCACGAGTGCGGTGACCTTCATCTGGCGGATTTGGTCGCTCGACAGCATTTTCCGGCGGGATAATTCCAAATCTCCACCGTTGAGCAATTCGAGTTCTGTGCGAATCAATCCCATGAGTTCTCTCCGTGTTCGGTCGGTTCAATCGTGCCACGCCAAAATCGTTTGCACCAGTCTACCCCAGCAACTCACGGACTTTCGGATGCACGACCTGTCCGTCGGCGGTCACCAGCGTTCCCTGCACGATTTCGTCATCGCGGTTGATCGTCCAACGTCCGTCTTTGACGAGCAGCAACAGGAACGCCGTCACGTTGCGCGAGAACATCTGACTGGCATGGAACGGCACCGTCGAGGAGAGGTTGACGCAGCCGATGACCGACACGCCGTGCTCGACGACGGTCTCGCCGGGCTTCGTCAATTCGCAGTTGCCACCCTGCTCGGCCGCCAGGTCCACCACGAGCGATCCGGGCGACATCGACCGCACCGCGTCGGCCGAGATCAACAGCGGAGCCTTTTTCCCCGGCACAGCGGCGGTCGTGATGATCACGTCGCTCTCGGCGATTGTCGGGGCGAGAGCCGCCTGCTGGCGTCGATAAAAACCCTCGTCCATTCCCTTGGCGTAGCCGCCGACTCCGGCAGCGTCCTCGACACCCATGTCGACGAATTTCGCACCGAGGCTGAGCACGTTTTCCTTCGCCGCCGAACGAACGTCCGTCGCCTTGACCACCGCGCCCAATCGCCGGGCCGTCGCGATCGCCTGCAAGCCCGCGACGCCCGCCCCGATGATGAAGACCTTCGCAGCCGTGATCGTTCCGGCCGCCGTCATCATCATCGGATAGATCTTCGGCACGAGGTTGGCCGCCAGAATCACCGCCTTGTATCCCGCGATCGACGCCATCGACGACAGCACGTCCATGCTCTGGGCGCGGGTGATTCTCGGCAGCAACTCCAGCGCGAAGCACGACACGTTGCGCCGCGCCAGTTCCTCCATGAGTTTCGGATCGGAGAACGGATCGCACAGTCCGATGAGCGACTGCCCGGCCCGCAGTGAGTCGAAGTCGGCTCGCGCCGCGTGGCGGTTCGCCCCCGCCGCGCGAACTTGCAGGATCACGTCCGCCGCCGCGAAGACCTCCCCGCGCGAGGCCACCATCTGCGCTCCCACGGTGGAGTAGTCGGCATCGGCGTATCCGGCTCCCGTCCCGGCACCGGCCTCCAGGATCACGGTCACTCCCGCCTTCTTCAGCGCTGTGACGCTGCTCGGGATCAGAGCCACTCGACGTTCACCCGGATACGTTTCGCGGGGGACTCCCACCGTGAGCGATTTCACCTCATCAGACATGGTCCGGACGGCTTTCCACACTGCTGGTTATGAATCAGTCGAACTCGGGCTGCCAAACACTCAAGAGGTACGGTTTATACCGAATGTGCCAGCATTCCAACACCATTTGGATGCACACGTGCAGGATCTTCCCCTTTTTGAATTTGGCTGTCGATGTCGTCAGCGGTTGTGAACTTACTGCCGGTGAACTGAACCGGCAGCGCCAGGTGCCACTGACGGCCCCCTCAACGCACCTCACCCAACAAGGCGCCCCGCAGTCAGGCCGAGGCACAGGCTGACTGCGGCCTTCACTCACGGCGACAGCCATAAACCCATGAGGGCCAAACAGCAGTGCCATTCGTTCCTGACACCTTTGATTCCCCTGATTACGGGGCATCCGGTTTTGAAACCTGACCTAGCTTGCGACAAAGGGAAGAGAACTCCTCGTGGCTCATCAAGCTGACGGTGCCGTCATCCGTTTCGACGTGATATCGAAGCTGAGACTTGGCTTCGGCAGAGGCATCGATCAGCTCGCCAGCCGGAGTGAACGAGGCCGCTCCGTCGCCGATCAACAGCGCCAGCCAACCATCATCGGGGCGCGCGGGACTGAACACCGACAAGCGGTTCAATCGATAATCGTTGCAGGCAATCAACGAATTCGGGTCTTCCCGCCCCCACGCAACCACCGAGGCGTGTTCATGCCACGACGGGTCGTTGATTGGATCACCCGTTTCGGCAGAGAGAAAGCCCGTCAGGCCGACGACAAGTTGTGATCCATCGGGACTCCACGAAATGCCGCCTGGCCGATGTGAGGTCTTCGTGCGCCAGAGGATTCGTTTGCTGGCGAGATCGATGAGGCCGATTGACTGGGAAGTCGATTGGCAGGTGAACGCCAGGCGTTTGTCCTCGGCGTCCCACGCGAGACCGATCACCGGACCCTCGAGTCCCTCGGCAAGGACGACTGGCGGTTCGTCGCCGCTCAAATTGGAGAGCAGTATCTTCCCCTCGATTCCTCCTGCCGCCACCCGCTTTCCGTCGGAATGACAGGCAACGGCCATGACCTCGTCGGCGTGACCGAGCAGCGCGCGTTCGCGTCAACCGGTGAGCGTGTTGAATGAGACCAACCGATCGTCTGGCTTGCCTGATGCGGTCCCCACGACGACTCGCTGAACATCGGCCGTCCACGACAGATCGTGAATCGCCGCACCGACCGAATCGAAACGAACCGGGGGCTGGTCCGAACTGTCAACAGACCAAAGCCGCAACGAGTTATCCGGCTCTTGACCGGGGAGAGGCCACGAGCCACCCGTGGCCACCCGCCGCCCGTCCGGACTCCACGAGACCGCTCCCACGATTCCGGTATGAGCAGTCTTGATTGTGACCAACCGTCCCTCGCGCGACCAAACGCGAAGTCTTCCGTCACCGCAGCCAGTTGCCAGCCGAGTGCCATCGGAACTCCAAGCGGCTCCAATGACACGTCCGTTTTCCAGAAACACTGTCTTGATCTGGCGCGTTCGTTCATTCCATTCGCACAGCCCCGCTCTCTGGCCACCAAACGCGAGCCGACTTCCGTCCGCCGACCACGCCACAGCGCCCGGAGATTGGTTAATCAGACGCTCCTCACGCGGCGTTGGATCGTCCCGCCAGTTCGCCCAGATCCAGAGCTTGTTCCCCACGACAGCCAGCTTCCGATGACTACGATCAACCGCCGCTCCCGTCACGGAGCCGAGGGCGGTGAACAAAACGCGGGACTGGTTCCCGGTACGGTCTCGCACGAAGACCTCTGGTTCGAACCCGCACGTGATGAGATGCCGGCCGAGGGGATCGAAGGCCAACTCGTGAGGCTCAGACTTCGCACCCTGCCATGAGGTTTCCTCCTCGGTGCCGTCCCGCTTCATGATCCGAACGATCCCGTCGAGGCCACCGACAGCCAGTGAGTCCCCTGTCGCATTCCAGGCAACCTTCCAAACGTGCGATTGTTGCGCCGCGAGGATGCGGTGTTTGGCAAGGCCGTCTTCCCACAATCGCACTGTGCCATCAGAACTGCCCGACGCCAGCGTTGATCCATCCGGCGACCAGTCCACAGACCGAACGACATCCTCGTGCTGCTGGAGAACCCGGCACGCGACGCGGCGTTTGACTTCGGCATGATTCGATGATGCCTCGGTGTCCCAAATGCGGATGGTCCGGTCTTCGGATGCGGAGGCCAGCGTCTTGCCTCCACTGTGCCAATCGAGAGACGTGACGGAGCCAGAGTGACCAACCCACAGATGCAGAAGTCCAAACCGATCACCCTCCATGTCATAGATGCGGACTTCTCCATTGCCCACGCCCACCGCCAACCAATCCCGAGCCGGATGCCAGGCCAGGCATTGGACGTTCGCATAGGGAAGGAGCGTCGTCACCTGCCAGTGTTTCACGCCGGGAATCTTCGCCGGACGCCGAATCAATCCCGGAAACTACTCCTCGACCGGCCCCGGCTTCCATGAACGGGGCGTCTGGGAGCCAGTGTCGGCGTCGGGTGATGACGAGTTAGCGGGATCAACCTTCGCAGGAGTTGCCATCGTGACGAGTGATGCCTGACAAAGACGAGACAGCTCGGAATCGGGCGGAGAGGATTCGCGAACCTGCTTGAGCAGTTGAGTGGCTTCGTCCGGACGGTTGAGACGGATCAGTCGGTGCCCAAGAACGTAGGCCAATCGCAGTTTTATCGAGGGAGGAAGGGTGCGAGCGACGGCTGCCCAGCCGAAAATCCCGGTCTGTCCCTTCCACGCCATGCCGAGTTGTGTGAGTTGGAGTTCGCTCAGCTTCTTCAAGTTCCAGGCGTCGAAGACGTCCGCAGTGAGCTCGTCAATCACCCGGCCCTGATCTGCCGAGACGGCGTCGTGGAAGGCTCCGCGCCTCACCAATGCGCCCCCGATCAGAAGGCAACCCTGACGGCCAAACTCCGAGGGTGACTGGGTTCGCAGTGCGAACTGTCGGGCGAGGTTTCGCCCGTGAGGCGACCGCCACATCGCGGCCAAGATGTCAGGTGGAAGGGGAAATGTTTGTTTGACCGATGGGCCAAGAACTCCGAGCGGGAGGCCTTCGAGGGCTTTGGTCAACAGCACATCGGCTGCGGCTTCGTCGAGTTCGTTCGAGAGTGAGCCGAGCATCGAAGCCAGGACAATCTCCATCCCTTCACTCGTCACCCGCACCGGTCGTTCCTTGAATCGACACGCCAGCGCTCCTTCCCGCCAGGCCGAGATTGCTCCCTCGGCATCGCCCCGGTCCGCCCGCAGAAAACCTCGCAGCAGACACGCATCCCCGAAGTAATAGAAGCGTTCCCGATCAGTTGCGACACGGCGGAAGTAGTCGTCCAGATCGGCCTCAGCCCGGTCCGGCTGCCCCAGAGCGGCGAATGTTCGCGCCCGCTCGATGAGGAGTGGAAAAACTGGTCCGCGGTTGGCTAACCGCGGTTTGGCGATTTGCTGGTTGAGCAAACTCAGGACATGGGAGGCATTGCCGAGCTGACGACTCAGCGTGCAGTACTCCATGAAAAACTGAACGCTGGTCCAACGAACCTCGGGCTCGACCGAAAGCAGTTTGTCGCCGCGACTCAGAGCAAGTTCCAACTGCCCATCGGCCCAGGCGGATCGAAACACCCCCCACCACGTCCATGCTCGCTGCTCTATGTCTGCTCCCATCAATTCTTCGACGGCCTCAGCGCGCATCAGGTTGCGCGTCCGGTCGGGATCGTGTCGAAACCAGACCAGACCGCGCGCCGCGTTCTGATAGGACCGAATGATGGATTTGCGAAGATCGTCCGAGATCAGCGCCAGCAGGTCACTTTGGGAATAGCGAGCCCCGATGATTCCGAAGATGGCTTCGGCCTCGGCATGATGGCCGTGGCGAAGGGAGTTCTCCCACAGGTGGCAACCCGCGACGACCGGCCAGCGTTCTCCTGTCTCATTCATGACCGTGGCCCAGAGCGCGAGGGCCTCCTCCTCACGCTGCAACTGGCTGAGACAGAGGCCCCGCTTGAAACGCAACTCCTGTTCTACGTCGGCGCGCGCCTCGCCGTCGCCAATTTCGGCATCAGAGTAGAAGCTGAGAGCCTGCTGAAACTCGCCCTTGGAATAGTGATCGTCGCCCCGTTCGCGCGGGTTCGTTGCCGGCGACCGAAGCTGACGCGAGACCACAAGTCCACGCATCTCAAGCGGAGCCATCCAGAGCAGCGACCATGTGTCCTCAGGACCGGGATTCAATGGGAATGCGTCGCGGTATTTCACCAACGGCGGGGTCGCTTCGCGACCGGACTCCCCGGCGCGGAGCCCTTCCAAACGAAGCTCGAGCTGGTCGTCTTCCCTTCTCGCCACGATTTCTACCGAATCTCCCTGCACATCAAATTCCGGGGAGACCTGCAGCTCGCGTACAACGATGCCTCGACGACGAAGCTGCAGACGGATCGCCCGGCCGTCTCGCATGGCATCGCCCATTGTTGGCCATCCCGCACCCGAATCCCCTTTTCCCAACGATGCCAGGGCTTCGACGCTGCCGAGCAGAAAGTCGTAACCACCGTCTCCCCGGTACGACAGCCGCGCGCCCACGAGCGGTGCCTCGGAACAGTTGGCAACCTTCATCCGCAGTTCCGTGTGTCCCGAACAGGGAATGGTCGTGACGATGGTCTCGATCCCAGTGGCCACCGGCATGGCGAACCGCGATCGCGGTTCGTTGACAGTGAATCGGTGATTCGGAAAGACTCGATCCATCTCTCGAAAGGGCGGGACCAGGCTGACTGTCGTCGCCCAGGCGCGCAGGCGGCGGCTCAACTCGGTGCGGTGCTGCGCCGCCGCATCCGGTATCTGCGCCTCAAGAATCGTCAGCCACTGGAGGGCTTCGTCCGCCGTCGATTGGTCGAAGTCGCGACGGCGCAGTCGATCGCGGACCTCGCGTTCGATACGCTCGGCAATTCTTCTCCGAAAGAAGGTCGCCTGATGAGGCTGGTGATCGTAGAGCTGAGTCGCCAGTTGGTCGAGATCCTCAAAGTCGCTTGGATTCCATCCGTTCTTGTCAAGTCCCGCCTGAAGCTGCGTCTGGAGCGTGGTGGCGAGACTCACTGCGGCGGCGCGCCAAGTCAGTGCCAACACGAGAACAAGCGCCGCCACGGCGACTCCCGCGAGAGATGCCACGGCCCGATGGCGCGCGATGTGGCGACGGCCTCTCTCCCACACGGAAGCTCTTCGCGCACGGACAAACTCGCCAGCGATGAATCGTTCGAGATCATCGGCCAGCTCGGCGGCCGTTTGGTATCGGTCAGCCGGAGACTTCGCGGTGGCTTTCAGGCAGATGGTCTCCAAATCACGATGCACATACGGAGCGAGGGATCTGGGAGGAGCAGGGTCTTGCGTGCAGACGGCGTTCAGAACCTCGGCCGTCGTTCCCTCAAAGGCGGGTCTGCCGCAGATCAGTTCGTAGAGCACGATTCCCAGCGAATAGACATCGGACCGGGCATCGACCGCTCCCAGTTTGGAATTTGCCTGCTCGGGTGCCATGTACGCGGGTGTCCCCACACAGAGACCCGAGTGCGACACGGGACCATCGACTGATTCCAGATCCTTCGCGCAGCCGAAGTCCATCAACACCGGCGAACGACTCTCGTCGGTCATGATGACGTTGGAGGGTTTGATGTCGCGATGAATGATCCCCAGTTCGTGCGCGACAGCCACGGCACGGGCGAGTGCGGCCACAACCATCGCGGCCTGTGGTTCCGATGGCAGCTTCTGCCGAGCCCAATCACGCAGGGTGGGACCGCTCAGAAACGGCATCACCAGATACGGCTGGCCGTCCACTTCTGAAACGAGATGAATCGGGCAGATGTGGGGGTGCTGCAGCCTCGCCGCAGCCCGGGCCTCCCGCAGGAAACGATCCTTCACCGACGGGTCGAGTGTCCCCAACACGAGAGGTTGTTTGATGGCGACACTGCGAATCAAAGCTGGATCGTGAGCCTTCCAGACGACCCCCATTCCGCCGCGTCCCAGAAGTCCCTCAATCTCGTAGCCCGGGATGCGCGGAGTTGCCGCGAATTCGCTGAGCGACCGCACGACTGAGCCCATTACCGCGTGTGAGCTGGAGTCCTTGGCGGAGCCTCGCTCCAAAAAACCCTCGGCGTTGCCGAGGTCATGGTGACGCAGCAACTCGACCAGTTCCGACTTTAGCTCGGAGGATTCGACCGCAGCCAGTGCGATGAGAGACTCCCGTTGATCGGGAGGCAACTGCAAAGTGGCCTCGAACAACTCGCGGAGCCGTTGCCAAAACTGGGGATCGCGTGAGTTCATGATTTGGGCTCTGATCCGTCACGACGGTCGGTCGGAGAGGAAACGAGAATCTGTCACCATCGCCGTCACTGTCGCGAACTTCACAGTCGAAGCTGCTTACGAAGCCAGGCTTGGGCGAATCTCCAATCGCTCTCGACTGTGGACTTGGAGACGTTCAATTCGGTGGCGATCTCGTCCATCGACAGGTTGCCGAAGAATCGATACTCGACCACTCTACCCGCACGTTGGTCACTCTGAGACAGACACTCAAGCTGCTGATGCAATTCCACGAGATCGCACTTGTGCTCTTGTTCAACGTACTCGCAGACCAAGTCCAATGGCAACCGTGTATGTGTTCCTCCCCGCTTCGCGGCGTCTCGTTTCTTCGCGTGATCAACAAGCACGCGCCGCATCGCCTCGCACGCAGCCCCCAGCAGGTATCTGCGATCCTGGGCGCGGTCGATCAGCTTTCCGTCCTCAAGTCGCAGGAACGCCTCGTTGATCAGAGCGGACGGTTGTAACGTGTGGCCCGCACGTTCACCCCGCATCAGTTTCTCAGCCGTAGCCCGCAACTCTTCGGAGAGAATCTGCCACAAGCTGTCGCGGGCGCCGACGTCTCCATCTCGCACTTTGCCCAGCAGTTGTGTGATTTCACCCCCAACCGGTTCAGGCATTTCCTAGATTTCTTTGAAAAGGACCAAGGACTCTGAGGTGTTTTTTCGCACGAATGGATAAGAGGCTAATAACGACCGTGTCGCCCGGCTCTATGCTACTCGCCCAATCCACCCGCAGCCAGAAAACGTGCCACAATCTGTCCCATCCCCGCATTGACATCTGGCGAAGGGAGCCAACGAGTGACCGCGTGATGTTCACCGGCTTGGTCCCCGCCAGTGCCAACCAGCAGGGCAACTCAGATATTCAGGTTAGCCGCGCGTCCGAGTGAAGCCTGCAAGTGCGATTTGAGGTGATCACAAGCGGCCTTTTTTCCACCTTTCCGAATTGCGTCAATGATCAGTCTGTGTTCCTGAAGCACTGCTCCAAATGTTCCTCGATTCTGATATCGCCGTTCGGGAAACAACTTGGACCAGTGGCCCTTCAGTTCTTCCCAAACCGGGATCACCCACTCACCATCTGCCAGTCGAAGCAACTCCTTGTGAAACTCCATATCGGTGCTGATGAAATCACGAATGACTTTGTCAGTTCTTGGTCGTGTCTCAGCCAAGACAGAGAGCTCACCGTGTTTCTGATTCAACAGACTGACATCAACCTTGGTGCCATCGAACAATTTGGAAATGAAGTAGACCTCGATAAGTTCACGCAGACAAAGCGCATCTTCTGCAACGGAGTCTCGCGACGACGAGGCGGGATCATGAATTGGAATTTCCTGAGGTGGTGGCGCGTCCGGAGCAAGCTGGCTCTCGGGGATGCCCAACGCCTTGGCAAGACGCTCGAGCGTTCCTATTTGGCACCCGTGACTTCCCTTTGTTAAGAGAGTCTGCACCGTTCGGGAATCGATGTCCGCTTTCGCCGCCAGTCGTGCAGGGTTCGTATTGGCAGCGTCAAGGGCCAATTTGAGTTTTTCGCCTTCAATGCGGACCACAGGCTCTCTCTCGTCTCTCAGAACTTCCGCAAAACTCACCAAGCAAATCTTACGAACCGAACAAAACCGTGCAAAACCCAAAAAAACAGCAACGTTTCGAAGGTTCCGCCAAAACAGACGGCTACCTTGTGCCCGCAGTACGAGGTTGTCAGTTGCGGCACGGTTCCGCAAGTCAACGGCGAACCAAGAACGTCACAAAGGAGGTTGGAAATGAAGTTGTTGCGCGTTGCATGTTTGCAGTCGTCGTGTCTCAAGCCAATACGGGACTGCGATTCAGACCGTCAAAGAGCTTCGTCGGAACGACCTCGTTCACCGTGCGAGCCTCCACCTCCGCCACCGAGGCTGGGCTGGGTGGCAATGTGGTGCGAGGTCAGGTTTTGGTCACTTGTCGGTGATCGAAGTCCAAGGATTGGCCGAGCACTGCCAGCATGACACTTTTCAGTGCGACTGCGAATCCGTTCTGCCGCTTGTCGTATCTGGCTCCTTCAATTCCCGAGCGGGTGGTCCATTCGGGGGAGCGTGTTTGTTCCATGCCAAGTCAATTGGCAAGAAAGGGAACTGCAATGAGTTTTCAGATTTCTCACTGTGCGGATGCCAATCATCATCAGCCCACAGTCAGCCCAGCGCCCACGTCCCGTCGGGCGTTCCTGCGAGAAGCTCTTCGACTGGGGGCGATCTCAGCCGCGATCGTTCTGCCCGGGAAATGCGTCCTTGCACAAACCTCGACGCGCGACATTCAAGTTCGCGTGTATAAGCAGCCCCGTCCGGGAAAGTTCGAGTTTCTCGGCAACGTGCAATTGCGTTTGTGTAACGGACGGAAAGGAGTCACTCGGACCCAAGGCGGTGTGCGCGGAACAGCCGAGTTCAAAGATGTCAACTGCAAGAACCAATATGCGGACGCCTTGATTGGCTCCCGCTGGATTCGCTCGTCTCGCTCTGAATACGTCGGCAGGGTACTGCGGCTCGACGTTGTTGTTCCGTGATGCGGCAACTCACGTAACGTAGAAACGTTTCTGTTCACGAGTCGGCCGAGTGGCGTGTTCGGCCTGTCCGAAACAAGTTCAAGCAAGGAAATCGCGATGAAGCCAATCACCATGCTCTTGATGACAGTCATCCTCACGTTCGCGACAGCGGCGTCCGCCCAGCAATCGACAGACTTGAAAGCTACCCTGCCTGCTGCCGTCAAGGTCAACACGAACGTCAACCTGTCAGCCAAACTTTCTGACGCTTGGACCGGTCAGGCATTGCCTGGACGCAGCGTCGAAATCGGTGTAGGCGACCAGTACTCAATGACTTCGACACCATTTCCCACCAGCAACACGGGCGTTTCCACTCGTTCCTGGCGTTTCACCAAACCCGGCAAGTATCGAATTGTCTTTCGCCAACCTGGTGGAGGTTTCTATCTAGACAGCCGCACGACCGTCTTCGTCACGGACACCAACTGAAAAACC
>JBBPIS010000135.1:0-20231 GCA_038040225.1 Planctomycetota bacterium
GAAACTCGCGTCGAGATGGTTGAGGGATCACAGTGCGAACGGCCTTTCAAGTGGTATTGGTGTGTGTGCCACACCCTGAGTCCTCGACGGGCGTGGGAAACAATGCTGAGACGAATCCCACGCCCTTCGAGGACTCAGGGCGTGCCACACGAGAACATTCGTCAATCTACTCCACAACGCGCGATTGGAGCAGGTTGAAAAACCTGCTTCACAAATCACTACGGTGCCGGAAGTGGCGCGGGAGGCAACGGCGGGGGCGGCAACTCGGTCGATGGAGCCGGTGCCGCTCCGGGTTGCTGCAAGTCCCAGCCGCTCGGGCTGGCGACGAACGAGTAGAGTCCGGAGTTCAGCGCGTACGATGCGACTTCCGAATCATCGCCTCCCCGCTTGAACTCGATCGTCCATGCCCGGTCGTTCGGGAATGTCTGCGAGTAGCCTGGCTGGATCGTGTAGGCGTGACCGTTCAGCGTGTAGCTGAGCGGGCCGGGGGCGGTCTTCGGACAGCTCAGCTTGATGTTGGCCGTCGTTGACGGAGGCGAAGGAGTGAATCGCGGCAGTGCATTTGACGACAACGAACTCGACGGGCGGGATTCGATCACAACCGGCTTCGGGCCATCGATCACGTAGGTTCGCGATGGGCCGATCACCGGAGACTGCGTGACCACACTCGGGTACGAACTGTCGGAGGAATACGAGTAGCCGTTGCCGTTGTTGGAGTATTGAACCACGCCTCCCGTCGGTCCGCCGCGAATGATTGTGGTGGTGGTCCCGAGCACGGGAGCAGGCGTCACGTAGACGGGGATTCGTCCGCCATAGCCGTAACCGGGACTGTAACTCGGACCATACGCGTAGCCGCTGTAGCCATACGGCGAACCATAGTAGGCACCGGTGTAGCTGCCGGGCGAGTACCTGCTCGGATACGCGCCGATCCCGTAGTAGCTGCCACTCGGGACGCCGAGGCCCCACGAACTGTGAGCCCCGTAAACACCAACTCCCACGCCGCCGGAGTAGATCGGACTGCCGTACCCGTACCCTCCGTACCCGCCATATCCCGGCGATGCATACCCGCCGTAAAACTGAGCCATCGCCGACTCTGATCCCCAACCCGCCGCGAGACAACTCGCCGCCATCACCAACATCACTCGAAGTCTGTTCATGATCCGCCCCCTTCGGTGGAACGACGTTTGGACCCGCAACTCAACCGGCGGCATTGTCGGTTCGCACGATGGTCGCTGTCAAACGGCGCGAGGCATCGCGAACGGAGTAATTCCGCGGACAATCAGTCGTGCGATATCCGGGGCAAGACCGAACTGCCAGACGGTGAGGTTGTTCTGCGTTTCGAGACGCAGTAGTTCCAAGTTCGTGGCGGACGCTGCCAGCGTCCGTCGTCCGTCAGCAGACACGTGCCACGGTGGACGCCGACGCTGGCAGCGTCGGCCACGAGCGCGCGAACTTGGAACTGCTGAGACAGATATTCAGTCATCGTCTCGCGACGATATGTCAGGCGTTCGGTAGAGTGTTCACGCCGCGCGGCGGGACGAGTCCGAGTTGTTCTTCAATCATCAGGGAGGGAAAGCAGATGTTGCTCGCATCAAGTCGTCGAAGTCACCCGATCAGGATTGTTGCGGCGTTCGTCGTCGCGGCGTTGCTCACTGGGGGAACGGATCGCTCGATCGCCCAAACACCCTCCGCCAAAGGTCCGGATCCTGCGGCGGGCGAGTGGCCGCAGTTCCTTGGTCCGCAGCGCAACGGCCTGTCGGCCGAAACCGGCCTGCTGGAGGTATGGCCAGAGGGCGGGCCGAAAGAAGTCTGGCGAGTCCCCGGCGGAGTCGGCATGTCGGGACTGACCATCAGTCGCGGCCGCGTCCTCACGATGGTTCAGCGCGAGGGTCAGCAGTGGCTGGTCGCGCTGAATGCGCTGACGGGCGAGCCGATCTGGAAGACCCCGATTGCCGATGCCTACCGCAATCCAATGGGAGACGGCCCCCGCGCGACACCGGCCATCTCGGGCGATCGAGTCTTCGTCTTCAGTGGCGAGGGTCGGTTGACCGCAATCAATTTCAAGGACGGCTCGCAATTGTGGACGCACGATCCGCTGACCGAGTTGTCCGGCAAAGAGGCCGAGTACGGGATGGCCAGCTCACCTCTGGTGATCGGCGATCAAGTCATCGTGACACCCGGCACGCCGAAGGGGACGCTCGTGGCCTACGACACCAAAACCGGGAAGCAGGTCTGGACGGCGGGCAACGATCCGGCAGGCTACTCGTCACCGACGCTGCTCGATGTGGGAGGCCGCCCCCAAATCGTGTCGTACACGGGACGCTCGGTACTCGGCGTCACCCCCAAGACGGGTGAGGTTCTCTGGCGCTATCCCTTCGAGACGAACTACGACTGCAACATCGCGACGCCTCTCTCCATCAAAGGCCAGCTCTTGCTGTCAGCCGGTGAGAACCACGGCAGCATACTCCTCGATCTGAAACCGAAGGCTGACAAGTTTGAACTCACCGAAGTCTGGCAGTCGTTCGGCCCGAAGAGCGTCCTGCGCAGCGAATGGCAGACGCCGCTGCTGCTCGATGGTTTCCTGTACGGCATGGACAACGTCGGCGGTGCCGGCCCGGTGACTCATCTGACGTGCGTCAACGCGACGACGGGCGAGCGAGCGTGGCAGGTGCCTCGTTTCGGCAAGGGCAACCTGATCGCCGCCGACGGCAAACTGTTCATGACCACGATGGCGGGCGAACTGGTCGTCGCGCGAGCCACCTCAAAGAAATACGACGAACTGGGCCGAGCCACCGTCCTGGAGACAACTCGCCAAGCCCCCGCGCTCTCCAACGGCCGCCTCTACCTGCGCGACGGCCGCGAGATCGTCTGCCTCGACGTGCGCAAGCCGTGAAGGTGATGCGTGACGTCATCTGGAGTGCGTGGCTCAAAACGACCTTCGCCGGAACGGGCATCTCTGGTTAGACTGCCAACGAATCAAGCGTCCCCCGAGCGGCCAGTCATGCGAACAATGGCAATGGTTGAAGCTCAGGGCGATGATGAAACACGAAAGGAGGTCCGATGACACTTCCCGACTTTGTGACTCAAGATCCCGACGGCCACATTCATCTCACCGGCCATCGGATCGGACTCCAGGACATCCTGTACTGTTATCGCGATGGTTATTCACCGGAGATGCTGTTGTCGGAGTTCCCCACCCTCAATCTGGCACTCATTCACAAGGTGCTGGGCTTCTATCTGGAGTCTCAGGTTGTCATCGACGCTTACCTGGCCGGATGCGAAGCGGAAGTCGAACAACAGCGAGCCGCAGCGGCTGAGGGGCCGAGTCGCACGGAACTGCGTCGGCGACTGCAATCATTGACGGCTCCTTCGGCGCGGTGACTTATGGCTCTCGCTTTTCTTTTCGACGAGAACGTGCGCGGAAGATTGCAGCAGGCGATTGAGCGTTACAACGCCACGGCAAACTTGCCGTTGGACGTCATCCCTGTGGGGGCTGCCGACGACCTGCCACTGGGAATGAGCGATCCGGATGTCCTGCTATGGATCGAACGCGAAGATCGGCTGTTGGTCCCGCTCGACAAGAACACACTGCCCGGTCACCTGGAACGCCACTTGGCGGCGGGGCATCACGTTCCGGGAATTCTGCTGATCCGCCGTGGCACACGCATCGCACCGCTGGTCGAATACCTCGTCGCAGTGGCCTACGCCAGCGAGGCCGCGGAATGGCAAGACCGGATCGAGTATGTCGGATGAGACGTGACGGGTGCGTTCGTTACCGCAAACAAATGATTGTTCCCAATGGCAGGCTTCCTTCATGGTTGGCGACGCAAGATCGGCCTCGCTCTGCTTGGGATCGCGTTGCTGTTCACGGTGGGATGGTTCCGCAGCATGGTCATTCAGGATGGGTGCTGGACCGTGATCGGCGGCAATTTTTGTGGGACTGACTCTGTCAATGGGGATTTGGATATCTGGTGGGAAGTAGCCACGACATTCGACATGAATGGAGCTTGGTATGAACACGATGCATTTCTCCACAATGGTCACCCACTGGGCAATCCACACCCGTACGGAGAACGGTGGCATCGTTCAGTGGCAGGCATCTCGATCAGATGTCTTGTCGGACCGGCCGAAGAGTTGAACCGACATGGCCAACCTCGAACGATTCATCTCATTCGAGGTCCCTATTGGGAACTGGTTCTGGTTCTCACGCTCATCGCCGCCGCGCTGATCCTGCCTCCACAGCGGCGAGCCAATCGCGGGACTAGCGCCGCACCAGACGCTTCGTCGCAGGGCGTTCCGGCTGCCCCAACGACGCCACCTCGCTCGTCACCTGAACATTGAGCGCTTCGAGAATTCGATTCGCCCGCTCGACGGTGACGCCGTGGTACTCGTTGCGTTCGTCGCGCGACACCTGCGTCTCGCTCACTTCGAGTCGCTCGGCCAATTCTCGCTGAGTCAGCCCCTTGGCGATCCGGAGGGCGATGAGCAATCGCCCGATCCCGGCGAAGTTCTGCAACTCATCGAACTCGCCCCGCTTCAGCCGCTCGTAGCTCGCAACCTCGTCCTTGATCTGCTCGTGAAAGGAACGAACGGGGTCGAGCACCCGCTTGATCGCGTCCTTGGACAGCTTCGTCTGCTTGAGCTGCGCGGCCTGCTGCTTCAGCCGCTCTTCCTGCTCGCCCAACCGTCGGACGGCGTCTTTGTATTCGTTCTCATTGCGAATCATGGATCGTCCAATCGGTTCCTACCCAAGATTCCGGATCGTCGCGAAGTCGCTCCAACCCCAACCACTTTTCCACCGAACGAATAAGCTCAGCCGCGCCGGCCGCGTTAAACGACGTTGAACTCCGCAAAACCAAGATCGCCGTCGCCATCGGCTGCAGCGGCTGCAGCGGCTTGCACAGCGCCAAAATCGCCGCCCCGGCTTTCATCACTCCGCCGTCAGCCAGCGAACCATGCGCTTCGTGACCAAGTCCGCGGCATCCAGGTGGACCCAGTGGCCCGCTTTGGGCACCGTCACCAGCGTCAGGTCTTTTTCCAGATAGCGCCAGGTGTCGTTGAGCGCTTCGGGCATCAACCACAGATCGTCCAGGCCGTGGATCATCAAGACCGGGCACTTCACCGGCGGGTAGGTCTCCTCCTTGTACGGCGGCCGAGGATAGTTGGCCTTGTAGAAGTTCAGCATCCCCTCGATTGAAGTCCGTCGGAGCGCTTCGAGGTATTTCGGTTGCTCGCCCTTGAACCCGCGGGCATACGACTCGGGCGAGAGCACATGGGTGACGCCTTCGTGGACCAAGTTTCGGCCGCCGGGTGGCAATTGCTGAATTTGCCGTGCGTAGTCGCTCGCCTTGTATTGCCGGGGATTGTTCGCCAGCTCACGCTCGATGCACCTGGGATGGGGCAGGTTCAGGATGACGAGTCGATCGGTCTTGTCGGAATGGGCCATCGCGTAGTGCCAACTGATCCAGCCGCCCGAGTCGTGGCCGACGATCGTCGCCTGCTGTTGCCCGAAGTGTTTGACGACGGCATCGACATCTCCGACGAGCTTGTCGACTGCGTAGTTCTCCACCCCCTCGGGCTGATCGCTCAGGTTGAAGCCGCGCTGATCGATGGCCACGACCTGGAAATGCTGGGCGAGCGCCGGAATCTGGTGGCGCCAGTCGTACCAGAATCCGGGGATGCCGTGGGTGAGGACGACGAGCGGCCCCGTCCCCTTGGTGACGTAGTGAATCTTGACGCCACCGGAATCGGCGAAGCCGTGCTCACCCAGGTTCGCAATGTCGGATGAGAATTCCATGGCAAAACTCCCAGCAGTCAACGATCCAATTGAAACCGCGTCGTCCGCCCCTTGGTGTCCAACGCTTTATTCGGTGATGCTTCAAGACAACAATTCGCGGATCTGGGCACTCTTCGCACATTCTAAAACGGATTTCCCTTTGCCATCCGCCAAGGCCGTGCTGACGCCAAAGTGGAGAAAGGCCTGAATGATTTGGCGTTGAGCGGCTTTCGCTTCGGCGGCTCCCGATCCGCCTCGCCCAGTGTTTTGCACGGCGAGATGAAACGGACTCGATCCCGAGGCATTCCTCAATCTCGGATCACAACCCGCGTTGAGCAGGCATTGGACAGCCTCGGCGCAACGTGTTCGCACAGCGCGATGCAGAGGCGTGGCACCGTTCTTGTCCTGCGCATCGATGTTTGCACCGGCATCCATCAGGCAGACGATCATTTGCACCTGGCGTTTGGCATCCCAAGCGGGACCAGTGATGTAGCCGTCAGCCGCGTAGTGCAACGGCGCTCCACGACGATGATTCGATGCCGCGTTGGGATCAGCGCCGGCGGCAATGAGGAGACGTGCGATCTCGACCCGATAACCCGCCGCGGCGAGATGCAATGCGGTGTCACCCACATAGAGCCAATGAAAAATCGACGAGTCGTAAAACTTCGGTGTGTCAACAAGCCGCGTTGCCAGCTCGGGCTCCTTCTTGAGGAATTGCCCCACCGATCGGCGATCATCTTCCACGATGGCGGAGAGCAATGAATCCACGGGTTTCACACCTGTCGAGAACTTCTGCATGTCAACGAACGACCAGCATCACCGGTCCGGCGGTGAAGACTCTCCACTTGAAACCGGCCCGGCCGCCAGCTCCGGTGCAGGCGCTGGTTCGGCAGCTTTTGTGAGGCGGGGAAAGAGACGGCCCGTGCGTCGAGCATATTCGCGGTAGCCATCTCCAAATTCTTCGCTCATCAACCGCTCTTCGCGAGGCGTGCGAATCAAGTACATCGCGGCAAACGCAGGCATCACCGCCCACCCTGCGAACCAATTCGCCAGCATCATGCCTTGAGCGAGTCCCCACAACCAGATGGATGCGTACATGGGGTGCCGAATCCAACGATAGACTCCGTGCGAGACCAGTTGATGGTTTTGTCGCAGTTCGAGGCTGACGGACCAGTTTTGTCCCAGATCAACGTGCGATCGCCAAAACAGCCAGAGCGATGCCACCATGATCACCGCACCGGCCCAGCGGAACGACCAAGCCAGATCGTAGTCAGCAAAGGAAAGCAGCGGCGTGAAGAAGTAGAGCGGTGGCAACAGGAGTACGGCCGGGAACATGGCGGCGAGCAAGATCTTTTCCAGACGGTCAAACTGCCGAACTGTCTTCTTCTCGGATTTGGTTCGCTGGATAAAGTGGTGACGAATCACAATTTGGACGACGAGCCCAATGAGGAATACCGCGTTCGGAAGTTGCCAAATATTCATGAGTTCACTGCCGCTGGGTGGCCCAGTTTGTTTCAAGCTGGGTGCGAAGCACAAGAAACATCAAGCTTGGCGTCGATGCAAAACAACATTCATTTCCATTGAAAGTCGGCCTGACGTTTCTTGGGCCTATGGCCCACGGCTTGAAGCAAGGCCGGGCCACCCCGCCCCCTTGTTCGGCCCCGATGAGCAACCCATTTCCGGTGTGGCATTGATTGAGATGCCTCAAGGTATTTCTTGGTGGCCGCCCAAAGCGGCCCACGCATGACATTCGTGAAAAAAGTCCAACTTACGGACACCAGGATCAACCCAATGTAATTCATACTCAGCCTGCTCGTCTGCGTCTCCTTGCAGTTCGGCGGCGAAGAAATGAGCCACCATCTTGTACCAGCATCCCTCGTCACCCGCATAAAAGAATTGAACGGACTCGCCAATTCTTCGTAACACTTTGGCTGTTCGGCCGAGTTCTTCACGGACTTCGCGAACAATTGTCTGTTCCGGAGATTCGTGATCCAGCATCCCACCGCCGGGAAGCCAGAATTCATCGTGACCGCGAACGTTGACACAAACCACCGCGACGTGCCCATCCGGTCCATGGATGACTGCATAGGCCGCCCTCCGGTCACGGCAGACGATTCCCGGAGGCGGGTTTCCGAACCGAGTACTGAATGAATCATCCATTCTTACGGATCAAGAAAGGTGGTTGTTCAGCGTCTGGGTCACGAAGTCACAAGAGGCAGCTAGCGAACATCCGATCTTGTACTTCTTGTCGCTCTGCGACCCGAACGCTCAAGGCCGCATCCGGGCCACCCAGCCGTCGATTCGCGTTTCGGTCGTGTGGTCCTGGTGGGCTGGGAACTAGGGAACTCCGAGCTCTCTCAGAGCATGACTGACGGCACGCTGAACCTCCGGTGACTTGTCATTAGCCAGAGCGCGGATCGCGGGTACCGCCTGTTTGGCGTGTGTGGCGTCGTGTGCCATCAGGTGAAGCGCTTGCAGGGCGGTGAGCCGTACATCGACGCGTTCACTTTTCAGCTTCTCAATCAACAGTGGTACGGCCGGTTTGGCATGTGGACCTTGGAGGACAGACATCGCTCTTCTGACCGTTTCATGATGAGGCCTTTCTCGGCGGTGCGGATCCGGTTCGGTTGCCGGAAAGAGCGACTCGGCCGCGGCCAGAACGACTCGCGTAATGCATTCCGGTTTCGTCAATTCCGCCACGGGGTAAATCTCCGTAACGCGATCCGGGCTCGGACCACCAACTGGCCCGCGCAGGCCTCGCGATACGACGAGTGACTCGCCATCGGGCGAAAGCACTGCCGCGGCACGGTTACCCCCTTCCGGCCACCACAAGATCCCCACGGGCAGGCCATTTTGTGGATTCCAAAGTCGAACCGTTCCTTCATGGCCGCCCGTGGCAAGCAAGTTTTTCTTCCTGGCGAATGAGATGGAACCCCCTTCGTGGTGCCCGCGCAGCGCGCCTCGTCCATATCCTTCCATCGTTTTTGGATCAGTTGGCATGAATCGTTGACGCAGGCGTGGATCCTCAGATGAAATTTCGAAGAGCTTGAATCCGCCCCCGGAAACGGCCACCAGTTTGCGATCTGGCGAGATTTCGATTGGCCCGACGCTGAAATACCCCTTGCGTAACTCGCAAAGCTGCTGACCGTCGGCAAGCTTCCATAGACGCGCGTGGTCGGTGCTCTCGACCGTAAGCAGTGTTTCATCATCAGGAAATGCGCTCGCTGTCTCACGGCCTACTGAAATGGTGCTAGTTTTCTTCTGCGCCGCAATGTCCCAAATATCGACGACGCGGTCGCGTGAGACTGCCAGCAGTTTGCCGTTTGGCGAAATCGAGATGTGACCGTCATCAGTCGAAGTTTCCGATTTCGGTAGAGTGAACTGTTCGCGGCCGGTGGCGGGATCCCAAAACTGAACGGTCTCATTGCTGATCGTCACCAGCGACTTGCCATTGGGCGTAAACGCCAACTCGATCGGTCGCCACCCGCCGTAATCCTCCCGGTCCGCCAGTTCCAAGAAGGCGATCTGCTTTCCCGTATCAGCCTCGCACAAGTAAGCCACGGCACCTGGTTGTTTGACGCGTCGTTTTGGTTCCCCAACGAGGATCTCATATCGATCACCGGTCCCCGCAATGGCCAGGAGCTTGCCATCGAAAGACATGGCAAGCCGCACCGCGCCGCCAACATTCGGCGCATCAACACGGCGCGCCTCGGGCAGCAGCTTCGGCCCGACCTTGTCTTGCGCCTCAAGGCCTGCAGCTCCGCAATTCAGAAGAGTGCAGCACACAACCGCAGCGAAGGACAACCGCAAATGCCGCAATGTTCTCCACATGATCTGTGTCTCCGCTCACGGGGGTGAACTCCATCATTTGTCGAGCTTGAATGGCACAATGCCGACAAAAAACGACGGCAAATGCTCCCCCCGCGTGTGATGGCCGGCCGAACTGTGAATTGAGCGGCGCGCCGCCTAAATCGGCCGGATGATCGGGATGCCGCCCACTCATCCGCGAGGCAATCATCCGTCGCGACAACACATTGTCAACAACCGCGTTGAGATTCCCGTTGCGTTGGAGGCCGTGATATCCAAGCGAGCCGCCTAACTAACTAACTTCGTTATCCGCGCAGCCCTAGATTGAATGTAACGGTCAACTTCAGCGGAGTTTTTGAGGTGGACGATCGGGTGCGTTTCTCTCACTTCAACCGCTCCTTCAAGCGGTTGAGTTCCTGCAGCGCGGCGAGGGGTGTCATTTTGTTGAGGTCGATGTGGCGGAGTTAGTCCATGACGGGATGCTCTTCCGGGGCGAAGAGGGTTCGTTGCTGTTCGCGTTTCTGTTTCGTGGGGCGTTCGGGGACTTTGGTTTTGCCCGTGTCGTCGAGGTGGTCCGATTCGAGTGTTTGCAGGATCACCTTCGCGCGGTCGAGGACCGTGCGCGGGACTCCGGCCAACTGCGCGACGTGGATGCCATAGCTCTTGTCGGCCGAGCCGGGGACGATTTTGTGGAGGAAGATCACGTCGTCGGCCTCTTCCTTCACCGCCACGTTCCAGTTGACGCACTGCTTGAGCGTCTCGGCGAGTTGCGTCAGTTCGTGGTAGTGCGTGGCGAACAGCGTGCGGCAGCCGATGACATCGTGCAGGTATTCCGTGATCGACCACGCCAGTGAAATGCCGTCGTAGGTGCTCGTCCCGCGCCCGATCTCGTCGAGAATGACGAGGCTTTGCTTGGTGGCGGCGTTCAGGATGCGAGCCGTTTCGGTCATCTCGACCATGAACGTGCTCTGGCCCTTGCCGAGTTCATCGCTCGCGCCGACGCGGGCAAAAATGCGGTCGGCGATCCCGATGCGAGCCGACTTCGCGGGGACGAACGATCCCATCTGGGCCAGGATCGTGAGTAAGGCGGCCTGCCGGATGTAGGTGCTTTTGCCGGCCATGTTGGGGCCGGTGATGAGCTGGATGAGACCAGAAGTGAAGGAGTCAGGAGACAGGAGACAGGAGACAGGAGAAGACACATCCGTCTCGATGGCATCCTGCGTGAGTTGGCTTTCTATTTCTTCCTTGACACTCGTCTTTGCCTTGTCTTCCTTCTGTCTCCTGTCTCCTGTCTCCTGACTTCTTCCGATCCGCACATCATTCGGTACAAACTCGCCGGTCGGCTTGAGGCGGTCCAGGACCGGATGCCGTCCCTCGCGGATGTCGAGGAGCGGGTCGAGCGTGATTTCGGGGCGGCAGTAGCCGGCGCTGATGGCGAGTGTGGCGAGACCAGTCAGGACGTCGATCTCGGCGAGGACTTCGGCGTTCTCACGCAGGCGGGCCGATTGCGCGGCGACTCGCTCTCGCAGCGCGGTGAAGAGTTCCTGTTCGAGTTGCACGGCCTGGCCTTCGGCTCGCAGAACCTTTTCCTCGTACTCTTTGAGTTGGGGCGTGATGAAGCGTTCGTAGTTCTTCAGCGTCTGCTTGCGGATGTAGTCGATGGGCACCTTCTCGGCCTGCGCGGCGGTGCATTCGAGGTAGTACCCGAAGACGCGGTTGAAGCCGACCTTGAGGTTCGGGATGCCGGTCCGCTCGATCTCCTCGGCCTGATACTTGGCGATCCAGTCCTTGCCACCCCGCGCGAGGTCCCGCCATTCGTCGAGTTGAGCGTGGTAGCCCTCGCGCATCATCCCGCCGTCGGTTGTCAGCAGCGGCGGCTCATCGACGAGAGCCGCTTCGATGTCGGAGCGGATCTCGGGGCAGAGGTCGAGCCGTCCTTCGAGGTCGGCCAGCAGCGCGGCCTTGCGACCGGAGAGTTTGGCTTTGAGTTTGGGCAGCAGCGCGAGCGTCCTCGCCAGACACGACAGATCGCGCGGCGAGCAGCGGCCGGTGGCGACGCGCGCGGTCAGGCGTTGCAGATCGTAGCCCTCGCGCAGTTGATCGCGCAGGTCGCGGCAGAACATCGAGTCGTCGTGCAGCTCCTGGACGGCATCGAGTCGCCGTTCGATGCGGGCCGGTTCCGTGAGCGGGTTCGACAACCACTCAGCCAGTAGTCGCGCCCCCATGGGGGTGACAGTCTCATCGATGACGGCCAGCAGACTTCCGGCCCGCTGTCCATCGCGAAGCGTTTGGGTCAGTTCGAGGCTGCGCCGCGTGGCTTCGTCGATCAGCAGGCTCGTCCCACGCCGATACGGTTCCAGTCGCGTGATGTGACCGAGACTGCTCTTCTGAGTCTCACGCACATAGTCGAGCAACGCCCCTGCCGCCGTGACGCCGGGCGTGTCCTCGTCGATGTCGAAACCCGCGAGTGTTCGCGTTTGAAACTGTTCGAGCAACAGGCGCTTGCACTGATCGGCGGCAAACGACCACGGCGGGCGTTCGCTGAGGAACAGGCCCGACGTGCGAGTCAGCATCTGCACAACGCCGCTGTTCTTCGCCTGCTCGGGGACCAGACACTCGGCTGGCCGGATGCGGGCGATCTCATCGGCCACGGCTTCGTCCGCGAGGTCCGTTGTGAAGAAGCGGCCGGTCGAAACTTCCAACCATGCCAGCCCACACGCCTCTTTCGTCGGAAAGACACACGCGAGAAAGTTACTCTCGCGCGGATCCAACAAAGAATCTTCGGTCAGCGTGCCGGGGGTCACGACGCGAGTGACCTCGCGTTTGACGAGGCCCTTCGCCAGTTTGGGGTCTTCCATCTGCTCGCAGATCGCCGCGCGAAAGCCCGCACGGACCAGCTTCTGCAAATAGCTGTCGAGTTGGTGATAGGGAAACCCCGCCATCGGGATCGGGTTGGTCGAGCCTTTGTCGCGGCTGGTCAACGTCAGCCCGACTGCCTTCGACGCCGTCACCGCATCCTCGTAGAACAGCTCGTAAAAGTCCCCCATCCGAAAGAGGAGAATGGCCTGTGGATGTTGAGCCTTCACTTCCAGATACCGCTGCATCGCGGGAGAGGGTGTGCGTTCGGGAGTAGTCATGGGAGCCGTATCAAAGCGGTCGAACTGAACTTGGAAGCGTGAGATGACCACTCTACACGCGATGTCTCATTCATCCCACCGTGGAGACTGTGGCGCGTGCAGTCGTCCCTTGGTGGACTTCTCTCTTGTCCCCTCCCTCTGCTATCCGCTGTTCCCTCGCACGGTCCAAGCCTTGTCGGCGTTCGTGCTGGTGACGATGCTGGTGCTCAACTTCGACGCGGCGTCCCCGGCGCAGTCGGTCTCGGTCTGGTACGGCCTCGTCCTGCTGGGATCGTTGGCGTATCGCGATCTCAGGTTCCCGATGGCACGACAATGACCACGTATCGCACGACCTTCGGTTCGACGACGCATGTCTTCGATGATTTGAAGACGCTGCTGGCGAAGGCGTCTCCGCACCGGTCGGGCGATGAATTGGCGGTCCTTGCCGCAGTGAGCGATGAGGAACGGATGGCGGCTCGATTCGCGCTGGCCGATGTGCGGTTGAGCGACTTCCTCGCCGAACCGATCATTCCGTATGAGACTGACGAGGTGACGCGGTTGATCTGTGACACGCACGATGCGGCAGCGTTCGCTCCGTTGAGCAGTCTCACCGTCGGACAGTTCCGCGAGTGGTTGCTGGCTTACGAAACAGACGCTCGGCACATCGCAGCCGCCTCGCCCGGACTGGCGCCCGAGATGGTGGCAGCCGTCAGCAAGCTGATGCGGAACCAGGATCTGATCCTCGTCGCGAAGAAGTGCTCGGTCGTCTCGAAGTTTCGGAACACGCTCGGTCTGCCGGGACGAATGGCCGTGCGATTGCAGCCCAATCATCCGACGGATGACCCCGCTGGCATCGCCGCTTCCATTCTGGACGGCCTCTGCTACGGATGCGGCGACGCCGTGATCGGCATCAACCCGGCGACCGACAACGTGGCCAACACGGTGCGGCTGGTGAATCTCGTTGCAGAGTTGATCGAGCGGTTCGAGATCCCGACGCAATCGTGCGTGCTCGCCCACGTGACGACTTCGCTGCGAGCCATCTCAGAGGGTGCTCCCGTTGATCTCGTCTTTCAGTCCATCGCGGGAACAGAAGCGGCGAACAAGAGCTTTGGAGTTTCGCTCGCCCTGCTGCGGGAGGCCCGCGACGCGGCCCTCTCACTCAAACGCGGAACGATCGGCGACAATGTGATGTACTTCGAGACCGGGCAGGGTTCGTGTCTCTCCGCCGGGGCGCATCACGGTGTCGATCAACAGACGCTTGAGGCGCGGGCCTACGCCGTCGCGCGGCAGTTTCATCCGTTGCTCGTGAACACGGTCGTCGGTTTCATCGGCCCCGAGTACCTGTACGACGGCAAGCAGATCATCCGCGCGGGGCTGGAAGACCACTTCTGCGGCAAACTGCTCGGCCTGCCGATGGGCTGCGACGTCTGTTACACGAATCACAGCGAGGCGGATCAGGACGACATGGACACGCTGCTGTCGCTGCTCGGCCTGGCGGGTTGCAACTACATCATGGGCGTGCCGGGAGCGGACGACATCATGCTCAACTACCAATCAACCTCGTTCCACGACAGCCATTTCCTGCGGCAGACGCTCGGCCTGAGACCGGCTCCCGAGTTTGAAGCGTGGCTGCAATTGAATGGCATCCTCGACGAACAGCTTCGCCTGCAACCGGTCTCGCGCGGGCATCGGCTGTTGGAGAGAGTGGATTAGTTGCCCGTTGAATTGTCGTGCCACGGCTCTGTGAGCCGTGAGAACGGTCAAAAGTTTCGCGAGACTCGCACGGCTGACACAGCCGTGGCACACGAGCAATCCTTTTTCAACAGGTCTTTTGGATTCGATGGCACACACAGAACTCACCGGCACGCCGTTCGATCCGTGGCGGGACTTCTCGACGCTGACGGCGGCCCGGATTGCGCTCGGTCGAGCGGGGGGAAGCGTGCCGACGCGCGAGTTGCTCGACTTCGGGCTCGCGCACGCCCGGGCGCGCGATGCGGTCTGGATGCCGTTCGATCGAGACGGGCTCGTCGCCGAATTGGAGTCTGCGGGATTGAAGGCCATCGCGCTCGACAGCGCCGCCCCGAGTCGCGATGAATATCTGCGCCGCCCCGATCTCGGACGACGCTTGTCCGACGAATCGCGAGACAAACTGGCCGCTCTCACGGCTCCCGACCAGGCGTACGATTTGTGTTTCATCGTGTCCGACGGTTTGTCCTCACTGGCGACTCGCCACGCTCTGTCGATCGTAGTCCCGTTGCATGCGCGGCTCGCGACGGAAGGATGGTCCGTCGCGCCGATCCTTGTTGTCCGCTTCGGCCGAGTGGCCCTGCAGGACGAGATCGGCCAGCGACTGGGCGCGACCCTGTCGCTGATGCTGCTCGGGGAGCGACCCGGTCTCGGTTCGCCCGACAGTCTCGGCGCGTATTTTGTGTACGGCCCGCAGGCGGGACGATCGGATGCCGACCGCAATTGTGTCTCCAACATCCGTCCGGACGGTCTGCCTCCGAACGCCGCTGTCGAAACGCTCCACTGTCTGCTCACAGCATCGCGGCATCGCAGGCTGAGCGGCGTTGATCTCAAGGACGAGCGGGTTCTGCCGATGCAGACCAAGGCCATTGGCTGAACGTGAACAGAGGCTGCACGCTCGTTCGACTTCGTCTATCCGGGCGATGGTGGCTCTCCTAGAATGGCCCTGTTTCCGTCCGGCGAGATCGCGTTCAGTGAGAAGGATTCATGGTGAGTCGACTCGTGTGGCGAGTGAGTTGGTCGATCGCATGGCTTTGTCTCGCGAGCATCGCGACGCACGAGTCCTCGGCGCAGCAGGCGAAGGGCCGCAACACCTTGGCGGCCGTGCAGGAGAAGCACCGCGACCACTATCAGGAGTTCGCCGCGGAACTCGGCAAACTCGTCGAATTCTGTCAGGGCAAGGATCTGTCCGAGGGAGTCGAGCAGATCCAGAGCCGCCTCATTTTGCCGGATGCTCAGTCGGACAACCTCACGGCGCTGCCACGCGACGTTCAGGCGGAAATCTCCAATCAACTGACCGCCGACGAACGCTTCTGGCAGACGCAACTCAGAAAACACGACACCGATTACGCGAAGAAGTTGTACCTGCTGTCGCGTCAGGCCCTGCACAACGGCAATCCGGGCTATGCCTATCGACTGGTGCGCGAGGCCGCCGTCCACGATCCCGATCACCCGCAGGTGCGCAAGATCCTTGGTTTCGTTCGGTCAGGCAACGAGTGGGTGACGCCGTTCGCGGCCGAACAGATTCGCAAGGGAAACGTCTGGCACGCACAGTTCGGCTGGCTGCCGAAGAGCCATTTGACCCGGTACGCTGCGGGCGAGCGCAATGTCGACGGCCGCTGGGTCACCGCCGCCAAAGAGAAGGTTGACCGGCAAGACTTTGCCAAAGGCTGGCAGATTCGCACGGATCACTACCTTATCAAGACCAACTTCAGTCTGGAGCGAGGTGTCGAACTCGGGAAGGCCCTCGAAGATTACTACGAGTTCTTCAACGAGACGTTTGCCGGCTTCTTCAACACGCCAGAGCAACTAACAAAGCTGTTCGAGGGAACCGCGAAGGCCGTTCGTCCGAATGCGAAGCCGTACGTCGTGCATTACTACCGCACGCGAGAAGAGTATCTCGACCGGCTGCAAAAGCACTTTCCCAACATCGGACAGACGAACGGCGTCTACATGACCAACGATCACGTGGCCCACTTCTACCACGATCCGAAGGCCTTGAACGAAGCCACGCTGTTTCACGAGGCGACTCACCAACTCTTCTACGAAAGTCACAATCAAGCCCGCCCCATCGGCGACAGCGCTCACTTCTGGATCATCGAGGGGATCGCCTGTTACATGGAGTCCTTCCACCGCAGGGATGGGGTCGTGACGGTGGGCGATCCGCAGTACATCCGGTTTGCCGGCGCGCGGGCCAACCTGCTGGCCGAGCCGAGCTACTACGTGCCGCTGCGCGCGTTCTCGGGCCTCGGGATGAGGGCCTTTCAGAACGCGCCCGATCTGACGAAAAACTACACGCAGGCGTCGGGACTGGCCCGATTCTTCATGCACTTCGACAACGGACGATACCGCGAAGCACTGGTCACTCACCTGTCGCAGCTTTACAGCGGAAACAACAACATCCGCAATCAGGCTCCGGGTCTGGACAAGCTGACCGGCGTCGAGTTTGAAGACCTCGACCGCCAATACCTCGAAGATGCCCGCACGGTCGACCAGGCCGCTGCTGCGCCTTAGCCCACCAACCCGGCCTCTGGCGGAAAAGTGATCTCACGACGGGACGGGCGTCTTGGCGAGAATCTGTTTGAGGACCGACTTCGCCCGATCCCGACGGCCTTCGTGCAGGACGCCCTTGATGACGAGACGATGAGCGAAGGCCGGAATCACCAGACGCTTCACATCGTCCGTGATGACGTAGTTGCGGCCCTCGACCAGCGCCAGGCTTTGAGCCGCGCGGTACAGCGTGATCGCGCCACGAGTGCTCACGCCGAGTTGAAGCTGCTCGTGCGCGCGGGTCGCGTGGACGAGGTCGAGCATGTAGTCGTTGATCGAATCATTCACACGGACGGCCCGGGCGGCCCGTTGCAGCCGCTCCAGTTGCTCCGCATTCAGCACCGGGCCCAATTTGTCGACCGGTTCGCCGTCGCGATGATTGGCGAGGACGTTCTTCTCGACATCGCGCGTCGGATAGCCGACCTCGATGCAGAGCATGAACCGGTCGAGTTGGTTTTCGGGCAGCGGATACGTTCCCTCGAACTCAAACGGGTTCTGTGTCGCCAGCACGAAGAAGGGGTCGGCCAGCATGTGCGTCTTCCCCTCGACGGAGACCTGTCCCTCGCTCATCGCTTCCAGCAGGGCACTTTGCGTCCGCGGTGTCGTGCGATTGATCTCGTCGGCCAGCAGCACATTCGTGAAGATCGGGCCCTTGCGAAATTCAAACTCACCCAGGGTCGGCAGATAGACGCTCGATCCCAAGATGTCGCTGGGAAGCATGTCGGGGGTGAATTGCAGCCGCTTGAAATCGCAGGCCAGACTCTTGGCGAGAGCCTTTGCCAGCGAGGTCTTGCCCACGCCGGGCGCGTCCTCCACCAGGAGATGCCCCTGCGCCAGCAACGTGACCAGTGCCAGCCGCACCACTTCGGCCTTGCCGAGAATGGCCGAAGAAACATTTTGTTCAAACGCCGCAATCAACGAGTGGTCTTCCGACACGCACTGCTCCCCGTACAAAGCCACCGACCGGCAAACGCGGCGGGATTATAGGGAACGATCCCGCGTCACGCGATGATCCACCGCACTGAACTGACGGAGAGCCGGAGGTTGCCGCGAAGACTTCGGATTGCGGGCGAGCAGGCCGGACGACTACTTCGATTCGATGGTCTGTTTCGATTCGTCAGCCGGCTTTGCGTCGGCGGTCTGGACCTCGGCGGTGTCCATCAAGCGGCGCTGCTTGAAGTCGTATCTTTGGCCGGCCTTCACGACTTCGTATTCGGGTTCGGTGTCGGGATCAGTCGGCTGGCGATTGAACACCGCCACCTGACTCTTGCCGACGACTTCCATCGTCGTCCCGCGAACGATCATCGCGGTGGCCTCGTCGATGCCGAGACCGATCAGTTGCGGAAACTGCTTCTTCAGTCCGGTCATGTCCTCGAAGCGGGTTCGCTGTGTGAAGTGCTGGTCGATGGCCACTCCCGGCAGGAACCCGAACCCGCGTTCGTAGCCCTCGCACATCACGTCGGCACTGCCGAGCGGGTTGCCGCGCACCAGATAGTCTCCCTGAATCGTGGCCCCCGCCGACGTCCCACCAATCACGCCGCCGCGACTGAGTACCGCGTGAAACAGCGACTGGATGGGCGTATCGAGATAGGCATCGACCAGCCGCCATTGGCGACCACCCGTGAACCAGACTCCCTTGGCTTCCTGCAATTGGCTGCAAAGGTCGGAGTTGGAACTGTCGTGCATTTCACAGGCATGGAACTGGCGCACGTTCGAGGCACCGGCCTCCGTCAGCCAGCCACAGACCTTTTGTTCCTCGGGCGGCTCATCGCTGAGAGCATTCGAGACGACCAGGATCGACGCGTCTTTGCCTCCCGCGGCGGACAGGAACTGATCGACCGCCTCGCGAGGCATCGGGCCCCCTCCCACGATGACGAGCGTTCCGGCTTTGACCTCGGGAACCGAAGTGTTGGGAGACGGGAACCGAGGCTGCGTGCGGGCGATCGCCGCACGACTCAGTTGCACCATGTCCTCTTTTTGTCCGACGACCAACGAATGGTGGCGGGCCGCCCGCTCTGCGGAGGGAGCCAGAGTGAGCGTCACGTCCGAGTCACCGACCACCTCCAGCGTGCGGCCCCTGACGACGAGAGCCGTCGATTCGTCGATGCCGATGCCGACGTGACCCGGTCGAAATTCGAGGGCCTGCATCAGTCGGCCCTGACGGTTTCGCTTCTTGAAGTGCTGATCGATGACCGTCCCCTCCAGAAAGCCGAATCCGGACGCCATGATGGGAAGGTCGCGGCCTCCCGCAATCATCGACTTCGACATGATGGCCGCTCCCGCCGACGTGCCACCGATCACGCCGTTGCGTTGCAGCAATTCGTGGCACCGCTGCTCAACCAGCGTGCCGAGATACGCCTCCGCCAGCCAATTTTGATTTCCGCCCATGAACCAGACGGCGTTCGCTTCCTGAAGACATTGCGAGAATTCGGACTTGTTCGCTTCGATCCGATCTCGCGTGTGCAGAAACGTCAGCGAGACCGGTTTGCGATCATGCCAACGGGCGTAATGAACCTCCGCATTGGGAGTCCCCGCCAGAATGCTCGCCGTGGTGATGATGACGATGCGGGCCTTCTCGCCTCCCGCCAGCTCGAAGTACCGATCGATGACGGCTGCCGGGAGCGGACCTCCGCCAGCGATGACCAGCGATCCCGCGACGGATGCGGTCGGCCGAAGGTCCAATGCCGGATGTGGTTGCTCCGCGAATGCCGTCACCGAATGAAGAACGGAAAGGCCGCAGGCAGCGACGAAAGAGAAGGGGAAGAGGGAAAGGGACTGTGAGTTCGCGGGGACTCGAGCCATCATGATTGGACTCCTCGGCGATAGCGGGCAAACAACCGGCGGCCCCAATCCTTGGGGCCGCACTTCCGTGTTACGCATCAAAGTATGTCGGTTCGACTCCTAGAGCAAGTCGAGTTCCCGAAGTATTTGCCGGGGGAGATTCTTGTAACGTCTGCTCGTTGAGCAGGAACGGGGGTTTGCGACGACAACCTCATCTTCGCGCGACTTGGCAGGATTGCTATGTTCCCGCCCTTCGCAGAGGCGTCGTTGCTCGATGGAGCAGCGACTCGGCAAGCTCTGCCAATGACGGTGCTCTCGACCAAGGAAGGTCTTCACGATGCCGTTCACCTCCATTCGTCTGCCCGCTTTGCTGGCACTGTTGTTCTTCATCAACCTCTCGGGCTGCAACTACTTCCAGGGAAGTCAGTCGGATGCCGACGCCGACCTGGCCGCGC
>JBBPIS010000136.1:0-20100 GCA_038040225.1 Planctomycetota bacterium
GAGTCGCAGATCGAATTGTGACCTTCGCGGGACGGAGATTGAGCTCTAAATCGTTTGGACTTCTCAGGAGGCAGGTTCTAAACTTTTGAACTCATGAAGGAATGGGAGGCGATATGAAGCCGGTGCTCTACGGAGCCCTCTTGGTTGGATTTTCTCTCTTGGCGGCGGGAGTTTTTCGCGTCGCCGAAGCGCAGCACAAATGTGCCGGATCTGTCTGCAGCCAAAATGGCACGGTGGATTTCCCTAGCGGCAACAAGCATTGTGGCTTTGACACAACGATGAAATCCGTGATGCCGAGACGGCTGAAATGGCAATTCAAGCTTCTTTGACAGGACACTTGGTATTCAGCACGCTTCATACGAATGACGCGCCCAGTTCTATTACACGCCTGATTGATATGGGCGTCGAGCCATTCCTCGTGGCATCGAGCGTGATGGCCATCATGGCCCAGCGATTGGTGCGCGTGGTGTGCTCGAAATGCAAGGAGGAGTACACGCCGGATCCGAGCGAACTCCAACATTTCGAGTTGACGGCGGAGCAAATGGCCAATGCAAACTTCTCCCGGGGAAAAGGCTGTAACCACTGTCAACACACGGGGTATCGAGGACGCATCGCCACATTCGAGTTGATGGTCATGAACTCAACCCTCCGCGAAATGACCTTTAAGAGTGAACCATCTCAAAACCTGCGTCGACAGGCCCGTTTGTTTGGCATGAAGACATTGGTGGAAGACGCTTTAGGAAAGGCAGTCCAAGGCAAGACGACATTGCTGGAGGTGTACAAGCTCGACAAAGGTGGGCACTGATTTTTCCGGTTAGGCCGCAATCGGACACCTTTGGGTTGCGGCAGCCGAACTCGCAAAGTGGTCTCTCGAATTACGGCGGAAGCGATGGTCGGGTTTTAAGATGGATTCAGGAAGTGTTTGATCGGGCGTGGAAGACTCCGATACTCACCCTGTCGCTTGGCAAATCGCCTTGAGGTCAATCGGCCTCGCTACCCGTCACCGGTTCCAAACACTCATCACTCAATTCGACTTCGACGGGATGCAATATGGCGACACTGCAAATCGACAAGATGCTGGAGACGGTGTGCCGGGAGAATGCGAGTGACCTGCACGTTGCCACCGGGCAGCCGCCCGTACTGCGGCTGGGTGGCCACTTGATCCGCCTCGAGACGAAATCACTGACTCCCGAAGACACCGTGGGACTGATGAAGAGCATCTGTCCGGAACGAAATCAGCAAGAGTTGCAGGAGGTGGGTGGGACCGACTTCGGGTTTGCGTTTGGCGACAAGGGACGATTCCGCGTTTCCGTCTTCAAGCAGCGCGGTCACATCAGCATGGTGCTGCGACGAATTCCGAGCCAGTTTCTTTCGTTCGAGCAGCTCGGACTGCCGCTTGTCATTCGAGATCTGCTCACGCGTCCCCGCGGCTTGTTCCTGGTGACGGGCCCGACGGGGAGCGGCAAGACGACTACCCTGGCGAGCATGGTTAACTACCTCAACGACACGACCGATCACCACATCATCACGCTGGAAGACCCGATCGAGTACTACCATCAACACAAGAAGTCGATGATCAATCAGCGCGAGATCGGTGTCGATGTCCCCAGTTTTCCGGAGGCCCTGCGTCGCGCATTGCGCATGGACCCGGATGTGATTATGGTCGGCGAAATGCGCGACTTGGAAACCATTTCGTCCGCCATCACGGCTGCCGAAACGGGGCACATCGTGTTTGGGACCCTGCACACCACCGGGGCACAGGGGACCGTTGATCGAATCATCGATGTCTTCCCGACAAATCAACAGGAGCAGATCCGCACACAGTTGTCGGTCGCGATTATCGCGATCCTTTCGCAGGCCCTGTTGCCTCGAAAACCGAAGGGGGTCGTGGCGGCGTATGAGATGCTCGTGGTGACGCCCGCCATCGCCAATCTGATCCGCGAGGCCAAGACCTATCGAATCAACTCGTCGATTCAAACGGGCCGCAAGTTCGGCATGCAGTTGCTCGACGACGCCCTGTTCGATTTGTGGAAGAACGAACTGTGCGAAGAGGACACCGTCGTCACGAAGTCCAATCAGCCGGGCGAACTGAAGGCCAGAATCGCTCGCGCGAAGAAGGGCCTGTTGGAAGACGAGCCTGAGGAAGACGACGAAGACGGCGACGATGACAAATAGTGGGCGGTGGATAGTGGGCAGTGGACAGTAAAGAAATAAAGAAAAAGGAGTGGGTAGTAATATCGTGGGTAGTGAGTAGAAAACAGGGGTTTTGCTATCCACCACCCGCCACCCACTACTCAGGACAGACATGGCTCAACGCCGACTCGGACAGATTCTGGTGGACCTCGGTCATCTCACAGAAGACCAGTTGTGGGATGTGCTCGAGGAACAGAAGCAAAGTGGCGGAGAGATCATCGGCCAGGTTGCCATTCGCATGGGGTTCGTGACGGAAGCTCACGTGACGGAAGCCCTGGCGGAACAATGGGGCATGCCCGTCGTCAACCTGACCGAGACCACCATCCCTCCCAAGGTGTTGGAACTCGTGCCGCAGACGATGGCCGACATCTACAAGATCATGCCGATCTCGCTGAAGGACAACGTCCTGACGGTCGCGATGGCCGATCCGCAGAACATCGCCGCCCTGGACGATCTGCGAAACATGCTGGGCGTCGACGTGCGGGGCGCGGTCTCGAATCACAAAGACGTCGAAACGGCCATCGGACGGCACTACGCCGACCGCGAAGAGAGCATCGAAGACGTCATCGGTCAACTGGAGGCGGACAACGACGGTGCGACCGTTCAGGGGCGCGGCTTCGACCTCGGTGCGGACATGGACGAGGCTCCGATCCGGAAGCTGCTCAACATGATCATGCTGCTCGCGATCAAGGACCAGGCGAGCGACATCCACTTCGAGCCGTTTGAAGACGAATTCAAGGTGCGAGTCAAAGCGGACGGAATGCTGTACGAGATGGTTCCGCCGCCGAGGCACCTCGCCAACGCGATCGTCTCCCGTATCAAGATCATGTCCGACCTGGACATCGCCGAGCGTCGGCTCCCTCAGGACGGACGCATCGAATTGAACGTCGGCGGGCACTCCGTCGACTTGCGAGTCAGCGTGCTTCCGACGATGTTCGGCGAGGCGGTCGTCATGCGAGTCCTCGACCGGACCGTCGTGCAACTCGACCTGAACAAGATCGGCATGGATGCCAACACGCTGACCAAGTTCCGCGAAGTCATCAAACGTCCGAACGGAATCGTGCTCGTCACCGGACCGACCGGCAGCGGCAAAACCACCACGCTCTACTCGGCGCTCAACGAACTCAACGACATCGAAACCAAGATCATCACCACGGAAGACCCGATCGAGTACGAAATCGACGGACTGATCCAGGTTCCCGTGAATCCCGACATCCAGGTCACCTTTGCCACCGTGCTGCGGGCCATCCTGCGGCACGACCCGGACACGATCCTGATCGGTGAGATCCGCGATTTTGAAACGGCCGAAGTCGCCATTCAAAGCGCCCTCACCGGACATCTCGTGTTCAGCACGCTCCATACGAATGACTCGCCGTCGGCCATCACGCGGCTGCGCGACATGGGCATCGAACCGTTCCTGATCACCGCCACGGTCGAAGCCGTGCTGGCCCAGCGGCTCGTGCGAAAGATCTGCTCCGAATGCCGGACGCAGTTCGAGCCGAGCGATGAGCTGCTCATGGAACTGCAACTGCCGATCGCCCAGGCCCGGCAATACAAGTTTTATTACGGTCGAGGTTGTCAGCGCTGCAACAACTCCGGCTACAAGGGACGTTGCGGCATCTATGAACTGCTGGAAGTCAACGACGAGGTGCGCGATCTGATCGCGGCCAGCGCCAGCGTCGATGACATCCGAAATTATGCCCGCAGCCAGGGGATGACGACCCTGCGCGAAGCCGGCTTGAAACTGATCTTCGATGGCGTCACCACGATCGACGAGGTCGTTCGAGAAACCGTCATGGAAGATGTCGAATAGAACAAGTGATGCATGGCAACCACGGAAAACACGGAAAACACGGAAGCTCACGGAAAGTATTGAAGAAGCGGCAAGTCGTTTTCTCCAGACTGTTCCCGAGCAGGATCCAATCCAGACGAATTTGTACTTCTCTTGGATTTCCTTCCGTGCAATTCCGTGACTTCCGTGGTGAGTCATCCAGTTTGGGTGCAGGGTCAGGATTGAGTTTCTGGATGTCTTCAACGTAGCCCTCATCGCTCCGCTTGATGAGCCTTCTGGGTTCGGACATCGATTTGTGAAAGGCACATCACGCGGAGCGATGATGGCTATGTTGGTGAATTCAAAGATTGGTCACGGTTTGGCACGTCGCGTGTAATAGGTGGGAATAACGTCGGCCCGTCATCAGGGAGGGTGCGATGCGCGTGCTTCCATTCGTGGCTCGTATTCAGGGTGTTTCGCAGAGTTTTGAAGTTGGAAACTGAGAGCCTGGCGGTGCTGACCTCGCGTGTCTGAGGCAGAATCGCCGTCCGGAATTGCCACAGCGCAGCGTAATCGATGGGAGATGGTCATGGCGACTTTTCAGTACGAAGCGATGGACAACACGGGTCTCGAGGTGAAGGACTCCATTGAGGCCAACTCCGAGCAGGAGGCCCAGTCCAAGATCCGTGAGAAGGGGTTCTTCGTCACCAAGATTGCCGAGAAGGGTCGCGGCAAGAAGACCAAGGAGGGTGGCAAGACCAAGGGTGACGGCAAGACCCAGGGTGATGCCAAGAAGAAGGTCGCCGCCAAAAAGAAGAAGGGTGGCTTCTCGTTCGGCGGAGTCAGCGGCAAGAAGCTCTGCACGTTCACCCGCCAGCTCTCAACCCTGCAAGACGCCGGCCTGCCGATCCTCAGAAGCCTGCGCATCCTGGAAGGCCAGTGCAAACCGGGGGCGCTCAAGACGTCCCTGCTCGGTGTAATCGAGGACGTTGAGTCGGGCAGCACGCTCTCCGAGGCGATGTCCAAGCAGCCCAAGGCGTTCGACAACCTCTACGTCAACATGGTGAAAGCCGGTGAGGCGGGCGGTGCGCTGGAAGTCATCCTCCAGCGGTTGGCCGAGTTCAAGGAGCGGGCCGAAAGTCTGAAACGCAAGGTCAAGGGGGCGATGATCTACCCGTGTGCCGTCATCACGGTCGCCACGCTGATCGTCGGCTTCATCATGTACTACATCATTCCGAAGTTCAAAAAGATCTTCGACGACTTCGGCACCGAACTCCCCGGCATGACCGTGGCACTGATCGGCTTCAGCGATGCCGTCGTCAACTACTGGTACCTGGGCCCGGCCCTGCCGTTCGCCCTCTGGCTGATGGTCAAGATCATCAAAAAGAACAAGACGGGAGCGTACGTGTGCGACTGGATCTCACTTCGCATTCCGCTGCTCGGACTGATTTTCCGCAAGTCGATCGTGGCCCGAACGTGCCGCACCCTCGGCACACTGGTCGCCTCGGGCGTGCCGATTCTGGAGGCGTTGTCCATCACCCGCGACACCGCCGGGAACATGGTCTTCTACAAAGCCTACGAACACATCATCGCGGCGATCCGCGAGGGTGAAACGATGGCCGTCCCCCTGCGCGAAACGCGGGTGGTCGATGAGATTGTGGTGAATATGGTCGACGTCGGTGAGGAAACGGGGGCGCTCGACACGATGCTCTACAAGGTGGCCGACGTCTTCGACGAAGAGGTCGGTGTGCTGGTCGAGGGCCTGGTCAACCTGCTCGAACCGCTGATGGTCGTGATTCTCGGTTTGATCGTCGGCTTCATCGTCATCGCCCTGTTCATGCCGCTCATCAAACTACTCAATGACCTGTCCTGACTCCTGTTTCCTGATACCTGACCCCTGCTTCCTGACTCCTGCTTTTTGGGGACCGAAATCATGATGGCCACACGCTCGCCCAACAGATCAAACCGCCGCGCCGGCTTCACGCTGATTGAACTGCTGATGGTGATCGTCATCATCAGTATTCTGATCGCGTTTCTGTTGCCGGCCATCTCGGGAGTGAGAAAGAACGCACAAGTTGCTCAGGTGCGAGCGGAGATTTCTGCGCTGGAGAGCGGGATTGCCTCTTTCAGGCAGAAATACGGAGTCGATCCGCCGAGTCGAATCCGTCTGCACGAAGCTGCCGCCGGCTGGACCGGAGACGCAGACAGTCGCGGCAAGATTCGTCAGATTTGGCCGCAATTTGACTTCACGATGGCACGAAACTTTGATCTCGATGGAACAGCGGGGGAACCGGGAGTCTCGGTGACTCTGTCACAAGGTGAATGTCTGGTCTTCTTCTTGGGTGGAATCTTGCAACGTCCCGAAGACGCGAACAGTGATGGTCTCTTACAAGCAGGTGAGGATCTTGATGGTGACGGCAAGCTCGGCGCAATTGTCAATTCGGGGGGTGCGGTCCTGAAACCGTCATGCACGGGTTTCTCGAAGAACCCGCTCAATCCGTTCGGTCTGGGCGGAAGTCGCGATACCGCAGTGTACGAGTTCGTCGTTAGCCGACTGGTGGACTCGAATACCACGCCCAATGGCTTTCCCGAGTTCGTCGATCCAATCCCTGCGCAGACTAGTCCTTACCTGTACTTCAGCAGCTATGAGGGACAGGGTTATCGCTCGAATCCCGCCAGTGCAACCTATGAGTTTGCTTCCGTTCCGCTCTACCCCGCTGCGGGGCCTTACCTTCCCAACAACAATGCGCCGTATCCGCCATTTGGTCCGTATCTGCAGAGTGCCACGTCGCCTTGGAAGCCGAAATCATTCCAGATCGTGTCGCCGGGTTCCGACCGTAACTATGGACCGTTTGGAGTCTGGACGCCTGAAACATCCGACAGCTTGTTCGTGTCGTCGACGAACTACCAGCGCCAATACGAAGCTGACAACATTACGAACTTTCATTCCACCACTCTCGGCAAGTGATTCGATCGGGGGGACGGTGACATGACTCAACACAACCATCATTCGCAGCGACACGGCTTCACGCTCATCGAGGTGCTGGTTGTGGTCGGGCTGATCGCGTTCCTGATGGCGCTGTCGATCGGTGTGCTGCGCAACTCAATCAGCTCCGCGAAGGAGCGAGCGACCGAGGCGACCATCACCAAGATCAATGGACTGGTCCAGCAGCGAGTCGATGCGTTCAACCGCGCGATGGAACGTTCCGACCTCGAGCCGGGGATTCAGCAAATGCTCGCCAAAATGAGCCCGGCCAACCGGAACAACAAAGCGATGCGCCGGGCGAACGAAGTCATGGTCAAGAAGGACTTCTTCCGTTACCGCTTCCCACAGAACTTTGAAGAGAAGAATCTGCTGGTGTCACCGCCGAGTGGGGTGACCATCACCTTGTCGGCACACAAACACGAAACGCAGAGTGCCGCGCTGCTCTACTGGTTGCTGACACAATCGGAAGTCTACGGCGTGGCGCCGGTGGACGAGAGTGCGTTTGGTTCGGCCGAGATCAAAGATACCGACGGAGATGGACTGCTGGAGTTCATCGACGGCTGGGGGAAGCCATTGCGATTCTACCGTTGGCCAACTCGGCTGTTTCGATGCGGCGAAGACTTCAACGAGAATGGCGCGCTGGATGCGGGTGAAGACGAAAACAACAACGGGAACCTCGAAGCCGCACCTGGTCCCACCAGTCCTGTCATTCGACGGTACGCCAATCAAATTTGGTCCGGCCTTCCAGCCAAGCCGACGGTTACTGGCGATCTCGATCCACTCGCTCGCGATCCGGATGATCCCTTGGGACAACTGCTGCGTGCCGTCAACTATGGTTTCTTTACGGCATCGCAGATTGAGGTTGGCATTCCTGTGCCAGCACCGACTCCGGCGATTCCGTATCACACGATTGAGACGTATCACGCCTATCTGATTGTCTCGACGGGACCGGACTTACTGCTCGGTCTGCACGAACCGTCCGAAGGCTGGCCGAATGCCTCGTCAACGGGCACGGTGACAACAGTCGGACGGTTGGCGGGGCTGACTCAGCGTGGCAGCCTCGACAATCACCCGATCAACGACAACATCACTAATCGGAAGCGATAGCACGGGCCTGTCGACCGCGATTCGATTTCAGTCCAAAGGTTCTCATCATGCGACGGTCCTCCGTTCCTCACCGGCCCGACAAGCGATCCCGATTCGGCTTCACGCTGATCGAGTTGCTGATCGTGGTCGGCTTGTTGCTGCTGCTCGCGGGAATGACGGTGTCCGCCATCAACATCACGGTGGATGGCGACAAAGTTCGATCCGGTGCCCGACAGGTGCAGTCCTATCTCGAAGGAGCACGTGATCGGGCGATCTTCTCGAAGGAGCCGCGCGGCGTGCGGTTCCTGCTCGATCCGACGAACAATCGAACGGTGTCGAGTCTGGTATTCATCGGCCCGACAGACAATTGGTCGGATGGCACCATTCAGCTTGAACGCCTCGACATCGACTCGGACAATACCGGCGCTCCGGATTACAACCCGGATGGCATTGCCGATTCATTGGGCAGCCTGCCTTTCGTGGTACGGGCATTTGATCGGAATAGTACTTCCTGCCCGACAACCCCTTACTCAAATTCGCCCTCGGAATGGGTGAGCTTGTATCGACGCGGCCTGTTGACAAATGGTGCGCGCATCCGCATCCCAAGAGACAGCGGTACTTGGTACACCGTGCAAACTGACTTGCTGAAATACGCTGACGCATTGGACACGACGAACTACAGAGGTTGCAGCTATCCGCCGCGATTGCGACTGACCGTGGCCTACAACGGCGGCGAACCTCGCAACCCCAATCAGAGTGCCGTCGCGTACTTCAATCCGGGTTCCGGGCCGCAAACTTATGAGCTTGAGTTGCCGCCGACCGTGCTGCCGAATCAGGAGCCGATCCTGATGCCCAAAGGCGTCGTGATTCATCTGGATCGATGCAGCGACAACGTCGAACAACAGCCAAACGCCACCACGGCTGCCGGCAGCCGTGGTAACAAGCTCCCCAGTGGCTGGATGATCACGGGGGCTCCGTTCGCCATCAGCGCAAACAGTGGATTTGTCTACAGTACACAAATGGATGTGCTGTTCTCACCGCGCGGCGTGGTGATCGGTCCGGCAGCGCAACGCGGGTTGATTCAGTTCTACATTTGCGATCAGAAGGATGCTGATCGCGACCATCTGGAATGGGCTTCTCCCGTCTTTTATGCCAACGGACCGTCTCCAGCAACAACCGTGTCCGTGCCCGAGTACCTGCCGCGCACGACAGGACCGAACGACGGACTCAAGCGCGGAGACAAGATCATTACCACGCTCTTCACGCGGACTGGGGCGATTTCAACGCATCAGGTTCACCCTGATTCGGATTTGACGAATCCGAGCTATACCTCGTCGTCCACACCCGCACTGCGCGAGTACGAGCGGTTCAAGTTCGCCGAGACGGGGGAGGTGGCCGGGAAATGAAACGACTCTTGTCTCAAACGACTTCTGCTGACCAGTGTGCTTTGCGCGCCGGTTCGACGCTCAGTGAGGTGTTGATCTCGTTGCTCGTGATGAGCATCGGCGTCGTCTCGCTGGCGACGCTGTTTCCCGTGTCGGTACTCCGTTCGATTCAGGCCACTCAACTGACGAACGCCGCCAATCTGCGCTACAACGTTGAAGCGCTGACGACGGTTCGACCGGAACTGCTGAATGGCGGGACCGCATGGGCGGCGGGAACGGCATACACGACAAACCCTCGTTCGTTCATCGTTCCCAGCGAACTCTTTCGGCAAACCAACCCGCGAACCATGTTTGCCTGTACGGCAGGGGGAACTTCGGGAACGATCGAGCCGGGGTTGCCAGGTTCCGCGACCAATTGGGACTTCAGGCCCGGTAATACGACGACCGACGGCGGTGTAACGTGGACGGCCTTCACTGCCGACGCCTATGTGGTCGATCCACTCGGCTTTCACGAAGTCGATCCGAACAATGTGGCGGGCTTGCGCGACTTCTTCGGCAACTCAGACACGGCGGGACTCTTCGGGGGAACATCGGGTAGCGGGGCTCCGTATGCCGTCACCCGCATTCGTCGCTTCACTCCGTCCTGGGCGGACGATACTGCGAGTGCGGCTGAGGTTGCCGCGGCGGCTGACGCGGCCACGCTCCCCGACAGTTGGGTCGATCAGGTCGAGTCCCTCAGTCTCACCGGTCTCACCGCCACTTCCTGCACACTGAGTGATGTCAACGTCGATCTGTCCGTGTCGGTTCCCACCACGTTGCTGCCCCTGCCTCGAGCCGTCTTCTTCGATGTCACGGGCAAGACGAGTGCCATTCGCGCGCTGACCGGCATCACGACCGGTACGGCACCGACGATCAGTTGGGCCGCTTCAGCCGGTGCGCTGTCATTCACTCCGGCGAAGTGTCGCGTCGAAACGCAGGAGCGTCGGTACACGTGGATGTTGTCCGTCCGACGCGGTGCCTCGGGGGCGTCTTTTATGGATGTGGTCGTCTACTTCCGGCGTTCCTATGACCGGCGCGAGGAGGCGGTCTATCCAGCCGTGTTCACCGAGATTTTTGATCCGGGCTTCGATGGTCAGCCTGGCTTCTCGGGTGTTAACGATGACCGTATCAATGGCACTGACGATCCGGCCGAAGATATAAACGACAATGGAGTTCTCGATTCTGGAGAGGATACCAACAGCAATGGCCAGCTTGACGGAGGTACTGAACTCGGTTTCCCCGGTTCGGACGACATTCCGCGCAACTGGGTCGTGGTCGAATACAAATCGACGGGCGAGAAACCAATCATCAAAAAGGGAGGGTTCGTTTGCGACGTTCAGAATCTGCGGTGGTATCGCATTCTGGAATTTCGTGAAGCACCCGAGAGCGCGCCGTTTATGTCGCCCTTCGCGTCAATGCCGACGGGGAACGATGACCTGTGGAAACCGACGGTCAAAGTGCCGTCCACTTCATATACGGCAGGCGGTTACGACCGGGCGGTGTGGATCAAGGTCGAGAACAAGATTATGGAAGACGGCCCTGTCTCGCCCACGGCCGGTGGGGCGATGTTCTCGAAGAGTGTGATCGATGTCTATCCGATTCGCACTCGTTTTCCGTGGGGGCACTAATCATGCGTTGCGCTCGAATCAATTCGCGGACGGCGCGAGTCGGCCGCAGGAACAGTCACCATCGGTGGGGCTTCACGCTCATCGAGATGCTGATCTCGGTGGGACTCGTACTGTTGATGATGAGTCTGTTCGCGCAGATCTTTCAGATGGCCGGGGCGTCGATTTCCAAACAGCGCGGCCTGATGGAGAACGATCAGCGGGCTCGGACACTGCAAACGATTGTCAAGGGCGATCTGGACAAGCGCACGTTTAGCAAAGTGCTGCCGTTCGCAGCCAACGAAGACACGACGCAGGGGGAAGCCGAGCTCAGCAAGCGCCGTGGCTACTTCTACTACTCCGAGAACGATCCGAACAACCAACTCGACGACGTGCTTCAGTTCACGATGCAGTCGTCGATCATCGTCTACAACAAAGACCCGTCACCGTATTACGGACGCGCGCTGCAACTTACTACTTTCGATCATCCAAACCAGCCTGACACCGACGATGCGCTGCGCGTCCCGAACAACACCGGACTTTCGACGCTTGCCGAGATCTCGTACTTCGTGCGGAACGGCAACCTGTATCGGCGGCAACTGTTGATTCGCGAACCGATCCCGCTGGCAGGCTCGACGGAGCAACCGCAGGATGCCAATGGAGACAACTTCTTCGATCCGAATGCTTCGGGGACGGCCGCTCCGGTGGTTCTCTACCCTTCCGGAGTCACCGTCATGACGGCGACCAACTTCTGGAACGACTTCGATTACTCCGCCTTTCTAACCTTTGAACGTACATCACCAGGATCCGACAACGGGTTGATTTACACTGGCACATCGAACGTCACGGGAGCGCGGTTTATTGGTGTCAATGCACTGAACAATGATGGCACGGCAGCCTTTCAGTTGGGGAAACCGGTGTACCGCTTCGGACATCAAGCCCCCGTATCGACGGCGGTGGTGGGTCCATTTATCGCATCGGAAATCGGTCAGCCGAAAGAGTACACGGATACTTCGGCCACAGCGGAGTTCATTGGTCGGTTCACTCTGGAGGAGTGCTCTAGTGCCGGCTTTACGTACCCACAACAGCGCGGTGGCGATCCAATGAGGCGGGGCACGAGCCTTACGCTCAACGCGGACAAGGTCGTGACGGGATTCACCGGCGGTCCGCGGCGCGGTGAAGACCTGCTGATGTCCAACGTCCATTCGTTCGACGTGCAGGTCTGGGACGATGCGGCGGGAGCCAGCGGACTGGGTGCGTTTGTAGACATCGGTGGAACCAACGCGGTGGACTACGCGATGACAAACAACAGACACGACAACCCGATCTATGGCGGGAGTGATCTGCTGTACGGCCCCACAACATCGGCCTCGACGAATCGAGTGTTCGATACGTGGCATCCACAGTTCAACCTGACTACGTCCAACGATCCCTCTCCCTCGCCGAATACGACTACAGGGCAGACGATTTACGACGATCCGCCGTTTCGTCCTTCGATTCTCAAGGCGGAATCGGTCACAGGTGTGGCGGCCGACACTGATGCATGGGCAGCGGACACAACCTATTCGGTGGGCGATATTCGATTTCCTACCGGACCTCCCGGCGCTACCGCGGGCGCGAGCCCCGCACGACTTCCGTACGGTCTTCCGTTTTATTATCGGTGCGTGGGGACAACGGGAATGGCAAAGAGCGCCCTATTGGCGGCAAGTGAGCCGAGTTGGCCTCGAATCGATGGCTTGAAAGTGATCGACAACGAAGTGACCTGGCAGGCCGTCGAGAACCGGAGGCCGCTCAAGGCCATCAAGCTCGAAATTCGGTTCGTCGATACCTCGACGCAGCAGATGCGGCAACTGACGATCATTCAGTCGCTGGTGGACTGAGACGACAATACGAAGGTTGTAGGGTGGGACCAGCGGCGCTTCGCCGCGCCGGCCCACCACAATCGGACCAACGATCGAATTCACAATGAAAGATGGTGGGCCGGCGCTCAATGCGAGCTTGTCCCACCCTACGAGACGACAATTCACAGCACGAGTCGCAATCGCGACAGTGTCACGCCCCATTCCTCTGCGGGCCCAGGCAGATGAAACTGGAGACCCAAGCCATGCCAGCCAAGACTCAAAACCGACGTACTTCCCGGCGCACCCGTCAGCACAAACGACGCGGATCGACGCTCCTCATCGTGATGGTCCTGATGGGGATGTTGTCCCTGCTCGGGGTTCTCTTCTACACCTTCGCGGCGCAGGAGCGCAGCAACTCCGAGTACTACTCGGAGGCGTCCAAGAATCTGGACGATCCCGGCCTGTCGGCCGACGTGCTGATGGACTGGGCTCTGCAGCAGATCATCGTCAGCACCGACCCGCGTTTGAAGAACAGCGCGCTGTGGGGCAGCCGGCATTCGATGCTGTCGAACATGCTCGGCCGGGGCGATCACCGGCCGGGAGACACTCATCCGTACAACGGTGAAGGTGTGAATATCATCTTCGACGCCAGCGGCGCTCCCATCATCGATCAGGATCGGAATGGCATTGTTGATCCCACTGAGGAGTATGATGGGGATAAAACGGCCAGTGCAAATGAGCTTCTTCGGTTTAATGATTCACCGAGTGCCAATAACCAGAACGAGCGGGATTTCTTCGGCGAAGACCGGAATAGAAACGGCATCATGGATGCCGGAGAAGACACAAACGGTAACGGTAAGTTGGATGGAGTATTTCCCCAACCGGACGTCGGCTACTCGTATCCCGACATCAACAACGTCTATCTGTCTTATGTCAGCAAGGTGCGGGACTCGACTAACAAAATCCATCAGGTCGTGATCCCGTCCTACTTCCGTCCGCAGTACCTGCGCGACGGTTCGGGTGCTCCAATCACAGATTGGTATCTGAATACCACCACGACCAACAAAGTCATGCGGGCACATGCCGAGCACGTCTTCGTGAAGCCGAGTTCGACATCGGGGACGCCTTTCAAACGGTACTTGCAGACTGACGCCGAGGCGGCAGCCGTCACCGGCATTGCGTCGGCACGCAAGTTCCCGTTTGAGCCGATGCTCGATGCCTACAACACATCGAGCGGCGGGAGCGGCCCGGCCTATTCGGGGGGAACGATGGGTGTCTGGACGAGGACCGACGACGATCCAACTCCGCAGGAAGACACGAACATGAACGGCGTGCTCGATTCGGGTGAGGACACGAATGGGAACGGCATGCTCGATGGCGATCACTTCTATGCGTTCGACATCGATCTGGATGGCGACGGCATCAAAGAGGCGGTCTGGATGGACCTCGACTTCCCACCGCAGGAGAACGCTGCGGGTGAGATGTTCGTGCCGATGTACGCGGTCACCATCGTGGACCTCGATTCGCTCATGAACATCAATCTGCATGGTCACACAACCAAGACACAGTCGGAAAGCCTCAGTCCCTCCGCAGTGGTGACCCCGCTTTCGATTAGCAGTGCGACAGGAACACCGTTCTCTGGAAGTGGATTCTTGTCCGGGTCAAATCTGGGAATCTCACCAGCCGAAGTTAATCCGGCCTGGGCACTGACGGCTCGGCCCGGTGTCGAAAACTCTTCGGCAGCAGCCCTGGACGATCACAACGACTTCTTTGGGGGTCGACCACAGGATCTCTCCTCGCTGGGGACACCCGGTCCCATCCCGACGTGGCGCGAAGCGGCCAACATGGAATTGCTGTGGCTGAAGGTCGGCCGTGCGAAGATCTCCGGAGGAACCATCGACGACACCTTTCCTGGTGTCTACGGTGAAGAACACATTTTGGCGCAGAACTACTCGGGAGGTGTTCCGCACTTTACCTATTTGCCTCGGCCGGGTGTCTCGGTTCAGGATGACAACGGTGACGTGAACGAAGGAATGCAGCTAACACCGCCGCCTGCGTGGAGTTGCTTCTCACATCCGCTCGACTTCGCTGGTCTCGGTACGTATCTGCTGCCACTCAGTGGAAACCCCGCAGATGCGAAAAAAGCCGACTTTCAAACTGCCGGGAGGAGCCGCTGGCTCAGGTACAACATCTATGCCGACAACGGCCGCGTCCGTTGGGGTCTGGCTTCGGTGGGCGGACTGATGAACAATTCGCTTGCCAATGCCCTGGGTGATGATGCGATGGAGGTCGCTCATTATGCCGAAGACAAACGCGATCTCGACGATCCTCTGAAAGCGGAAGAGATGCTCGCGCTGCAACTGAACAATACGTGGATCTCGAAGTTGACCCTCTCGTCGCGAGCACTGAATCTCGCTCCGTTCAACTTTGCAAAGGATTCGTCGACGAACTCGCGAGGCGAACAAATCCGCCGCCGTTTCACGGTGCAAAGCAATGATCGCAAGAATTACGGCCTGCCGTACTCACCCGCGCGGTCGTGGGAGTACAGCTACGACACGGCCCCGTACAGCCCAACCACACAAGGTCCGTATGTGCGGGACGACTCAAGCTTTCTGAGATTCCCTCCAGAGTTTGGTTCGTCTGGTTCCACAATTCGACGCTATTCGACGGAGGCATTGCTAGAGGATCCTCTGCGTCCGCCGGTGCGATACTGGCTCGAAATTGAGCGCAACAGCACGAAGACCAATCGCTGGCAGCGCAAGCTCAGCGTCAATCAATTGCTGACGGTTTCGGGAAATCAGTTGACGTACCGGGCGCTGACCCAGCATCCGGACGATCCCGGCGTCCCCGCGATCGTCGCCTCAGCCTATCCGCCCAGTACGGTTGCCGGGTTCGAGTATTGGGCGCGACGCGATCGCCAGCAACTGGCCCGCGACATCTACGTCCTGTTGTATCTGATGGGTCGCGGTCCAAACGGCACCGCCGGTACGGATACACCGGTTGACGACAACTCGGCAAACGCCGTCTACACGGTAGCGCAGATGCAAGAAATGGCTCATTTTGCCGTCAACGTCGTGGACTCGATGGACAGTGACAACGTCATCACACGATTCGAGTACGACGAGAATCTGAGCGATGGCTGGAATCTGGATGACGACCCCTACACTTCATCGGGCGAGAGCGACCGCGCCGAAGTCTTCGGCGTTGAACGGCTCGATCTGACGATCAGCGAATCGGTGGTGGTTCATACTGCCGATCTGACTTCAGACGCGTCATCCACACAATTCGACGATACGACGGCGCGTAACTTCGCCTATTTCGAGTTGCGTAACATCGGTCCGGACGCCATCACGTTTGACGCCAAGGAAACCTGGCAACTCGTTCTCAAGCAGGAACCGACGCCTGGGACACCGCTGTGGGAACGACGAGTCAGTTTCAAAACCGGAGCGGGTTCTATCGGCACTGATTCGGCGGCCTCTCCGAATCCCAGCATTTACACCATTGGTTCAGCCGACTTTGATCGTGGGGGCGCGATGCTTGGACGCAGCAATTTTGAAGTGGACGATTCCGGAGGCAGTACACCCACGAAAAAAATCCCTGGCAGCGTCGGTGTCTGCGATCTGGACATGATCGATCCAGTGACACCCTCGACTGACTTCCTGCTGGAAGAGGTCGCGCCGGGAACCGGCACGATCACGGATCGGACGGCAACGAAGGGAGAGTTGTTGGGCGCTTTCGGAGGAGCAACTCCCATCGGCAACTACACTGATCCGATCAAGGTTCAACTGCGCCGTCGCGCTCATCCCACTCGGACCAAGGTGGCAGCAGCCGACGATAATGACAATCCGTGGGTCACGGTCGACGCGACTCAGTTTGACATCAGCCAGTTCGACATCACGGCGGGGCCGACCGCAGCTGCGACAATCCAGCCACAATTGACCAATTTGAAGGGACTCGAACGTCGTCAACCGCTAGAGCGAACCAGTGTTGGCGAGGTACTGCTGTCCACCGATCAAGGTGGCTATGTCTTCAACACGTTTGGTGCAGACAACGCCATACCGCTTGAGGGGGGTACTACAACTTTCACGCTGTGGCAGCCCCACTTTGATCGGGACTTCCCATCACTCATGGATCTCTTCTATGTGCCAGTTTGTGGTCCAGAGCGATTGACGGCATTTAGTTATGGAATGTGTCGTCAGAGTCCGTCCACACAGTTCGATGCGACGGCTACCGGAAACGGGGCAGTTGCCAATTCCGGCATCACATACGAGGTCGCCAAGAATGCCGCCGGCAAAGTGCTGTTGCCCGCTCACCCGACGGACACGACGGGGGCGTCTGACAACCGCTGGCATCGTCTGTTCGAATTCCTCGAAGTGCCGACTCGTACCAACAAGAATTTGGGAATCGGGACTGATCTGTCGATCACACGCGTCCCGGGACGGGTCAATCTGAACATGCTGCGGCATCCCGAGGTTTACGCGGGACTGATCGATGACAGCCGGATGGTATCACTGAACCTGACACCCGGATTGTCCGGGATCACTGACGATCCTGAGATCGCACTGATGCCCGATCAAACGAGTGAATCGGGGCGCGATTGGTGGCAGGAATTTATCAAGAGCCGGGATCCGATCGATCCGCACTGGGCCAGTGCCGCGTCGCCGGTCACGATTCCGTTGCCGGGGTTACCCGGTGCGAGACCCTTCCGCAGCAATGCATTCCTGGGTACGGCAACGGTGAGTGGCTCCCCCCGAGCCTCGGTGGATGACACCATCTTTCGGCGGCTGGCACTCGACATGGGAACTTCCGGTCCGCCCTCAGACCTCTATCGAATGAAGGAAGGTGACGCAGCATCCACAACATCTGTGCGTCGTTTGTTGGAAGTTGGAAATGACAGTGAGCACCAAGCCACGGATAACACTGCGATTGATCCCTACATTCGTCACAGACTGCTTTCCAAGATTCATGGAAACTCGACGACACGTAGTCACAGTTATGCGGTCTTCATCGCCGTGAAGTACTTCATCGCTGGTGAGCAAAGCGGAGCGATCCGGATTGGCGGGCCACTCAACGGAAAACCGGAGCCGGAGCATCGCGGATTCTTCGTGGTGGATCGGTCGAAGCTGGAAAAGGGTGGGAATGCTGGAGTGGGAGGCTATGATTTCCGAGCCTTCGTTGATTACCGGCGTATCATCCAGACTCAATGACTCAAAATGCCTCGCCCGGTTGGCGGGGTGTCGGTTGGCGAGGTGGCCCGGCCTCGGGTGGTAAGGAACTCGGACTGTCACGTGTTTTCTGGCTGGATTCGCGTGGTTTTGGTAACTTGTCCCGCTGCAAAGATTGGTGGCGGCAAAGAAACGTTTGCCGTGGTACGCTAACTGCCAAGTGAGAGTGCTGTCGGCCCGTTGAAATTGAAGCCTGAAGCGCAAGCGAAGGATTCGGCAGCCCACGAATGTCCGATGTTTTCCACGTGCTTCGCTTGCGCTTCAGGCTTCAATGCAAACAGTCAAACCCGAGTGAGACCCAGGTCGCGGCCCCGTGGGGGCAGCAACGCCTCAAACAAACCCGTCCCAGACCAGACAATCGTCAGCCCCTTTTCGGAGACCGCAGATCATGACTCGAACCCGCCTCACTGCCGCCCGTCGTTCGCGACGCGGCTTCACCCTGATCGAACTGCTGGTGGTGATCTCGATCATCGCCGTATTGGCGTCGCTGATCGCTCCGGCCGTGCAGTCGGCCCGCCGGACCGCTCGAAAAGTGCAGTGTCTGAACAACATGCGACAGGTCGGCCTGGCGGTCATCGCCTTCGCCTCCAGCGCCAACGGTAGTTTGCCACCGGTCGTGCAGGATGTCGCGATGACCAACGCTCAGGGCCAAGCCGGATCCATGTATATTGGCTGGCCAGTGGCAATTCTCCCGACGTTGGACGCGACGGCCATTCTGAAGAACATTCGCAACAACGCCGTCTATGTGTCTGGCAGCACGACGAGATTCCAGATGGGGACCGCCGAGCAGAGCGCCGGGATCGAAGCGTTCGGGTGTCCCGACGACGTCGACTCGCACAAGGTTGCGGGTGGCTTGAGCTACGTCCTCAACCAGGGGTTCTGGCCTGACACTCAATGGGATCTGGCGAACGGTTACAACGACGCCGCACTCATCAACTGGAACTTGGATAGCACGTACGGCATCGGCAGCGGCGGCGGCGATGAAACGATGGGATACAGCACCGGGGTGTTCTGGCCGGCAGCGATTACTGTTGCTGGATCTCAGGCCTTCAGCGTCAACGTTCCGTCATCGCTCGACTTTGTGAGTACCGGCGATGGAACGACGACGACGATCATGCTGACCGAGAACATTCAGGCCGGCCCGTGGCACTACCCCTCGTCACAAAACCTGATCAATTCGCACACGCGTCTCGGATACGGGGTTCGCATCCCGACTTCGGCAGGTGCTCCGACCACCGGTTTGTTCAATGCCACCACCACGGCTCAGGCCGCCGTCCGGGGACTTCAAACGATTGACCCGGCATTCGTCGCGATTGATGACCGATGGGTGATCAACAAGAATCTGGGTGCCGCGATCGGAACAACTCCGAGGCCAAGTTCCCAACATGTCAGCGGTGTCAACGCGGTCATGTGCGACGGTTCGGGCAAGTTCTTGAATGAGCAGCTCGACCGGATGATTCTCTCCAAGCTGACCTCGTCGAACGGTGTGTCGTTCGGGGAAGCGACGCTCACGTACAATCCGTGATTCGTGTCTGACAGACAAACTCAATCCAACAGCACCCTGTCGAGATCTTCTCGGCAGGGTGCTGTCATTGAGTGAGTCGCGTTTGCCGCCGGATGCCGATGAGCCCACCGGACGCTCTCGTTCGTGGTGGCCTGCGACTCACGATTGTCGCGAGTTGTCGCCCCATGATGTGGGATTTCAGACCCAAAGGGGCGTTGTTATGCCAGCCCAGGGCATCGCCCTGGGTTTGGCGGTTTACCGGAAATCTCAAGCCCTGAAGGGGCGACACTATTTGATGAGCCCAGCTTAGGGTCGCCCCTTCAGGGCTGACAATTCTGTAACGTTCGGAACCTAGGGCGGCGCTTCCGCTGGTCGCTTGCCCTAGGCTGGCTTAGTGCTGCCCCGTTGGGGCAGGGCTCTTCCCAATTTCAAAGTAGGGTGGGACAAGCTCGCTTCGAGCGCCGGC
>JBBPIS010000137.1:0-20084 GCA_038040225.1 Planctomycetota bacterium
CCCGGTCGGCCGCTTTCAACGTCAGGTCGGGGCGTTCAGCGAGCGTCTCGATTCGAGCGAGCAGACTGTTCGCACGACCCAGCGCGTCCCGCCGAGCGCGCGCATCGGCTTCGCGGGCCTCGGCGTCGCGCGCAGTCATGCGTGCGTTGCTTAGCCCCGGATGACGGCCTCTGGCGAGTCCGTCTGTCCTTGTCGTTCGACACGTCCGCGACTCAGGCCCGGGCTCTCGCGGAACGAGCCCCCACCCGCCGCAAGAAGGTCGAGGCCGCGAGGTGAACGAGATTCTCCCAACATTGCTGATCGATGAGCGGACAGGCTGGCGGATAACCGGTCGATGAGAAAGCACGCTGGCAGATGTGAGTTCAAAGAAAAGACCGAGGGCGTTCCAAGTTTCCTCGAAACGCCCTCGGATCAGTACCTCACAGCAAGTGCGGGCCAACGCCTGCCGCTCGGCGTCGAATAGTAGTGGCAGGTTCTGTGCCGACAAGGGGCCTCCTCACAAAAAGTTTTCCCCGACCTTGGCATGCTGGCGAGTTGTGCCGTGCCTTCGATTTCAGCCCGGGATTTGCCCACCGTCGACTCGCGCCGTTTCGCCACGAATGCAGCGTTTCACTGTTCGATCATGCCAGTCGAGGAGGAGGGCGGCCTACGCGGTGATTCGGCGTAACGTGTGATGTCGTTTCACATCGCGTTGAGATTCCTCATCGAATGCAGAGCCGTCTCGCAGCGGTGACACTGCGGCCCGTCGCCAGTACGATGACCTTCGAAACTGGCCTGTTGGTGTCAGGATTGACTGCTCGACCTCCCCGATTATTCTGGCCGCCCGACCCATGACCGAACCCCGCCCCGAACCGTCCACCTCCAGCCCGATGACCGTCCCGCGATTCATGGCGGCCAAATCGAAAGGCCGCCGGTTGTCGGTCCTCACGGCCTATGACCACCTGTGGGCGGGCATCTTTGACGAGGCGGGTGTCGATGCCCTCCCCGTGCGCGAGTCGCTCGGAATGGTCGTCCAGGGGAAGTCGACCACACTGCCGGTGACTCTCGACCAGATGATCTATCACGGCGAGATGGTGGCCCGCGCCGTGAAGCGGGCTCTCGTGATCGTCGATCTGCCGTTCATGTCGTACCAGGTCAGTCCCGCTCAGGCGGTCGAGAACGCCGGGCGAGTCTTCAAGGAGACCGGGTGCGCCGCAGTGAAGCTTGAGGGGGGAGTCCATCAGGCGGCGACGATCCGGGCGCTGGCTCAGGCCGATCTGCCGGTGATGGCTCACGTCGGGATGCGGCCCCAGTCGGTGAAGAAGCTCGGCGCGATGTCGAAGGTCCAGCGCGACGAAGCCGAACTGCTGGCCGATGCGAAAGCGGCCGAGGAAGCGGGCGCGTTCGGCATCGTGCTCGAACTGATTCCGCGCGGCATCGCGGCCAAGATCACGAAGGCACTCTCGATTCCGACCATCGGCATCGGAGCAGGCCCGGACTGCGACGGCCAAGTGCTGGTCAGTTGCGACATGCTCGGCCTGACCGCCAGCTTTCAACCCCGGTTCCTCAAACGCTTCGCCAACCTGCGCGAGACGACTCTCGACGCAACCCGGCAGTACATCGCCGAGGTCGGCAATGGTGAGTTCCCCGACGCCGCGCACTCGCACGAGTGACGTGGGGGCAGGTTTCTGCCTGCCCCCACGTCACACGCCGACTCGCACCGGCGTGTCTCTCAACCGATCGAGTCCCAGCAGAAAGAGGTCGCGCACCGCGCGGAGCATCTCGCGGAGATTGATCTTCGATTGGCCGACAATGCGGTCTTCGAACGTGATCGGTGTCTCGACGATGCGGCAGCCGACGCGGGCACAGCGGTAGAGCATCTCTTCCTGAAAGGCATAGCCGCGCGAGCGGAAGCGGGCGAAATCGATCTCGCGCAGCTTGGCGATCCGGTAGCAGCGGAACGCGCCGCTGCAGTCCTTCGATCGCAGGCCGAGCAGCACGCGCGAGTAGACGTTGATCCCCTGACTCATCATGTGACGCTTGAGACTCCACCCGATGATGTCTCCGCCGGGAACGTATCTCGAACCGATGGTCACATCGGCGGAGTTCATGCCTCCGAAGACCGCTCCGAGATGACGCGGATGGTGGCTGAAGTCGGCGTCCATGTTGAGGACGAAGTCGTACCCGTGGTCGATGGCCCAGCGAAAGCCCGCCACCGTCGCGGCTCCCAATCCTTCCTTGGTGGTTCGAAGCAGCAGCTTCACGCGGGAGTCGCCTCGGCCCAACTCCCGCGCCACCTCGGCCGTTCCATCCGGCGAGTTGTCATCGACGACGAGCACATCCGTCTGCGGCAGTGCTTCGAGAATGAGGGGGATCAGCCGCGCGATGTTCTCGCGTTCGTTGTAGGTACAAACCGTAACCACGAGCCGAGCCTGAGAAGACTTGGGCTGCGAGGGGGCAGACGACATGCAAGACTCCGAAAGACTGAGATCAGATGAGATCGCGCTGAGGAAGTGAGTTCGAGTGATGCGGGAGGAACGGGACGGCGTTCTCCATCCAAGGGGACTCAGCGTGTCGGCCCTTGGGGAGCGGTACGACTCACGGGCGGCGTGGCCTCGCTGGACAACGGCGGCAACGCGAGAGGCGCGTCGTCGGGAACAGGTGGTTGCGGCAATGGAGCCGGTGGCAGGTTGTCGTTGGTCGCGGGTGCCGGTCCGACTCCCCCCGGGGCCACTGGCAGGGGAAGCAACTTCGGCAGATCAATCAAACCGGGTTCGGGCTTCGGGCCGGCCGCATCCGGTTGTTCAGCAGGCTGGGACAGAAACGCCACGATGTGATCGGAAAACCGCCCGTTGCTATTGGCCATGCGCTGCGCCGCTTCCAACACTTCGCGGCCTCGCACGTCGTCTTCGTAGTGCAGCAGCAGGCCAAACAGAAAGAGCCGGTCCGGGTCGCGGATGTCCTCGCGCAGCCAATCGGCCACCTTGTGGATGATCGAGGTCCGCACGATCTGACTGTCGGGACCAAACAACACCGCCAGCTTGTCGCCGGCCTGCGGCAGTGTCGGGTTGAGGAAGAGACCACGCTTGAACTCCCTCACAGCCGACGCATGGTGGTGCATCGCGACGAAGAGGAATCCCAGGCGATAGTGAGCCTCGGCCCGATCCGGCGCGGCATCGACTGATGCACGGTACTCGACATACGCCTTCGACCATTGTTGCTTGCGGAGTTGCTCGTCACCGAACGCCTGCTTCTCCAGGCTCTTCAACCGCGCGGCGGTGCTGGAGGGAACAACCGGACGCTGCGAGGGATCGATCTTCGCGTCGAGCGGTTGGACGGGACCAAGCCCATCGGCCAGATCGGGGCCCGCGAGTGGGATCGCGGGGTTTCGCAGAGGGGTGCCACCCAACGGAAAAACGTTGGGAGTGAACCAACCGGGATTGGTCAGTTGCTCCATCCCATAGATGTACGGACCGGGTGCTGAGTAGCCCAACGGAGCGAAGGTGTTGATGTAGATCGGCCCTCCCCACGGTGCCGCATGATGGCAGCCATAATAAGAGGAGTACCCGAGCAGACCGGGCACCGCGTAGGTGCCTCCAAAAGTTCCGGTTGAGACCTGACCACCATAACCATGCCACGGCCGACCGTACTGTCGTTGATACTGGTACGCCGCCTGAGTCGGTCCATACGGACGACCGGTGGAACCGTAGACCGTCGGGTAGGTCGATTGAGCCTGAAGAGTTGAAGCTCCCCTCATGATGAACAGCAGGCCAACAGCAACGGGCAACAATCGGAACATGAGGCATCAACTCCAAACAGGAGCGGTACGGAACGGTTGCATTATTGACCCCGCGCAAAAACTGGTCAAGCAGCGGTCTCAAACGACACCTCCGTCAATGAGGCAACGGCTGCATTCATTGAGTCACGGGGTCGAATCGAACCCGCACACGGGAAATCATTGAGCAGACTTCACAATCTTGGCGATCTGCGGTTGCGTGACTCGAAAGTTGTCGCCACAATGACAAAATGTCTGACACCGCGTGATTGGCGACTCGGAGCGAGACTTTTCTCCCGCCGAACCGGCTCAGACCCGTTCACTTCGATCAATCTCATCTGTCACGAATCTGGCTCACGATGTCCAGCCCGGCAACGACTGAAATCCTGTTGACTGGTCCCACGGCGAGTGGGTTGAGCGAACGCCTGGAGGCAGAGATGCCGCAGGGCGACTCGGCTCATCCGAACTACGTGAGCGAAGTTGTCGCGGCCGTGTTGCGGGTGGCGGGTGAAGCGCGGGCGAGCGACATCCATTTCACGCCGGGCGAGACGGAGCTGACGGTGCTGTGGCGAATCGACGGTGTGCTGCAATCCGTGACGACGCTGCCGCGCAAGCTGGCGGCGAACGTCGCCGCGCGGTTGAAGGTGCTCGCCGATCTGCTCACGTACCGGACCGACGTCCCACAAGAAGGGCGACTGCGCGAGGGAACGCCTGACATCGAAATGCGGCTCAGCACCTTCCCCACGTTGTACGGTGAGAAGGCTGTCGTCCGTTTGTTTGCCGGGACGGGACGCTATCAGTGGCCGAGCGATCTCGGTTTGCCAGACGACATTCAGCACGAACTGCTTAATCTGTTGCGCGAGACCGCCGGAGCGTTCCTCATCACGGGGCCGGCTGGCAGCGGCAAGACGACGACGGCCTATGCCTGTCTGCGCGAACTGCATCGAGAATCTGGTGCGGGGAAGAGTATCGTCACGTTGGAAGACCCCGTGGAAACGGTGCTGGCGGGCGTGTCGCAGTCGCAGGTGAATCGAGCAGCCGGGTTCGACTATGCGACGGGGTTGCGATCCCTCTTGCGACAGGATCCCGATGCGATTCTGGTCGGCGAGATCCGCGATCGCGAAACGGCCGAGACTGTTTTTCAGGCGTGCCTCACCGGACATCTGGTGCTCAGCACGTTTCATGCGGGAAGCGCGGCGGAGGCCATCAGTCGACTGGGTGACATGGGGATCGAGCCCTACCTGCTGCGCACCGGATTGTTGGGCATTCTGTGTCAGCGACTGTTCCGCTCGCTGTGTGATTGCGCGACGTGGACCGATGACGACGCGGCGAAGCTGGGATTTGTGGTGCCTCGCGTGCGAGTCCCCGTTGGGTGCGAACGCTGCGATGGCACGGGCTATCACGGACGGATGCTGATCGCCGAGTTGCTCGATCCCAATGACAAGGACGTCGGCCGCGGCATCCTCTCCCGTTGCGACGCCACCGAACTGTCTTCACTCGCGGAACGAGCGGGGATGCAGAGCATGAGTCAACGCGCTGCAAAGGCCGTCACCGCAGGACGCCTCAGTCCCATCGAAGCCCGGCGCGTCCTGGGCTTCCGACATTCAGAGAAGACGAAACGCGAATCGAGTGCTGAGCAATGCAAACTGAACACCGAAAACTGAGCACTGAAAACTGAAACCCATGCCAGAACCCACCCCACCGTCATCCGGCCCGCCACCTCGGCTGGATGATTTGATCGCCCTCAATCTGGAAATCGCCGCGTTGGTGAAGGCGGGTGTCCCGATGGAACTTGGTTTGCGAGGATTGAGCGGCAGCGTGCCGACTCGGTTGGGACACCTCGCCGAGCGGTTGGCGGACCGCTTGTCGAGTGGGCGGACCCTGGTGGAGGCCCTGGAGCAGGAAGGCCCTGCCGTCTCACCGATCTACACGGCGGTCGTCGGAGCCGGATTGCAATCGGGTCGGCTGGCGGAGGCCCTCGGGTCGTTGACGCTCTCGGCGCAGGTCGAGCAGGACGCGCGGCAGCGCGTGTCGCTGGCACTGGTCAATCCGGCAATTGTGACCGTGGTCGGATACGCGTTGTTTGTGCTGTTCGTGATGACTGTCGCACCGGCGTATTTGTCCACGGCCGAGATGTTCCAGTTCCCCGACACGTTGGTTTTCAAAATCCTGCGTGTCCTGCATCGGACCTTGCCGATTTGGGGAGGGCTGATTCCCATCGCAGCCTTGGTGACCTTCGTCGGCCTCGTCCTGATTCGAGGTCGGCGAGCCGGAACCTTCATGGCCTGGAGTTGGATCCCGGGGGTGGCCTCGGTCCATCGCAGCCTCAATTGGGCGCAATTCGTGGAACTGCTGCGGTTGCAGGTTTCGCATGGCCTGCCGTTGGAGAAAGCCCTGCGTCGCGCGGGCGATGCCACCGATGATCGCCGTCTTCGTGCAGCGGTTGCCCAAGTCGGGGACGAACTGCAACGAGGCGGCTCGCTGGCCGAGGCGCTCCCGCGTGCGAAGGCACTGCCACCGCTGATGCGTTGGATGCTGGCCACATCGGAGCAGCAGGGCACGCTGATTGAGACGCTGCAATTGCTGGCGGAGTCGTATCGCCGGCGGGCCCTGCACCATGCGACATTGTTCAAGTTCTGGTTGCCGGTGCTGACGACCGTCTTCATCTCGGGAATCATCGTGCTGGCTTACAGCATGCTCTTCTTCATTCCACTGCGGGAGCTGTGGGGCGGCTTCATGCACGAGTGATTCGGTGACCGGGAACAACGCGAGACTCAATTCTCAGACACGACCCCGCACGAAGGAAATTTGAGACAGATGTCGGTGGCCAACAACGAATCGCTGAGCGGCTTACCGGGCATTGCCCGCAGTGTGGCACCGTCGAGTTCGCTCGGCGTGTCGACGCACCGGTCGAAGTCTCTGGTCGATGGACTGCGGGCCTTGGTCGAAGAGACGGATGCGGTCACCGGTCGGTTGCGCGTCGCGTTGCAGCAGTTGATCGAGCGGCTGGATCGGGGTGAGGCACCGGCTCAGGCTGTGGCCTCGCTGGCGAAGTCGCTCCCCGCGGCAATTCGAGTGCTCCTGGCAGAGCCGGGTGAAATGGAGCGGGCGGAGTTGGTACTGCCACAGCTTGTTCAACACTTGCGTCGGGTGGGGGACTTGCGAGCGGGCGTCCGTCGGACGTTGCTGCTTCCGCTCTTCTGCTTCGTGGGCGCTGCGGCCATCCCAATGATGGCCTTGCTGGTCGCCGGACCGATGTTGGGTAAAGTCTCTCTCGGCGCGTGGTATCAGTCTGATCCCATGCCAATGAGTACGCGAGTCTGGGGTTGTATCTGCCACGCGGCGGCCGACTAGCCATTTGCAACGACTTCCGTCTTGGGGGCGTGGCTGGCGATCGCCGTTGGACTGCTGGGGATCGCCAGCGAGCGACTGCCGAGGCTGCGCCGCTATGGAGCCTGGTCGGGACCGAGATCGCTGTTTCGCAACCTGGCCTGTTCCGAGTTCCTGCATTTGCTGGCGGTATTCGTGGGTGCAGGGATGTCGGTCCCCTCCGCAGTCCGCCGCGCCGCAGAGATCGACCAACACGTCTGGCTCCGCGAACAGGGCCTTCAGTTCGCGGGTGATCTCGATCGAGGAGTCCCCACCAACTTTGCCGTGCAGATGAGCGGGATGCCCTGGTCGTTGGAACACCTGCTGCGAGACCCGGTTCCTGTGACAGCTCGATCCGAATCGCTGCGAACACTCGGCGATTCCTATGCGCTCCGCGCTGAGGAACAGTCGCGCACAATCGCGGCCGCGCTGGTGCCGGTGAGTGTGTTGGTCTCCGCCGTGATGGTGACAGTCTTTTTGTTGGTGTTTCTTGAGCCGTTTCGCCCTTTGATGCGAATGATGATGTGGTCTGTGTGACTGAATTGTCAGCGGAAAGAAGTTGGACACTGGGTTGGTGGACGCGCGAGGCTGCAGTTTCAAACGTGACGATCGAAGGTCGATACCGAATGAGTGAGGATGGTCTGACAGCATGACTTCGACACACGATGATCAGCCGGTGATCCGGTTTACTGATGCGGACGTCGAATCGGTGTTGGGGCAACTCGACACGACGGCCCGGGCGAAGTTGCCGCTCGCGCCGGCCCTGAATGCGATGGCCGACGAGACGTACTCGCCGAAGACCCGCCGGGGTCTGCGGCAACTGGCCGCGCGACTGGAGCGGGGTGAATCGTTGCACCAGGCGCTCAACTCCGTGGAACTGCGGCTGTCTCCCGCGCTGCGGGTTCTGGCGGAGCAGGGGACGCAATTCGGCCGGTTTGATGCGGTGTTGCACTGGTCGGTCGAGCAGACTCGCCGCTCGAACGAACTCAGGCGGCAGTTATGGGTGGTGCTGACCTACCCCTTGTTTTTGATTTCCATCGTGGCGACCGTCGGTTCGTTCCTGTTTGTGGTGATCGTGCCGCAGTTCGCGAAAATCTTCGATGACTTTGGAACCGAACTGCCCGGCATCACGGTCGCGGTGATTTCGGTGTCGCGGTTCTGCGCCGCCAATCGGTTGCCGGCTCTGCTGGCACTCGCCGTGGTGCTCGTTCTCGCGACCGGTCCATTCGCCTGGCGCGGCCACTGGCTGGTGACCCGTCGCTGGTCGGGGTCGATCCCGCTGATCGGGCCGCTGTTTCGGCTGGCCGCGTTGAGCGAATTCTGCCACCTGTTGGCGGTCTTCGTAGAGTCCGGGATGCCGCTGGCGGCGGGTGCGCTCGTGGCGGGTGAGTCCAGTGAAGACGAATGGCTTCAACTGATGAGCGTCCAACTGGCACTGGACATTGACCGCGGGATTGAGGCGGAGATGGCGGCCATCACGTGTGGCTTCCCCTCGTCGCTGGCTCATGTGCTGCGCGAGGCGACGTCGCCGAAGGTTCTCGCGGACGCACTGCACGGGCTGGCCGAGATCTATTCCGCGCGCACCGAAGTCAGCTCGCATCTGACGTCCAGCATCGTCGAGCCGTTCGTGATGGTCCTCACGGTCGTCGGATTGGGGACGATTGTGATCGCGCTGTTTATGCCGTTGATCAAGTTGCTGAACGATCTGTCTTGAAGGGGTAAGTCTGTCATGGAAGTGCTCATCGGAGTATCCATCGTCCTGTTGCCTCTGGCACTGTTCGTGATTGCACTCGGGTTGCGGATCGCCGCCGATGCGCAGCCCGAGACATCGTGGTCAGGACCGCGCCGCCGCACGCTGTTCCTGCTCAGCTACCTGTTCGTGGGCATCGGCCTGTTCGTGTTGCTGACCACGGCGATGCTCGGCCGGCCGGTGGCTTTGATTGCGTTCGTGATGCTGGTGATGGCCGCGACCCAGTTGGCCGAAGCCGAACTGAAGCTGTCCGGTTCGCGTCGGCGCGCCCAGGAGGCCGAGTTGCTGTGGATGCTGGCGACCTCGGTTCTGTCGCATCGAAACCTCGCCGATGACGTCGAGGCGTACGCGCGTGGAAGCTGGGGGAAGCGGCACACACGGCTGCTCGAACTGGCCGATCGATTGCGGCGCGGACTGCCTCGCAGCGAATTGGCGGTGCCGCAGGGATTGCTCTCGCGCACGGCCACGCTCGAAATCCAGGCGGGCATCCAGTCGGGAAAGCTTGCCGAGTCGCTGCGCAATGCGGCGATCAAGCACACCCGGCAACTCACCGACGGCAGCCAGTCCCTCGACGCACATTCCGCCGTGACGTATCCGGCGGCGGTGCTGACCGTGATGGTGCTGATTCTCGGCTTCCTGATGTACTACATCATCCCGAAGTTCAAGAAGATCTTCGACGACTTCGGCACGGAGTTGCCGGGGATGACGATCGCGCTCATCAATGGGTCTGACGTGTTCGTCAACTATTGGTATCTGACGGCCCCCGTCATCTACCTCATGGGGGCAACCGTCGTCACAGTTGCGATGGCTCATTTCCACGGCTGGCGCGAGTTGTGGCAGCGGTGGGCGGGCCGCTGGACGGTCCGTCCCCATGCGTCGGACGTGCTGCGATCTCTGGCCAGCATCGTGGAGATGGGGGCTCCGATTGAACGGGCCCTCGATCCGTTTGTGACGTCCTCCGGGCCGATCCGACTGCAGCGACGAGCGGCCGCCATCCGACTGGGGCTGAGTCAGGGCCTGTCGTGCTGGGAACTGCTGGCTCGCGAGGGATTTCTGAAGCCGAACGAAGTCGCGTTGATTGAGACCGCTCAACGCGCGGGCAATCTGCCGTGGGCGCTCGTGGCGCTGGCCGACAACCTCGACCGCCGCTGGCTGTACCGTCTCAAAGCCGGTATCGAGTTGCTGCGTCCGATGGCAATTCTCGCCCTGGGAGCCATCGTCGGCTTTGTGGTGATCGCCATGTTTCTGCCACTCATCAAACTGCTGAACGATCTGAGTTGAGGAGAGTCTTCTCGTGTTGAACGAAGCCCAGTATCGAATGCCCGCGCCGCCGGGGTCGCATTCCCAAACCAGCCCGATCTGCGCGCGAGGGCGCAGCGGACAGCGAACGGTTGGTCCTCGCTCACGGCCTGTGGCACCTGCTGCCCGCGGGTGTGTGACATGTGGCGGCACAAGTGGACAGCAGGCATTACGGCGCGAACCATCATTTGCCCGACGCGGCTTCACGCTGATTGAGTTGATCTCGACCTGCATCCTGCTGGCGGTGGTCTTCTCGGTCTCGATCCCGCTTTTGACGGTCGTGGCTCACGAACGCCGGTCGTCGGAGCAGCGGCAGTTTGCATTGCAGCATGCCACCAACCTGCTCGAACGGACCATGACCCGGACCTGGTCGGAACTGACGGTCGGCGAGCAGGAACTCACCGCACCACCGGCCGATGTCCAGACGCTGCTTCCCGGTTTGGAACGGCGGGTCGCGGTGAAGGAATTGTCGGAGACACCGCGCTCGAAGCAGGTGGCCGTGTCCGTCCGCTGGAAGGGCCGATCGGGAGAATTTGTCTCACCGATTCGGTTGTCGGCGTGGGTCTATCCGAACGGGGAGGAGACGCAATGAAGTCACCGACTCAACGCACGATGCCTTTGCGCGGGATGCGGCGCGGGGCGTCGCTGATCGAATTGATGGTGGTGGTCTCCATCATCACGATCCTCTTCAGCATGGTGGGGGTCGTCTTCCATCGCCTGTTCCTGTCCGAGCAACTCGCGATGCGGGCGGCCCTGACGGAACGCACGGTGTCGCGGCTGGCCGATCAATTCCGTCGCGACGTTCACGCCGCAACAACGGCAACGTTCAGCGAAAATGAAGCGGGACTGGCATCGAGCCTGGTGCTGATGTCATCGCGCGACACCGTCGCCGGGGCGAGTACACCGGCGAATGTTGTCTACTCGATCCACAAAGGTGACGTGCTTCGGGAACTGATCGCGGACGGCAAAGCCACCAGCCGCGAGTTCTATCGGCTGCCGGAGTGCCAGATGCGCCTGGCCACTTCGACCGACGAAGCGAAAGTCGAAATGGTCAGTCTGGCCATCGAACGGCAGGGAAGCACGGTCACGCCGCAACCACAGGCGGCTCGCCCGCGACGATCGCTTGCCATCGAAGCCGCTCTCGGGCGCGATGACAAATTTGAAACCGCCAGCGCGACGAAGTCGCCCGCGCCCGTGAAGGAGGAGTCGAAGTGAAACGACTTGTTGTCCGAAACGCCTCGTCTCGCCAGAGTCCCCGCCGCGGGGCGATGATCGTGTTTGCGATCCTCGCGCTGCTCATCGTCTCGATGCTCGGCGCCTCGCTGTTGAAGACGGTCTCGATCTCCCGGCAGCAACTTCAGCGAGAGTCCCTGCACACGCAGGCCGTCTGGCTGGCCGATTCGGGAGCCGCGCGAGCCGTTGCTCAGTTGAACGCTTCGCCCGAATACACCGGTGAGACGTGGTCCGTCCCCGCCGAACAACTGTCGGCCGGACGGACCGCCTCGGTCCGCATCGCCGCCTCCCCCGTACCCGATCATCCCGAGCGGACGATCATCGTCGCCACGGCCGAGTACCCGCAGGACTCACCCACGGCAATCCGCTTCACCAAACGCATCACCGTGACCACTCCGAAGCCTCCCTCACTCTAGCCCCGTTCCCCCGATCACGGGGCGAGGTCAAGAGTCGCAGCACATTTCCAACCTCGTTCGCAGGAGAAGATCATGTCCACCGTTCGCGTTTCCCCTTCGTCTCGTACCCCCGGCCGACACGGCTTCACGTTGATTGAGTTGCTCGTCGTGATCGCGATCATCGCCGTGTTGATCGCGCTCCTGCTGCCCGCTGTCCAACAGGCGCGCGAGGCGGCGCGGCGCACCCAGTGCAAGAACCATCTGATGCAGATCGGCCTGGCCCTGCAAAACTACATGATGGGGCACGAGGTTCTGCCGCCGGGAACTCAGAACCCGACCGGCCCCATCCTCAGCAAGGAGGATGTGACTCAGTACCACATGAACTGGATCGTCCAGATCCTGCCATATCTCGAACAACAAAACGTCTACAACCACATCGACTTTACCCAGGGCGTTTACTCCCCGGCGAACAGTCCGGTGCGAGTCCGACAGATGCAAACACTGATCTGCCCTTCGGATCCAAACACCCATGGCAAGACCGTGGGACTGACAAACTACTGCGGCGTTCACAACGACTATGAAGCGCCGATCGACGTGGATCAGAATGGCGTGCTGTTCCTGAACAGTGCGATTCACTACGAACAGGTGACCGACGGCAGCTCGAACACGATCTACGTGATGGAGGCGCGCGCCGACATGGGAGCCGATCTCGGCTGGATGTCGGGGACCCGGGCCACGCTGCGCAACGGCATCCTGTGGACCAACCGGGCCGAGATGGAGGCTGCGGCTGCGGCACCGGCCCCGGAGGTGACTGCCGCCCCGGACGACAAACCAGGCGCCAGCCCGGCCCAGCCGATCGCAGCGAGCTACACCTCGCATCTCAATTCACGGGGAGCCTTCCCCATCGCGCAACAACAGCAACTGAACGCAACGACGACGGGAGCGGAAACCGTTGGAGGTCCAAGCAGCTTCCACACCGGCGGCTGGCACAACGTCATGGGCGACGGTTCGGTCCGGTTCATCAGCCAGAACGTCGATCCCAAACTGCTCCGCAACCTGACGCATCGGGCCGACGGCGAGATGCTCGGCGAATTTTGATTGCGCTGTTCACCGGGAACGAGAAGTCTTTCAGGAACCATCATGCCAATTGCGCCGAGTTCTTGCCGAGGCCGCTGTCACCGTTCGAGCGGCTTCACGTTGATCGAGTTGTTGGTTGTGATCGCCATCATCGCCGTGCTGATCGCACTGTTGCTGCCAGCCGTGCAACAGGCCCGCGAATCGGTGCGGCGCACGCAGTGCAAGAACAATCTCATGCAAATCGGCCTCGCGCTGAGTAACTACATGCATGCGCACGGTGTCCTTCCACCGGGGACTTCCAACGCGACCGGCCCGATCGTCAGCCGGGAGCCCGTGTCCACCGTTCCCATGTTCGGGGTTGGCGGTGCCCAGAGCCCCCTGCCGGTCAACCCCGGCCAGACGAACGCGGCCGACTATCACATGAGTTGGATCGTTCAGATTCTGCCGTACCTCGAACAGAAGAACGTCTACAGGCACATTGACTTCACACAGAGCGTCTATTCGCCCGAGAACCTGCCGGTCCGCGCCCGCATTCTCACCACGATGCGCTGTCCCTCTGACTACGGCCAGGCGCTGGGTCCGACCGGCGCGGGAACCAACAACTACTGCGGCGTCCACAACGATTTCGAGACGCCGATCGACGTGAATCAGAATGGCGTGCTGTTCCTCAACAGTTCGATCCGGCACGACCAGATCACCGACGGCAGTTCCTCAACCCTGATCGTGGCGGAGGTCGCGACGCACAAGGGGACGGATCTGGGTTGGATGTCGGGGACACGCTCGTCACTGCGCAACATGGTCATCCGGACGACGCCAACGGGAACCGGCGCGATTCCCGATTACACGACACATCCGTTTCCGGGGCAAAATCGCGTTGGTGGGATGTACGGGGGAGGTGGTGCCCTGGGGGAAGAACCCAATGCGCCGACGGACGGCTCGGAGTTTGTCGGTGGCTTCAGCAGCATGCACTCGGGAGGTTTTCAAGCCGTGTTCTGCGACGGCAGCGTGAGGTATCTCAGCCAAACCATCGACTCGCACATCCTCCGCAACCTGGCGCATCGGGCAGATGGTGAGATGCTCGGCGAATTCTGATCGTCGTCGTCCGACCTCGGTCATCCACGGAGTCTGGCATGTCCGCCCCGACGAGTTCACCACCGCCTCGCGTTCGTCGCCCGGGCGGCTTTACGCTGATTGAATTGCTGGTTGCGATCGCGATCGTCTGCATGCTCGCCGCGCTCTTGCTGCCCGCCATTCAGCAGGCGCGAGAGGCGGCGCGGCGTGTTTCGTGTCAGAACAACCTGCTGCAAATCGGCCTCGCCCTGCAAAACTATTCGTCGGCGCATGGCGTGCTGCCCCCGGGCGTGGTGAATGCGACCGGCCCCATCGCGGCGTCCGAGAATGTGGCCAACTATCACATGAGTTGGCTCGTGCAGGTGCTGCCGTTTCTCGAGCTGAAGAACGAATACCTCCGCATCGACTTCACGAAGAGTGTCTATGCCCCCGAAAACTCGGACGTGCGCAAGCAGTCGCCCGCCCTGTTCCGTTGCCCAAGCAGCGGCACACCGGCGGGACCGGAGTACGCCGGTATCCACAACGACTATGAGACGCCGATCGATGCGAATCAAAATGGCGTGCTGTTTCTGAACAGCTCAATCCGCTTGAGCGACGTGACCGATGGCTGTGCGAACACCATGTTCGTCGTTGAAGGAAGTTCGGCAGCCAGCAGCGGACTGGGCTGGATGTCGGGAACTTCGGCCACGTTGCGCAATGCCGTGGTGTGGTCCAACCGCGCACGCCCCGACAAACCGCCCGCCTATTCTGTGCGGCGGAGAAACGAACAAGGCCCCTCCATGCAGCAACAACTGGCGGAGTTCGATCGAGGTGGCGTGACGGCCGTCGGCGGACCGGGCAGCCGGCACGGTGAGGGCTTCAATCTTGTGATGGGCGATGGTGCGGTCAGACTCGTTCCCTACGCGATCGATGCCATGCTGCTTCGCAACCTGGCGCATCGGGCTGATGGTGAGATGCCCTAAGATTTTTGATCGCCATTCCACGACCTCCAACGCTCAGGGAGTTTGGCATGTTGCCACCAACAAGTTCACCACCGCTTCGCGTTCACCGTCCGAGCGGCTTCACGCTGATCGAAATGATGATTGTGATCGCCATCATCGCAGTCCTGATCTGCCTGCTGCTGCCCGCCGTGCAGCAGGTTCGCGAGTCGGCGCGGCGGACTCAGTGCAAGAACAACCTGATGCAGATCGGCATCGCCCTTCAGAATTACGAGTCGGCCCATCGTGTTCTTCCGCCGGGGACGCAGAACGTCACGGGACCGATTGTCAGCAAGGAGGACGAAACCGACTTCCACATGGGCTGGATTACTCAGATTCTGCCGTTCATGGAACTGACCAACGACTACAACCACATCGACTTCACGAGCAGTGTTTACTCGCAGGCGAATCGTCCGGTTCGCGCTCGCTTCCTGGCGTGTTTGATCTGCCCCTCCGATCCAAGTACCCTCCCACCGGGAGTGGGCGTGACGAACTACTGCGGCATCCACAACGACTACGAAACGCCGATCGACGTCAATCAAAACGGCGTCCTGTTTCTCAACAGCTCGGTCCGCTGCGAGCAGATCACCGACGGCCTTTCCAACACGGTCTTCGTGGTGGAGTCGCCGATCAATCAGGGCGGGGAACTGGGCTGGATGTCGGGGACCAAGTCCTCGCTGCGGAATGGCGTGGTGTGGAAGAACCGAGGACAGCTCGACGCGAACGGAAATCCGGCTCCTCCCGAGTATCAATCCTGGATCAACAGATTGTTCAATTCTCCGCCACGAGTTGTCTCCGTGAGCAATGCGGGGACCAACCAGGTGGGAGGACCGGGCAGCTATCACACGGGCGGCGCTCAATTCCTGTTGGGTGACAGTTCCGTTCGGTTTTTGAGCGAGAACATCGACCCCGCAACGCTCCGCACCCTGATGCACCGCGCCGATGGCGAGATGATGGGGGATTTCTGAGCCTGCGAGTTCCCGAAGTTCGGGGAGTGAGAACATTTCAGGTTCGGCCTTCGGGTAACTCGGGCGTGACGCCCGTCAGAGGCTCGGGTATTCTTGCCGCGTGCCAAACTGATCTCTTCGCCGGCTCGTGACGAACGGACTCGCAACGCCGATGCAGTGAGCGAGCCGTGATTCCCGTGACCGCCGTGCGAAGCAATGTCCCCCGTGCGGGAGTGCCGTCATGCTGGAGCAGCAGCTTCGCGACCAAATGTCGCTCGTCGGACAGCGTCTGGGACGCTTGTGGTTGTGGCGGCGATTGATGTGGTGCTGGATCGGCTTCGCCGGGCTGGCGCTGGTCTGGTTGGGATTTGGTCGGCCGTTCGGGTTCGCGCTCGGGGGAATCTTTGGTGCGGCGTGGCTGACGGCGACGATCTTGTGGGTCCGGTCCAAGTCGCTCTCGCTCGCGAGGGCCGAGATCGCGCGGCACGTCGAACGAGCCTTTCCCGAACTCGACTCGCGACTCCTCGCGGCGCTCGAGCAATGCCCCGACGTGCAGTCCGGACGCTGGAACGTCCTGCAACGTCAGGTCATTGCCGAAGCCGTGCATCATTCGCGCATCAACGACTGGACTGATGCGGTTCCTCCCAGACGGTTGAGGAACGCCTTCCTCGGCCAGACCGTCGCGCTTGCCGCATTTGTCACGATTTGCGTTTGTCTCGTCCCGTCGGCGGCGCAGCAGGCGAATTCCGTGACGAGTCACGGCCTGTTTCAATCGGCTCAGAAAGAAACCGACCAACCGATCGTCGAACCCGGCGATGCGGAGATTGAACGCGGCAGCAGCCCGCTCGTTCTCGCCCGCTTCACCGCGAAACTGCCTGCGGGGGTGAATCTGGTGTGGCGCGCGGCGGCTTCGGTGGAAGAAAAAAATGGGACGGATGCGACCAATGCGACTCATGCAAACCATAAGTCTCATTCGTCCCATCAGTCCCCTGCGACGGGAGTGACGGAGCAGGAGCAGCGGCTTCCCCTGACAAAAAGCCTCGACGATCCGATCTTCGGCGGGCGATTGCCCTCGGTGAAGCACGACCTGACTTACCTGATCGACTTCGATGGCAGGCAGACGCGCGAATTCAAGTTGACCGTCTACGACTTGCCTGCGCTCGTCCGATCCGATCTCGAACTGAGATTTCCCGGCTACACCAGCCTCGAAACGAAGAACCTCGAAGACGCCTTCGAGTCGACCGTCGTGGAAGGGACCACGATTGGCGTGACGTGTCGAGTCAACAAGCCGCTCGTCACCGCGAAGCTGATCGATCTCGACGGCACCTCCGTCGCGCTGACCGCCGACCCGGCGAACCCGCTCGTCTATCGCACCGACTTCGTGCCGAAGAAGCGTCACCGGATGAAACTCGAGCTGACCGACGACGCCGGGCGTAAAAATCGCGATCCCGAGGAATTCCGGTTCGAGGCGGTCCCCAATCGTCCACCGGAACTGAAGCTGGCGTTCCCCGGCCAGGACGTGAAAGTCTCACCGCTCGAAGAGGTCCTGGTCGAAGCGACCGCGTCGGATGACTTCGGTCTCGTCGAAACGGGTCTCGTCCTCAGCATCCCCGGTCGCGAGCCGCTCTCGATCACGCTTGGCAAAGACCAGCAAGGTTCACAACAAAGAAAACTCTCGCACCTGCAACGGCTTGAAGAACTGAAGGTCGAGCCGGATGAATTGATCTCCTACTACGTCTATGCCGACGACTTCGGCCCCGATGGCCAGCCGCGTCGCACCAGCAGCGACCTGTTCTTCGCCGAGGTCCGGCCATTCGAGGAAATCTTCCGGCAGCTTGAGTCTCCTCCCGGCGGCCAATCGCAATCGTCGGGAAGCCAGCAGCAAGACAACCCCCTGACGAAGCTCGCCACGTTGCAGAAGCAGATCGTCGTCGCCACGTGGAAGCTGGCGCGGTCGCAGCGCACGAAATGGGACACGAAGCTGGCGGAGCACGTCACCGTGATCCGCCAAAGTCAACAACAGGCCATCGACCAGTTGGAGGCTCTCGCCGAGAAGCTGACCGACCCGAAAGTCCAGCCGATCCTGACGTCGATTGGCGAGAAGATGGCCGCCGCCGACCGGTCGCTCGGCCAGTCGCTGAGCGAATCGAGCCTGACGCCGCTCACCGCCGCCGCCACCGCCGAACAGGCGGCCTATCAGGGACTGCTCAAGCTGCGGGCGCGTGAGCACCTGATGATGCAGGGCCAACAAAGTACGGGAGGTTCCGGTGGTGGCCAGGCCAGCGTCTCGGAACAGCAGCTTCAACAGTTGGAACTCAACAACAAACAAAACCGCTACGAATCGCAGAAGGCGGGCCAGCAGCAGCCCGGTCAGCAGCAGCAAGAAGACCTCGCGATGCTCGACCGGTTGAAGGAGCTTGCCAAACGGCAGGAGGGCGTGAACGAACAACTCAAGGAACTCGAAGCCGCTCTTCGCACGGCCAAGTCCGAGGCCGAGAAGGAAGAATTGGAGCGGCAACTCAAACGGCTGCGCGACGATCAACAACAACTCCTGCACGACGCGGACGAATTGCGCAACAAGATGGCTCAATCGCCGCAACAGGAGAAACTGAACGACACGCGCCAGCAGTTGGAACAAACGCGACAGCAGATGGTCGATGCCACCGAGAAACTGCGCGAGGGTCAGCTTTCGCAGGCCCTCAACGCCGGAACGCGGGCCGAGCGTGAGTTGCAGCAGTTGCAGGAAGACTTCCGCAAACAGACGTCGGCACAATTCGCCGACGCGATGCGATCGCTGCGTGAGGAGGCGCGACAGCTCGCCGAAAATGAGAAGCAACTCGCCGATCGGCTCGCCGCGCTGCAGGACGAAGCGAAACGTTCGCTCCGCCAGTCGAAGGACCGTCAAAACTTGGAGGCCGAGTTCAAGGAGCAGCGTCAGCAGGCGAACGACCTCATCGATGCGGCCAAGGGAATCGTCGAACAGTCCGAGACCGCCGAACCACTCCTGTCAAAGCAGCTTTACGACACGGTCCGTTCGTCGCGCGAGATGAAGACCGATCAGGCGCTGGATGCCACGTCGCAACTGCTCCGCGCTGGATTCCTCCCCGAAGCGCAGAAGGCCGAAGAACAGGCCCGCGCGGGAATCGACCGCCTCAAGCAGGGAATCGAGAAGGCGACGGAAGGGATCCTCGGTGACGAAGTCGAATCGTTGAAGCGGGCACGCCGCGAGTTGGCCGATCTCGCCGAGCAACTCGATAAAGAAATCGCGTTGCAGCAACCAGGCGGTGGCGAGAAGAAGCCCGGCGAACAAGGTGAAGGTGATTCAAAGGGCAACTCGCCGACAGGCGAAGGGCAACCCTCGAAGCCCGGTCAGGGTGAAAGCCAGCCGGGAACGGGCAAGCCCTCTGAGAATGGACAAGACCCGAAGTCGAACCAACCCGGCAGCGGAGAAGGCTCGCCCAAGGAAGGACAACCACCGAAGGAAGGCCAGCCGCAACAAGGGACCGGCAAACAGCCGGGTCAGGGTCAAAAGGGACAGGGACAACAAGGCAAAGGTCAGGGTCAGGGCGAAGGCCAACCGGGGCAGACTCCTGATGGCAAGGGTTCACCTCAACCGGGTCAGCCCTCACCAAACGGCCAACCCGGCCAAGCGGGCTCGCAGGGCGAAGGCGCTGGAGGTCAGGGTGAGTCGCCGGGCGGTGAGTCCTCCAACAAACCTGGCCGAGCCGGACTGAGAGGTCAACCTCAACGAGGCGGCGCGAAACCGAGTCCCGGCAAACCACAAGGCGGCGAGCAAGGTGGCTTCGGCGGAGGACCGGGTGGCGGCAATGAAGGGCCGCTGACCGGCGAAAAGTTCACCGAATGGAACGAACGTCTGCGCGATGTCGAGTCGATGGTGAGCGACCCCAAACTGCAAGCCGAAGTCGCCAAGGTTCGCGAACGGGCGAGAAGCGTCCGCGCCGAATTCAAACGTCACTCGCAAGCGCCCAACTGGGACTTGGTCCGCACGACGGTGAGAGAACCGCTGACTGAACTCCAGCGCCAACTGGCCGAAGAAATCTCCCGCCGCGAGTCCCCCGATTCCCTCGTCCCCGTCGATCGCGATCCCGTCCCCACCCGCTATCGTGACTTGGTGCGCGGGTACTACGAACGGCGCGGAAGCGGGACGACTGAGAGCAGCAAGTCCCAGTGACAAACAGTGGCGGACGGTTC